>NZ_JAMBNQ010000019.1 GCF_023715155.1 Neobacillus mesonae
GTAAACAGTTTTTTACTCATAATTCTCCGTCTCCATGTATATCTCTATGTTGTTCTTTAAATTATACAAAAAATACCCTATAGAAAGAGCACTTTTTTAAAGTGTCTATACTATAGGGTACATTTTATCCAGAGTGGCTTTTTTTGTTTTCATTAAAACCCTTTTGTTGAATAAGAAAAAGTGCTGCTGCTTGAACCCCTTTTCTGCTCTTGTTTCCTTTTACATAACTGAGATCCATTCATTATGCTCTTGAATATGAAAGAACGTATTACCGATGATGAATTAATACCTTGTTGCTATTCATGTAGTATTATAATTAATGAAAACACTAGGTCTTTCAAGAAGGAAGATTGCATTGCACGTTACTCCAAACCATTATTTAAGCCAACTAAACCTCTACTAAAACCATAATGACCAATTGGCATAAGTGCTGGTCCACCCTCGATAAGTTTTGCCCCAGCAATCCTCTTAAAGTAAATCTACCCGATCGTTTAAGTACAAACTTTTACAATTGTTATTTTTTTAGGAATGTGTGTAATGTTCAACAAAAATTATTTCAATCATTTTACTTTAGCTACTCCTAATGCAAAATGGCTCCATAGTATATCTTCTACTAATTCAGCTTGTGATTCTTCACAATCCACAATTAAGATTACCTCAGAATGTTTTCCTTTTAAAACTCTTTTCTTTTTCTTTATCACCAACTCCATAAAAAGCCGAATAGCAAATCCAAGAACAAATCCAACAAACGCACTTATCAGCCCCCAATAAATTGGTCCCCAGGCTAATTTAAACCCAATACTTGCTCCAATAACGGAAAATGCAGTAGCTAGACCCATCCCAATATCAATCAGGCTTGTTCCGTCTGAGCGATGAAGGGTGTCAAGAATTTTACTTTCTTCGGCTCTATTATCCAGAGGAACAGCAAATATGCTATTTTTTTTAATCCCCTTTTTTTCTAAAGTTGAAATGGCCATTTCTAAAAATCCGCTGGTTTCAAATGTTGAAAATAGCTGCACATCTATCACTTCACTTTTTTCCCTTTTAGTATTTTGAACCCCTTCGATTGATAATGCTCACTTAAATGATTCCTAATCTCTTTTTCGAAAAGTTTGTTATTTTCTACGGTATTGATATAAGAATCATACGCTGCAAACCCATAGTGTGAAGGAATAAAAAGAAGCCATTCTGGCTTTAAAACCGAGGTTGCTTCCTTTACTTTTCCTAAAAGTAAAAGTACAACAGCTTCTTGAACATGAGAATAATAATAAAATACTACTAACCATATGATGACAAAGAAAGCAGTTAATATCCTATGTATATAAAGCTGCCCCAGCCCAGGGATAAACAACGACCACATAACGGAAAGCATGGGATTTCGCTTATCTAAGTAGTTAATCTCAAACGCTCCTAATGAAAATGAACTAAAACGGTGCTCCTCCCGCTCGGCTAAAAGATAGACCTTATTCATATCTACTGTAGTCCGGTAACTGTCCCAAATACCGAAAAGGTAAACAGGAATATACATTAGTAGCCATCTAGTGTCTAATACCTCTTTTGCCATGTCAATATTCCCCTGAAAGGAATAGATCATGGATGAATTAACATGGGCTTTAACATTTACAACTACTTCCCAAATAAATAAGGCATATCCTCTAAAATATTTGGATAATAGCATATGACCAAATCCAGGAAAGGCTGCGGACCACCATGCAATAATATAAGGATTTCTTAAATGCAATTGGGTTGTTCCTAAAATACTGACATGGGCTTTATATCTTCTGGCAGTATTATCATTTGTATAGTTGTTCATTTAATCCACCTTTAGGAATTATTAATACTATATTTCCAATAGTGGGTTATATTTATCCTGACCTGTTCATGCTAACCTTTATTAGTCCAATAAGAAAAAAGCATCTTCATTTATTGTAGAAATGCCCCCATTAGTATAAGTACATTTATTCACAATGATAAAAGAAGGTTGTAAGATTACCTACTTTTAATGATAAGAGAACTTATCCCTACAATCCAAATATACGCAAAGAAAAAAATCCATAGATAAAGAATTGAAATCGACTCGTTTCCTAAAAGGGTGAACACTGCTAAAGCAATAAATAAAATAGCCAAAGTAATATGTGATGCAAATGCAAAAAAACGGAAAATATTATGAATGACTCGTTCATCTGCTTCAGGTAAGTTATCTTTTTTACTTTTTTGTTTAATCACTTGAATTACTGTCAGAATGATAGTTGCTACCAAACCACCTGTAAGCACTTCATACGGAAATTCACCTTGAAAAAAATAAGCAAGAGATGAACCCAGTACAGTACCTATAAAGGTACAAATAATAGCAAAGAACGGTGTCCATTTTTCTAAAACCCTTTTCCATTTCTTTCTGTTTTTTACACTCATTTAGCATCCTCCTCTAAAATAAATATCTCATCAATTGGCATATCAAAATATGTAATTATTTTTAATGCTAATTCCAGACTAGGATTATACTTGTTATTTTCAATCGCATTCATAGTTTGACGAGTAACTTGTAGGTCCTCAGCCATTTTAATTTGAGATATCCCCTTTTTTTTACGGATTTCTCTAATATGGTTAATCACCGTCATTAATCAGCCCTCATTTAACGTAAAGATATCTTTACAAATATTTTAACAAAGGACCGCACGAATGTAAAGATATCTTTACGTTCGTGCGGCTCCTACATTTCAATTTTTAGTTATTTATATATCTATAATTTAACTCCTCGATTATTTCTCTTCACTTCTTGTTGAACCTGCATCGTTACTTTAAGCGAAGGATTTTACATTCCCTTTAAATTTTTATCTGAAACAAAAACCTACTCCAAATATTTAGCCTTTTCCCCGTTTTGGAGACAAATTGTAAAAACCGAATTTATTCTTGGAGTGGCTGAACTACTTGTCGACACGATTAATGTTAGGGAATATCAACATATGCAAGAGAAACTGTCCGAAATCATCATTGGTATTGAAACCATGAAAGCACTCTTAGAAAAGGCAGAAAATGATGCTGAATTAGATCAATGGGGATATATGCGTCCAAATATGATCCCATTACAAGTCGCCAGTAACATTTTTCCAAAAATTTATCCCCGTTTCAGCGAAATTATACAGATCATTGGTGCAAGCGGAATGATTTCTTTACCAGCAGAAAACGCCTTTGATTCTGAAATTAGACCAGAGCTCGACCAATATCTTCAAACAGATGGTATGAATGCTTTGGACCGTGTGAAACAATTTCGTTTGGCATGGGATCTTACAATGAGTTCCTCCGGTACGAGGCAAACCCAGTATGAAAGATACTTTTTTGGTGATCCTGTTCGCTTATCCAGTAACTTATACAAAAACTATCAAAAGGATCAACATGTAGAAGATATTATCAAATTTTTAAATCAAAAAAATTAAGGGTATGAACAAATTGTCATTTTTTGCAGTATCCTTCAGCCATAAATCAAAAACTTCTCCATACCCAACAAGAAACAGGCGTTTCTACTATTGCAGAACCACGCCTGTTTCACAGAAGTTTCTGTTCCTTTTTATTTGAACGGCAAGTTTATTAGCAAATTTTAATAAGGGTAGTAGTGGTGGTGGTACGGATAGTGCGGGTAATACGGGTAGTGGTTATGGTAGTAGGGGTAGTGTCGGTTTCGAATCTAAAGCACCAATTATTTCATTATATCCATTAATCATACAAACAGTCATACTCCTCATTTCATTTTACATTAGAGCATATGCATATTTGGGATAAATTCCTGGGTATTCGTCCTGATTCTTAAAATATTATATAACAAATGCGGATAGGGTAATTATTTAAGCTAACCTGGGGCTACTAGGAATACATCCAATCCAAGCTTTGATCTGAGCATAAACTGGTTATATGTCTAATTTCATTAAGGAGTGAACCTCGAATTATGGTTTATACAACAAATGTCACCCTATGCTCAGAATCCCTTGGGTCTTCAACATTGTTTGTATCGTTTCACGTATATGCGGCTTAGAAACGGAGATAATTTCTGGTTTTATTTGACGAATGTCGGGGAATCAAGAGTTTATGGCTTTAGGTTTTTCGGAGGAAGATGGAATCATTATTCGGTTGCTTTAAGAGATATTATTTCCGCCCATTGTTCTCCCCCGAGTCCAACTCTATATTAAAACACTGCTCCTGACCTTCGAAATTGTATCGTTCAGTCTTACTTTAGAAGTTTTACATTCGGATTGTTTTGGTCAACTTTAAGCCAAAACACATCTTTTTCACTGCCATTTGCTATGCCCCTGTAATTTATGGCTTCCAATTATTCATAACTCATAAAAAATCCAGTAAGTAAGACTGGATTTTTTTCGTCGTATTTTGGGTCAAATAAAATATTTAATAACAACTTCTTTTTGAAGTAAACTGCATCGTTAGCACAACAAGAAAAAGAGACCGCCGCAGCGATTCCATCTTAAGCTCTTGCCCCAGTTAGTTCAATAAAAAGCGGATCGCTGCAATAACACAACTTTTTTAAAAAACCCTGCTGCCAGACCTCAGTAAAGGACAAAGGCGTAAATTTAGCGTTGGTTTTTAAATTATTTTCCTTTAAATGAACAATAATAAAACTAAATGTCAAAAAGTAAAATGGTGGAAAATGAGAAAAACGAAAAATCTTTTCAATATGAACTCCATTCCTTTTTTGTTGTTAGCAGTCATTCACTTAGGTATTTTTATTATATTGTTAAAACATAAGAAACCTAAGGATATGTGGATGTTACTTTTTTCAAATATAGGTTTCGCTTTTTTATTTGAGTACCCGACCCTCAACTTATTTCATGGTTATAGATACAAACCGTCCATTATGAAAAAGCCTATTTTTGATTCAATCTTAGGAGCTATCTTCTCTCAAGCGTTTTATGTACCAATTACTGCTGCTTTTTTAAGCTTAAACAACAAAAATTGGAAATGGAAATTCAGTTTCAGCTTTTTTTATTATTGTGTTGAGAAATTATTTTTACAATTAAATATCTATAAAGTAAGTTGGTGGAAGCCTATATATACACTCGTTTTATTGAATGTATATTTTTTTGTTAGTGATGGGTTTTATAAGGCGATTTCAAATAAAAGAAGATGGGCAATGGGAATTGCTCATTACTTGGCGATTGAAGTAGTTTGGATTACTTTAATGTATGTTTCTGCAATGAAAGGTTTTATTCGGTTTGGGCGTGGATATATCCATACGTGGACTGAACATTTTAAAATAATACCTGTATACAGTTTGATTCTCTCTTTTATCGCCGCCATAACTTCATCAAAGGATGGATTGTTTTATAGGGTACTGCTCCCATTTATACATATTATAATGGATATAACCTTGGTAAAAATGGAGATTTTAAAAGTGAAGATTAAACCATTTTTAGTTACTGGTCCAAGATACTTACTAATGACATTTATTTCAAGATTCTTTTATAAAACCATTTACAAAAAATAAAGTAACTGTTATATTTCGATATCACATTATTTAATAAATTTCTTTAATTCGTTTTCCATACTATCTTCCATTCATAATTAATTCATTAAGATTCTATTGCCGTTATCCTTCTTCAGCTAAACTTAAGGTTAGTATAGTGCTCAAAAAAAGGTGTTAATTATTCTTCGATTAACACCCCTGCTGTATAATATTTACAATTTTGATGGACTATCAACACTACAGACCTCTTGTTTGATTAAAAAAATTCAACAGGTATTGGAATTCATGTTTTTAATGGATGCTAGAAGAACCCCTTCACCAAAACATAAGATTTCATTCACGTTATTCGAACTCTTCAGTAAATTACTTTTTCAATTCCATCTGTTAAAAAATCTCGCATGTGGATGAGATGGATTTCATTCGTGGCCTTGAATTACAAATTACCCTAACAGCATTCATTTGTTTTGGGGACGTGAAGGTTGTGGAGTCTGTGGAGGTTTCGGCAATTCTACAGGAACTCCGCTACATCCTCCGCCACATCGAAATCCACATCGCAGTCCAAATCTGCTAGGTATTTTATTTTGTTGGCTATGTTGAACCATAGGAATAGGAGCATCTATCCGGTACTCGTCCATTTCTAGCATTTGTAATTCATTTTGAAAAGTTTTCATATTAATACCACCCTCCCCTGTTTTCGAACTAAAGACATATATTAAGAGGTAATAAGAACCCATAAGTTACCGTTTGTCCTCTATTCAATATATTATGTTTAGTTTTAAAATATTGTTACGGAAGGAATTGACTATTTTCCATTTAGACCCGCGAGTTAAATACCTTTCGTTCCCATCTTTATATGAAGAATTTCTTTAAGAATCCATTAAAATCAATTTTATTTCGAGGAAGTTTATCCTCAAAGCTATTCATTTTATCTCCTTCAGAATTAAGAATTTACTTTTTAAACAAATGCACCCGTTCGTATAAGCTGCCGTTTGTTTAAGTTAATACTCCGGATAATCCCAGCAAAAAATATCATAATAATGAAAAAAGGAATGTGAGTTTATGACAAATGAGACTGTTATCGAGGAATTAAACACATTATTAAGAGGTACATATATGGGAATACATGGGTTTGAACAATATATTCAAAAGTTAAACCATCCTGATTTAAAAAGAAGCTTTCAACAAATTCAGCAAGAGCAAAAGCAAAATGCCCAAAAAATAGCAGAACAAATTCAGAATTTGGGAGGAGTTCCAGCAGACGATGAAGGGATCTCTGGTTCAATGATTAACTTTATGCATAAAATGATGGTCCCTGATAATGAAAGAAGAATCATTGAGGAAGCTATAGAGGGTTTGGACAAATATGGAGTCCATTATTCAGCGGAGCTTGTTAAAGGTGATTTGGATCCAAACAGTAAACAAATTGCCGATGAAACAATTAATGACAGTCGAAGACATGCTGAACAGTTAAGGCAATTAATGCATTAAAAAATCAAGATACAAAAGACCTTCAGCCTTGTTGATGGTCTTATTTTATTTTTTGGAGATTTAGAAAAAAATTTAACAAAGCCTATGAAAAAATGTTGTCGCAGCATCAAGAGTTTACTCATAGTAAGTAATTTAGTTATTTATAAACAAACCCTAATTAATCTTTCGTTCTATGATAATGAATGAAAAACTCCATAAAAAAATGGAGTAAAGACAACCATCCTTACTCCAATACTTAATAGATCTTCGAAACTTGTCAAAACTTTTTTTATGCTTATACCGTCTGTTTCACCTTTACCTCCTGTCGTTTTTCTATAATAAGCATTCCGCCAATTAATCCTAGCAAGGTGAAAGCTGCTGGGATGATAAATCCGTAATGATATCCGATCATACTTGGTGCTCCTTGGAAATGATCTAATATTTTTCCAAATAGGCTTGGCAGTAAAACAGCACTTAGGAATCCCCCGGTGTTGGCAAACCCTGAAACAACACCGACCTCTTCAATCGGAAAAGATTGACGTACAACCGCAAAAGTCAGTGCACTTGCCCCGTTCCCATATCCAATCAGAAAGAAAAGAATGACGAGTAAGGAAAATGGAGGCTTTCCATTACATACTAAAAATGTGGCCCAGCTGATAAAAATAATAATATGAGCCACCACGTAGGGCCGTTTAATAGAATGTAATCTTCCAGAAATCCAACCGGTAAGCGGTGCGCCGATAATTGCCCCAAGCAGCCCAATCATGATGAGCTGACTCGCATGGGACCGGGTCATTCCGAATACTTCCATTCCATATGGCACTGCCCAGGTTCCAATAAACCCAACATATGTACCAACAGCACCAAAGTGACAAAAGAAAGTTGCCCATGCCTGGCGGTTGGTTGTAATCCTGCGTAATAATGCAAAGGTATTTTCTTTCTTTTTAACAGCTTTTACTTTCGGTTTCGATTCGGTAATTCCCTTGTCTTGAGGAATTTTTACCAGAACAAAATATAGCATGATGCCGGCAATACATAAGACAACCCCTGTAATTAAAAATGGAGCCCTCCACCCAGCAATAGAAATCCATTTTGAGAAAGGAACCGTCGCAAGTAAAAAGCCAAAGCTCCCAGCCATTCCGGCAAATCCAATTAACTTGACAAATTCATTCGCTTTAAACCAGATACTTAAAATTAGGACAAGATTGACCCAAATCGTAGCATCCCCCATCCCTACGAGAAATCTGGCAATAAGTAAAACATATTCGTTTGCTGCAATACTATAAATTAAGGTTCCCACACCGTTAAGCAATGTACCTATTATGAGAAAAAAATTAGGACCATATCGATCAGACAGGATCCCAATAGGTATTTGCAAACATGAATAAGCTAAAAACTGAATACTTGTAATTAACCCAATCATCGAGGCTGTCATATTGAAATCTTTCATTAATTGATTAGAAATTAATCCAGGTGCCGTTCTTTGTGTCACAATAATAAGGTATGCAAACAGCACACTTACCAACACGACCCACCGGTATTTGCTATTTTGTTTATTCACTCTTCACTACTCCTGATCTCTTTTTATACTTTTCATATTATACTCCATATTTTCTCCTTGGGAATGGCTTTATCAAATGTAGACGTTTACTTCAAAAAGAAATTTAAGGCAAGTGAGCGCGCCAATCAGCGCGTAGCCTTTTCCTATTAGAGGATAACCCTTTTTAATTAGCGGATAACTCCTTCCTATTAGCGCATAACCCTGCTATTAGCACATACCCTTTCCTATTAGCGTATAACCCTGCTATTAGCACATACCCTTTCCTATTAGCGCATAACCCTGCTATTAGCGCATACCCTTCCTATTAGCGCATAACCCTGCTATTAGCGCATACCCTTCCTATTGCGGATAATATCACCCTCTCCTATTAGCACATAACGCCCGAAATGGACGGCACACCCTCAATTTACGCTTTTTCAAAAAACTGCTAAAATAGTAGATAGAGAAAATGCTTACATAAAAATGGGGGTGCAGGGATGCTGGAATTGCTGGTTACAATGGTGGAGCGGCTTGGTATTTTGGTGACAATTGCTTTGGTATTAACACGACTTCCTTTTTTTAGAAGTATGATTTATCAAAATCAACTGAATCGCAAACAGCAAATAACCGCTATTTTATTCTTTGGTTTTTTCGGCATTATCGGCACATACTCCGGGCTGACTCTTAATACAGACAGCCTTCAATTTAACAAATGGAACTCTGGACTTACCGGTAATGAAGCTATCGCCAATTCCCGAGTCATCGGAGTTGTATTAGCTGGACTTCTGGGCGGCTATCGTGTTGGGATTGGAGCGGGGCTGGTTGCTGGTATTCACCGATTTACGCTCGGAGGCTTTACTGCCCTGTCCTGCGGTACGGCGACCATTATTTCCGGTATTCTGGCAGGACTGTTTTACCGGAAAGATAAGCATGTGAAATTAAGCTCTGCTTTTTTCATCGGTGCCGTAGCAGAAACATTACAAATGCTCATTATTTTGCTGATTTCCCGCCCGTTTGAAAAGTCCTGGGCACTGGTTGAAATCATTGGTATGCCGATGATACTTGCAAACGGACTAGGCTCTGCTTTATTTCTATTAATTATTAAGTCTGTCATTAATGAAGAGGAAAAAGCAGGAGCCATCCAAGCACAAAAAACACTGCTGATTATGCAGAAAACACTTGCTCACCTTAGAAATGGGCTTACTGCGGATTCTGCTAATGCCGTATGCGAGATTATTCATAAAGAAATTAATACAAGTGCTGTTGCGATTACTAACACTTCGGAAATTTTGGCCCATATAGGTGTTGGGGATGATCACCACTGCACGGGCAGTCCGATTCAAACACAAGCTACATGGGGCGTCATCCAAAATGGGAAAATGACCGTAGCTGACCAGGAAGCTATCCATTGTCAGAAAAAAGGATGCAAGCTGGGGGCATCGGTGATTGCACCATTAAAACAGCGGGACAAAACAATAGGAACACTCAAATTCTATTTCCGCTCTGAGAAGGAAATCACTCCTGTTATTATGGAACTAATGACTGGACTGAGTTCGCTTCTCAGCAACCAGCTGGAAATGGCAGATTCAGATAAAGCCTATCAGCTTGCAAAAGAAGCTGAAATCAAAGCGCTGCAAGCACAAATAAGTCCTCACTTTCTATTTAACACATTAAATACCATTCTTTCTTTAATTCGGGTTAATCCGGCTAAGGCACGGAAATTGCTCGTCAATCTGTCACATTTTTTACGTCAAAATTTATCGGTGACAACGCAGAATCTTACGACACTAGATCAGGAATTAAAGCAGGTAAAAGCTTATCTTGCCATTGAAGAAGCGAGATTTATTGACAAGTTAACGGTCATTTATGACATTGAGAAACAAGCATTACTGCAAAGCATACCTCCTCTCACCTTGCAGCCAATCGTGGAAAATGCGATAAAACATGGCATGAAAGATAAGGAACGCGGTGGTATGATTCAAATAACGGTCTTCACACAAAATCATGAGGCCTATATTAGTGTAAAGGATAACGGTCATGGAATGAGCGAAGAACGGCTGGAACAAATTTGTAAAGCACCGATTTCTTCTGATATCGGCAGCGGTGTAGCCCTTTACAATGTAAACCGAAGACTGACAAGTATGTATGGCAGTCAAGCAGCATTAAAAATTAAAAGCGAACTTGAAAAAGGAACGGAAATTTCTTTTTCTTTTCCTTTTATGGAGGTGAATGAGCCATGGAACCAACCTTTATCCGAGCAATCATTGTCGACGATGAACCGTACAGCAGGGACGAATTAAGACATTTATTAGGCTGCTTCCCTTCCATTCAAATTGTGGATGAGGCAGAAACAGGCGAATCCGCGGTGATGAAGACGATACAGCAGCAGCCTGATGTTGTCTTCCTTGATGTAGAAATGCCAAAAATGAATGGAATGATGGCTGCCAAAGCCCTAATGGAGCTAAAAAAAGCCCCTTTAGTCGTTTTTACCACAGCCTACCCGCAATTTGCCGTCGAAGCCTTCCGCTATGACGCCGTTGATTATTTGCTTAAACCTTATGATGAGGATCAATTAAAAGAAACCATCGAGCGGATTGAAAAGAAATTTATCATGAAAAAGGAAGCGGATCCTGGTAAATCAACTGGTAAACTTGCAGTAGAATCAGATGGTGAAATCTATTATCTTGAACCAAAGGATCTTCTTTATATTGTCAGAGATGACAAATTAACAAAACTGATAACAAAAAATGGAGTATATGAGACGAAAACCCCCTTGAAAGACCTTGAAAGCCGGCTCGTTGACTTCGGTTTTTTCCGGATTCACAAAAGCTTTCTAGTAAACTTGGAACATGTCACCCGCCTCTCTCCCTGGTTCAATGGTGCCTATCAATTACAGATAGATGGAAGAGAGGAAATGTTATCGGTCAGTAGAAATTATGTGAAGGCCTTAAGGACAAAACTGGAAATATGATGTACTATAACACTATTTTAATTTTTTGCATTTTAATCCTGTTATAGTACATCATAACCCTCGATTTCTACCTTTTAATCTTAAAACACACCGTAAGGCTTCTAACTTTTTTATAATAGTAAATGTAACCGCATTCATTTCTTTATAAAAAAAGGGGGAAGAAAAATGTATACATTCCTTGCAGGTATTGTCCTTCTCATCATTGGTTATTTCACATACGGAAAATTTGTAGAAAAAATCTTCGGAGTAAAAGAAGAACGAGCCACTCCGGCCTATGTCAATAATGATGGAATTGACTATGTGCCAATGAGTACTTCTAAAAACTCATTAATTCAGCTGTTGAATATTGCCGGCACAGGACCGGTATTTGGTCCGATTATGGGTGCGCTTTATGGCCCGGTTGCTTTCATCTGGATTGTGGTCGGCTGTATTTTTGCCGGAGCTGTTCATGATTATTTAACAGGTATGATTTCCATCCGCAACAAAGGTGCTCATCTTCCTGAATTGGCAAGCAAATTTTTAGGGAAAATCATGAAGCATGTTGTCAACGCTTTTGCTGTTCTGCTTTTATTATTGGTTGGCACCGTGTTTGTAACCACACCGGCTGCCCTATTAAATGTTTTAATGGATGGAAAATTGGCCCTTGGCATTATCATCGGTGTTATTTTCATTTACTATCTTTTAGCAACACTTCTGCCGGTGGATAAAATCATCGGGCGTCTTTATCCCTATTTCGGTGCTTTACTTGTCATAAGCTCTATTGGTGTTGGAATTGGACTAATTGCAACTGGTGCAGACATTCCTGAACTTTCATTGAAAAATTTCCACCCAGATCATGCACCAATTTTCCCATTATTATTCTTTACTATTACATGCGGCGCGTTGTCTGGCTTCCATGCAACCCAAACACCTATTATCTCTCGTACAACGCAAAAGGAAAAACAAGGTCGTAAAATTTTCTATGGCATGATGATTGCAGAAGGAATTATTGCGATGATTTGGGCTGCTGCGGCCATGAGTTTATTCGATGGTTATAATGGCTTGAATGAAATTCTTGCTGCTGGCGGACCTGGTGCGATTGTGAGTGAAGTTTCTGTCAAAATGATGGGGGCAATCGGCGGAACAATTGCTGTTCTGGGTGTTGTTGTCCTGCCAATCACATCTGGCGATACAGCTTTCCGCAGTGCCCGTATGATTATTGCTGAATACTTGAACATCGCTCAAAGAAAATTATCCAGCCGTCTTTGGATTGCAGTTCCATTATTCGCCGTTTCTATTGTTTTAACACAAATCGACTTTAACCTTTTATGGAGATATTTCAGCTGGGCAAACCAAGCAACAGCCGTCATTGCCCTGTTTGTTGGCGCGATGTATTTATACATTGCCAGAAAGAATTACTGGATTTCGCTGGTCCCTGGTTCCTTTATGCTGGTAATGGTAATTACGTACATCCTGAATGCAAAAATCGGCTTCAATCTGCCAATGAATATTTCCTGGATTGGCGGTTTCGTCGGATCTGCTATTTTAATCGGATTATTCTTCCGGGCGGCAGCGAAGGCTCGTGCCAACAACCTTCCACTGGAAGAAGATATTTCAGACTGGAAAGAGATCGCCTAATATGGGATGCTGCAGTCCAGAATATCGTAAAGTTGTGAATGAACAAGAATCAAAGATAAATCAAAAAGAAAAGGAAACAATTCCTCCACTAGCGAAGATTGTCATTGTGATCATAACAGCAGGAGCGATTGCAGCCACAGCTTTTCTCAGATAGCAAAAAAGTGCACGCGGTGTATGCGTGTACTTTTTTTGTCTAGAATAAGGTAAATTTTTCCGGTACAATAGTTGAAGGAAAGTGTGGTGTATTTCATTTGTTTAAACTTTTATTAATTGAGGACGATACAACCCTATTTCAAGAAATGAAAGACCGTTTAACCGGATGGTCCTATGATGTTTACGGCATTTCTGATTTCGGCCAGGTTCTGCAGGAATATACAACCCTCAAACCTGATTTGGTCCTCATCGATATCCAGCTTCCGAAGTTTGATGGTTTTCATTGGTGCCGGATGATCCGCTCACACTCCAATGTTCCTATTTTATTTTTATCATCTCGGGACCACCCTTCTGATATGGTCATGTCGATGCAGCTTGGGGCGGATGATTTTATCCAGAAGCCCTTTCATTTTGATGTGCTGATTGCCAAAATCCAGGCGATTCTAAGACGTGTTTATAATTACAATACAGAACAGATTGAGTTGAAAACCTGGTGTGGTGCTGCCGTCGATTATCAAAAAAACACCGTCACAAATGAGACTGGCACGGTGGAATTGACTAAAAATGAAATGTTCATTTTAAGACAATTAATTGAGCAGAAAAATAAAATTGTCAGCCGCGAAGCCTTAATCAAAAGCTTATGGGATGATGAACGTTTTGTCAGCGATAATACCTTAACTGTTAATGTCAATCGAACGCGGAAAAAACTTGATGTACTTGGTCTTGGCCGGTTTATTGAAACAAAGGTTGGACAAGGGTATATGGCCGTTGAAGAGGCGGAAACATTATGATAAAAAAATTTCTCATGGAACGCAGGAGCTGGATTATCCTGTTTCTATTTCTTCAGCTGTTAACCATTTTTATTGGTTTCCTTGATGCGGCCATCCCTTTTCCTCCCCTGCTCTATATTGTGTTTTTATCATTTGTCATCTTTAGTGGTTTTCTAGTGATCCGATATCATAAGGAAACGAAATTTTATAAAAGTCTTGAGGAATGGGATAATAATCTGGATTTAATAGAGATAGCGGATGCCTTGTCTCCTTTTGAAAAAATGATTGAAACAAGTGTGATTCAGCAAACGGAACGGCTGCAGCAGGAAGCTGCCCAAAATCGTACTGCATTGGAGCAGGAAAAAGATGAATTGTTGTCATGGATTCATGAGGTGAAAACACCGTTATCAGCGATGAAGTTAATAATTCATGATCTGGATGATGCGAACATAAAGACAAAATTAAACTATGAGTGGCTGCGGATTCATCATTTGCTAGATCAGCAGCTCCATCAAAAACGTATTCCCTTTATGGAAAATGATTTATACATCGAAGAAACTGATCTAAAGGCTCTCATTTTTAAAGAAATAAAAGATTTGCAGTCTTGGTGTTTTCAAAAAGGGATTGGTTTCGAGATTGATTTAGCTGTACCCCATGTGCTGACAGATGGAAAATGGCTGTCATTTATTATCAGACAGCTGTTAACGAATGCGGTAAAATACAGCGAGGAATCCGATATTTTTATCAATAGCTTTGATTGTGACGGTCAAACGATGCTGAAAATTAAAGATTTTGGCCGTGGAATTGATCCAAAAGACATGCCGCGAATTTTTGATAAAGGCTTCACGTCCACAATTGTACATCAAGACAATGCGGCAACAGGCATGGGCTTGTACTTAGCTAAAAAAGCTGCACAACCGCTTTTAATCAAGATTGAGGTGCAATCCAAGCTTGGTGAAGGAACTACCGTCAGCTTAACGTTTCCAAAACAAAATGATTTTGTACATATTACCGGCATGTGACAAAAATGTCACATGCTTTTATAAATTGTTCGCTCATTCGCAGGAAGATAAACCCACACCCCGCTATACTAAAGCTATCGAAATAAGGAGTGTGTCGAAAATGACCATATTAGAAGCAACGAAAATCTATAAAACCTATGGAAATAAATTTAATAAACAGGAGGTCTTAAAAGGTCTTGACTTAAGCATTGAAAAAGGAGAATTTGTCAGTATCATGGGGGCATCCGGATCCGGAAAAACGACTTTGCTAAATGTCCTTTCCTCCATTGATAAGGTAAGCCAAGGCTCCATTCAAATTGAGGGAAAAGAAATAACCCGAATGAAGGAAAAGCAGCTCGCAGAATTTCGCAAAACCCATTTGGGATTTATTTTTCAAGAATATAATTTATTGGATACTCTCACGGTGAAGGAAAATATCCTTCTTCCGCTGACAATTACGAACATGTCAAAAAAAGATGCCGAGCAAAGATTTACGGAAGCCGCCCAAGATTTGGGGATTTATGAAATTAAAGATAAGTATCCTAATGAAATTTCCGGCGGGCAAAAGCAGCGGACATCTGCTGCACGGGCATTTATTCATCAACCAAGTATTATTTTCGCCGATGAACCTACGGGTGCGCTGGATTCTAAATCCGCCTCCGACCTGTTAAATAAATTAAGTCAATTAAACCAAAAGCATCATGCGACGATTATCATGGTTACACATGATCCCGTTGCGGCGAGCTTCAGCAGCAGAGTCATTTTCATTAAGGACGGCCAAATATATACCCAGTTAAACAAGGGGGAAGAACCGCGGCAGACATTCTTCAAAGATGTGATGAAAACACAGGGTGTCTTAGGGGGCGTACAATATGAGCATTAAGCAGCTTATTTTTCGAAATTTGAAAAAGAACTTAAAAAACTATTATCTTTATGTATTTGCCTTAATTTTTAGTGTGTCGCTATATTTTGCATTTGTTACCTTACAATATGACCCTGCTCTGGATAAGGCAGAAAGTTCAATGAAAGGTGCCGCGGGAATTCGGACCGCCTCCATCCTGCTTGTTGCTATTGTCTCCATCTTTTTGCTGTATGCCAATACTATCTTTATCAAACGCCGCGGCAAAGAAATTGGCCTATTCCAGTTGATTGGGATGACCAAAAGCAGAATCTTTCGCATTTTAAGTGCAGAAAACTTTATACTATATTTTGGTTCTTTACTAATTGGAATATTGATTGGATTTTCCGTTTCAAAATTAATGATTATGATTCTATTTAAGGTCACCCAGATCAACGCTATTGCGACTCTGCATTTTTCATCACATGCCTTCATCCAAACCTTAATTGTCTTTGCTGTGATTTACTTATTCATCATGTTGATGAATTATATTTTTATCAAAAGGCAGAGTATTTTAGCGTTATTTAGAGTCCTTTCGACTGCCGAATTAAGCGTAAAGAAAACGTCTGTTTGGGAAATCATAATAGGCTCCGCCGGCATCGTCTTGATTCTTTCAGGATACTATGTTTCTTCAAAATTGTTCAGCGGTGATTTTACCACAATGAAGGACCTTTTCCTTGCCATGATCTTTATTCTTGTATCCGTGATCATCGGCACTTATCTGTTTTATAAAGGCTCCGTCAGTTTTATTTTTAATATCATTCGAAAAAGGAAAAATGGGTATTTAACGATTCATGAAGTTTTATCCCTTTCTTCTATCATGTTCCGAATGAAATCAAATGCAATGCTGTTGACCATTATTACTACGGTATCAGCGCTAGCCATTGGCTTATTATCGCTGAGTTATATCTCTTACTATTCCGCAGAACAAGGAGCGAAAAATAATGTAGCAGGTGATTTTTCCTTTACGAATGAAACAGATGCTGCTCGGTTCACAAAATCACTAACTGCAGAGGGCATTGATTTCCATGAAAGAAAAATAGAAGTTTTACAGGCAGAGGCCAATATAAAGAATATATTAGATGCCAATTTCGAGGAATTACAATTAGACCCGAAAAAAATGAATATTCCAGTCATCAGCGAAGAGGCTGTTAAAAATATCAATGTACCTCCAGGCGAAACGGTATTTGCCGGGTACAGTGACCTGCTGCAAAAATTTATGGCATTTAAGGATTCTGGTAAAATTGAAATAAAGAGTAAATCGCAGGCTATTCCCCTCACCTATTTAGGGTTAAGAAAGGAATTTGTGATTTCAGGATATTTTACAAACGGCGGACAGCCGGCTGCTATCGTTGATCAATCTGATTACGAACGGCTGCAAAAAGATGTCGACCCGGAGATTCAAAAGAAATCTTCCTTGTTTATTGGTATTGATTTGAAAAAACAAGCCCAGTTAGAAAAAGCGAATCAGCTTTTTCAGAATTTGCATTTTACTGACAGAGATATGGCTGAATCAAGGCTTGAAATTAGCAATAGACAGAAACAGCTTATGGGTCTAGTTATGTTTATTGTTGGCTTTTTAGGCTTAACCTTCCTAGTTACTTCTGGCTGTATCCTATATTTTAAACAAATGGGTGAAAGTGAAGAGGAAAAGCCAAATTATACGATTTTACGAAAGCTTGGCTTCACGCAGTGGGACTTGTTAAAGGGAATCCGCGGTAAGCAGCTCTTTAGTTTCGGGATTCCATTAGCGGTTGGTTTAGCCCATAGTTATTTTGCGGTCCAATCTGGCTGGTTCCTATTTGGAACAGAAGTTTGGGCACCGATGATTATTGTCATGGTTTTATATGCTGCCCTATACTCCATTTTTGGCATACTTTCCGTGCTTTATTATAAAAAGATTATCCGCGAAGCACTTTAATTTGCTAACTGCTGATAAATTGGCATTATTGCAGATATTTTATTAAAAACGGCAGATATAGTTAAAAATCTGAAGATATACCGCCAAAAATGACAGATTTATCACCGAAAACAGCAGATATAGTTTCTAAAAAACGGCCGCCAAACATCAATTGGCGGCCGTCCCTCTACTTATTCCAGTCCTTCATCCATCCTCTGTTTAAATTCAACAAAAAATTCAATTGATGCCGGGTTTGCCAATGATCCCAAATTTACCGCTTTCTCCACAGGCGTTCCCATCAGGATTTTTTTAATCGGAACTTCCAGCTTTTTACCGTTTAATGTTTTAGGAAGCTCTTCAATAGGAAAAATTCCATTTGGCACATGCCGCGGTGAACAGTTTTGCCGGATCACTTGATTAATCCGTGTTTTCACATCATCGTTTAATACCGCACCCTCTTTTAGGACTATAAACAATGGCATATAAGATTTTTCGCTGGAGACTGGAATATCTACGACTAAACTATCAACTACTTCTGGAATCCTTTCTAGTGCACTGTAAATCTCACTCGTTCCCATGCGGATTCCGCCGCGGTTAATCGTCGCATCCGAGCGGCCATAAATAACTGCTGATCCGCGCGAAGTAATTTTAATAAAATCACCATGACGCCAGACGTCAGGATATACATCAAAATAACTGTCCAGGTAACGTTCCCCTTTTTCATCATTCCAAAAATAGATGGGCATGGACGGCATTGGTTCTGTAATAACCAGTTCGCCAATCTCATCGATTCGTTCTTCCCCATGTTCATCAAATGCCCTTACCGCAGCACCCAGGGCACGTGCCTGCAATTCTCCTGCATAGACTGGCAGCAATGGTGACCCACCGACAAATGCTGTACATAGGTCAGTTCCTCCGCTTGTGGAGAAAAGCCATAGATCTTCTTTCACTTCCTCATATACCCATTCAAAACCGCTCACAGGGAGTGGTGATCCAGTTGAACCAAGGCTTTTTAATGAAGAAAGATCAAATTGCTCTTTCGGTTTCACACCAGCTTTCATGCAGGCTGTTATAAAGCTTGCACTTGTACCAAAAACCGTCATCTTGGTTGATTCAGCAAATTTCCATAATGTTTCAGCATTCGGATAGCCTGGATTCCCGTCATATAACAGTATCGTCGAGCCTGCCAGCAGTCCGCTGACAACCACGTTCCACATCATCCAGCCTGTTGTGGTATACCAGAAAAAGCGGTCCTCTGGTTTTAAATCATTTTGCAAGCCGCCCAATTTCAAGTGCTCCAGTAAAATGCCTCCCTGGCTTTGTACAATTGCTTTCGGCTTTCCAGTCGTGCCTGAAGAATACAAAATCCAGAGCGGGTGCTCAAATGGCACAGCCTCGAACCTTAGTACTGCATCTTCATTTTCTTCCAATGCCTCATCCCACAATACCGCATCTGTTAAACCGTTTACATTTGGATGCTGATTCAAATATGGGATGATAATAGTTTTTTCCAGTGTCGGAAGTTCTTCCTGGATTTTTGCGACCAGTTCAAGCCTGTCAAAATTCTTTCCTCCATAACGATAACCGTCTACAGCAAATAACACTTTCGGTTCAATTTGTTTGAATCTGTCAATCACGCTCATAATGCCAAACTCAGGAGCACAGCTGGACCATACAGCACCAATGCTGGCACATGCCAAAAAAGCGGTAATGGTTTCATGAATATTGGAAACATAAGCGGCAACCCGGTCTCCCGGGCCGACTCCCAGTGATTTTAAGTATGCGGCAATCGCAGCTGTCTTCTTTTTTAATTCATACCAGGAAATTTCCCCTTGCGGCCGGACTTCTGTTTTATACATAATGGCGGCTTTGTCACCGGCATTATGGCGGAATACATGTTCAGCATAATTTAATTCAGCCCCCTTGAACCACTTTGCACCCGGCATGCGGTTATTGACTAATACTGCATCATAAGGGGTTTTCGCCTGGACATCATAGAAATGCCAAACGGCTGACCAAAAGCCTTCAACACTGGTCACTGACCATTGCCATAGTTCGTCATAGGTTTCAAAATGAAGTCCCCTTGTCTCTTCCAGCCATCTCATAAATTTTTTTAAATTTGATTTAGATTGCAATTCCTGGGAAGGCTCCCACAACAGTTTGCCCTCAACTTTATCTACTGTCATTCCTAGTCATCCCCATCCCTGAATTGTTTTTATTTTTAAAATTTTCCTATTACCTAGCATATACGATTTACGTTTCCTATTTTCCTTCTTGACTATAAAAATATTTTGGACGAATATAGATTTTCTTGATAAAACAACACATTTTCATTTCCGTTTCGTCCATTCCATGTGGGGAAACCAGCATATTTTAATAAGAACGAAGGAGGAAAATAAGTTAGGAGGACATTCTTTTGGACACTGTTATGCATTTAAACTTAAGAGCAGATCCCACCCAATATATCCCCCAAATCCGTAATGTTCCTGGGTATGATTATATTCATCTTGTACGGCATCCGAAATATATGACGGATCTTTCTCTTTTGAATGAAAAGGTTTATTACCTTAGCGAAATATACTCACCAAAGGAATTTGTGAAGGAAAACCATGTCACTCTATTACATGCACACCATGGTCAATTAGGCGTTCTGCTGATGCCGTTTCAAGAAAAAACCAAACTGCCTCTTGCCACCAGTATCCGCGGCCGGGACGCCACGATGGCTAATCAGCCGGCAGGCTTTTTGGAAGGCATGAAAATGCTTTTTACACAAGGGCAGGTCTTTTTCCCGGTTTGTCAGTATTTAGCGGACCGCATCAATCTGTGGGGCTGTCCCCATGATAAAATCAGGATTCTATATGGCGGTGTCGACCTGAGTCAGTACCATTACCGAAAACCAAAACAAACTGAATCCCAGAACATTTTATCTGTCGGCAGATTAGTAGAAAAAAAAGGGCACCACATTCTGATGAAGGCCTTCCAAAAAATTAAAAATAAATTCCCTCATGCCACCTTGACCATTATTGGCAGGGGTGAATTAGAAGAAAACTTGCGTTCGCTTGCCTCCAAGCTTCAATTAGGGGATTCTTTCCGTCTGCTCCACCACCTTCCAAAGGAAAAAGTGCGTGAACATATGGCTACCGCAGATCTATTCTGTGCGGCGAGTATTGTTGCCTCCAATGGGGACGTTGAAGGAATTCCAAACACGTTAAAGGAAGCGATGGCGCTTGGCGTGCCAGTTATCTCCACGACCCATGCCGGGATACCGGAATTAGTCACCCATGAGGAAAATGGATTTTTAGTACGGGAAAACGATGCAGATGAACTTGCACTTGCCCTCGATTATATGCTGTCAAATCCGGAAAAATGGGAAGGCTATACCATCAGCGCCAGACAAAAGATAGAGCATCTTTTTGACCAAGAAAAACAGCTTCTGAAGCAGGCTGAATTTTACGATGAGCTGTTAGGAGGAGAAGGATGAGAAAAGCATTTTACGGAAATGGAAAAGGGATGAGAAAAGACAAACAAGGGAACAGAATGACGGCCAGCCCCTACCGCTTCATCAGCGTAACAAAGGAAGAAAAAGAATTAGTGATTTATAACCCCACTGAATATCCCCTTATTGGGCAGGGAGCTCATGCAGCCGTATTTAAGCTTTCTGAAGATCGATGTGTAAAAATTTATGCTGATGCTGAACAGGCTGCAATGGAAGCAGAGGCACTTAAAGCCGGGCAGCATTTATCTTTTTTTCCTAGATTATATGAATCTGGTGAAAACTATGTCGTGATGGAATACATCCAAGCACCAACCTTAAAAGAATACCTCAAGAATTCCACCTATATCCCTGCTTCTATCGTAAAAAACATGCTTGGCATTTTAAAGAAGTTAAAAAAAGCCGAATTTACGATGCTTGATTTTCCGTTAAGACATATCTTTGTCCTTGAAAATGAAGAACTCAAACTCATTGATTATGTGTATGCTTTCAAACGAGAACACCCTGTGCCTATTAAATTATTAAAAGATTTAAATACCATTTTCTTGAGAGACCAATTTTTATTGCAGGTGAAAAGACTGGAACCGGAAATATATCGCGAATGGGAGAAATATTTCAAGCAAAACAGATTTGATTATCGAAACCTTACTGCTGAGCCCGGCAGTGATGGTGAAGCAGTGAAAGTGAATGACGCCGATCTCCATTCTCTTATTGGAAAGGGACACCAGGGGGCTGTATTTCGTGTTTCCGAACATCAGTGCATCAAAATTTATGGAAGGCCCAGACATGCCGAGCAGGAAAGCAAGGTCCTCCTTAAAGGAAAAAAATTACCCTTTATCCCGAAAGTCTATCAAACTGGAGACAACTTTGTTCTAATGGAATTTTTGGCGGGCCCTGATTTAAATTCGTTTTTAAAAAAACAGCAGCAATTATCAGAGGATGTCACCAGACAGCTGCTGGCCATCTTAACTTTGATGAAGAAATCAGGATTTAAACTGATTGATGCTCCATTAAGGCATACCATCATCACAAAAGACGGTTTTAAATTAGTAGACCACGTCTATTCTTTCGTACGGGACCAGGAACGACCGTTAGAATTATTTCGCAATCTTCATGAGAGAGGTTTTTTAAATACTTTTCTCGAGCAAGTAAAAGTGATGGATAAAGAAACTTATAAAGAATGGACAAAAAATCCGATTCCAGTCGATAAGGAAGGAACGGTATGGATACGATGAATATTTTAGTAACGGGAGCTGCAGGTTTTATTGGTTTCCATTTGTCAAAACAGCTGCTAACTCAAGGTTTTCGAGTGATTGGTATTGATAATCTTAATGATTACTACGATGTCCGCCTTAAAAAGGAAAGGCTGCGTATTCTGGAGCAATACCCCCTTTTTCAATTTGAATTGATTGACCTTGTGGATCGAGAGAAATTAAATCGTTTATTTGCTGATAATCCGGTTGATATGGTGGTCCATCTGGCGGCTCAAGCGGGCGTGCGCTATAGTCTTGAGGATCCCCATTCCTATGTACAATCCAATTTGGTTGGGTTTATGAATGTGTTAGAAGCATGCAGGAATGTTGAAATTAAACATTTGATTTACGCCTCCTCCAGTTCAGTTTACGGAGCAAATCAGAACACCCCCTACTCAACAAAGGATTCTGTCGATCATCCCATCAATATCTATGCAGCCACAAAAAAAGCTAACGAGCTAATGGCGCACAGCTACAGTCATTTGTATAAGCTGCCAACCACCGGCCTTCGTTTTTTTACCGTCTATGGTCCTTGGGGACGTCCGGACATGGCCTATTATACCTTTACAAAAAATATCATCGAAGGCAAACCAATCAAATTGTTTAATAATGGAGACATGAAAAGAGACTTTACGTATATTGATGATATTGTTGAAGGAATCACCCGCTTGTTAAAATGTCCTCCTTCACCGGGACCTTCTTTAATAGATAACCAAAGTTCAACGAATGCCCCTTATAAAATCTATAATATTGGCAGTCATAAACCGG
This sequence comes from Neobacillus mesonae, assembly GCF_023715155.1. Taxonomy (GTDB): domain Bacteria; phylum Bacillota; class Bacilli; order Bacillales; family Cytobacillaceae; genus Neobacillus; species Neobacillus mesonae_A. Next base: position 23,302 of record NZ_JAMBNQ010000019.1, read on the forward strand.
AAAAATTAATTCATTTTATTCAGGTGCTGGAGAATTTAATTGGTAAAAAAGCCATTATTGAGTCCTATCCCATGCAGCCTGGCGATATGAAAGTAACCTATGCAGATATTGAAGACTTACATGCCGATACAGGCTTTTTTCCGACCACTACGATTGAAGAAGGGCTGTCTCAATTTGTCAATTGGTATTGGGAATGGAGAAAGTCCACGACGATTTAACATGCTGAATTTCTTAGGAAAAATGAAACCTATGATTCTCACAGATTATACTCACCATTCATAAACTAATTACGGAGTTTACTAAAGGGAGGTTTAACCTTAATGCTGAACGAGGAACCTCACCATCGTCCTAATTCTGAAGATGCGATGGTTGATTTATTTGGTTCAATCGCCATGGAAGAGATGGCCATTTCACATTTATTAAATGCGGAAGCTAAAAAAATGCAGGCATTTGTGGGGCAGGAGTTGGATTTTCCGACCAATCCAAGTAATAGAGAAATTTTACAATTTAATAAGGAGGCATCTCGATTTATCGAAACATTAGTCATGAAGGAATGGCTATTACTTAGGAAGCTTCAAAATGTGGCAGATTTTTTTTCAAACGAAAAAGAACATCATCATGGACACGATTTTGATCTCGATCATGAACAGCCGCCGACGCTTTGTCCAGACCCTCCAGAAGTCTAAAAGTATGAAAGGGGGAAATCAAAGATGAATCCTAAAAAAACGATGATCCCCCCCCTCTGCTGCCTAAATACTGCTCTTAAAGAATATATTTGTATACTAAATGAGATGGTAAGCGCCCTTTTGATCCGTAAAAATGAAAATCATGTTGATGTACAATTGAGTGATACGATTAAACATGGCGTCGTTCCCCAGCTCCAATTCATTGCTGATTTACAACGGCTGCTTTTGCGAAAAATCGTCTGCCTGCTTGAACAGTATCAACTTGATGATTGGGAGTTTTCCATGGAAGATGATTCTTCCCTGCAAAGGTTAAAAATCATCGAATTATACAGGGGGCTGAACCAGTTTTGTCCAAATGATGAACTTGTTGATGAAACGATTGAGTCATTGTTAAAATTAGAGACCCAAAAAGCAAAGATATTGCAATCAATTACCCTCTTTAAACGGAATAATGACCCGAAGACGGTATGGAAGCCAAATTAAAAGTCCAAATCTTAGCGCATTTTGCGCTTTTTTCATTTGAAGACCTTTCTTTTTTAATGCCTTTTTTAACGTGCTAAAATGAAGAAAAAAGATTTAATATCAGAAGGGTTTAACAAATGAATATAAATTTAATCGGATGGATTGCTGCACTTATTTATGCATTAATTGGTGGGTTTGTGTTCCAAGCCCTGCATACCCCTATCCCTTGGCTTCTTGGGCCGATGACAGCGGTTTTTATCGGGGCTAGATTCGGAAAGATTCGGTATAACTGGCCAAGCAGGATGCGAAATGCAGGTTTAATTATTGTGGGATATTCCATAGGATTGTCTTTTACCAAGGATGCACTCACTATTGTTATAGGAGAACTGCCGTCCATGCTGCTAATGACCGTTTTGCTGGTTTGTTTTTGTGCTGCAATTGCTTTTTTTGTGTCCAAACTGACCGGAGTCGATTATCCGACCGTCCTCACAGGCAGTATTCCTGGGGGGCTTTCGCAAATGATTATTTTTGCGGAGGAAATGAAAGGGATTGATTTGACCACTGTAACATTTCTGCAAGTGGCAAGATTGATGATGATCATCTTTTTTGTGCCCTTTCTTGTTTTTGGGCCATTTTTCCAACATACATCCCACTCGTCTTCAGCAAATACACTTATGAATAACGGGATGATCACCCTGCAGGAGCATGCCGGAATTTTTATTCTCTTACTAGTTATTTGTATTGTTTCTGCGTTCCTTGCTAAAAAGCTGAAATTGCCTACACCATTTTTATTAGGGCCTATTTTAGGATCAGCCATCGCCAATATCTCAGGCCTGCACGGTCCTGCATTGCCTGTTTCGCTGATGGATCTTTCACAATTTTTAATTGGCGGCTACATAGGGCTGCTGATGCATCCAGAGAAACTGGAGCATAAAGCACGGGTTATTTCCCTTGCTTTGATCAGCGGAATTGTCATGATTATAGGTTCCTTGGGGCTAAGCCTGCTTCTCGTCTACTTTAGCGATATTACCCCTTCCACAAGTTTTCTGGGTGTGGCACCGGGCGGGATGGACCAAATGGCCATCCTTGCACACGAAGTGGGAGCAGATTTATCTGTTGTAACTGGATATCAATTGTTTCGCTTATTTTTCATCTATTTTGCCGTCCCGCCGTTTTTAAGGTTTATTTTCTTGAAGCGGAAAACACAGGTTGAACAAAATTAAATTTATAGCCCGCCAATATTTATTTACTTAACAGGTTCACTTGTGATGTGCGAAAAGGGAAAAACAAGTTAAATCCCTTATTGTACATCACATGTTTTTTAATACTTCATTTAGCAGACAATTCACATATGTTTCCTTAAGTTAAAATTAAGGAATGGATCTAACTATCTTGGATAAATTTGTCCTTGATCAGCTTTATGAAGGACTTTTGCTTTGGCTTTCTTCACCGATAAGTCCTTCATCGGCTTTATGAAGGACTTTTGCTTTGGGTTTCTTCATCGATTTGTCCTTCATCGGCCTTATGAAAGACTTTTGCTTTGGGTTTCTCCATCGATTTGTCCTTCATCGGCTTTATGAAAGACTTTTGCTTTGGGTTTCTTCACCGATTTGTCCTTCATCACCTTTATGAAGGACTTTTTCTTTGATTTCTTCATCGATTTGTCCTTCATCACCTTTATGAAGGACTTTTGCTTTGGCTTTCTATGTCGATTTGTCCTTCATCACCTTTATGAAGGACTTTTGCTTTGGCTTTCTATGTCGATTTGTCCTTCATCACCTTTATGAAGGACTTTTTCTTTGATTTCTTCACCGATTTGTCCTTCATCACCTTTATGAAGGACTTTTGCTTTGATTTCTTCACCGATTTGTCCTTCATCACCTTTATGAAGGACTTTTTCTTTGGGTTTCTCCATCGATTTGTCCTTCATCGGCTTTATGAAAGACTTTTGCTTTGGCTTTCTCCATCGATTTGTCCTTCATCCGCTTTATGAAGGACTAACTCTTTGGCTTTCTTCACCGATTTGTCCTTCATCACCTTTATGAAGGACTTTTGCTTTGATTTCTTCACCGATTTGTCCTTCATCACCTTTATGAAGGACTTTTTCTTTGGCTTTCTCCATCGATTTGTCCTTCATCGGCTTTATGAAAGACTTTTGCTTTGGCTTTCTCCATCGATTTGTCCTTCATCCGCTTTATGAAGGACTAACTCTTTGGCTTTCTTCACCGATTTGTCCTTCATCGGCTTTATGAAAGACTTTTGCTTTGGCTTTCTTCACCGATTTGTCCTTCATCGGCTTTATGAAAGACTTTTTCTTTGGCTTTCTCCATCGATTTGTCCTTCATCGGCTTTATGAAGGACTTTTTCTTTGATTTCTTCATCGATTTGTCCTTCATCGGCTTTATGAAAGACTTTTGCTTTGGCTTTCTTCACCGATTTGTCCTTCATCGGCTTTATGAAAGACTTTTTCTTTGGGTTCTTCACCGATTTGTCCTTCATCGACTTTATAAATCAGGGACATTTCCAAATTTTATATATCCATCAGGTGTTTTTGATCCCAAATCTACTTTTCACCACCTGATCTCAACGAATTTAAAACCCTTCAATAATTTTTTCTCTGAAAAACACAATATGTAAAATTTGGTAAAAATACAAGAAATCAATTTTTCAATCAACAAGAATTTATGTCCATTTACCATCGATTGTTAATTTGTTGCACTTAATAAAGTAACAATCCAATTTTTGCTTGGCGGGCTATTCTTTATTCCAAAATTTAGAATCTCCATTCCACCATAAAAACCCTTTCATCCCCACTGTAAAAGCAACCGGCATTTCTATAATTTAGGTTTAAATGCAGGAGTTAAAAATTTTGTCTAATTTTGATAAAAAATTACGATGGACTATTTTTAAATCCCTGTTATAATGCAATATATAAATATATTACACTTACAAAGGTGGGCACTATGGGGAACACATGTAGATATGTTGTCAATGCTCTTGGTAAGGGTGGGGAAACATATTATACACAATGTCGTGACAAACACGAATTAAAAAAATGGATTACTGATAATCAAGAAAGACTTGTCATGAATGAGCTGAATATTACTGACAAGAATCAAAATCCCTTATTAAAGCTTTTTAAGTCTAAAAAACTATTTTAAAAAATTAAGACGCAGGGGTGCTTAAACCTGCGTCTATTTCATCTGCTCTGAAACAAATTTCCGCTTTTGGATATAAAGGAGCCTAATGGATAATGCGATACCTGCCGCAAGCAGTCCTGTCGTTAACCCAATCCAATATCCTCTGACCCCAAGCTGGGTATAATGGGCGAGGATAAAGCCAACAGGAAGACAAATTGCCCAATAAGCGAATAATGTCATGATAAAGGCAATGTTGACATCCTTATATCCTCTTAATGCCGCTTGAGCCGTTACTTGGATTGCGTCGGAAATCTGAAAGAACAGTGCAAAAATCAGAAAATAGGCGGTTAAATGAATCACTGCTGTTTCATTAGAATAAAAACCGGCAACCTGATAACGGAACCCAACTACAAACAATCCGCTTACCAAGGCCGTCAATACAGCAAGTACAATTCCGAGCCAGCTGTAATCCCGCGCATCTTTATAACGCTTTGCTCCAACTTCATACCCTACCAGAACAGTCAGCGCCATGGAAATGCTCATTGGAATCATATAAAGGAATGTAACAATGTTTAACGCTGATTGATAAGCCGCTACCGTTGTTACGCTAAATTTACTAATTAATATGGTGACAACAGCAAACATGCTCGTTTCAAAGAAAGTAGAGAGCCCCATCGGCACTCCGATTTTCAAAATTTCCTTACATCTCATCCACGTAAATTGCTTGAAATTAGTAAAAATGCGAAAAGTTCGAAATGGTTCTTCTGCTTTTACAATATAAATGGTAAAAGCTAAAATCACCCAGTAGGTAATCGAGGTTGCATACCCTGCACCAGAGCCTCCAAGCTCTGGAAATCCCCATTTTCCAAAAATTAATACATAATTCAAAATCAAATTAAAAGGCAGCGAAGAAATCATGATAATCATAACTACTCGTGTTCTGCCTAATGCATAAATAAATGATCGTAAGACATTAAATAAAAATAACGGCAAAATCCCTAAACTAAGTCCTATTAAATAACCGCGGGCGGTCTCATGCACTCTGGAAGGGAGATCCATCTGAGTTAATAGCGGCTCTAATAAAAGGAACCCGCTGATTAGAATAATCACGGTTATAAATAGGGACAGATACATCCCATGTCTGACAACGGCTGCCACTTCACCGCTTCTTTTCTCACCAAAGTACTGTGCTGCAATTGGCGAGACTGCCAGCAGGATACTGCTTAATCCAGTAAAAATCGGGCTCCAAATCGATGAGCCGATTGCTACGCCGGCAAGTTCGGAGGAATTATATTTACCGGACATGATCGTGTTAAAAAACACCATCGAAAACATACCAAGCTGTGTAATTAAAATCGGAATTAACAAAATGAAAATTTGCTTTGTTTTATCTTTTAACGAAAAAGTTTGATTCATGCTGCATACTCCTTGAACATTATGTACCAAAATACCATTATAAGCTAAATTCATGGATTTTTCCCATAAGAAATACAAAAAGACAGGAATAATCCTGCCTTTTTCGTAATACAAATCTTTTCAGCTTTGCTTTATCCCGCATTACCGGGCAGTAAAACCCTGCTAATTGAATTTTATTGTCCCTGGCCGAAAGTGCTTTGGCCATGATGATAGCCGTATCCCGGATAATAACCTCCATGGCCGTGGTGATAGCCGTGGCCTGGATAATAACCTCCGTGGCCGTGGTGGTAGCCGTGGCCTGGATAATAACCTCCGTGGCCGTGGTGATAGCCGTGGCCAGGATAGTAACCTCCATGACCGTGGTGATAGCCTTGACCTGGATAATAGCCTCCATGGCCTTGATAGTAGTCCATACCTGGAGTACCAGCTCCTACATTCGCACCCATTCCGGGCATGCCTGCTCCAACATTCATACCCATTCCTGGAAACCCTCCAGGCATCCCCATAAATTGTCTATCCATTCTGCATCTCCTCCTCATATGGTTGCACAATAGTGTATGTGTCTACCTAAAAAAAGGAATAGGTATCTGCCCAAACTAGAGGAAAATGCTAATGAAACCAATTTTTTAAAAATGAATGGAAACATGTGATTCTGGTCACCTCCTCCATTGCCCAAGTATTTTACAATATAATCAAAGGAGTAAGGTGACGAATATGGAAAAACCATTAGAAAATGTAACGATATTTGAAGACTATCACCATCGCCAGGTTGTATTAAATTACTATCAGGATGAAGACTTTTTATGGAAGCGGGATGGGTTTCATTTTGCAGCCATTCAGGTAAAAGACCGTACATTAGTTTTCATTAAAGAAAACGGTCCAGCCGTCCAAATCATGCTCAATGATTATCAAACTTCTTCAATTAGTACCGATTTTCAAGATTATTTTATTTTTAGAAATGGAAAAGACAGACTAGAAATTTATTTTCCGCATTGAAAAACTAGGACTCTTCTTTTTATTAACGCGGCGGCCCGTATAAAATAAAAGACTATCGAAAGTTTTTCGACAGCCTGACTCGGTCTTGATATTAATTTTAGTGAAATAAGCTGTTCAGTTGGTAGTTAGCAGGGACAATCTTTAAATCTATTCAGATAAAGTGAAAAATTGCCGAGAAAAATACACTTTCTCGACAATCTGACTGGGACTCTTTCTTAAGCCCCAGTTATTTTTTCGCAATTTTAGATGGATTGTTGATTTTATACAATACAGGATCTGCAACTAAAAATTCTTCCTCCACATCTTTTCCTTTCGCCAGCTTCTTCGCCACAACCTTCCCATCAAATTCAAGATCCATTCCGGTTTCAAGCTCAAGTTTTTTCAATGTTTTGCTATGGCTGCACCAGGCAAGCCCAAGTTCAAGCGGCGGCTCTTGAATGATGTGCACATTTTCCAGCACAACTACCTCATCATTTTCCTCATTAAACGGATTATAGGTGAGGGCAAATTGTTTTACTTTAGCAGTAAAGTGGACCTTATCTGCTGGCAGCTCCACCTTTTCCTTCTTCGGCTTTTGCGGTTTCGATTTAGAGGCCTTTGCAGACTTGGAATCACTTTTTTGGCTCTCCGGTTTTTCTTTCGGTTCCGAATCAACCGTTTTCGTTTCGGCCTTACCTGAAGCTGCTCCCTTGCTTTCTTTATCAGCTGCAGCAGAAATCAGGCTTTCTTTTCCGAAACTTGACTGCTGCATCTCTTTTAAAAAGGCTGGGTGAATGCTGCTGAGCTTCCCATCCGAAAATTCAATGATGACCGTATTGAAGTCTCCAGTATTCCCATAAATTTCGTATCCTTTAATGGAAACAAGCTGCTGAACATTTCGATCCTTATACCAAAATTCCTTTTTCGCAGCAGAAAGACCCCACTCCTTCAGCTTTTCTTTCAAGTGATCCTCATCCCGAAATGTTTCATAATCGCCCTTTGGCGGCAGATACTGAATTTGTTCCGTTTGAGGTGCTTCGGTTGTCATAAATCGTACACCCTTCCCTTTGAATGATGAACCTATTATAGCATGTTCCTTCATGGATGATAAAATGACCCTCCTAATGAGTCTTAAGATTTCGCATTAGATAATAAAACCTTCAGTAAAAACATATTCTGTATCGAGGAATTATTTTCCATGTGGAGGTTAAATCATGATAAGAATAAACTATCTGATTATCAAACCGGAAGACCTTTTTGATCAAATTACCGAATCTCAGCATCAAACCATTATCAAACAAATGGCCGCCTACCAGCAGGTCTATCAATACCCCTCTATCCAGCATTTAAAATTTGAACTTGCCTTCCGCTCCCATATCATGAAAGCGGCCCGGGAATTAAATAGCAGCGGAGTGAAATTTACAACCTTCACCTATTCCTTCCCAAATAAAAAGTACTGGGACCGGCTGAGTAATGGCGGATTTCTTCTCAAACAAAATGCCAGCCCATCCACTGCTATTCTTGACATTATCAATAACGGAAAACTTTATGCCTTCGAATGTTCAACCGCCATCGCCATTATTTTCTATATTGCCACCCTCTACTCAATTGGCAGCAAGCGGTTTGATTACCTTTTCACCAGACTGTACCTGATGGACTGGCAATTCGACGATGATCTCCCGATTCATCAAAAATATGGTGACGATTATTTGCCAGGTGACGTCCTTCACTTTAATAATCCTGATTTTGACCCAAAACAACCCCATTGGCGTGCTGAAAACGTGGTTTATTTTGGTGACGACAAATACTATGGCCACGGGGTCGGCATCCGCAATTCAAGTGCCATCATTAATTTTTTGAATAAAAAAAGAAAGCCGAATCCGAAAATTTCAGCTTATCTGATGAACATGATTACCCGTCCTGATTATTTGTCGTTTTTATAAGGGATGGTCACAATAAAGGTCGTCCCGCTTCCCTCTTTCGAATAGACTTCAATGTCTCCCTTCACTCTTTCTATGCTTTGCTGTACCAAATATAATCCTTGCCCGCGATTAGGGCCCTTTGTGGAAATACCTTTGATAAAGATTTGCTTCTCCATCTCTTTGGCAATTCCGCCCCCCGTATCATGTACTTCCAGTACAAGAATATCTTTATAAAAATCAAATCGCAGAGTCACTTTTTTTACCGGCCGATCTTTGACTGAATCCAAAGCGTTATCGATTAAATTTCCAAGAATCGTGATCATTTCATGGATGATTTCCTGTCTTTCAGGTTTAGGAATACTTCCATCCCCTTCAATCACAAATTCACAGCCCTTTTCCCTTGCATAGCTGAGTTTTCCTAAAATAAATCCTGCCAAAACAGGATCTTTAAAACGGCTGACGACAAATTCAAGATCGTTTCGCTGCTGGTCCGCAACCTTTGCAATGTAAGAAGAAACCATCTCATAATCTTTCATTTGAATTAACCCGGAAATGGCATGCAATTTATTTCGAAATTCATGTGCCTGAGTCCTTAGGGCTTCGGCATAGAGCTTGACTCCGGTGAGCTGTTCGGCAAGTATTTTGATTTCTGTTTTTTCCCGGAAAGTCGTTACTGCTCCGACAAGGGTTTCATTTACTTTCACCGGTACCGTGTTTGCGATAATGGTGATCCCATTTAGTTCGTGTTCCTGGTCTAATAAGGATTCTCCTTGTCCGAAAACCGTATCAAGCTGAAAATTTGGCATGTATTCTTTAATTTCTTTTCCAATCGGCGAGCCGTTAAAACCTGCTTGATGAAAAAACCGGATTCCTTCCGTATTTACAAGTGTAATCATTCCTGTCTGGTCCACCGCTAAAATTCCTTCTTTTGTCGATTGAAGGATGGCGCTTCGTTCTTCTAACAATTTTGCAATCTCTTTCGGCTCCAGGCCAAATAAAATTTGTTTCACTTTTCTTGCCAAATAAAGAGCACCGAGAATTCCTACGATTAAACCGACTCCTACACCGACATAAATATTCATTCTGCCTTTCCCAATGGCTTTATTGACCTGTTCCAACGAGATTCCTACAGCTACAGCGCCAACTTGTTTATGCTGCTTGTCATATACAGGTGTAAATGCCCGTAACGACATCCCCAATGTTCCCCTGGCAATCGAAACATGTTCTTTTCCATTTAAAACCGGTCCCTCATCTCCACCAACGAAATGCTTTCCAATTTCTTTCTCGTTAGGATGGGATTTGCGGATTCCTTTCATATCCATGACCACTACAAAATTAACCCCGGTTACACGTTTTATTTCACTTGTAAAGGTTTGAATTTCGTTTTCATCCACATGATGGGTGAGGCCATTTATCACAATTGGAGAACGGGCTGTAATCCGAGCTATATTGGAGGCTTTTTCAGCCTGGCTTTTTTCTATCCCGTCTGAAAGCCAATTGGTTATTAATAAATCGGAAACAAGCAATGCCAACACAACCACCATCAATACCAGCATGATAATGGTCGTTTTTAACGTAAATCTATAGGTTTTAATTCTAGTAAATTCATTCTGCCCCACCACACTATTCCTCCTGAAGAATTGCCGCCTTACTTCATGGCATACCGGTTAACAGGTCTTCCCACCCCGCCATATTGAATGTGGAGCTCCACTTTTCCTTCTTTTTCTAAATAATCCAGGTACCTGCGTGCTGTGATACGCGCTATTCCAATACTTTCCGCTACCTCTTCCGCAGACACCGGTTTAATCTGTTTTGAAATAAACATCGTCACTTTTGTCAATGTATTGGAATTAAGGCCCTTCGGTAACTGCTCATCCTCTATCTCTTCTTTTTCATGTTTAAAAATAATTTCGTCTAAATCATCCTGTGCAATGGATTCCTTTTCAGAAAATTTTATCTGGAATAATTTATAATTCTCCAGCGACTTTTTGATCCGTTCAAAAGTGAACGGTTTAATGATGTAATCCATGGCTCCCTGCTGAAGCACTTGATGGATAGTATCAACATCATTTGCAGCGGTAATGGCAATGACATCAACGGATAATGCCTCAGAACGAATCTCCCTCAGCATTTCCACTCCCCCCAAATGCGGCATGTATAAATCAATGATAGCGAGATCTGGCTTTAATTCACGAGCCAGTCTAATTCCTTCCTCTCCATTTGAAGCTGTCCCAATGATGGTAAATCCCTCTATTCTTTCAATAAACTGACGGTGAACTTCTCTGACCATTGGATCATCTTCTACTAATATGACTCTTATCGGAAACATCTTTTGCCCCCATCTCTACTTATAAATCCTCTTATATTTTATAAAATACAGCTAATTCTCACAACCTTGAATGAACTGTACCATTACTTCCGTTTTGTTTCACGTCTTTGTTATATAACAATAAGAACAATAAGAACAATATGACCAAAATAACAATGTTATCTGAATTTTAATTATTATTTTCTCAAGGGATAAGAAATTTTGTTGAAACCGTTATCAACTTTAAAACAAAGGGGAATGAGAGATGAAGATTAATTTTAAAAATCTAACCGTCCAAGTGCTCTGCGGGATTATTCTAGGAATCCTGATTGGATTTCTTTTTCCGAAATTTGGGGCTGAATTAAAATTCTTAGCAGATATTTTTATCAAACTAATTAAAATGGTGATTGCTCCAATCGTTTTCTTTACGATTGTTATTGGAATCGGTAACATGGGAGATTTAAAAAAGGTTGGGCGCATTGGCGGTAAAGCACTGATCTATTTTGAGATTATTACCACTTTTGCCCTGGCGATTGGCTTAATTGTTGTAAATGTCATCAAACCAGGTTCCGGGTTTAATACTTCTGGTGCAAAAGCGAGCGATATTTCGCAATATACAACTGCTGCAAAAGAATCAAGCCATGGAGCAATCGATTTTATTCTTAACGTGATTCCGGATAACTTTGTCGGGGCGATGGCTAAAGGCGATCTTCTTCCAATCCTTTTCTTCTCTGTATTATTTGGTATTGCACTCGCTTCTTTCGGGGAAAAAGGAAAACCGGTTGTCCAATTATTTGAACAATTAACAGAGATATTTTTCAAGATTGTCAATATTGTCATGAAGTTTTCACCTATTGCAGCTTCCGGCGCGATGGCCTATACCATCGGTAACTTTGGTCTTGGTTCACTCTTATCACTAGGAAAATTAATGGGCAGTGTTTATCTCACCATGTTCCTGTTCATCGTGTTTGTCCTAGGTGCAGTAGCGAAACTTTACGGCTTTAATATCTTAAAATTCATCAATTATATTAAGGAAGAAATTCTATTAGTTCTCGGAACTTCTTCATCTGAATCAGCACTGCCAAGAATGATGGAACGTTTAGAAAAATACGGGTGCTCTAAATCAGTTGTCGGTCTAGTTGTACCTACTGGTTATTCCTTTAACCTGGATGGTACAGCCATTTACCTTTCAATGGCAGCCCTATTCATTGCACAAGCATATAATGTAGACATTACGATTTGGCATCAAATCACATTAATGGGTATTCTAATGCTGACTTCTAAAGGGGCAGCAGGTGTTACAGGCTCTGGTTTCATTACCCTTGCAGCTACCCTTTCAGCCTTCCCGGTTATTCCAGTTGAAGGTATTGCCTTATTAATTGGGGTTGACCGCTTCATGTCGGAGGCACGTGCGATTACAAACTTAATCGGAAACGGTGTTGCAACAGTAGTTGTTTCTAAAATGGAAAAGGAATTTCATCCAGCAATAGAAGGTAAAACGAAAAAAGAGGATATGTCAGTTAGTGCTTAATAGAAAAGCATAAGCGCCTTTGGATGGGCTCCTGCCTTGACCATTCTCATAGTCAGAAAAAGTAACAGAGGTGCGAAACGGTTTTCGCACCTCTGTTTTTTTATTAGTAAAAAAGGATAAAATTTTTGACCTTAAAATTGTCCAGCTCAAGCGACTAGCCCCTCGAGGTCAAATAACCATAGGCTTTAAGAGCCGAAGGTTATTTGCTATGCCTGAGGCTGACCAAGGCACTTGCGCTTTTCTTATCTCTTATTTAAAATTAACAAACGCATCAGCAGCATTTACTTTTTGGTCAATGACTTTATTGTCTTTCAGCCATTCTCCAACTTTCTTCCATGTTTCTGGATCTTGGTAACCGAATGGTTTGTCTTTGGCATCCATTAATGGTAAAAGGATGTCTAAGCTTTTCGTTTCAATATCTTTTTCAAGTGGCGATGATTTTTCTTCGTGTTTCAAAAGGATGGATAGTCCTTCCCCTGGATGGGCTTCTACATATTTTTGTCCTTTTGTCATGGCCGTGATAAATTTTTTATATACGTCAGGTTTTTCTTTCAATCCTTTTTCACTGCCGACCATGACTAATTCATAATAATCCGGTACACCATAATCTGCCGGGTTCAGTGTCCGCATTGGGTGGCCTTCTTTATCGAGTAATAGTTTCTCATGATTGATATATCCGCCAATTAAGGCATCCGTCTTTTTCGTTGCCATTGCCGGAATCAAATCCCAGCCTACATCAACCATCTTAACCTTCTTGGTATCGCCTCCGTCCGCATTCACCATTGTATCAATAATCGCTTCATCAAGCGGGATTGACGGATAGCCGACAGTTTTTCCAGCCAGGTCTTTTGGAGATTTAATCGTCCCCTCTTTAGGTACCATTACTTGATTTAACGGATGACGCACAATAGCGGAAAAAGATTGGACTGGAATATCTTCTCCACGGGCAACCAGCACCTCTGGCTGATAGCTCATCGCCATGTCAATTTTTCCAGCTGCCACCAGTCTTAACGGGTCATTGGTATCCGCTGGCATTTCAATATCAACATCCAAGCCCTGCTCCTTAAAATACCCTTTTTCGTCCGCTGTAAAAAGAAATGAATGAACCGCATTTGGATACCAATCAAGCATAAGGCTTACTTTTTGAAGCCCCTTATCTTTATCCGATGATGGATTGGTCTCTTCTTTTCCACATGCTCCCAGTACAACTAAACATAAGCTAAAAACAATAAACAGCATTTTTTTCATTGAAAGAACTCCCTCTTATTGAAGTAAAAATAAATGATGTAACAGACCGAAGATTTACCGGCCCCGCGCTAAATTTTTCAATAACCGCTTTTCTATTAAACGAATGAATAAAAATAAAATAATTCCCATCAACGATAATAGGAAGATGGCAGCAAACACAGAGTCTGCCTGGAGATTTCCGGACATCCGCCGGCTGAAATATCCCAATCCCTCGCTTGCTCCAAGCCATTCACCGATTGTTGCCCCAGTGACACTGTATACAACAGACATCTTTAGACCAGATAAAATAGAAGGCAGAGCCATCGGCACTTGAACCTTTTTAAACACCATCCACCGGCCTGCCCCCATGGTTCTCAGCAATTCACGGTATTCATCCCCTCCTGCCTTAAGCCCGTCATAGGTACTTACGACAATTGGAAAAAAGGCGATTAAGAAGGTAACAGCGACTTTGCTCCAAATGGTATAACCGAACCATAAAATAAAGATGGGCGAGATGGCAATCAATGGCACTGTTTGGGAGATGACTAGGAATGGATAGAGTATTTTTTCTAACGTTCGGAAAAAATGCATCCCCACTCCAAACAGAAGACCGCCAATTAAAGAGATTCCAAATCCAATCAAGACTTCCCAAAAGGTTGCTGGTAAATGAACACCAAAAAGAAGGTCCTTATTTTTCAGCAGTGCCTCCCAAATAGAAGAAGGAGAAGGCAAAATAAAGGATGGGACTCCCCCGGCCTGCACAATCCATTCCCAAATAGCGACAAAACCAATCACTACCAGGACAAATAAGCCGTAATCACTTGTCCACTTTTTCCATTTAATTTTCATGATGAATCAGCCGCTCCAATTCTTTTCTTAATTCGATAAACTCTGGTTGATAGATTTGGTCGGAATTCCTTGGTCTTGGAAGATTCACTTTCCATTCACGAACATGGGCATCACCTAAAAGATAGATTCTATCACTTAATAGAATTGCTTCCTCTAAATCATGGGTAATAAACAAAACGGTTTTTTGTAAATCCTCCCATAACCCTAATAACCAGGTGTGCATATTCCGCTTGGTCATAGCATCCAGTGCCCCGAACGGTTCATCCAGCAAAAGAAGCTCTTTCCCTGTCATAATCGTTCTTAAAAACGCTGCCCGCTGTCTCATCCCGCCAGACAGTTCATCCGGAAAAGCATTTTCATATCCCTTAAGACCAAACCGCGAAAACCATTCATGAATCTCAGCCAGATTGCCTTTCTTCCCCTCCACTTCTAATGGAAGCATGACATTGTCCAAAACGGTTCTCCAAGGGAGCAGCAGGTCTTTTTGCGGCATATAGCCTACTTTTCCTAAACGCTCTCCGGATATTTCTCCATTGATACCGATTTCTCCCTTGTCTGGTGCAAGAAGGCCGGTAATTAATTTGAACAAGGTGCTTTTTCCAGATCCGCTTGGACCAATTACAGACACAAATTCTCCTGGGGCAACACGAAGATTAATATTTTCAAAAATCGGCGCCGTCCCTTGAAAAGCATATGTTAATTCGTTGATGGCCAGCATGGACGAGCTAAACAGTCCAATCGCCCCCCTCATATGCCATATCCCAGAACATATATTCAAATCGTGAAGTGGTCAGAAAATGCTCTTCTAAAACAGCTAATTCCCGCTCCGGTTTCCCATCCGTTAACCGATCCAAAATATCTATCAGCCACAATGCTAACGCTCCATATTCATCTGAAGAATACATCTTTACCCATTCGCCATACATGGGATGGTCAATGGAATTTGGATAAGTCTCTGCAAGCAGTTTCCCAATCTCCCAATAACTCCACATGCATGGGAGAAGCGCCGAAATCAATTCTTCAAGTGAACCGTTTTGAGCAACCTTTAACATATAACTTGTGTACGCTAAATTATTCGGCATCGGTTTCGTCTCTTCCAGCTCTTGAGTGGTGATACCAAACCGCCCGGCATATTGGCGGTGGAGGTCCATTTCGCCGTTTAGTGTCTCATCAAGCAATTTTGCAAATGCGGCCATCGTTTCTACGTCCGTCGCTTTCACTGCACCTAACGCAAACATTTTGGAATAATCAATTAAATAGACATAATCCTGCTTCATATAACGGATAAATGACTCAACAGGCAGCTCGCCCGTTCCTAACCCTGCCACAAATGGATGCTGGTGAGTTTTTTCCCATATACCCTGCACATTTTCAAAAAGTCTTTGGGAAAATTTCATCTTCCTGCTCCCCCTTTTTTAATTTCAGAATTTGTATGTTTTTGACCTTAAGAATTGTTCAGCACAAGCAGCCACGCCCCTCGAGGTCAAATAACCTTCAGCTCTAAAAATCAAAAAGAGCTTTAGGGGCAGAAGAACATTTCCGAGCCTTTAGGCTGACCACTAAGGAAGGCTAATAAGAATAATCATCGCAGGAACAAGCTGTGCTTGTTCCGAAGGCGATTACGCTTTTCTTGTATTGCACCATTTTGCAATAAACATAGCCATCACTTTGGTAAAGTCCAGGAGCTGCTGGATTTCTACTTTTTCATTCACAGCATGGGCATCTTCTAATTTTCCCGGCCCAAAAATAACGGTTGGAATTCCTGCCTCACCGAGCCATCCGGCATCTGTGACCGTCGATGACATCCCAACTTCAGGAGATTGTCCCAAGCATTTTTCATAAGAGCTGATTAAATGATGGATACCTGGATGGTCGATGTCTAATTCTAATGATGGAAAAATTTCACCCCTGTCCACAATCATCGATTTCCCGCCCCACTTAAATTGCGGCGGATTTTCACGAAGCCAGGGATCCGCCGCTGCAACTGCGAGAATATGCTCCTCTATTTCCTTAATAACCGTTTGATAATCTTCATTCGGATAAAAATGAACCGTTATCCAAAGTGCACAGCGGTCGGCAACAAATGCTGCATGACGGCCGCCTTCAATGACAGCAGGATTAATCGTATTCGATCCAGGTGGAAATCCCTCATAGCTCTTGGTAACGGCCCAATGACGCTCAAGATCCTGCAGCCCGGAGATTATCTTCATCATTTTTTCAATGGTGCTGGCTCCCTTTACGCCTCCGCCTGCATGAATCATTTTCCTTCTAATCCCGTCATGATGTGTTTCCTTGCTTTCGATGGTGATCCAGCCGGTAATCACTCCGCCTTGTCCTTGTATATGTAAATCACTCGTATCCACTACAACTGCATAGTCCGCATGATACCCTTTTTCCGTACACGCAAGCGTTCCAGCCTCACCCGCTTCTTCCCCGATAACTGACTGAATCTGAAGGTCTCCCTTTAGGGTAACCCCGAGGTCCTGGAGCAGTTTAACAGCGAAAATCGATGCAGCTAAGCCGCTTTTCATATCGGCTGTGCCCCGTCCATAAAGATAGGAATCTTTGATTCTAGCTTCAAATGGTGATGAATCCCATTCTTTTTCATCTCCAACCTCGGCGACATCAACATGACCATTAACAATTAAGCTGTTATACTCGTCTGACGCTTCTCCATGGAGAATGCCGATGACGTTCGAATCTCCGGGGTACACTTCCCATTGATCGGTTTTAAAGCCCATTTCCTCAATGGTACCTTTCATAAATTCCTGAATGGCATTGGTATTTCTAGCCGGCGGACTGACGGTTGGAAATGAAATAAATTTACGTATCAGTTCTATCAGCTCCGCTTTTCTTTCTTCCACCTGCTGTGAAATTTTTTCTTTAAGCTGATCCATTTATTTTCCCCCTTTCCATTAAAACGAAGAAATTTTATTTAGTTTTTAAAACTTGAACATCATTTGCCGCATCAACATGCACCACTTTTTTTCTTAGAAAAACAACTAACATAATAAATCCAAGCAGGGCTCCTGCAAATGAGCTAAAAATAAATAATGGAATGAACCCAAATAGTGTGGCTTTTTGCCCTAAAAATAAGGTGGCAATCGGATAACATAGAATCGCCCCAATGATTCCTGTCCCGATAACCTCACCGATTACCGCATGATAGATTTTCTTTGTTTTTGCAAAAATGAGGGCCGCGAGTAATGCACCTGCCATACTGCCGGGAAAAGCAAAAATGGAGCCCGTCCCCATTAAGTTTCGCAACAATGAAACACAAAAAGCCTGCGCCACAGCATAAACGGGACCTAATAGAACTGCTGACAAGACATTCAAGAAATGCTGTACTGGAAATACCTTAGTAAAACCAATCGGAATCGCCACCATGCTGCTGGATACGGTGCCGATGGCAATTATCATTGCCGTCAGCGTCAGTTTATATGTTTTCCTCATTTCGCTCTGCCTCCATTCTTAAGGCCTTTGCTGCTTCCATAGGAGATGCTGCATGGCTGATAGCGGAAATAACGGAAACACCATCTGCCCCGGCTTTGATGACACCGGCAGTATTTTCACTGGTAATCCCGCCAATTCCCACGATAGGAATGGTAAATCCTTCTGCACGCAATGTTTCAATCAGTTTTGTCCCTTGCGATGGTTTAGCATCTTTCTTCGTGGCGGTTGGAAAAACCGGACCGATTCCGAAGTAATCTGCGCCTGCTTGTTTTGCCAAAATCGCTTCTTCCAATGTGTGTACAGAAACCCCAAGGATTTTGCCTCTTATTTTTTCACGTACCTTTTGGACTGGCTCATCCTCCTGGCCAATATGGACCCCATCTGCATTGAGTTCAAGAGCCAGTTCAAGATCATCATTGACAATGAACGGAATCTGATGCCTTTGACAAATATGCTTGAGCTCCTTAGCGAGCTGATATTTAGCCTGCCCTGTTAATGCCCCTTCCCCTTTTTCACGAAACTGGAAAAAAGTAATGCCGCCTTTGATGGCCTCTTCTAACACTTCTGCCGGCGGTTTAAGGCAGTTTTGACTGCCCATGATAAAATACACTTTTACAGCTTCTTTTAAATTGGTCATCTTCCAGCATGCTCCTTTACCATATTTCTTTTTCTATAAGCCGAATGGTTGGTTGGTCCGTGGCCATGACCGATATCGATTTGATCTTCAATCGCTGCCTGGATAAATCCTTTTCCGGTCACAACAGCATCATAGATATTGACTCCTTTTGCCAGCTCTGCTGTAATGGCAGCCGAGAACGTACATCCGGTACCATGGGTATTTTTCGTGTTCATCCGCCTGCTGGTAAAAGTGTAAAATTCGCTGCCGTCAAATAATAAATCAGTAGATTCAGCAGGGTCCTCATCATGGCCGCCTTTGATGATGATATTTTTTACACCCAGTTCGAATAATTTTTTAGCTGCTTCTTGTTTTTCATGAGCGGTATGAATGGTCATCCCTGTTAAAACTTCTGCTTCCGGTATGTTCGGTGTGATGACTAAAGCATGCGGCAGTAAGAATTTTTTTAAGGCTGAAATTGCCTCATTCTGAAGTAAGGATGCGCCGCCTTTAGCAATCATGACTGGGTCAACGACGATAGTTTCCCATTTATATTTTTTGATTTGGCCTGCAACTGCTTCAATAATTTCTGCATTAAAAAGCATGCCTGTTTTGATCGCATCGGTACCCATATCATCGCCTATAGCTTGAATCTGGCTAATGACAGCTTCAGGTGTCATAGGATAAACACCATGAACACCTAATGTATTTTGCGCTGTTACTGCTGTCAGTGCGGACATTCCGAAGACCTCTAATTCTTGAAATGTTTTAAGGTCTGCCTGTATTCCTGCACCGCCGCCCGAATCGGAACCCGCAATCGTTAATGCTTTTCTCATCAAAATCGTCTCCTTTTCTATTTATCGCTGATAATTTTTTGATTTAGCCCAAATATTTTTTAAAAGAACCTGCTTGCTGAATCTCTTCATCAGAAACGAGTGATAATTGATTTAAAAATTCTATTTGGAAACTGCCAGGACCCATATGTGCTGTTTTGTCAGCAGCTTTTTCCGCAGCAACACCATAAAAAGTTAACGCTGCCACAGCTGCTTTTAAAACATCCTGTTCCACACCGGCAAACGCTCCAATCACAGATGTTAACAGACATCCAGTACCCGTTACTTTGGTTAAAAGCGGATGGCCGTTTTCTACGACATACGTTGTATTCCCATCTGTCGCGATATCTTCTTTTCCGGTAATGACCACATGACAATTCAATTGCCGTGCAGCTGTTACAGCCAAATTCATTACATTTCCTGCCTGTGCTCCTGCATCGACACCCCTAATTTCCCATTGTTTTCCTATTACATTAGCAATTTCTGCTGCATTCCCACGGATAACGGAAACATTTACATTTGAGAGGATTTTTCTGGCACTTTCCGTACGAAATGGAGTGGCCCCGGCACCAACAGGGTCGAAAATGACCGGAATATGATGTTCATTCGCACTTTTACCAGCTAGAATCATAGCTTCAACCGTTTGTACCGTTAACGTGCCAATATTTAATACTAATGAGCGGGCAATTTTAGCCATATCTGCCGTTTCTTCAGGAGCATTAGCCATAACCGGCGACGCCCCGAGAGCCAGCAATCCATTTGCGGTGAAATTCGTTACAACAGTATTGGTAATGTTATGTACAAGAGGATTTTCCATTCTTACCTTTCGCAGCAATTCACTTACATTGTCTTGATCCAAGGTGATCTCTCCCTTTTTTATAAAAATAAAAAACCAGATCCAATCAGGACCTGGCTTGTTAGCATGAGAATAAAATGATTTCTTATTGCTACTTTCCTACGCTGGTATTATCCAGATCAGGTCCGAAGGGTTAAAAACTCAAGGTTTTCTCTCAGCCTGTTAAAAGGCACCCCTAGTAGATTGAACGGTATTAAATTAAGTTCATCATACTCCCTTGTTCATGAGAAGTAAAGGAATTCATAGCAAATGTTCAGATATTTCCCTAAAAACAATGTGGAGGTATTCTGACTTTTTAATCGTTTTTTGCCAGTTCCATTAATTCCTTCAACTCATTCGTAAATCCTTTAACGGCACGATTTTCAACAACCGTTACAGGAACACCTAAAAATCCATATTTCTCCACTTCTTTTTGAAATTCAGGATGAATGGAAATATCCCTTGTCTCAAATTCAATTCCTTCCTCTGAAAGGACCTTTTTTACCATCGTACATTCGATACAATCATTTGTCGTATAGACAATCACGTTCTTCCCCATTCTATACTATCCTTCCTGCTAATCTAATATTTTATGATATCACTAGTGTTTTGCAACTATTATATAACACCTATTCAAATTCCGCTTCATTCCGACACTCATCATCGAGAAATGTCTGATCCTGCGCTTTCCCGAGGAATATTACTAAAATCATTATGTATGAAAAGCCGACTTTTGCCAAACTATTTTAGCCAAATTGTCCATTTCTGACAGACAATTTGGCTAAAATGCCTCTTTATGGTGCCTGATACCACTTTTCCTTTGTTTGTATCAAATGATTGATAACCGCTTCTTTTGTATCAGGTCTTGCCAGGGCAATGTCGATAGTTGCCTGGATATAGCCGATTTTGTCGCCAATATCGTAGCGCTTTCCTTGAAAAGTATAGGCGAGAACGTTCTGGTGATTGTTTAGTTCGCTAATCGCATCGGTTAACTGAAGTTCGTTGCCTTGTCCAATTGGAATCCGCTCTAAAATCTCAAAAATTTCCGGCATCAGGATATATCGGCCCATGATTGCTAAGTTGGATGGAGCTTCCTCTTTTTTTGGCTTTTCTACCAAAGCAGAAATGGTCGTTACATTTGCTTCCTTCATTTCCCCTTTTGGTTTGATTATTCCATATTTATGAACATCTTTTTCCGGAACCCCCTGAACTGCTACGATTGAACTCTGATAATGGTCGAAAATGTCTAACAGCTGTTTTAAACAAGGAACATCATTCAACACGATATCGTCACCCAACAGAACCGCAAATGGTTCATCACCAATAAAGCTTTTTGCACAAAGGATTGCATCCCCTAATCCTTTTGGCTCTTTTTGCCGTACATAGTAGATTTTCACTAAATCTGATATTTTTTGAACTTCCTCTAAAACTTCTAATTTTTTCTTTTTTAATAGTGTATCTTCCAGCTCATAGGATTTATCAAAGTGGTCCTCAATTGACCTCTTCCCTCTGCCGATTACCATTATGATTTCTTCAATTCCAGAAGCAACCGCTTCTTCTACAATATATTGAATGGTTGGTTTATCAACAATTGGCAGCATTTCTTTTGGCTGTGCTTTCGTTGCCGGTAAAAATCGAGTTCCAAGGCCGGCGGCTGGAATGATGGCCTTTCGGACTTTCATAAAATCCCCCCTTTCATTACTCTTTACTCTCTTTTATATGCATAAGGACAACCCACGGTCACGACGGGCACCTATTTGCCACCCGTTTCCATCATAAATAGGTTCACAGTCTAAGTCCCCCTGTTAATACTTGTTTAAGAACTCCCCATTTATTAAAATCGGGAGTTCTTTAAGTTCTTTAAGTTATTCAGGTTTTTCATGCATTCATTCAAGGGCCGGTAAACGGTTTTAATAAATCTTTTCATAATGTCCGGCAGTTCTTTCGTACGTCTTGTTACCAATGCCGTAACCATTGCCTTTTTTTCCTCTTTAGAAACATTCCATTCATCAGGGATAAGAGTGACAATCTCTTCAATTAAAAGGATTGGAATAGTTTGAATTAATTCCAATTGCTCAAAGAAGTCTTGCTCATTTTCAATAAATAAGGCCATCAATTGATGTGTGGCACTTTTTATTATGTCTGCGGGTAAATTCTCAATTTCCGCCTGTTCCCATGCATAGCCGCCAAATACTTCAGCATGGTCAATCACCCATAATCGAAAAGCGTGCTCATTTTCCTCCCTAAGAAGGATATTCTTCCTGGTCCGATCACGGTTATACAGCCAATAATCAAATAAAATAATCCCTGCCAGAGTTTGTTGATTATTAATTCGGCAAATATTTGAGGCCTGATGTCCATTTAAGCAATCAGGGATATATTCTGAAACAAATTGATAGGGTACATCGCTCATATCCGCAAGTTCAGGCACTTGGGCTGAAAATTCCTTAGGAATATCAATGATCTTGCCGAATGGAATCGGAAGACCAAGATACCTGCCAAGGCAGTAACTGACCCATTCGTTCGGCAATGATTTTTCAAATCCATCCTGGAAAAACTTTACGACATAATCTTTCCCATCATCAAAAGTAATCAAATGGGCATTTGATTTTCCTTCCAGCTTTTGTTTATAAGAAACGGGGTTCATGATGGTGTATCCCCCTCCCCACGGTTATCCTTGTCAACCGGAACAACCTTTTTCAAAAGTTCCACATATTGATTTGCGACAACCTCAATAGCAAAATTTTCCTCCACCCGTTGAATGGCCGCCTTTGACATTTGCTGATGTAACTCTGGATCATCGAGAATGCTGTATAGCTGTTTCACTGCATCATCAACATTTTGCCCGCGATATAACAAACCAGTTTGACCGTTCATGACAATTTCATTGATTGGCATGATGTTTGAGGCCACAACCGGAACACCGCAAATCATGGATTCAATGAAGGTATTCCCGAAGGATTCCGATTTCGTTGTCGCTAATGTACAGCCGCCTGACTGACGAATTTTTGCCAGAACATGGGGCATTTGCTGATAAGGAATAACGGGAAACCATTTAATGATATCCCCCAGCTGCTCCTCTTTCCACACTGCAGAAAAATCCTCCCGCTGAACACTTTGAGCCCCGCCGATTAACCAAATTTCAATATCCGAGCGCTCACTTTTAATCTTTTTGGCAACCTCGACTAGCATTGGCCAATTTTTACGTTTGTCAACTCTTCCAATCCATCCAATAATTTTCTTATCCTTAGGCAGGATCGGTTCACTTTGGAAATCCACTTCGTCTGGTGAAAGTGCATGGAAAAAAGAGGTATCGACTCCATTGTAAATCACTTGAATGGGGATATCCTCAACCAGGATAGAAACTAATCTTTTTTGATATTTCGAGGGGACAATTATTAGCTGCGGTTCGATCCTTTTAAAGGTTTTTAAATGGGGTGTTAGTTTGATTAGCTCTGGTGTACGGGCTTCTATAATAACGGGGCCTTTAAATTGAGCCTTTCGAATCCACTTGTAAGCTGCTTTTGTATCCACGACAATAATAGCATCATACTTATTTTGCTTAATAATATTGATAATTTCTTCATCATCTCTTGTTAAGTAGACTTTCGCAACGTCTTGCATGATATGAAGGCCGCCATGATCTGTCGTATACAGGAACTCCGTTTCAATGCCATATTTTTTAAAATAGATTGCACGGTTCCGCCAGCCGGCATTTACTCCACCAACGGTGAGTAAGCGCCAGATGACAAGCACTTTCATACTAGAATCACCTCTCACTTTTAAGCTCCTCCTCAGATATTATTATTCTTTAAAATTATCTCCTTTTGCCGCCGGAATACTGTTTGCGGCCGCCTGTTTTCTTATCCTTTCCTTTTACCTTTTGTTCATCTTTGGATTTGGACTTAGATTTTTTATCAGACTTTACTTTTTTACTCTCCTTGACTCGGCTGATATTATCACCAGATCCGGTAAATCTGCGCTGGTGTTCCTGTTTATTAGTAGTTTTTGTATTTGTTGTAGTTGTTGCCGTTGTTGTAGTGGTTTTTCCTGACTGGCCCAGAGCCTCTAATTCGCGCTCATCCCAATATTTATCGATTTCTTCTTTCACTGCATCAGGATCTGCTCCACGTGCAAGCATCGTTTTTATCCATTCTTCCTTAAACACCTTGTGCATTAAACCTTCCAATAAGGTCACGTAATTTTGTTCGTCATCCCTTGTCAATAACTTTTTACTCTCAGCTTTCAGTTCCTTCTTATTTTGTTTTTTCTTTTCTGGATCTGTTGTTTCATTTAGGACTACTTGATAGATTTGACGGGATAATTCTTCCATGTGCATGTAATGTTCCCATTCCTTATATAACTCTGGTGACAGTGCTTGTACATGCGATAGAAAAATGGCTTTATTTTCATCCCCTAAAGAATTTAATAATTTCCTAGGGTAAGGATAAACCCGGTCACGCCAAACCGTCCTCGCTACATCAATTACCTTTAAGCTCCCATCCTCCTGTAAATAAATCTGCCGTTTATGGTGGTCAATCCGTTCATATCCAATTTCTTTGAACACGATTAACATTTTAATTAATTTATCGGAAAGCTCCTCGGTCAGCGGCTGTGATTGCAAGTATTCCCTTAGGTCGACACCTCTCACAAAATCCATTGCGATATAGAGTTTGCCTTTTGCGTGAACTTTTGGAAAAAGATTTGTATGCTGGCCAAGAGAAAGTGCATAATGCTCCCGGTCACAATCTTCCTGGTTTCCAAAAACCTTCACACAAATATCATCATTATAATGAAATACAGCTCCCTGCCGTCCTTTTCCAATCATTTTTAATGGTGACTTGTTCACCACTTCTACATCCGCATTCATCAAATTTGTCACTTTAATCTTTTTTATCCATTTTTCCAATTGAACGGTATCCATAATTTTCCCCCTTTCCACATTATATGTTGGAATATAGGTTTTGGTTTTGGCCATAAATTAACTGCCAGCCATTTTTTCCTATAATTCTATTCATTCATGAAAATTCGTACCGCCTCCTATAGTTAATTCAAGTGATTGTCTTTTTGTAAAGGCAAATATCCAGTTTCGATGGATATTTCCATTTTTTTAAGAAAAGCCTATTCTTCGATTACATCTTATAAGGGAAGGATAAATGCCCTTTTTTTCAGTATTAGGACAAACGTCCTCGCTTGTCCGGGATGTAAACATACTATATTTCTTGAAAAGGTCTTTATTCTTAAAGATGAGAGGAGTCGGATATCAAGATGTTTAATATTTTTGTATTTATGATTGTGGTGGTATTGTTGGTTGCCTTACTTTTTGCATCTCAGCTGCAAATGCATTCTGCTGCTACTCCGCTATTACAAGCCATTCGTACTTTGTTGGGGGCTTAATCCCTTATCCAATTAAGTATTTAATGCTGCCGTCCTGGAAGCCGTGTCTTCCAGGGCAAATTTTTTGTTTGCTAAATAAATACACACCGAATTCATTTTTATATCATATTCTAGACAATTAACGGGGTTAAAAAGAAGGAGGGTAAAATAATGGGAAAGGATAAAAAGAACCATAAGGATGAAAGTAAAGATAAAAAAATCGAGGATCATAAAATAAATGAAAATAACGAAAATACACCCAACCAAGATGCTGTCATGAACTTAGCCAATAATCTATTTAAAAACGAAAACTCATTTGATTTCGGCTCGATTATGAGAATGGCTACAAATCTATTATCAAATGATTCGCTCATGAATTCTGTCCAGGAAATCGGCCAAGGCGGGAACAGCCAGCCAAAGCCTGAGGGTACCAACTCAAAACCGGAACACATAAAACCAAGTGATACCCCTGAAGTAATGTCCCCTGATATGGGGCTTCAAGGGGGAATGGGTGCGCCTTCAATGGATCCATTAATGGGAATTTTCCAAGGGATCAGCCAATTAGGCTTTGGAGCAGAACCAGCAATTGGTCCTTCAAATCCTGCGGCTCCAGTGGAAGGACAAAAGGAAAAGCCTGTTTTAGGAAATAATCCGAATGAAGCGGACTTCAGTATGATCAAAGAACAACTTGCCAAAATAGCCAGCGATATTTTAGATATAAAGAATGAACTGAAGACATTAAAAGAACTGAAGACTACGAATGAACCAAAGGACGAAAAAAAGAAAAAAGTAAATCAAATTAGTACAGATAAAAACTCCAAAAGAAACAAGAAAAAGAAAAAATAAATCTTCCTTGTCTTTGGGCATAAAAAAACCTTGAAATCAAATCAAGGTTTTTTTTATGCCTAGGGGCGGGAAAACGGTCCTGCCAAATGTCCGTCTTTAACAACCACGCGGCCATTTTTGATAACCGTATCGGTATGATTTACCCCATATGAATATTGTAGTTTCATATAATTTTCGCAATTAAAAATGGTTACATCTCCTTTTTTACCAACTTCAAGACTTCCGATGTCCTTAGAGCGATTAATCGCGTGTGCCGCATTAATGGTTGCTGCTGTTATCACCTCGGCTGGTGTCATCCCCATTTTTAGGCATCCTAAATTCATGATAAACGGAAGTGAGATGGTCGGAGATGAACCGGGATTGCAATCTGTGGATAATGCAACCGGAACACCAAGGTCAATCATTTTTCTGGCATTAGCAGATTCAGCCATCAGGAAGTAGGCTGTTCCGGGAAGCAAGACCCCGACTACCCCTTTTTCGGCCATGGCCTTCATGCCTATTTCTGAAGCTTTTAACAGGTGATCTGCAGAAATTGCCCCTATTTCTGCAGCAAGCTCTGCCCCTTTATAAGGCTCAATTTCATCAGCATGAATTTTTGGCATCAGCCCAAAGTACTTACCTGCTTCTAAAATGATTTTTGCCTGTTCAGGAGTAAAAACCCCTTTTTCGCAAAAAACATCATTAAATTCAGCCAGCCCCCATTCGGCAGCTTTTGGAATCATTTGTTTGATCAGGAGTTGAACAAAGTCATCCGGCCGGTCTTTGTATTCCTTCGGTATGGCATGTGCCCCCATAAATGTTGAGACAATATCTATGGGATGCTGTTCATTGAGCTGTTTAGCTACCTCCAGCTGCTTTCGTTCGGTTTCCCATTCCAGCCCATAACCGCTTTTTGCCTCAAGCGTTGTAACGCCATGAAGTAAAAATTGATTTAAGCGCGTATAGCTTTGTTGAAAAAGTTCCTCATGTGATGCTGCCTTTGTTGCTCTTGTTGTGGCGTGTATCCCGCCGCCTTTATTCATGATTTCCATATAGGTCGAACCTTGCAGCCGCATATTAAATTCATTTTCACGGCTGCCTGCAAAAACTAGATGTGTATGAGGGTCAACAAGCCCTGGTGTGACCAGTTTGCCGCTTGCATCCACCATGTCTGCCTCAGTTAGACGGCCATTGACCCTTGCCATTAGTTCCTGATCTGTCCCCACTGCCTGAATAATTCCATCCTCAATCCAGAGACTTCCATTTTCAATAATTCCAAGCTCAGACATTTCACCTTTTACACGGGGGGCATTGGAAGTCCCCCTTAATGTCACCAGCTGCGACGCGTTTCGAATAAAAACTGCCTTCTTCAATTCAAACATCCTCTCAGTCTATTGGACTCGTTATGTGAATTGCAGATATAATTCGGAAAACTGCAGATATATTGTAAATTTTTTTTAACTGCAGATAAATCACTAAAAGCCGCAGATATTCTCCGCAAACTCGCAGATATTTTGCTAAATCCCGCAGATATCCTTCGCAAACTCGCAGATAAATTGCTTAAACTCGCAGATATCCTTGGTCAACCAGCAGCAAAACCAGTCAAATTAGAAATCGAGCAGCGGCTTTTAATAAAAACCAAACTAGTTATGAATCCTCCTCCAACATGGGCATCTTAATGCCTTTTTCCTTCGCCGTTTTTATTGCCAGATCATATCCTGCATCGGCGTGCCGGACAATTCCCATTCCAGGATCAGTCGTGAGAACCCTTTGCAGGCGGACCTCTGCATCTTTCGTACCATCCGCGACAATGACCATTCCGGCATGCTGTGAATAGCCCATTCCTACTCCGCCTCCGTGATGAAATGAAACCCAGCTGGCTCCGCCGACTGCATTAATCAGGGCATTTAATATAGGCCAGTCAGACACCGCATCACTTCCATCTTTCATTCCTTCTGTTTCCCGGTTTGGGGAAGCAACAGAACCTGCATCAAGGTGGTCGCGGCCAATTACAATCGGTGCGGACACTTCACCGGATGCGACCATATCATTAATCAATTTTCCAAAGCGTGCACGGTCCCCATACCCTAACCAGCAAATCCTTGCAGGGAGCCCTTGGAAAGCAATTTTAGCCTGAGCCATTCGGATCCATTTGCACAAATGCTCATCCTCTTTAAATTCGCGGAGCAAAACCTCATCAATTTTTCGAATATCCTCAGGGTCTCCTGACAAGGCTGCCCAGCGGAAAGGCCCCTTTCCTTCACAGAATAATGGGCGGATATAGGCCGGAACGAAACCTGGAAAATCAAAGGCGTGTTCTACCCCTTCATCCTTCGCAGCCTGACGGATATTGTTTCCATAATCAAAAGTAACCGCTCCTTTTTGCTGCATTTCAAGCATAGCTTTTACGTGTAAAGCCATGCTTTGTTTTGAAAGCTTTACATATTTTCCAGGGTCCTTCTTGCGTAATTCAGCCGCCTTCTCAATACTGAACCCCGCCGGAATATATCCATTTAATGGGTCATGGGCAGATGTTTGGTCGGTTAACACATCTGGGTTGAAGCCTTTTTGAATGAATTGCGGCAGCACCTCAGCAGCATTTCCTAATAAGCCGATGGATAATGCCCTGCCGGCTGTCTTCGCTTCATTTGCCATTTTTAATGCCACATCTATATCATTTGTTTTTACATCCAAATATTTGGTTTCAATCCGGCGTTCTATTCTCCTCTCATCCACTTCAACAGCGATACATACGCCTTCATTCATGGTCACCGCTAAAGGCTGGGCCCCGCCCATTCCGCCAAGACCGGCCGTCAAGGTGATCGTATGTTTTAATGTACCGCCATATTTTTGACGTGCCAGTTCGGCAAATGTTTCATAAGTACCCTGAACAATGCCTTGACTGCCAATATAAATCCAGCTTCCTGCTGTCATTTGACCGAACATCATCAAACCCTTTTGATCCAGCTCATGGAAATGCTCCCAATTGGCCCAGGCAGGTACAAGGTTAGAGTTTGCCAGCAATACCCGTGGGGCGTCCTTATGCGACTTCCACACTACGACAGGTTTTCCCGACTGAATTAACAGGGTTTCATCATTTTCCAATTGTAAAATCGTCT
Organism: Neobacillus mesonae; assembly: GCF_023715155.1. Lineage (GTDB taxonomy): Bacteria > Bacillota > Bacilli > Bacillales > Cytobacillaceae > Neobacillus > Neobacillus mesonae_A. The sequence continues at coordinate 52,875 of NZ_JAMBNQ010000019.1, forward strand.
TTACAATAGCATCAAAGGATTCCCAGTTGCGTGCAGCCTTTCCAATACCGCCGTAAACAACTAAATCTTCTGGTTTTTCTGCTACTTCTTGATCAAGATTGTTCAATAACATTCGAAGGGCTGCCTCCTGGATCCAGCCCTTTGCATGTAATTGTGTTCCTTTGAAATTTTTTATAACCCTTGGCTGTGAAGTCTTTGCATCCATTCTCCACACTCCCTTTCAGGTTTTTACTTCCTATTACTATAAAATGTAAATCCTCTGAAAAATATCGATAAAAATGCAAAAATTATTAAATAGAACCATTAGAATGTTTTTGTCAGTCGAGGTAAACGATAAGGGGAAAGGAATGGGAGTGATGTGATGCAAAAATTTATTATGTTGTTGAGTGCTTTATTTATTTTCCTTGGTTTCAATTTGGGGTATGCATGTGCAAAAACACATGAATCCCCATCGTCAGTTAGAGGAATTTATGTCCAGGCTTCCAACACACAAGGACCAAAGTTTGAAAAACTGTTACATCTTGTGACTCAATCCGATTTAAATGCAATGGTCATCGATGTCAAGGATGATCACGGCACCCTTACCTTTCAGCCGTCAAAAAGTTCGCCTTACTATTCCATCAGCAGACCATATATGAAAGACCCAAAAAAACTCATGCACATTTTATACAAAAATCATATCTATCCAATTGCCAGAATTGTGGTTTTTAAAGACAATGTATTAGCAAAATCGAATCCGGACTGGTCTTTTAAAACGAGGGAAGGCGTTTGGAAAAATAGCAGAGGTGATTCATTTACCAATCCGTTTGTCAAACAGGTGTGGGATTACAATATTGGGATTGCCATTGAGGCAGCAAAAATAGGATTCAAAGAAATTCAATTTGATTATGTCAGATTTCCGGAAAAATTTGAGACCTTTGAATCATCTCTCCAATATGTCGGGCAAGCAGAAAAGAAAAGCCGGGTGTCCGCCGTATCGGAGTTTGTGAAAACCGCTCATGAAAAACTACATCCATATGGTGTCAAAATGTCAGTCGATGTTTTTGGGAACGCCACTGTCATCCCGGAAGCACCAGGAATTGGCCAGAACTTTTCACAAATTGCCCAGCATGTCGATGTCATTTCTGCGATGATTTATCCAAGCCATTGGACAGAGATTTTTGGAATCAAAAAACCGGATTTAGAACCCTACAGGCTTGTTTCTGAGTATGCTAAAGTTGAAAATTCACGTCTTCAGAAATTGCCCGCACCTCCTGTTTCACGGCCATGGCTTCAAGACTTTACGGCCTCTTACCTGGGAAAAGGAAATTACAAGAAATATGGAAAAAAGGAAATCGAAGACCAAATACGAGCTCTCCATTCTCAGGGAATACATGAATTTTTATTATGGAATGCTGAAAATAACTACACACCGAATGTTAACTATAAAACTAACTAACACAAAAAGGGCTAATGCCTTAAACAGGTATTGGCCCTTTTTATGTAACTATTTGTAAAATTGTCCCCTCATGTTGCAAAATCTTATCTCTTCTGTGTGTCTGACAACAATATCATTTCCTTCTCAATATGACTTGCACGGATTCCAAACTTTGGTTTTAGCTGTTTAGCATCAATTTTCTCGTTAAGCAGAATTTTGATGGCAAGATATGGCATATTAATGCCGGAGAGGCAGCTTATATGCATGCCTCCGCTCATGCGCGGGTTGATTTCAAGCAATTTTGGAATGCCATTGTTGTATTTTACTTGTATATTAAATACATATGGAATTTTATATTTACGATGAAATTCATGGGCCAGCTGAATCAGTTCCCGGTGGTCTACCAGTTCCCGCACCCTTCCGTCGCCTTTCATTCTTGGGATAGCAGCATATAATTGATCCTTGGATGAAACACAATCAATACTGTACTCCCTGCCATCCAAATATTCCATTACCATTAAATCTGGGAAGGTATCCTGCTGTCCTAGGATATCGCAGGCATAGTGGAAGGGAATACGAAAACTGGTACCGTGCCGAAAAAGCTGCTCTATTGAATCCATTTCATCCTTAATCACACGGAACCCATTCGCCCCTTCCCCAATTACAGGCTTAAAACAAACCTTATGTCCTTTGTCTTTTAAAGCCGCATATGCCTGTTTGAACCCAGCAACATCATTTACGACGATATAGTCAGGGATTGGAAAAATGGAACCGCCTTCATTTTTCAAAAGTTCTTGATAGGTAACGGCCTTATTGTCCATCATTTCCATCAGTACTGGGTCTGGGCATACCAAGACTTTTACCCCAATCGCCTCAAATTCAGCTACTCTTTTTGAGATTAAAACATTTTCCATCCTTGGTACAAAAATCTCAATTCCATGGGTCTTACAAAAATCAAGGCAAAAATCGACGTACTTATCACCTGTTATTTCCGGCTCTTCAAATGCAAAATCACAATATTGTAAGTACAGTGCATCACGATTTGGATGACTGCCATATATAATAAATTTCCGCTGATCCTCATTGTTTCGAATCATTTCCATGTAATGCAAAACAGTCGTAAACCACCTATTAAACCAAATCTTCATTTGCTACCTCTTTCATTTTTGTTCTAAAATTCCCACTATGTTCCAATGCAGAGATATTATATCAAAAAAATATTAAAAATCAAATTTCGTTTCCGCTGTTAACATAATATTTATTATGTAAATCAATGATCGTTTGTTAATTTATTCTAAAGATTCAGTAACTTTTTATCCTCATTCCTGCTTAATATAGTAAAATAAACCTAACTAGATATTCATTTTTAGACCACAGTTATTTCCTTCCACCCGTCCATTACTTTGCAAAAGAAAAGAGGGAACAAGATGAGCCGGATGTCAAAGCAAGAAAAAAGCTGGGTATTTTACGATTGGGCCAATTCTGCCTATTCCATCCTCATTACAACAGCTGTATTTCCGCTATATTTTAAGGCAGCTGCAAGCTCAGCCGGTCTTTCAGGAGCCACTTCCACTGCCTATTGGGGTTATGCCAATTCATTTGCCACCCTTCTGGTTTCAATTTGTGCACCCATTCTTGGGAGCATTGCTGATTTCAAAGGTTTTAAGAAACGTTTTTTCACGTTTTTCTTTGCCTTAGGGATTATTTTCACCTTGATGCTGGCAGCTGTCCCAAGCAGTCATTGGCTGATTTTGTTACTCTGTTATATGCTTACCGTTATTGGATTTGGCGGCACAAGTATTTTCTATGATGCTTTTCTTGTCGATGTCACAACAGAGGAGCGGATGAACAAAATTTCCTCCAACGGATTTGCAATGGGGTATATTGGCAGCACCATTCCGTTTATTTTAGGAATTGCCCTCATTATCCTTTCACAACAGCACATCCTGCCCTTCTCTGTTACCGTTGCCAGCCAGCTTGCCTTTGCGATCACAGCATTATGGTGGGGGCTGTTTACGATACCAATGCTGAGAAATGTAAAACAGATTTATTATAAAGAACGTGTGCCAAATCCGGTATCTAACGGTTTTAAACAATTAGTCAAGACGGTAAAAAAAATTAAGTTATACCGCCCATTATTCCTCTTCTTACTGGCTTATTTCTTTTACATTGACGGAGTTAATACCATTATTACGATGTCTACTGCCTATGGAACAGATTTGGGGATTGATTCTACCAGTCTTTTAATCATCTTATTTGTGACACAAGTGGTGGCAGCACCCTTTGCCGTGATTTATGGTAAGCTGGCAGATAAATATCAAGGAAAAATCATGTTATTGGTTGGAATATTTGTCTATATCATTATATGTACTTATGCATATTTCTTAAAAACGGTATTGGATTTCTGGATTCTGGCCATGCTTGTCGCTTCCTCACAAGGAGGGATTCAGGCATTAAGCCGGTCTTATTTTGCCAAACTGGTACCTAAGGAAAATGCCAATGAATTTTTCGGATTCTATAGTATTTTCTATAAATTCGCGGCCATCTTAGGTCCTTTCTTAGTCGGGTTTACAGCCCAGATGACGGGGAATACAAACAGCGGTGTATTTAGCCTTATTGTTCTATTTATTATTGGAGCCTTCATCCTGCTTAGGGTACCGGAATCAAACAATATACAGAAATCAAACACATTTTCCCAATAAAAAAAAGACTCATCTTGAGTCTTTTTTGCTCATTTTTTCATTAATTTTTGAATGGTTACGAGCACCTCATCCAAAACTTCTAAGTCGCCTTCTTGAATTCTTTCCACTACACAGCTTTTCATGTGACCCTCTAACAAAATTTTCGCTACACTGTTTAAGGCCGATTGGGTAGCTGAAATTTGGTGGATGACGTCATCACAGTATGTGTCTTTTTCAATTAGTCCTTTAATACCACGAATTTGACCTTCGATACGGTTTAATCTTGTGATCATGTTATTTTTTACTTTATCTGAGTGATGACTTTTTCGCTGGTTCCCCTCTTCGTTGCAGCAGGATGAATCTAACATTTCTCCTTGTTCCAAGTCATTAGACATTCGCATCGGCCTCCTCTTTTTTTCATTATAACATACCCCCATACCGTAAGGCGAAAGGGAATGTGAATTATAACCCATGCTTTTATCATGAGTATTTTACCATTATTCTAAGCTACAGGGAGATATTTTTTCCATTTTCGAAATTCTTCGGCTTTATCGCGTTAAATCCTTTATTTTACACTTTGTTCATTTTAGCACATGATGTTAAGATGAGAACTATATTTAAGAGTAAGTCATTTATGAGTAAGTCGCAAAAACTATAAACCGGAGGGATTTATATCAACCATTTAAAGTTGAATTACACGAGTGATATGGAAAAAGCCATGTATAAAGCTCATGGAGTATGTTTTGCAGACTACAGCAGAAAACTTGACGTTAGAATGAAAGTTGAAAAACGCCGCGAACGGGAATATTTAAAAAGCATGCGTCTATTGTCCAACATTGACAGCAAACTTCATTATTAGTTCTAAATGCCCGTCCATCTGGATGGGCTTTTCTGATAAAAAAATTTCGTATAAAAGCACAACATTTGGGCAATAGCTGTATATATTATTTTACAAAGAAGTGACCATTTTTAATTCTTTTTATTCGCCAAAAAAGCGGTTTATCCTATATAATATCATCAAATAATAATTGAAAGGTGTTGGTTCCATTGGCAAACCCTGCTGAGTCAAAAAAGAATATTTCTGTAAATTCCACCATTTCGTTAAAAGGTATTGTCAAAGCCATTTTCAATGATACCGTTCATGTTCAAATTGGCGGAAAAATTATCACGATCCCAACATCTGAATTTTTTGTTGAAAAACCAGCTCAGTAATTTTGATCCATATTTCAACCAAGGCCCATCAAAGTCTTTAGATGGACCTTATTTTTTTATTCTAAACCTTTTTTAGGGAATAAATTTTCTAAAAGGGGAATATTCCAGCTGCCATTTTGAATCTGAACAAGCAGTTCTTCCTCTTCTTTGGTTTCATTTGCCTGTTTGATCTCCACAATTTCATTGTGGAGGCGCTCCATTTTTTGATCGAGATTTGATGCCATAATGGCAGCTTCTTTTAATTCCTCAACCATACTGCTTGGTACCTCTTTATTGTATTTGTAATAAATCTTATGTTCCACACTGGCCCAAAAGTCCATAGCAATGGTGCGGATTTGTACTTCTACAAATGGGAGTTCTTCCCGGTCAGACATAAAAATGGGAATTTGTAATATCAAATGCAGGCTTTGATATCCGTTCGGTTTTGGATCTTTAATATAATCTTTAAATTCTACGACATGTACATCCTTTTGCTTGGCAATCATATCGGCAATTTTATAAATATCTGAAAGAAATGAACAAGTGATCCGCACCCCTGCAATATCCCTAATATTTTCTTTAATCGATGTCAGCGTATAATCATATCCTTTTCGATGCACCTTTTCCAATAAGCTTTTTGGTGATTTTAGCCGGGAGGATACATGTTCAATAGGGTTGTATTCATGAATATAATTGAATTCATCTTTTAGAATATTTATTTTGGTATTCATTTCGTCCAGCGCAAATTTATAAGCCATCATAAACCTTGTTAGTTCCAGCTTTAATTCCTTCAGCTCTTTCATTTGAAAAAATTGGTCAAAATTCACAGATTTCGTCCTTTCACAAAGCAATGGTTACTTATTTTTCACGTATTTTTTCTAAGATATCAGGCGGGAAAACCATTCGGCAAATGACCTTTGCCATTTCTTGATGGTTTATTGAATTTCCGGTTTGTTCCTCTTTTTCATGCTCATGTTCAACTAATACCATAATAGTCCAGGCAACCATATCTAAATCAAGATCTGTCCAAGTCAGTTCTTTTTCTGCTAATTGTTTTAAACCATATAAGATTCTGGCGTGAATTCGTTTTCTTGCCGTTTTCATCACTTCAGCAAGTTCAATATCCTTTGATACGATTTCAGGTAACACACGGTAAAGTTCGGATTGATGCAGCCGTTTTTCATGTGTCTCTAATAAAGAGGCAATTAATGACTCGGGGTCACTAGAATGCCAATAAGGTTCAGGTGCCAGAAAATTATCGATTTTGTCCTCCATAAGGGACATGAGAAGCTGGCGTTTATCTGAAAAATACCTATAGAAAGTACCTACAGCTACTCTGGCATGGGCAGCAATATCCTTTGCTGTTGTGTGCTCATAGCCTTTTGTAGTAAATAGGATCCTCCCGCTCTCAAGCAATGCATTTCTTTTCTGCTGGGCCCGTTCCTGTCTTGGAATAAATGGAAACTCACCGACCAGCTGATCTTCTCTCTCCGACATGTTTACCACCTCTGGAATCATCTTACCATAAATCTAAAAATTGAACTATAGTTCATGTTTTTATTGACAAACATCTTTTTATCTGTAATACTTGAACTACGGTTCATGTTATGATGTATCCCTTTTAAAATACACCCCTTTCAAATAAAACATAACATGACCGATTTTTTTTATTATTTTTCCCAGAAACCTTTGTGTTAAAGAAGGATATCTATGAATTTTTCCGAATAATATAATGTAACAATTGCTATTTATCTTTCATTCTTTCGAAAGGTGTTGATTTGTATGGCCAATCAAACAGAATCTAAAAAAATATTAGTTAATTCCACTATCCCTTTAAAAGGAATTGTAAAAGCCATTTTCAACGATACCGTTCACGTACAAATCGGAGGAAAAGTGATTCCCATTCCTTCATCTGAATTTGCAATGGAACAAAAATAATAGTAAAAAACGATGTCTAGGTAGAAGACATCGTTTTTTTGTAGCAATAACAAGAAGTGATATGGTCGTTTACCATTCCCGTTGCCTGCATATATGCATAGCAAATCGTGGAACCGACAAATTTGAAACCGCGTTTCTTTAGGTCCTTGCTCATTTGATCACTGATTTCGGACGATGCCGGAACTTCACTATGATCTTTGAAGTGATGCTGCACAGGTTTCCCATCAACAAAAGACCAAATATAATCAGCAAAAGAACCAAGTTCCTCTTGGACCTTCAGAAAGGCTTTCGCATTAGTCACAACGGCATTAATTTTTAGCCTATTCCTCACAATTCCCTCGTTATGTATTAATTCCTCAATCTTTTGCTCATCGTAAAGAGCAATTTTTTCTGCCTCAAATTGATCAAAGGCAGCACGATAATTCTCACGTTTCTTCAAAATGGTGTACCAGCTTAACCCTGCCTGTGCTCCTTCTAGATTTAAATACTCAAACAATTTGCGGTCGTCATACACTGGGACTCCCCATTCATGGTCATGATAATCAATATATAACGGATCCTGATTCACCCACCCGCAGCGTTTGACCTCTTCCTTTTCCATTGCTTGCACCTCACTGCTTCATCTTTAAGACTAAACCCCAGTTTATTTTACATAAGGGCTGTGTTAAAAGATATTGTTGATTTTATAGTCCTGTTGATTGGAACGGAAGGCACGAAGGCTCCCCGAACCGCTTGTACCTAGAGCGGAAATCAACAGCCATATTTAACAGATCCTAATAAAAAAATTCAACTTCATTCATCGGGGGTCTTTACTGCCAGTTAATATGGGATAAATAGTTTCGGAACTGATGAATGGAATCTTTCATAATATAGCCCTTTTTTTGGACAATCCATAAGTCCCTTTTAAAATCGATTCCCTTTATGGTTAAAGCTTTTAATGACCCTTCTTTGATTTCCTTTTCAAGGGTCAGCCTGGATAAAATCGATATCCCCATGTTTTCCTCAACTGCCCTTTTAATCGCCTGGGTACTGCCAAATTCCATATAGATATGAAAAGAAGCATCAATTTGATTTTCCTTCAAAATATCTTCTGCCACAATACGGATGCCGGAATTTTCTTCCCTCCAAATTAACTTTTCAGCCAATACTTCTTCTATCGTTACCATTTCCCGATCATTCCAAATATGGTTGGTAGAACACACAACCACCACTTCATCCTCAGCAAACCTCTTTACCTTATATTCTTCACCTTTTACTTCTCCTTCAACCAATGCAATATCAATCTCATCTTTTCTCAATAGTTCTAGTATCCTAGGGGTGCTTCCAATTTTCAAAGTTACTTCCATTTGCGGGAATTCCTTTTTAAACTTTCCTAGTATATTGGGGAGTAAATATTCTCCAATGGTTAAGGAGGCACCAATATTTAATAAAAAATCATATTTCTCTTTTGAATGATTGATAATGGCCAAGGACTGCATAAAATCATTTACGATTTTTTTAGCTATTGGATAAAGGATTCTCCCGCTATCTGTCAACGTTAGTTTTCCATTATCCCTATCAAATAAAAGTGTGTTATAGACATTTTCCAATTGACGAATTTGCCTCGTTACTGCTGGCTGCGTAAGAAATTTTACTTTAGCTGCTTTATTAATACTACCTTCCTCGACCACGAGGCAAAAGATTTCAAGGTTTTCTATTTTCATTTCATCACCACTCTATGATCCTCCATCAAGATTTTTGGCACATCGGAATCCAAGGTTGCTTGAGGAACTATCAGGAGTATTGGAACTTCTTGCGGACGCTCGATATTGATTACAATATGATTTATGACATAAGCAGGGTCCGCCCCTCATAACGCGGCTGACACCGTGCTTTGAACCAATTGGATTTTTGATTATCTTATCATTAGAATGGTCATTGGTAAACCAATCCGAGCACCATTCCCATACATTGCCGGCGATATTGTAAAGACCAAAGCCACTGGGTGTAAAAGAATTACTGGTGCTGTGGAAAAGTACCCCTTCTCCATGGTTTTGCTTTTGGCGCTGCTTTAACCGGTTTATTACCTCAACTGAAACTAATAATCATGAAAAAAGAGTCCTTTCAACATTGTTCAAAGAAACTCTTTCCCTACTATTCGTTAGTTCTCTTGATTAATAATTGAAAGTATAGATTCAAATACCACTGACCATTCCTCTGTATCCGGGTCAATTAGTTTAAAGTGTTCGGAATAAGGAAGTGCCTTCAGCCTTACATGATCGCCTGCAGATTTTGCTGCTTTTGCAAAACTTTCACTGATGCCGATGGGTACATTGATATCCAGTGAACCATGAATTAGATCCATTGGAACCCCGATTGGCAGCAGTTCAATGGGAGAACCTTCATGATACCTGAATGGAACATCTTCCATTGTACCGCCCATTAGATCTCGAGTTGGATTATCACTGATCTTACTTATTTTTTCCCTTAGTTGATGAACTTCACACATAAGGGCTAAATCATTAACTCCCGCTAGACTGATCACACCTTTAATCGGTAATGGATTTTCAAAATTGCCCAAGATACTTTCTTTCGGAAGCCTGTGCCTTGCTGCTGCCCATAATGCCAGATGTCCGCCAGCAGAATGTCCAATGGTCACGACACGGCTTAAATCAAGCGGATAATTTTCTGATAAAGTCCGGACAAATTCAACTGCACTGGAAACATCCTGAAAAGTACCAGGCCATCCTCCTCCTTCTTGACCGACCCGCCGATATTCAATATTCCAAACCGCAATCCCCATTGCGGTTAAACTTTCAGCAAAGGGGTTCATCAGATTCAATGATAAACCTGCCCTCCAAAAACCTCCATGTATCACAATCGCAACAGGGAACGGCCCTTCTCCCTCTGGAATCCTTAAGTCTCCAAATTGATTTTCATTACTGCCATAAGATATTCTTTTAAAATCTCTTTCTTCTGAAACATCCATTGTCATCTACCTCTTTTTCCAAGTAATACTTGATAATAGGTTAATTTTATCATCTTCCATATAATCAGATTAACATATTCTCTGAAAAACATTAACATTTAGAAAACTATATAACAAAAAACCCCTTGTCTGATTTAGTTAACAGTCGTCCCATCCAGCTTTTTTGAAAAAATATATTGATTTTGACTCGCCCCTAGGCCTGCCATCACCATTAAACAAGTTAAAATTAAACAAATAGTTAAAGGTATAGTCCAAGAATGATAGAGATCAAATATGATTCCCATTAAAAATGGACCAATTGCTGCCATTAAATATCCGATTGACTGAGCCATCCCGGACAAATTTGAAGCCTCTTGAACATTGGCTGTTCTCAACGTAATTAAAGTAAGTGACAAGCTGATAGCCGCTCCTTGACCAGCACCAAAACAAATAATTCCTATCGTGATGAAAAAAATATTTCCACCAGCCAAAAGGAGGGAAAAACCAATTAAATCAATAATGCCTATAAATAGAACAATTCCCCTTTGATCTTTAAACCGGTCTGCAATAATCGGTATCAAAAACATGGTGGGAAGCCCTAATATTTGGACAAGTGATAACATCCATCCTCCAACAGATTTTGAATATCCTAAACTTGTAATAATCTCTGGGAGCCAGGCAACCATACAAAAAAATAACAAAGATTGGATCCCCATAAACAGCGTTACTTTCCACGCAATCGGTGATTTATAAATCATTCCTTTTGATGGCTGTTTTACAAATTTAACTGAATGATCTTTATTAAATAGTTGAAAAAGCCAGCAAAGAACTGCAATAAAAGATAAAACGGCCCAAATACTTAAAGAAAACTTCCAATTTGAAAATGTTGCAATTGGATAACTTACCCCTGATGCAATCCCGGCACTTAATCCCATTGATAATGTATAGCCCCCGGTCATGAGTCCCGTTTTATCAGGAAAATATTCCTTCACAATTCCAGGCAGCAGCACATTGCAAAAAGCAATGCCAACTCCAAGTAATGCTGTACCCAAAAATAAATTGATTAGGATCCCTGTAGACCGAATCACAATTCCGATTGTGAGCAGCAGCATACCAAAAAACATTGCCCTTGAATGACCCATTTTTAGTCCTAATTTTGGAGCAAGAGGTGAAATAGCAGCAAACGCTATTAATGGCAAAGTGGTCAGCATCCCTGCAGTTCCATTGGAAATTCCCATTTCATTTCGGATAAAGGTAATCACTGGACCCACAGATGCAATCGATGCACGTAAATTAAGTGCAGCTAAAATGATTCCACTAATAATCAGCCATCTCTTTTTTGAGGATGGCATATTTAAAAAGTAATTCTTAATGTTCATAAAAAGTCTCCTCATATCTGTGATTCTATTTCTGCCCATGAAAGTAAAAACGAATGAGGAACTCCCCCACTCGTTTTTTCCACTTATTCAAACCTATTTTTTTACTTATGATGACCCCAATATACTTAGAATCAAGTAATACTTGGTATATAGGTGATCAGAATCAGTGCAACAACCGCCACTTAGCTAGACGTTCTATTTTTATTTCGCTTATAGAGCGATGCGATAAATAGTGCGATTCCTCACAGCGGTGTACTAAATTCCTTTTTAAAACCCTCTTTTTCAAATGCTGGTACCATTACCTTGCTCATCATAGCGGTTTGAGCATTTGCAGACCCTAAAATGGTTTCCAAAAACATATTTGTCACAATAATTAACATATGCCAAACCACCACGAAAATGACCTAGAAACACTTTTTAAAACTGAAAATATCACTATATTGTTGTATATAAAGTATAATATCAACATTAACGAGCGTCAATTAAAATATTCTAAATATTAGGAAATTATTTGATAAACAAAAGTATTAAATAATATAAATTTCAAAAAAGTGAAGACCTAGCTTTGCTCCTGAATTCCATTTTTCCTTTTCAACTTCGTTTTACTTGATAAGTTATTATCCCTACAGTTCTTTATTTTTAATTTTCAAATTTGAAATTGTTTAACATACTTGTTCGATACAATTGAATCCTATCCAATTTTCCTGTCAATTGATTCTATAATATTAGGAATATAAAAAAAGGCCGTCCCCAAAAAGTAAGTAGTTCCGATAATGTGGAGAATATCTAAGAATTCGTTGCATGAATAACAAGTAATTAACAATATAACTAGCACACAAAAAAGCTTGGGATTTTTATCTTTAATATGGAGAGGTTGTACAAGTCGTTAAATGCTAAGGCAAGTTTGATAAATAGGCGGAGAAATTTCCCTTAAGTAACAAAAAACACTGAAAATAGCTAAAATAGACGGAGGGTTTCCGCCTATTGACTCAAAAAATGTGAAAATAGGTAATTTTGCTTTGGATAAGCGGAAAACCTCCCCTTATATTCCCCGAAACGAGCTCCATTCTGCATATAGCGGAAAAATCTCCGCTTATTTTACCTTCGCCGGTTACCCAATTATGGACTACTTATGTTTCAAAAAAACCAAGTGAACCTCAGTAAAAAACAACCTAGCTAATTGCATAGGAATTAACAAGTAATTAGCTCATTGACAACAACTATTGTCAATATGTTTTTTAGGCTGCGATTTTGCTGGCTAATTAAAGTGGTTATAGCTCTTGGTGGTTGATAAATAAGAGGAAAATAGGAGACAAAATCGTATGTGACTTTGTCTCCTATTTAACATGCTGTTTGGTATGCTTGTCCACCGAAACGGAACTACTTACCCAAAAAGGAACAACCTAAATTTGTTTAGTCTATTTTTTTCATTTCCAAGATTACTGCATGAGTCTTTTCGTTCGCTTTAATCAGAATGTCTTCCCCGACAATCTCCATTGCATCTCTTGTTCCAAGTTCGATATCATTCACGCTTGAGTTTCCCTCGACCTGAACCATGTAGGCTTGTCTTCCTTCTGCAACCGGAAAACTGATTTCTTTCCCTTTATCAAGTTCAAGTGAATAGATATTGGCATCCTGATTTATTTTTATTGGCGCATTTCCTTCTTTATTTGATACCATATGAAGCCATTTGTTATGGCGGTCATCCCAGTTAAATCGGTAGTCACCATAGTTTGGAGTGTAGCCATTCTTATCTGGGATAATCCAGATTTGTAAAAATCTAAGTGCTTGATCCCCCAAGTTTTGTTCACTATGAAATACTCCTGTTCCAGCACTCATATATTGAACATGTCCGCGGCTAATAGTGCTTTTATTCCCCATGCTGTCCCCATGTGTAAGCTCGCCTTCCACCACATAAGAAATAATTTCCATGTTTTGGTGTGGATGAAGATCAAAACCGGTTCCCGGAGCAATCATATCATCATTTATTACCCGGAGCATCCCAAAATTAATGTTTTTTGGATTATAATATTCCGCAAATGAAAAGTGGAACACACTTTTTAACCATCCTAAATTACTTCTGCCCATGTTTTTATTATCTAATTTTCGTAACATCTCTATCTCTCCTTCATTAAATCTCAATCGTTATTATCTCGAATTCAAGATAATGATATACCTTTTACTTGTTTTTGTCAAAATGAAAAAGAAAAGTTTCTTATTATTGTTATGCAGCTGGTTGCCAACACCTGCGGAAATAATGGACCATGTTTCTTTTTACCATTAACCCCGCTGTTTCTTCCTGACGGGCAATAGAACACAGGCCTTTTTACCGCCAGCCTCTTTTTTCTTCTCTGGCGGGCAATAGATACGGTTTCTTTTTACCGTTACCCTCTTTCTTCTCCTCTAGCGGGTAATAGAAACGGTTTCTTTTTACCGTTACCCTCTTCTTTCTTCTCTAGCGGGCAATAGATACGGTTTCTTCTTACCGTCAGCCTCCTTTTTCTTCTCTAGCGGGCAATAGATACGGTTTCTTCTTACCATTAGCCTCCTTTTTCTTCTCTAGCGGGCAATAGAACCTGCTCCTTTTTACCGCCACCCTTCTTTTTCCTCTTGGTCATGCAATAGAACCAAAACCCATTCCTTTTCCATCTCATCCTGAAATTTACATCTGGATGCGTTATATAACTCGTCTTTTTACCGCCGTCTCTCACAAACAGCAATAGTACATGTTTTCCATAACACTTCCATTCAAACCCAGTATCTCAAAAACACGCCAAAGCCCAATATTGTCCCCTCCTCCATATGTTACGCATAAACTAACAAAAAAACTAAAAAAGGAGTGGAGTGTGATTGGGCTTATACATGAATAAAAGACAAAACCCTGGTTTATATAAAAACAACAAATCCATCCAGGAACCAAATCAAGCCTACTCAAGACGGGATTTTCTGACTGAAATAATGAAAGAGCAAGAGCAGGCCAATGCAGCATTAAAACATTCATTAGCGGAATTAAAGTCCCGTACCATGACGCAAGAAAAAAGCCACCTGCAACAGTGGAATCAAGTAGATCAGCAATTAACCGAATTAAGAAAAAATAACCTGGAGCAAAAGGATTTTGAACAACAGATTATCCAATTTTTACAAACTCTAAAGGAGAAAAATATACACTTTGAGAAAGCTTTGGAAGATGAGGCATTGATAAAGGAAAATATGCTGGAAAAAGTGAATGAGCTTTCAGAAAGCCTGCAGGAAATGAAGCAGCGGCTGGAAGTGCAAGACAAAACCAACCAGCAAATGACGAAGCAAATAGACGAACAGTTAGAAATTCAAAAGAATACAGCAGCTAAGCAAGAGGAGTTTCAGGGTGAAGTCCTGCAAAGACTGGACAATCAAGAAGCATTAACAGAGAAAATGCTCAGGCAGCTGAATCATATTCGTTCCATTATCTTTGAGAGGACAAACTTTTTGGCTTCTAAAATTGAAGACGGCTATAAATTAACTTCTTCCTATGTTTACAAACTAATGACAGGCTCTGAACAGCCGCTCACTTTTTTCATGCTCAATCAAAAAAAGGAAGAAGATCAGAAAAAAGCGGAATAAACAAAAATGTCCATGCCGGCTAATGACATGGACATTTTTTTATTATTAGATTTCTACTGTTTTAAAAACATCTGTTAATACAGGAACAATTTGTTTCTTACGAGAAACGACACCTTTTAATGTAGCTGTATTCTCGGTTAATGTTACATTATAAGCTCTTTCTACTGCAGCAGCTTTTCCGCCAAGTGCAAGGGCGACTGAATCGTTTGTTAAAATATCTGTAATCACGAATAAGAACAAGTCTAAGTTCTTTTCAGCCACTTTTTTATTGATAGCTTCTTCTATTTCTGCTTTGCGTACAAGAACATCAGATGGGTCAACAGTGTTTACTTGAGCGATCTCAACTTTAGCTGAACCCATTTCAAATCCTTTAGCATCAAGAGTCAATAGCTCTTCAACTGTTTTGCTGCTAACATCCGCACCTGCTTTTAACATTTCCAGGCCGTATACATTAGCATCTACCCCAGCGATTTCTGCTAATTCTTGGGCAGCAGCCACATCCTCATGAGTGCAAGTTGGTGATTTAAACAGCAAGGAATCAGAAATAATTGCTGAAAGCATGAGTCCGGCGATTTCTTTACTGATTGTTTTGCCATTTTCTTTGTACATTTTATTTAAAATAGTCGCCGTACAGCCAACAGGCTCACAGCGGTAATAAAGAGGGTCGCTTGTTTCAAAGTTTGCAATACGGTGATGGTCAATAACCTCTAAAATACGTACGTCTGCAATATCATCCGCACTTTGCTGGCGCTCATTATGGTCAACCAGGATAACAGATTTTACTTCATCTGTCACTTTCTCAACTAAACGTGGTGCTTCTGCCTTGAATGTGTCAAGTGCATATTGTGTCTCAGCATTAACCTGGCCAAGACGAACAGGCTCTACATTTAATCCTAATTGTTTTTTCAAGTCTGCATAGGCAAGTGCCGAACAGATGGAGTCTGTGTCAGGGTTCTTATGTCCAAAAATAAATACTTTTTCCATGTTACTACTCCCAATCCTTTTAAAGTATGAAGGTCATAGATAATTGTAAAAAATGACCCTATTGGAAATTATATATGATAATGCTAAAGGTTTCAAAAAAAATATTAAAAAATCATTCTTGATTTGGCATGTTTGGGTGATAGTCAAAGTTAAATTGAATAGAAAACTGGAACCATTCTTTTGTTAATTGCTTTTTCCTAATTATTTTTCCAAACAACAACAATTCTTTATTGAGAATGGTAGTTTTGATTTTGTACAGTTCAATATAATTTACAAAAAACGCATCTTCACACACAAATTTAAGACCGCCAGCGCTCATATCAAGGATCCAGATTGTTTTCTTTGCATGACCAGTGTATGGAATTGTCGGTTCAATGGAACCCTCAACAGGTTTTTTAAAGATAAATCGTTTAAATTCCCGTTGTTCAAAGTTATGGTCCAAACTATTCACCGCCTGTCCGTTCTATACAAATGAATGAAATGAAAAACCCATATTTTCAAATTTTCTGCGCAAACGGACAATCGCTTTGGAATGGATTTGCGAGATTCTTCCTTTTGTAAGGTTCAGTACTTCTGCTATTTCCACCTGTGTTAGGCCTTCATAATATAGCAGGGTGAGAACCAGTTTTTCATTTTTGGGCATCTCATCAATGCATTCCGCCATGATTTTTTTAAATTCAGCCATTTGGATCTGCTGTTCCTGGGATTCCATATGCTCATCTCGAATATAATCCAGACGGCTCTGCTGTTTGCTGTCATCCTCCATATCATTCATTGGTTCATCCAAGGAAAGCAATGTAGAGAAAGACAATGCTGACATCGTCTGGTCCACTTCTTCCACCGGCATATCCAAATAGGACGCTAGTTCTTCTTCTGTCGGCGATCTTAATAAGGTTTGCTCCAAGTCACGAAATGCACCATTTAATTTCTTAACCTTTTCCCTTAAACCGCGCGGAATCCAGTCCATTTTGCGAACCCCGTCCAGCATGGCCCCCTTGATTCGCCATAAACCAAATGTTTCAAATTGATATCCCTTGGTATAATCAAAATTTTTAACGGCCTCTATTAAACCAATAAAGCCTAACCCCATTAAATCTTCCTTCGGGATAATACGCTGCGGGATGGTCAGACTAAGCCGATTGGCCATTCGTTCAACTAAATACATATATTGCTTTACCAATTTTTCCTGGACAGCCAAATCATTTGTGGTTTGATATTTGCTCCAAAGCTGATGGTTCAAATTGGATTCATTCAGTACTGGTTTCACCGTTTATCCCTCCTTGCAATAGGGTTATGTTATTGGGGAAGATTTTCATCCTTCCTATTATGTAAAGCATTTAAAGAAATGGCTTGGAAGGCAGAATCGTCTGTTGTGCCGCTCCCAGCTGTACTATTTTCTTCCGTAAAGGCTGATGGTTTCACTGGCTGCTGCTTTTCCGTCTTGCTGGACTGCTGCCTTTTTACCTTTGAAGAAGATGGGCCATTTTGATTTTCTGCATTTTTGTTTAAATCCATTTGATGCAGCATCCATCTGACGAAATAGCTCAATACAAAGAAAATAGCAAATCCGGTTAATGCCCTGAACAAGGAAGTGAGCCATGTATTATTTTCCATAGATAAAATAAAGCTAAAAATAAAGGCAATGAACCCCAAAAAGGCATTCAGCTTCCATGTTCCAAACATCAGGACCACCCTTTCCTAAGATTTTCTTAAAAACAGGATTTTCTCAAAGAATCCTCTAATGCCTTTAATAGGAGAAGATGGATTCCCTTCCATATCCGGTAAAAATGTATACATAATTTGTTTAATATTTTTCGATGCTTCACAATTTGGATAGGATAGATAGAATGGGGTCTGCGACCTGACAGCCTTTCCCACATGCTCATCCTCCATAAGGAAACCAAGTGTATTCAAATTCATTTTTAAAAAGACACTGCTTGCATTTTTTAATGCCCTTGAGGTATCTACAGCTTCCCGGTATGTTTTGGCCCGATTCACTACCAGCCGGAATTTCGGGGGCTGTACGGTAAATTGATGGACAGCTTTCATAACGGAATAGGCATCAGCAATAGATGTCGGCTCTGGTGTGGTCACCATAATCGTTTCATCAGATGCTAAAATAAAATCGACCAGC
The DNA here is from genome assembly GCF_023715155.1 of Neobacillus mesonae. Classification (GTDB taxonomy): domain Bacteria; phylum Bacillota; class Bacilli; order Bacillales; family Cytobacillaceae; genus Neobacillus; species Neobacillus mesonae_A. The sequence continues at coordinate 71,146 of NZ_JAMBNQ010000019.1, forward strand.
ATTTTCGAAATCCCCGCACCCGTATCCAGCAAGATAAAATCGGCATACGAATTTAGCTCCTGAATTTGATTCATGAAAAATATCAGTTTCTTTTGGTCTAATTTCATAAGTTCTTGTATATCTAACCCGCCGGCAATGTAATCAATTCCGCCAATACCTTTTTCAATGCAGTCAAATAGATATTTCTTCTGGTACATGACATCAGCCAAACTTCCTTTTAATTTGGCTGTTGCCCCCATCAGAATATCGATATTAGCAGTAGATAAATCCAAATCCAAAATCACGACTTTCTTCCCTGCCTCTTTCAATGCCAGTGCAAAGTTAAGCGTGAAATTGGATTTTCCTACCCCGCCTTTTCCGCTTGTAATGGTAATCATCCTTGAAGGCTGTTTCTTCTCCTCTTGGACATGATGGCGGTTCATAAATTCCCTAAGTCTCTGTGCCTGGTCCATTACCTATCATCTCCTGCTATGGAATGAGCAAGGAGGCCTGCGTCAATGAATGTAATATCTTCTGGAACACTTTGTCCATTGGTGATATACACCATTTCATATGGGTATTGAAAAGCAATGTTTAAGATCGTGCCATAGCTGGTTGTCTCATCAAACTTTGTTAAAATTAACTTATTAACTGGACTGTCTAAAAACTCATTCAAGATTAATGTAAGATCTTCATATTTCGTTGTCAGACTTAACGCTAAATAATGATCACTTTTTAAAGGGTACGTCAGAAATTCCCTGACCGATTCCCGGTTTTTCTCATCCTTGAAATTCCGTCCGGTTGTATCCATATAAATCAGGTCAAAATGCTTCAATTTCTCAATCGCCTGATCTAATTCCTCTCTTGAATGGGCAACCTCAATCGGAACATTTAATATACCTGCATAGGTTTTCAATTGTTCTACCGCAGCGATTCGGTATACATCCGTCGTAATCATCGCCACACGGCGTTTTTGTTTTAAAATTTGTTCTGTTGCCAGCTTGGCAATCGACGTGGTTTTTCCAACCCCTGTCGGACCAATGATATTAATCATGCGAATGTCTTCCGGCAGTACATTAGATTTCGGAACTCGCTTTTCTATCATTCCTTGTACAATCGCGATGATCTCTTTTTCTATATCCTCTTCAGCTGCTGCCTCAAGTGAGCCAAACTGGTTTGTGATAGTATTGATGGTATTCATGACGATATATTCTAGTACTTCATCTGCCACTCCCTGCTTCTTTAGGCGATTGGTCCATTTGGACAGACGGGCTGATGGACCGCTTTCCTGCTTTTCACCTGTCATAAAAGTCATCATCATATTCCTCAGGCTTTTGATCTCATCTAGCAGCGGATTTTCAGGTTCAGCTGCTGGTTTAACCGAAACGGATTCGGTTTTCACCTTTTCAGCAGGATGGGAATAGAGTTGATACAGCATTTGCGGTTTTTTATGAAAAACAGAACTCTTTGAATCAAAATTCCCCTCACCAACAAATGTATCAAAACCTTCTGCATGCTGGTTTTGATCCTCGCTGCTGTGATCTCCATAAACATGGAGGTGATTTCTTTTCACCAGCACGTTTTCAATCAGCTTTGCTTTCGTTTCATTTGAAAATTCAAGCTCTTCCTCTTCTGGACTGACAGGATTGGATTGGCCTTTTTCAACGGGACGGATTTTCTCCTTTATAGCAGCTTCTCTTTCAGGCTGCGGGGCTTCTTTTTCCATCGAATAAGCTGTAACCTCAAATTTTTGTTTGGCAAAAAAGCCAAATAATCCGCCTGATTTAATGGCCCTGGTATTGACAATGATGGCATTGTCGCCTAATTGCTGCCGGACCATTTTTAAAGCTAGAGGGATGGAATCCGCTACGATTTTTTTGGTTTTCATATGTTCACCACTCCGATACTTTGAATCTCAATATCAGGCTCCAGTTCAGTAAAGCTGAGAACAGGCACTGTAGGCATAATTTTATCAACAAATTGCTTTAAATACATTCGTATATTTGGTGACGTAAGGAAAATCGGCTGGGAGCCCGCTTTCATGACCCTCTCGATTTCTCCCCTTAATTCTTCCGTAATTCTGCGGGACAATTGCGGGTCCATAGATAGATAGTATCCCCCTGCTTCTGTCTGCTGAAGGCTGTCAGAAATTCCTTTTTCAAGCGTCGCACCTGCCGTCAGGACTTGAATAACCCCATTGTCTGCATATTGCTCGGTAATCTGCCGTGTTAACGATTGCCGTACATATTCTGTTAGAATTCTAGGATCCTTTGTATAAACGGCATAATCCGCCAATGTTTCAAAAATGACAGCTAAATCGCGGATTGATATTTGTTCACGCAGCAAGTTTTGCAGCACTTTTTGAATATCCCCGACAGTTAACAGATTGGGTACCAATTCGTTCACTAGATTTGGATGTGTTTCTTTTAGGTTATCAATTAATTCCTGTGTTTCTTCGCGGTGGAGCAGTTCGTGGGCATATTGTTTCAACACCTCTGTTAAATGGGTGGCAATAACTGAAGGCGGGTCAACCATCATATAGCCCATTAACTCTGCTTTTTGTTTTTCTTCAGGTGTCACCCAGACAGCCGGAAGGCCGAATGCCGGCTCAATAACCTGAATTCCATTAATAGCCCCGGCATCCGCACCTTGTGTCATGGCAAGAAAATGATCCAAATAAACTTCCCCTAAGGCTATTTTGCTGCCGCGGAATTTCAGTACATATTGGTTTGCAGACAATTGCAGGTTATCGCGGATTCTGATTGTCGGAATGATAAGACCAAGTTCCAGCGCAAACTGCCGGCGGATCATGACAATCCGGTCTAAAATATCCCCGCCCTGCTTTTGATCAGCTAATGGAATCAAACCATAGCCAATCTCCAGTTCCAATGGATCCAGCTGAAGCAGATTAATGACTTTTTCCGGACTGCGGATATCGTCTTCCATTTCCGCTGCTATTTCATTTTGTTCGTTGAGCAGTTCCTCTTTTTTGACCGCCTTTCTGATTGACAGCCCGCCAAAGATCAGCAGACCAGCCACCGGTACAGTGAGCATCAGGCCAATCGGTGTCAACAGACCAAAAATCATAATCGTTCCCGCCACAATGAACAGCAGTTTAGGATAGCTGAATACTTGTTGAATGATATCAGTACCGAGATTGCCGTCAGAGGCCGCACGGGTGACGGTGATACCTGTTGCAGTTGAAATTAATAATGCCGGTACCTGGCTGACCAATCCGTCCCCTACTGATAAAAGGGTGAAGGTGCTCGCCGATTCAGCAAAGCCCATCCCGTGGATGACCATTCCGATAATAAAACCGCCGATCACGTTAATCAAAAGAATGACAATACCGGCAATCGCATCCCCTTTAACAAATTTACTGGCACCATCCATTGCCCCGTAAAAGTCTGCTTCCTGTTCAATCTTCTGACGGCGCGTCCTGGCATCCTGCTCACTGATTAATCCTGCATTCATATCAGCATCAATACTCATTTGCTTACCAGGCATGGCATCGAGGGTGAAACGTGCGGCCACTTCAGCTACCCTTTCCGATCCCTTTGTAATAACAATGAACTGAATCACTACAAGAATTAAAAAGACAACAAAACCAACAACCGGACTGCCGCCGATGACAAAGGAGCCGAATGTCTCAATCACTTGTCCGCCGTCTGCTTTTGAAAGAATGGAACGAGTGGTCGATACATTCAGCGCCAGCCGGAATAGTGTAGTCAACAATAAGGCAGTAGGAAAAATAGAAAATTCCAATGCTTCCTTTGTATTCATCGCAACGAGCAAGATTAATAGAGAAATCGATATATTGCATATTAATAGAAAATCCAGCAGGATCGTTGGAAGCGGGATGATCATCATAGCGACAATCAAAATTACGACGATTAAAATTGATATATCTTTTGCCTTCATGTCATCATCCCCTTATATCGTCCTTCTTGATAGTACACATACGCCAAAACTTCCCCGACCGCATTGAACAGCTCCTCAGGAATAGCTTCACCGATTTCGACCGATGCAAACAATGCCCGTGCAAGCGGCCGGTTCTCCACCATCATAATTTTATGCTGTTTCGCAATCTCTTTTATTTTTAATGCAAGATAATCCTGCCCTTTTGCTATGACCTGAGGCGCATCCATTGTGTTAAAATCATAGCGGATGGCCACAGCGAAATGGGTAGGGTTGGTAATCACAACATCTGCTTTCGGCACTTCCCGAATCATCTGATTCATGGCCATCTGCCGCTGAATAGCCCGTCTTTTCCCCTTAATCACAGGATCTCCTTCTGTTTTCTTATATTCATCCTTGATTTCCTGTTTTGACATCCGAATCTTCTTTTCAAAGCTGAATTTTTGATAGATAAAGTCTCCCGCTGCCAACACTAAAAGGGAAGCCGAAGCTGCGATTCCAATTTGAATGATCATGGAACCTACAAATCTCGAGGCACTCCATAAATCTTTTTCACCTATTGTGAGAAACTCATTTTTCCTGCTCCAAATCACCATAAAAACAACTACCCCGATGATAAGGATTTTTAAAATAGACTTGACCAATTCCACAATCGATCTGAATGAAAATAAGCGTTTTATGCCCTGAATCGGATCCAGTTTTTTAAAATCCACTTTTAGCAGGGAAAAATTAAACATAAATCCTACCTGCATGAGGTTTGCAGCAATCCCTACTATCATGACAATGAGCAGAATAGGGGCCACTAATTTAACCGAATCGATGACTAATTGATTGAAAAGGAGCTTTGTGCTTTCAATCGATAAATCCCATAGTAAATATTCTCGAAAACTATGACGATAAATATCAAGACACCCTTCTATAAAACTCTTTCCCAAAATGAGAAAGCCAGAAAAAGCAAATAATAATGTTAGAGCGGTTGAAATCTCCTGGCTTTTGGCAATCTGCCCTTTTTTTCGAACCTCGCGCCGTTTAGCGGGCGTTGCCTTTTCCGTTTTTTCACCGGAAAATAATTGTAAATCTAAACGAAGCAGCATGGTTACGCCCCCATTATTTTCAATATGGCAGACATAGCGTCGAACATATTTTCAAACAAAATTTTTAATAGATAGAAAAAACTGGGTAAAATAACGATATATAAAATAAAATGCAATAAAATCTTAAGCGGTGGTGCAACGGAAAAAAAATTCATCTGCGGCACCGTCTTGGCCAAAATCCCCATGGCCGCATCTGTCAGAAACATAGCACCTAGTATGGGAGCAGCCATCATAAAACCAATCATAAACATCTGCTTTAGACACTCTAATAGGAATAAAGACAATCGCCCATCAGTAAAAGCCGGAACAGTTTGATCTAATGGAATCCAATCGAAACTGGCCATAACTCCCTGAATCAGCATATGATGTCCATTTACAGCCAGTAAAACCAAAATCGCGAGAATATTTTTAAAGCGTCCGGTCAGCTGGCTCGTCGTCCCAAAGTTCGGGTCAAATAAACTAGCCATTGAAAAACCAATTTGCATATCCAAAATAGAGCCCGCTAATTGTACGGAATTCAACAAAATATTAGCCGCCAGTCCAAGCACAATTCCAACAAGAAATTCTTTCAAAATTAATATCATAATCGTTCCCTGCGGCAGTGCTGCAATGGGTTCTTTCACCATTCCTACACATAGAATGCCAAGAATAGCGCTAAAACCAATTTTATAGGCTGTTGGTATTTGCCGGCCCGAAAATATAGGGACTGACACCATAAAAGAAGTGATTCGAACAAATATTAACAGAAAACTCCACCAGTAAGCAGTGTCCAATATCATCACCTACCCCACAAATTGAGACAGATTTCCCAATAAGTGTTCAGTGAAATCTACTACATGCCTTAGCATCCAGGCGCCAAAGAAAAGGATTGTCAAAAAAACAGCAACAATCTTTGGTATAAATGCCAGTGTCTGCTCTTGAATCTGGGTTGCTGCTTGAAAGATACTAACCAATAACCCTACTGCCAGGGCAACCCCTGCAACCGGTGCAATGACGATAAGGATGGTATAAATTGCTTCCTGGGCATACCGTAAAATCATTTCTGTAGTCATTTCTCGTCACTCCTTAAAAGCTCTTTAGCAATGATTCCACAATTAAATGCCAGCCATCGACAAGGACAAATAATAAAATTTTAAATGGCAGGGAAATCATCACCGGCGGCAGCATCATCATCCCCATCGACATCAGGACACTGGAAACAATCATGTCTATGACCAGGAAGGGAATAAAAATCATAAAGCCCATTTGAAAGGCTGTTTTTAATTCACTGATTGCATATGCCGGAACCAGTGCTCTTAACGGAATATCTTGGACAGATTTAGGCTGTTTCATCTTGGCATAGTTCATAAACAGAGCTAAATCCTTCTCCCGGGTACTTTTTGCCATAAACTCCTTTATCGGCCCGCTTGCTTCTTTAAAGGCCTGCTCCTGGGTCATTTTTCCGTCCATAAACGGCTGGAGTGCATGGTCATTAATTTGCGTGAAGGTCGGCCCCATGACAAAAAAAGTCATGAACAATGCCAGGCCGATTAACACTTGATTGGGCGGTATTTGCTGGGTGCCGAGGGCATTCCGGACAAATCCTAAAACGACTACGATTCTCGTAAAACATGTCATTAGGACAAGAATGGCAGGTGCAATCGATAATACGGTTATTAAAAGAATAATCCGAACCGTATTTGACACTTTGTCAGGATCATTGGACCCTAAATCAAGTCCGGGCAAAATAGTATTTGCCGAACCTGCTGCATGTGCAGCCGTCATAACCCCCAATGTTAGAAGAGGTACAAGGAATGCTACCTTACGATACATATCCCTACTCCTCTCTATGATCTTTCTTTAGGTTTTGTAAATGTTTTTGAAAAACAGAATTCCACAATTTTTTTGTATCCTCCGGGAGCCATTTTACCTGCCCTGTTTCTTCCTGTGTTTCGAGGCTTTCCAGCAGGTGCTGATACTCTTCACCTTGTGTAATGGTTCGTAAAAGAGTAATCGTTTCTCCCACACCGACAATATAGATGGTGTTTCCAATCAATAAAATTTTTAATGAACGATTATTTCCAAGGGTGTAGTCACCTAAAGGGATGATTGGACCGCTCGCCGGCAGCTGCCGGTTACGTTTTGAAAGAAAGCGTAATAAGACAAACAATAGAAAAATCACAAACGCAAATGAAATGATAAATTTAATAAATAAGGAGAAAATAGAAGATCCACTATCTTCGACATTATTCGATTTCGGTGAGGACGTCTGGTCACCTTTTTGGATAGTGTCATAGACGGAAGGTTCGCCGGCAGCTGTAAGCCCTGCGGCAAATGAAGAAGGCTGATATGAAAAAAGATAAAAAATAATCGCAAATAACATCATGATGTGTTTCATGGTTTTCTCCTTCCCTGGAGTCAATTCTATTTCTCTAGGCTTACTGTGATATCTGCAGCCAGTCCCGCATCCTTTTTGGCTATTTCGGTTAAAATTTGCGAACGGCTCGCTGTGTTCATGTCTTTCATTAAAGTTAAAGCGGTTTGAGCATTTGTTTTCATCATCGATTTCATCAGTTCAGCTGACTGTGCAGGCGGAATCTGAGCAATCGTTTCTGCTATCGTTTCCGTTGGATTCTGTTCAGTTTGAAGAACCTTTTGTAATTCCTCTTTCATTACATTCATATCCGTGGTTTGAATCGTTCCCATACTTTTTAACAGTGACGTTATTTTGGCAGCACGGTTAGTGTCCTTCATACTTCCCATGATACTGCTTTGCTGATCCTCATCGAGCATCGAGATGGTAATCGCTGCATCCTCCAATGTCATTGCATCCATGATGGCAGCTGCTTTTGAAGGTGTCATATTATCATAGATAGCAGCAATCTTTTTGGCCTGAACTTGATTTTTTTGGTCTGTATTTGCTTGCAATTGGGATTGCAATTCTTCGTTGTTCTTTTTTAAATCGTCTAACTCTTGTTTATTCGAATCTATTTCTTTGTTTAAAGCATCTAATTTATTATTGGCATCCTTTAATGCGGCATTGCTTTTGCTATATTGTTGTTTCCAATAATCAGACCCGTTGTTATCTTTCGCTTCAACCGGAGCAGGATCTGGAAGAACCGCACTTATAACCGGCAGTTTATTCCCAAAATCTTTGGCTGACTGCCACACAGGGAATCCCAGCCAGTTGAAAATAAACATGCCGAAAAGACACATCCCCAGTAATGGAAAAAATACAAAATAAATAAACGACCGTAGTTTTCCATGTTCCTTCTCTTCCATTACACTTCGCTCCTTATGCCTTACGGGAATAACGCAGGACAGCCATTTCATCCAATAAGGCCTGCTCCTTTTTTTCTGCCTGCTTTTGAAAAGCAGCCATTGACTTCGTCTTCCATTGATTCCACATTTTTGTTTCCTGCAGCCGTTCAATCAGCACCTGCTGATTTCGCTCTACTTCCAAATGAATTTCATTGGATTTCACCTGCAGTTTTTGCATTTTAAGGTTGAGATGCTCCAATTCCTGCTGTACCTCCTGCAGTTCTGAAACGGTTTTTCGGTCAGCATGATTGTATTGCATGAAAACCTGTTCTTTTTCTATCGCTAAATCTTGCATTTGTTCATCAATCTCTACTTGTTTAAGTTTGCTAGTCCCATATTCTGTTTGAGCAAACTCTTTTTCTTTTTCCTTATAATCCAGTACTTTTTGAAATGGAAATGTAAAAGCCATCAGCTCATCGCTCCAAATTGTGAAATTAAGAAAGATCTCGCTTCTTCTAATTGTGATGCCTCATAAATACCCTGCCGTAAAAATTGATCCATCAGCGGCTTTGAGCGCATCGCCATATCAATTTCTCGATTTGAACCCTTTTTATATGCCCCGATATTAATTAAATCCTCTGCCTCATTGTATGCGGCAAGCAGTTTTTTGAAGTTATTCGCAGCTTGTAAATGTTCATCTGAAGTAATTTCTGTCATTACCCTGCTGGCACTACTTAAAACATCAATTGCTGGAAAGATTCCTTTGCCCCCGATGGCCCGATTTAAAACGATATGACCATCTAGGATCCCTCGAACCGCATCAGCAATGGGTTCGTTCATGTCATCTCCGTCAACAAGAACCGTATAAATAGCCGAAATGGAGCCTTTTGGCCCGGTACCGGCCCGTTCCAATAACTGTGGCAGCATGGCAAAAACCGATGGTGTATAGCCTTTTGTCGTTGGGGGCTCACCTATAGCCAAACCAATTTCCCTTTGGGCCATAGCAAAACGTGTGACCGAATCCATAACCAACAAGACATTTTTCCCTTGATCACGAAAATACTCAGCAATAGATGTAGCCGTTAAAGCACCTTTAATCCGAATCAGAGCCGGCTGGTCAGAGGTTGCAACAATGACCACGGACTTTTTAAGCCCCTCTTCCCCAAGGTTCTGCTCCAAGAAATCCAGGACTTCGCGGCCCCTTTCACCTATTAAGGCAATGACATTCACATCAGCTGTCGTATTTCTTGAAATCATTCCGAGCAGTGTACTTTTTCCGACACCGCTCCCGGCAAATATCCCGATTCTCTGTCCTTTCCCCATCGTCAATAAGCCATCAATCGTCCGAACACCCACTTCGAGAGGCGAATAAATCCGCGGCCTGGTAAGCGGGTTGGGCGGTTTAGCATGTGTATGAACCTCTTCCAGCCCAAGCGGAAGTGGTTTCCCATCCATTGGCTGTCCTAGACCATCTAAAATTCTTCCTAATAATTGATGCCCCGCTTTCACCATCAAAGGTTTCCCGCTTGCAACTACGTCACATCCAGGACCAATGGCCTGAACCTCCCCTAAAGGCATCAGCAGCACCTTATTTTCTCTTATGCCGACAACCTCAGCTTGGATAGGGGTACCAGAATGTGCGGGGTATATGGAACATAATTCCCCAATTCTAACGTCAGGTCCCTGCGATTCAATTGTCAGTCCGATGATTTGCGTAATTTTCCCATTCACTCTGACCGGATCGATTCCACGTATAAGCTTCACATAGTTTTCAGCTGATAACGTCATTTTGCATTCCCTTTCCTGCCTCAAGAAGGACCTTTTTTATCTCTTCCATCTGCGTGTCAATTCGGGCATCAACACTTCCATATGCTGTGCGGATCACACAGCCTTTTGGTGTCACGGAATGATCTGGAATAATTTTGATTTCTGTCTCACCATTGACAACGGAAACAAGATGTCCCCGCTGTGATTGAATAAACGGAAAATCATCGGGATGTACACAAATGGTGATATGTTCTTTCTCCTTAAAGCGAAGGATATGCTGTTTAATGACTTCCACAAATTTATCAGGATGATCGTCAAGTTCCTGTTTGATAATTTGCGTGGCAATGGCAGTGCTTAATTCCAGCAAGAACGGTTCTGCTTCAGCAATAATGGCTTCTTTTTCCGAGTAAGCCTGTTCCAGCAATTCCTGCATTTGCGTCAGTTTATCGTGATATTCCTGCTGCACTTTTGCGGCTGCTTCCTGCTTACCTATTTCGAAACCTTGTTTTAATCCTTCTTCTTTGGCAGCGGCAGACTTTGTCTCGAGATTCTTTTGATTTTCTTCCCACCACTGGCTGATTCTCTCTTGTGCATCAGTTTCTATCGATTCAGCCTGTTGTCTCGCTTCCTGGATAATTTCTTGTGCCTGGGCTTTTGCCTCCTCAATTAATGGCTGATGATTAGGTATTTCATTTTGAGCTGAATCATCCCCATCATTTTGGAACATGGCTGGCATAACCGGCTGTGCAATAACCTTTACATCTCTCATGATGGAAACATTTGAGCCCTTGAATACTTTAGAGTATGAGGCCATCATTTCCACCTCGGGCAATGAAGACTTCACCGGACTCCTCCAAGTTGCGGATGACAGAAACAATGCGGCCTTGCGCCTCTTCTACATCCTTGACACGAACAGGGCCGAGATATTGCATTTCCTCTTCGAATGAGTCGACCATCCGCTGAGACATATTTTCGAAAATGATTTTCTTCACTTCCGGACTTGCCGCCTTCATGGCAAGCAATAGATCCTGATTGTCCACTTCCAGGATGACCCGCTGAATAGCACGGCGATCCAAATTGATAATATCTTCGAACACAAACATTCTCTGTTTGATTTCTTCCACCAATTTTTTATCTTTGTTTCCAAGACTGTCGAGGATGCTCTTCTCTGTTCCACGGTCGACGCCGTTTAAGATGCCGACAATCGATTCAATTCCACCGACAACACTGAAGTCTTTACGGATTGTAGCAGATAACCGCTGTTCTAAAATATGTTCAACCTCTTTGATTACTTCTGGCGACGTTTGTTCAAATTGGGCAATTCTTCTCGCCACATCAGCCTGAAGCGCTTCAGGGAGCGACGATAAAATAACAGATGCCTGCTGCGGCTCTAAATGGGCAAGCACAAGGGCAATCGTCTGCGGATGTTCATTTTGCAAAAAGTGGTAGATTTGCATCGGGTCAACACGACGGGCAAAATCAAATGGTTTTACCTCAAGCTGAATCGTTAATTTTTGAATGATTTGCTTGGCCCGTTCTCTTCCGACTGCAGACTCTAAAACCTCCTGTGCAAAACTAATGCCGCCCATTTCAAGATAATCATTGGCAATGCACATTTGATGAAATTCTGTTAATACTTCCTCTTTTTCTTTTGCATCCACCTTATTGACGTTTGCAATAGCCAAAGTGAGCTGTTCAATTTCTTCATCTGTCAAATGGTTATATACCTTAGAGGAAGCTTCTCTTCCCATAGAAATAAGCAAGATCGCTGCCTTTTGCTTTCCTGTTAACTTTGAAGTTCCCATGGAATTTACGCCTCCTCATCATGAAGCCATGACTTGATTACTTTTGAAAAATCATCTGGCCTTTGATCTAGTAATTTCTTAAGCTGTGTTTCTACACCCATATCTTCTTCCGCAAAATAATCCACTTTTTCAACCGGCTTTGGTACGACAACTTCTTCCTCCGGCTCATCCTGATTCTGCTTTTTACGTCGAAGCAGGAACCAGATGAGTCCCCCCAGCAATAAGACACCCGCCGCCGCAGCTGCAGCAACATAAAGCCAGTTCGTACCCGCGGGCTGGGCAGCCGTATTATTTTTCTCAAATGTATGCGGAAAAATGGTAATCCTCTTGTCAATCTCATTTTGCGTTAAGTTCGGGTGGCCCAGTGCGGTCTGTACTGTATTTGAAACAATGTTCCGGATATTGTCCTGTGTCGCTTGGGATAATGTATTACCGCCTGAATCCGGCTCGACCCCGACATTAATCGTAATATCATCAATTTGATAGGGACTTGAGACAATTTCCTTATTAATCCGGTTAATCTCATAGTTCACCTTTTCCTGAGATTCTTCATAATTGCTGTCACCATTTGAATTAGATCCCGTATACCCAGGCACATCTGTCGGGCCAGAGCCGACAACGCCTCCAGCGTTGGCATCTTTACCGCTATAGGTCTTGGAATCTTTTTCAGAGCTGATAACAATTCCTTTATTGCTGTCCTTTGCAGGCTCCACCAAATTTTCTTCGGTTTTGACCTTATCAAAGTTCATTTTGACAAACGTATGAACAAACACTTTATCAGTCCCAAGGATGGTTCCTAATAAATTTTGCAAATTCTGCTGGATATCGCGTTCAATATTTTGCTGAACTTTTCTTTGTTCATCATATTTCGTTAATGACTGGTCATCACTTTCATCGTTTAGCGCATAGGTTTCACTATATTGATTCATGATCGTGATATTTTCCATTGGAAGGTTTGGAACACTTCTAGATACTAAGGTATACAATGCCCGTACCTGCTGGGAGTTAAGTTTTACCCCCGGCTCCACTTCCACCATGACTGAAGCACTTGCTTTTTGCTCGTCATCCTGTTTAATAAACACGGAATCCTGCGGCAAAGTTAAAATGACTTCAGCATTTTTAATTCCTTCTACATTTTTCAATACATTGGCAACTTGGTTCTGCATGGCCTCCCGCTCAAGGATTTCATACTGCTTATCCGTTGCCCCAAATGAAAGATTTTGACCAAAAACATCGTAATTGATTTTATTATCTTTTGGATATCCTGCTGAAGCGAGACTAACAACCAAATCAGGGGCATTCTTTTTTGGGACCAGGAGCATCGTCCCATTGGATGAAATCTTATAATCTGTAAATCCCTGTTTGTCCAGTTCAGCTTTTATATCCCCAATTTCCCTTTGTGTCAATTGCCCTGTGTATAATGGTACATATTCCGGGCGGGACGCAAAAAAAATAAAGGTTGACAAGGCTATTACCAGAAACAAAAAGGATCCCATTATAAGCCATTTTTGTTTTCCGCTTCTTGCCCCCCAATATTGGCTAAAGTGCTCTTTCGTTTTTTTGATTTGATCTGTCCATGATCGATTCATTTCTCACCCTGCCCAGCTTTCCATCTTTCATTAAATTTGCATACGCATCATTTCTTGATAAGCCTCGACAGCCTTATCCCTTACCGTCACCGTAAGCTCCAATGCTGTTTTTGCCTTTTGTGATGCAATCATTACGTCGTGGATATTGTCAATCTCACCTGCAGCTAACTTATTGGAAAGATCTGTTGATTGTTTGACCGTGGTATCCACATTATCTAAATAGCCCTTTAATACATTCGCAAACGATGTTGCAGGCTGATTCGTATCTACTTTTTGAAACGGATTTTGATTCATTTTGATTAAACCGGTATTGATTTGTGAAATGTTCAATTAAAGCCCTCCTAACGGCCGATTTCCAAAGCCTTTAACATGATTGATTTTCCGGTGTTAAAGGATGTAATATTCGCTTCATAAGCTCTTGATGCCGCCAGCATATCCACCATTTCCTTGGATAAATCGACATTGGGCATCATCACATATCCATCTGCATTCGCATCAGGATTTGCTGGATCGTAAACCATCTTAAATGGTGTTTGATCATCCACAATTCCAGAAACCCTTACCCCCTGCATGCCTGCCTGAGATTGTTTTTGGATTTCCCCTTTCAATACCTGATTGAAGCTTTTTTCTCTTGGCTCCATGACAACCATCTTCCGGCGGTATGGCTCCCATTTTCCATTCACTAATTTTCCTCTTGTGGTGGACGCGTTCGCGATATTGGAGGAGGTAACGTCCATTCTTAAACGATTAGCCGTTAATGCAGATGCACTGATATTTAATGAATCAAACATATGTATTAAATCCTCCCTTTAATCGCAATTGACAGCTGCTGAAATTCACTATTTACCTGTTCAACCAATGTGTTATACCATAAGGCATTTTTACTTAGATTTGTCATTTCATCATCAACGTCGACATTATTCCCGTTATTTTGCATCGTTGTGTTTGAATTTTCAACAATTTTCGCAATTGGGGCATCAAAAGGTGCACCAATGACAAAATGACGGGTATCGGTCCGATTACCGGTAAAATTGGATTGCTTGTTCAAGTGCTGTTTCAAAATATCTTCAAATACGACTTTTTTCCCTTTATAGTCCGGGGTTTCAGCGTTTGCGATATTATTTGAAATCACCTGTTGACGTAAACTTGACGCATTTAGAGCAGACTGAAGAAGATTAATATTGCTCAAAATATTCCCCCGCTTTAACTTAAAAAATTTGATATTCTTTGACTTTCGTTTATCAAAATAATCATTTTCTTCACAAATATACTATAAAAAAGGACTATAAATCTACATATTTTGCAAAAAGAGGGCAAAAAGACCTATATAACCATCAAACACTAAATCTGTTAAAATACTTTGTCACACCGGTTACCCAATGATTGTTTAATCCGGTCGGGTCATTAGAAGCACCTATCGGGGCATATTTAGCGCCGATTTTGGCAATACTCGTCAGGCCGCTTCCAAGATAGTTTTTACTTATATTCCGTGCCATATCCATGATGCTTTCTTCTACCGACGCATATGATTTTAATCCATTAATCCCCATCATGCCGGCAATATTATTCTTTTCATGGGCGGCTCTTGATTTTCCATTTCCTGTTTCGTGCTGGGCTATAGATGCGAGCAATGCTGGATTGACATTAAAAGTTTTTCCGGCGCTGATGAATACATCACCCATTCCCTGCAATTTCCCATCCAGCTCACGATTCACTTGCTCTGCACTTATAGCATTAAAGCGGAGAGTGCCGTTTTTGGCAGGTAAATCAGTCATTCCTGCAGGCATACTTGGAGGCAGACTGTTGTTTTCAAGTTTTACAGATGGAACCGGAACAGCAGACATTTCTGATGCAACACGGGGCTCGATATCGGTTTCCGTTAATATGTTGTTTAATACAGAAAGAAACAATTGGCTAAATTCAGTACTGGCATTTCCGATTTGTGTTTGGAGATTTTTATTTCCGTATAAAGTATTGATTAACATTGATTTTGTAAACCAATCATCACCGATATTCAATGAAAATCATCCTTTCTAACCTATTCATTCATGTCATCAAACAAGACACTTACATCTTTCAAAATGGGATCAGGCAGCATGGTAATATATTTTAGCTGTCCGCCTTCAATAACGGCTTCAACTAAAATAATTGTATTTGGGTCATCGTCTTTTTTCATGGCAAGAATCTGCTTATCTCTATAAACAATATTTCTCACCATATAATAGGTGTGGGTTATATCGTCATCAACAGTAATTTTAAGGGGCTGCTGAAAAAAGGGTTTATTCTTCTTATATTCTATAAAGTGATAGAGATTGCCCTTCGTTGATTTGTCTTTTATGTACTGCCTCCAGGTCATAGCTATCGTCCTTTGCCAACTAAAATATTATTTTCATATACTCTATAGGTTAAACTCCATTTCCAATATTCATATTATCCTATTTTATGCCGCTGTTGTATATGAAAAATTTGTAAAGTTATTGAAAAAAATGATATAAAAAATAAAAAAATGCGTATTCTTGTCATATTTTTGTCAAGAACACACATTTTTTTTATTTTTTCGAATCGATAAAAGCACCATTTGTTTGTTTATAATAGGGACGATACTTTTGCGACATTTGTTTATTGAATTTTATCTGATGGATTTGATTTTGAGTTTCTGCCAAATTTTTTTTAATAGTATCTGCTATTTTTTGATCAAGCTTCAGTGTATTTTCTAAATTCTTCTTCGCTTCCGGTGAATATTGAAAATCCGGCTCTTCAGCCTTTATAGCATCTACCTTCCCCATTAACACATTTCTTTTATTTAACAGCTTTTCAACTTCTTCTTCATCACCAGAGGTTACTGCCTGATTCATCGCCAGTGTTATTTCATGGATGGCTTTTGTTAATTCATTCATCATGATCATCATACCTTAACTATTTTTCGTTTGTTTCATGGCCTCCTGCCAGGTTTCCGTTAATTCTACGGCAAAGCCTTCCACTTCATCTAAAATGGAGATATCCTTTTTTAAATTAGCTTCAATTAAGCGGGATTTCATGAAATCATATAGTGACTGCAGTGATTCTGAAACGGGAAATCCCTCTTTTAAGGTGGCCATTAATTCGCTGATAATATCCTGCGCCCTTAGGTTATATTTATGGCTTTCTTCTAACTGTTTATTTTGAACAGCCAGTTTGGATAAGCGGATAAATTTGACCATTCCTTGGTATAACATATATGTTAAATCTTCCGGTTTTGATGTCGTGACAGCTTGTTTTTGATAGGTTTGATATGGATTAGCCAGTGTCATGAAAAAATACTCCCTTCTAAGTTCATACATTCTTATTTTATTTTATCGGAAAAAGAATGAAAAAGTTAAGTCGGGAATCAAAAAAAGATAGAATTCTTTATAAAAAGGCGTAGATTTGAAATTTGGCACTTCGCTTTGCTAGGTCGGTCCAGGGAGCTTCAAATGAGCGCGCTAAGGGACTTTGGGGGTCTTCACTGCGCTGGAAATTGAATAATCCGCCCCAGCACGAAGACATGCGTCAGCATTTGACAAGAGTCTTCATGCCTTCCGTTCCATTCAAATATACTTTTTACACATTCTATAAAAAAAGGCTATTCCATCTGAAGTGTACCCCTTGTAAAGGACATTTTAAAAAAAGGCCTAGGCTACCTGTAACAGATGATTCCTGTACTGTACAGGAGTCATCTTTTTTAGATTCCATTGATATCTAGTATGGTTATAGTGGCGG
>NZ_JAMBNQ010000001.1 GCF_023715155.1 Neobacillus mesonae
TCCAAAAATGGCATAAAAATTGACCCCTGAGGGGTCTGATTGAGGATAAAACAAGCAAGAAAATGCTTAAAAATGGAAAACGGCACCCGAATGGGGATATTCGGAATGCCTTTTGTCTACAATCTGAATGCTTGGCACTTATGTTGTGCCAAGCATTTTTTAATGATTCTTAAAATAACGAACCAATCCTTTGTATAAACCGGCTGCAGCATTTTCCTGATACCAGCTGGAATTTAACGCTGCTTCTTCTTCAGGATTGCTTAAATAGCCCAGTTCTATTAAAACAGCATTTTGACTGTTTTCTCTAATAACGTGGTAATCGCCAAAGCGAACACCGTGACTCATTAATTTTGTTTGCCTGACAGTTGAATTAAAAAGACTCACAGCGAGTGCCTTTTGATATTCATGGTAATAATATCCAGTCATTCCTCGAATTGACGGATCCAAATTACTGTCATAGTGAAGGCTGATGAAAGCATCTGCTTGTTTGGCTTGTCCAATTCTTACTCTTGAAGTGAGTGATAAATAAATATCGGAATTCCTAGTTAAATAGACATTGGCACCGGCCGCTTTTAATTTATCATAAAGCAGGTAGGCTGTTCTCAATGTTAACTTTTTCTCTAATGTTCCATTTTCCCCTGTTGTTCCTTTATCTTCTCCGCCATGACCTGGATCAATGACTATTATTTTCCCTTTAAGACCATTTCCATTCCCAGTATATACAGCTTTTGGTTTTGATCCGGAACTGTTGATAAACTCAGCGTCTGCCCAGCCTCTTAAATCTGCGAATCCAATCTCCAGCCAATTGTTTTGCCTGCTATAAATTGTGACCATTGTTCCCAATGCCAATTTTCCAACAACTGAACTTGAATTAGAAGGATCCATGCGGATATTTAATGTATCGGCATCAACAACTCCTATGTCTGTTGAAGGGGAAATCTGTGTACTTTGAGTATTTTGGCTTGAAGCTGTATTTTGCGGTTGATCGTTTTCTTTTACAACCAGCCATTTAACGACCCAGCCGGTTTTGGAAACGGCATAGCGGATTTCAATCCAGTCTCCTTGCTCTTGTACAATTTCATATGTTTCCCCACGTTTAGCGATGGCTGTTAAAGGATAACTTAAATCGGGGCCGCTGCGAATATTTACGCTATCGGTACCAATCGTAACAACCCCGACGGTCCCGGCAGCCAGCGTTTTTCCCTGCGGCAGGAAGGCTAAGCAAATAAGAATGATACATACTAGAAATAGGCTGTATTTTTTAGTCATATTCCCCTCCTACTTTTGATAGCTTGTCCTAATTCATTTTATAACAAAATTTTCTGAAAATCATTCCTTAACTCCCAATTTAGGGTAAAAAGTGGACTTCTATGAAATTTTTTAAAGGATGTGGGGATAATAAACAGAAACGGAAAAGTTATGAGGAGTGATAAATTTTGAGGGCAAGTGAAAAAGGAATGAATATCCAATCAATGGATGGCCGGCTTTTCGGAGTTGACTTTCATGATTTTTTGCAAAAAGAACAGCATTCAACCCCTGTTGAATTGGCATCAGAATTTGGTTTAACGATGAGGGATGTTAGAAATTTAAAAAAGCATTTGGAAAGGTCGTAATCTTTACTTGACATTACTATTGTTGCTCCGTATTATTATAAAATAAACTAATTCTTGAAATAACCAATGATGGAGCAAAGTAGTTAAGGAAATTTTCATGAAAAGAGAGGAAATGCCCCAGGCTGAAAGTATTTCCGCATGAATCTTAATGAAAGAACACTCCGTAGGTTTCTCTCTGAAAAAGACGGCTTTATTAGGAGAGAACGTAACAGGCGTTAACTGTTTGAGAGGAAAGGCAAGGTATTGTTGCTTTTCAACTAGGGTGGCACCGCGGATAAAACTTCCGTCCCTTGTATGAATACAAGGGGTGGGAGTTTTTTTATTTTGCTTAAAAAATGACCATACATAAACACTTTTAAAAAGGAGGACCTTGCAATGTCTATCAGTATACCAAGAGGGACACAAGATATTCTGCCAGGCGATGTAGAGCTCTGGCAGCAAATAGAGAACAAAGCAAGGGAGCTTTGTAAAAAATACCAATACCAAGAAATACGTACACCAATATTTGAGCATACTGAACTTTTTTCCAGAGGTGTCGGTGATACTACGGATATTGTTCAAAAAGAAATGTATACCTTTGACGACCGCGGCGGACGCAGCATGACGCTAAGGCCGGAGGGAACTGCTTCAGCTGTACGGGCATTTGTAGAAAAGAAAATGTTTGGGCTTGCAAAACAGCCGGTAAAGCTTTACTACATGGGACCTATGTTCCGTTATGAACGTCCACAATCAGGGCGCTTCCGCCAGTTTGTTCAGTTTGGGGTAGAAGCATTGGGCAGTAATGACCCGGCGATTGATGCAGAGGTAATCTCTCTTGCCATGAATTTATATAAAGAAATGGGCTTACAAAAGCTAAAGCTGATTATTAACAGCCTTGGTGACAAGGAAAGCCGCCTTGCTCACCGTGAAGCGTTGATTCATCACTTTCAGCCGAGAATCGGTGAATTCTGCTCCGACTGTCAAAAACGTTTGGAAAAAAATCCGCTCCGTATTCTTGATTGTAAAGTGGACCGCGACCACGAATTAATGAAGACAGCACCATCGATTATTGATTACCTTAACGATGAATCAAAGGCTTATTTTGATAAGGTCCAGAAGTATTTAACATTGCTTGATATTCCATTTGAGGTTGATGCAAATCTGGTTCGCGGTTTGGACTATTATAATCACACTGCATTTGAAATCATGAGTGATGCTGAAGGATTTGGCGCCATTACCACGTTATGCGGCGGCGGCCGGTATAACGGCTTGGCTGAAGAACTTGGCGGCCCGGAAACACCGGGAATTGGCTTTGCTTTAAGTATTGAGCGTTTAATTGCCGCACTTAAAGCAGAAGGCATTGAAACGGATGTCAATGAAGGGATTGACTGTTACCTGGCAGCACTTGGAGAAGATGCGAAGGATTACACTGTAGGTCTTTTGCAGCAGCTTCGCTCAGCTGGTTTTTCTGCTGAAAGAGATTATTTAAATCGCAAAATTAAAGGCCAATTTAAAGCTGCCGACCGGTTAAACGCTAAATTTGTAGCCGTACTCGGCGATGATGAATTGAAAAAGAATGTTATAAATGTAAAAGATATGGCAACCGGTGAACAAGTAGAGGTAGCACTCGAATCATTAGTTGATTATTTTCGTAAGTTGCAACAACAATAAGGGGGACATAAAAGTGATATATGGCAGAACTTATTTCTGCGGTGAAGTACCAGAGACTGCAGTTGGAGAAAAAATTACTTTAAAAGGATGGGTGCAAACAAGACGAGACCTTGGCGGTTTAATTTTTATCGATTTACGCGACCGTTCAGGAATTGTTCAAATTGTCTTTAACCCGGATGTTTCAAAAGAGGCATTGGAAATTGCCGAGAGTGTTCGAAGTGAATATGTATTAGATGTTGTCGGGACCGTTGTTGCCCGTGACCCTGAAACCTATAACGATAATATTAATACAGGGAAAATTGAAGTTCAGGTCGAAAGTGTAACGGTGATTAATAAAGCGAAAACACCGCCGTTTTTAATTTCCGATAAAACGGATGCTTCTGAGGATGTCCGTCTTAAATATCGGTATTTAGATATCCGTCGTCCAGTCATTTTTGAAACATTAAAAATGCGCCATGATGTAACCCGTTCGATTAGAAATTACCTTGATTCAGAAGGCTTCTTAGATATTGAAACACCTATTTTAACAAAAAGTACTCCTGAAGGGGCCCGTGACTATTTAGTACCAAGCCGTGTGCATCCAGGTGAATTTTATGCTTTGCCGCAGTCACCACAGCTATTTAAACAACTGCTGATGGTCGGAGGGGTTGAACGTTACTATCAAATTGCCCGCTGCTTCCGTGATGAAGACTTACGGGCAGACCGTCAGCCGGAATTTACTCAAGTGGATATCGAAACAAGCTTTTTAAGCCAGGACGATATTATAGCGATGACTGAAAAAATGATGGCTAAGCTGATGAAAGAGGTTAAGGGAATTGATGTAACTTTGCCGTTCCCTCGGATGCATTATAATGAAGCAATGAGCCGTTTTGGGTCAGATAAGCCAGATACTCGGTTTGGTCTTGAACTGGTCGAAGTTTCGGAAATTGTAAAGGATTCAGGCTTTAAAGTCTTTGCATCAGCTGTTGCAAACGGCGGCCAAGTAAAGGGAATTAATGTTAAAGGGGCTGCAGATAAATACTCGCGCAAGGATATTGATGCATTAACAGAGTTTGTGTCTGTTTATGGTGCAAAGGGTCTGGCTTGGTTTAAGGTAGAGGCTGACGGGTTTAATGGACCAATTACGAAGTTCTTCTCTGAAGATGATTTTGCACAAATTAAAGCTGCTATGGAAGCATCTGAAGGAGACCTGCTGGTATTTGTTGCAGATAAAAAGAAAGTTGTAGCCGATGCTCTAGGTGCACTTAGACTTAAGCTTGGTAAAGAATTGAATTTAATTGATCAGAGCAAATTCAATTTCTTGTGGGTAACGGACTGGCCGCTATTAGAGTACGATGAGGAAGAAGAGCGTTATTATGCTGCACACCACCCATTCACGATGCCTTTCCGTGAAGATTTAGAATATCTGGATACAGACCCATCCAGAGTCCGTGCTCAAGCATATGATATAGTTCTCAACGGCTATGAGCTGGGCGGAGGCTCACTAAGGATTTTTGAACGTCCAATTCAGGAAAAAATGTTTAAGGTCCTTGGCTTTACACTGGAAGAAGCACAGGAACAGTTTGGCTTCTTGTTAAATGCTTTTGAATACGGAACACCTCCACATGGAGGAATCGCGATTGGTCTTGACCGTCTGGTAATGCTTCTTGCAGGAAGTTCAAACTTAAGAGACACGATTGCATTTCCGAAAACAGCAAGCGCAAGCGACCTGTTGACAGACGCACCAGGAGAAGTTTCCAAGGCCCAATTAAGAGAATTATATTTGTCACTAAATGTTAATAAATAACAAGAATTCGCTTTCATGAAGTCTTGATGGAAGCATCAAAATATGCTACTATTAAGTCAATCAAGAAGAGTCCTGAAATGTACGTTGTGTTACCTGAAGTTTTGACCGAACATATTAGTATTGGGAGTCCGGAGTTTCCTGATTGCGCAAAAGCCCCGCTCTTTGACGAATATGGGGACTTGCAATATCGGGGACAGAACACCCACCTGCCTAGTGCGGGATCAAAACGAAGGATTAAAAGCGACGGCATCATTGGGACTCTTTCTATTGCGAAAAAATCATCCTCCTGGACTTCAGGAGGTTTTTATTTTGAAGTTATGTGTATAATTCCTATGTAAATACTTGTTTTTATAGAATGGTATGATATATTTTTTAAGGTGAAAAATAAAAAATAATTGAATTAATTTGGAGTGAATATCATGCTGCATCAATTTTCTCGTAATGAGCTTGCAATAGGTCAAGAAGGCCTTGATATTATGAAAAACAGCACTGTTGCCGTGCTGGGAGTCGGCGGTGTTGGTTCCTTTGCCGCTGAAGCTCTTGCCCGCTCAGGAGTCGGCCGTTTAGTATTAATCGATAAAGACGATGTAGATATTACCAACATCAACCGTCAATTGATTGCATTGCTTTCGACCATTGGCAAACCAAAGGTAGATATTATGGAAGAGCGGATTAAAGACATTAATCCTGATTGCGAAGTTATTTCATTAAAAATGTTCTACACGGAAGAAACGTATGAAGAAATTTTCAGCCACAAATTGGATTTTGTCGTAGATGCGTCTGACACAATCGTCTATAAAATCCATTTAATGAAGGAATGTTTAAAACGAGGGATTCCGATTATTTCGAGTATGGGTGCCGCCAATAAAATGGACCCAACCCGCTTCCAAATCGCCGATATCTCCAAAACACATACTGATCCGATTGCCAAGGTTATTCGTACGAGGCTTCGCAAAGAGGGCATTCGCAAAGGAATCCCAGTTGTTTTTTCTGATGAAAGCCCAATTGTCATTCGGGAAGATGTCCGTAAGGTGGTCGGCAATGAAGCAGCCGAAATCCGCAAAGCCAAAATGCCCCCATCATCCAATGCATTTGTTCCATCAACCTGTGGACTGATTATGGCCAGCTATGTAGTCGGCAAGCTGCTTAAAGATATTAAGATTCATCGTGTTAGTGATGAGAAATAATGGTGAACGAGCCCTGAACTAATTTGGTTTGGGGTTTTTTTATTGGAAACAAAGTCATTTATCGTGGGTACTCTGAGTTAAGTTGTCCGAGAAAGGGGCGAATCTGGTAATACAGTCAATGGAGAGAAGCTGGATGGCCCGCAAAAGAGAAAAATCCGTTGAAACGGTCAATGGAGAAGTGCTGGATTGCCCGAGAAAGGGAAAAATCCGGTAATATGGTCAATGAAGAGGAGCTGGATGGCCTGCAAAAGAGAAAAATCCGTTGAAACGGTCAATGGAGAAGTGCTGGAGAAGTGCTGGATTGCCCGCAAAAGAGAAAAATCCGGTAATCCGGTCAATGAAGAGGAGCTGGATGGCCCGTAAAAGAGAAAAATCAGGTTAATCGGTCAATGGAGAGAAGCTGGATGGCCCGTAAAAGAGAAAAATCAGGTTAATCGGTCAATGGAGAGGAGCTAAATTGCCCGTAAAAGAGAAAAATCAGGTTAATCGGTCAATGGAGAGGAGCTGGATTGCCCGTAAAAGAGAAAAATCAGGTTAATCGGTCAATGGAGAGGAGCTGGATGGCCCGTAAAAGAGAAAAATCAGGTTAATGGGTCAATGGAGAGGAGCTGGATGGCCCGTAAAAGAGAAAAATCCGGTAATCCGGTCAATGGAGAGAAGCTGGATTGCCCGGAAAAGAGAAAAATCCGTTGATCCGGTCAATGGAGAAGTGCTGGAGTGCCCGTAAGAGAGAAAAATCAGGTTAATGGGTCAATGGAGAGAAGCTGGATGGCCCGGAAAAGAGAAAAATCAGGTTAATCGGTCAATGGAGAGAAGCTGGATTGCCCGGAAAAGAGAAAAATCCGGTAATCCGGTCAATGAAGAGGAGCTGGATGGCCCGAGAAAGGGAAAAATCCGTTGATCCGGTCAATGGGGAAGTACTGATTACCTGAGAAAGAAATCCGCTTAGCCGCGATGATATCCATAAATGTAGAAAGTCACGTCTAAGCGGTTAATAAGATATATTTTATTTGTTTACCATCAAAATAGCCCCTAGTTACCTATAATATCTAAAATGTCTTTCCCCAATAGCTTCAAAATATTTCTTTAAGACTCTTCTAATTACTTTTTTGGAATTAATCACTTTACACCATTCATAGACAATATTTGTAGTTATTTTTAAATCAGGAAACAGTAATCGTAATTCTTTTACAGTTCGTAATATAGCCGATTCTATATCTTCCTGACACCCACAATTACAAATGATATATTTATCATTGACTGAAATAACAAATGAATGACATAAGCAGCAAGTTATACCTTTTTTTGTTTTATGGTAATCGTATGAAGGCAGCATTTTATAACGAGGGTTGTTCTGATGCATCGAGATTAATAGTTCGGCAAGCTGTTTGTGATGATCATTTAATTTTGAAGGTAATTGGTTTAATTTATTTATAAATTTTTTAAGTTGTGTAGGTAACACAATGGGTTCATTTAAAGGAGCTTGATATAAGGTGAATTCGGGGTTTACAAAGGTGACATAACCATCAAGAGGTATATTAAACCCAAATTTTTTTAGAAAGGGGTTGAATAATGTTTTTGTTCGTTTTAACTGATCGAGAGGATTTTTAATTTCGTCTTTCGCCAGTGTATAAAATTCTTTTTCCTTCAGATCATAAAAAAAATCACCTTCGTAATTTTTAACTTCGATTGGAAAAATCCTATCCTGTGCAATAATAGTAGTATCAATTTGAAAAACGGAGTTGTTAAACTCAAGGCATAAGTCGTTTAAAATATATACTCCATTTTGAAGCTGGGCAGTAATTTGATCAAATAATACTTCTCCTGCATATCCTTTTTCAAGGTAATATAGACGTTTTTTGTCCTTTTCTGTTAATTCCAATCGATTATTTAAATATCTAAACTTCGTTATCTCCGGGGACTCAATTCGGGGTTTTAAAAGCAGCATAAATAAACAGCCACTTCCTTTCTCTATTTTTTCATACAATTATTATTTTATAGGAAAATACCGAAAAATGCGGAAAAAGATTTGAACATTTTGTTTCAATATTCAAAACCCTGTCAAAAAATAAAGAAAAAACAGGAAAACCGGACTTTAATAATGTAAACTAGAATAGCATTTATTTGCAGTAGAGAGGGGCGGCAATTTGGAATCGATTGTTGAGCTTAAAAATGTTTCAAAGGTCATGAAAGGACGCACGATTATAGATGATATCAGCTTTAAAGTAAATAAAGGGGAAGTGTTTGGTTTTTTGGGGCCGAATGGTGCCGGGAAGACGACAACAATCCGAATGATTGTAGGGCTTATCGGGATTACCTCTGGAGATATTACCATCGGAGGATATAGTATTAAGACAGACTTTGAAGCGGCAGTAGGACATGTCGGGGCGATTGTGGAAAACCCTGAAATGTATAAGTTCCTTACTGGCTATCAAAATCTTATCCACTATGCAAGAATGTCAAGAGGAATTACAAAGGAAAAAATTGCAGAAACCGTGAAACTGGTTGGTTTAGAGGATCGAATCAATGACAGAGTAAAAACATACTCACTTGGAATGAGGCAGCGGCTGGGTTTAGCACAGTGTCTTCTGCATGACCCGGAGGTGCTGATTCTGGATGAGCCGACAAATGGATTGGACCCAGCAGGAATAAGAGAAATTCGTGACTATATCCGCCTTTTGGCGCGTGAAAAAAATATGGCTGTGATCGTCTCCAGCCACCTGCTAACAGAAATGGAAATGATGTGTGACCGGATTGGAATTATCCAAAATGGAAAATTAATGGATGTCCAGCAAGTGAAGGAATTTATTAATACTGCAGAGGTCATGTTTGAGCTGGAAGTTACGCCAAGTGAAACGGCTTTGTCTATCGTAAAGTCAACTTATCCAAATGTTCAGGCAGGCCTATCAAGAAATGGGATTACCGTAGGGCTGTCAAAGCAGGAAATTCCTAGACTGGTGAAACAATTAGCAAAAGAAGAAATACAAATTTACGGAATAAAAGAAACTGTTAAGACACTGGAGGATCGGTTCCTTGAAGTAACTGGAGAAAAAGGGGGAACTCAACGTGGTTAATCTTATTAAAAATGAGTGGATGAAGATATTTAAACGCCCTGGCACATATGTTATGATTGCCCTTCTTATCATTGTTACGGCCATTTTGGGGGCCTTTTTTAAATATCAGGAAAAAGGTCCGGATGTAGTCGATAACCATTGGGAGCAAACTTTAATACAAGAGAACGATGCGTTAAATCGGCAAATGAAACAAAGCAGTTCTAAAGTCGAACAGCAATTTTTTAAAAAGGAAATTGCCATAAATGAATATCGAATTAAACATCATATTTCCCCGCATGAACAATACAATGTTTGGTCATTCGTTAAAAATGCATCAGATCTTATCGTATTGACAGGGTTATTTACAATCATTATTTCAGCGGGGATTGTGGCGAGTGAATTTTCATGGGGGACCATAAAGCTGCTGCTGATTCGGCCGATAAACCGCACTAAAATTTTGACTTCAAAATACATAACGGTAATTTTGTTTGCTTTGTTTTTATTGGCCATCTTGTTTATATTTTCAACTTTGCTGGGAGCAGTTCTATTTGGAATGCCAGAGCAAACTGTCTCCTATTTAAATTATTATAAGGGACATGTGACTGAACAAAATATAGTGGTTCACTTACTTATGTATTATGGATTAAGCTCCATTGATATGATTATGCTGACAACAATGGCGTTTATGATTTCTTCCGTCTTTCGTAACAGCTCGCTTGCCATTGGTCTTTCGATATTCTTATTATTCACAGGCGGGCAATTTACCGCTTTAATCTCACTTAAATATTCTTGGGCAAAATATATTTTGTTTGCCAACACGGATTTAATGCAATATGTTGAGGGAACGCCGATGGTAGAGGGAATGACAATGCCATTTTCGATTCTTATGCTGCTCGTTTACTTTATTGTTTTTCAGCTTTTAGCATTTCTCACTTTTAAAAAACGAGATGTTGCTGCATAAAAACAAATGCTGGCCATGAAGTTGGCCAGCATTTGTTTGTCATATAACCTATAAAAACAATAATTCCCATTGCTTTTTATCATTTTTTGTATGAAAATAATTATTTAGGGAAAGTTCATGAAACATTTCCAATAAAATTTGTAAGATCATTTAAACAGACCTAAATGACTATATCTTGCAAATATATTCAGATAGGGGTAGATGAACATGTCAGAAAACAAACCATATAGAGTATTATTGTACTATATGTATGTGCCAATCGAAAATCCCGAGGAATTTACCGCAGAACATTTACAGTTTTGTAAAGACTTAGGGCTTAAAGGAAGAATCCTCGTAGCGTCCGAAGGAATTAATGGAACTATTTCGGGAACAGTTGAACAAACAGATATCTATATGAAAACGATGAAGGAAGATCCGCGTTTCGCAGATATCGTGTTTAAAGTAGACGAGGCAGATGGTCATGCCTTTAAAAAGATGCATGTCCGTCATCGCCATGAGCTTGTCACGCTTCGATTGGAAGATGATATAGATCCAAATCAATTAACAGGTAACCATTTGAGTCCTAAAGAATTCTTTGAAGCAATGAAAGAACCAGAAACAGTTGTTATCGATGCCAGAAATGATTATGAATATGATCTTGGTCATTTTAGAGGGGCAGTACGTCCTGATATTCAAGCATTCCGCGATCTCCCTCAGTGGATTCGGGAAAATAAACAACAGTTTGAAGGAAAAAAAATTCTGACCTATTGTACCGGCGGAATCCGCTGTGAGAAATTTTCAGGCTGGCTTGTTAAAGAAGGTTTTGAAGATGTAGGGCAATTGCATGGCGGAATTGTCACCTATGGAAAAGACCCTGAAGTACAGGGGGAATTATGGGATGGACAATGCTATGTATTTGATGAGCGGATCAGTGTCCCGATTAACCAGACAGAACACGTCATTGTCGGAAAAGATTATTTTACTGGTGAGCCATGTGAACGATATGTTAACTGTGCAAACCCTGAATGTAATAAACAAATTATTTGTTCAGAGGAAAATGAACATAAATATTTGCGCGGATGTACACATGAGTGCCGGGTGCATCCTCGGAATTTATATGTGAAGGAACATGAATTAACAGAAGAACAAGTAGCAGAAAAACTAAAAGCTATTGGAGAAGAATTACCTGTAAAACAAAGCTAATTTAATAATGTTAAAAGCCCCCTGTATAAAAACTTTTTACAGGGGGTTTGATTTTCTACACTTTATTTTTTTCGCGTCAGTTTTTCATAGACAGAAGCAAAAGCCTGCTCAAATTTACCAGTTTTCTTAGGTTCATAGTATCGTTTGTTCCGAAGTTTATCAGGCAGATATTGTTGCTGGACCCAGCCGTTTTCGTAATTATGCGGGTACAAATAGCCGATTCCACGGCCCAAGTCTTTTGCCCCTTTATAATGGGCATCCTTTAAGTGGTCCGGTACATCACCGCCAATTCCCTTTCGAATATCTTCAAGAGCTGAGTCAATAGCCAAAATCGCAGAATTGGATTTAGGTGACAAGCATAATTCAATTACAGCATTTGCAAGCGGAATCCTGGCTTCAGGGAATCCGATTCGTTCTGCTGTTTTAATAGCCGCTAAAGTTCTGACAGCAGCCTGAGGATTAGCCAGTCCGATATCTTCATAGGCGATGACAATCAACCTTCTGCTGATGCTCGGCAGATCTCCGGCCTCAATCAGTCTGCCTAAATAGTGCAGGGCCGCATTGACATCACTGCCGCGGATGGATTTCTGAAAAGCAGAGACCACATCATAATGGGCATCGCCGTCTTTATCAGCTGCAATGCTTTTCTTTTGCAAACATTCTTCAGCTGTTTTGACATCAATATGAATCATCCCGTCATCATCTTTATCAGTTGATAAGACAGCCAGTTCTAATGCATTTAATGAGCTTCTTACATCGCCGCCTGAACCTTGAGCGAAATGAAGCAGGGCATCTTCTGATATATCCACCTTAAGGTTTCCAAGCCCTCGTTCTTCATCATTAAGCGCACGCAGCAATGCATGCTTGACCTCTTCAGGAGTTAGCGGTTTAAGTTCAAAAATTTGACAGCGGCTGCGGATTGCCGGGTTAATCGCATGATATGGATTGCTTGTTGTTGCCCCAATCAGCACAATCATCCCATTTTCCAAATAGGGCAAAAGAAAATCCTGTTTAGCTTTATCTAATCGATGGACTTCATCAAGCAGCAAAATGACTTTTCCCGACATTTTTGCTTCAGCTGCAACAATTTCCATATCCTTTTTATTATTCGTAACGGCATTTAATGTTCGGAATGCATACTTGGTACTGCCGGCTATGGCGCTGGCGATAGATGTTTTGCCTATTCCCGGGGGACCGTACAAGATCATGGATGTCAGCTGCTTAGCTTTGACCATCCTGGCGATAATTTTTCCATCGCCGACAAGATGTTCTTGGCCGACCACTTCTTCAATTGTTCGTGGACGCATACGAAATGCTAATGGTTTTTGTGACATACTCATCTCTCCAAATTTATTCACTCTTTATAACCATACCATTTTCACTTGAAAAAGCATATTGAAGAAGAATATGATATAATTTTGAAAGCCTATCTATTTACTGCGTATTTTTAATATAAGAACACTAATAAAGAAACTTAGCACATATTGCTTAGATTTGATTTATCTAATTTTAACAAGGAGTGAATGGAATGAAAATTTCTACTAAAGGCCGATACGGTCTGACAATTATGATTGAGCTTGCAAAAAATTATGGTGAGGGACCGACTTCACTTAAAACGATAGCTCAGGCAAATGATTTATCTGAGCACTATTTAGAGCAGTTGATTGCACCGCTTAGAAATGCAGGATTGGTTAAAAGTATCAGAGGTGCATATGGCGGCTATATTTTATCAGATATTCCTTCAAAGATTACTGCTGGTGATGTCTTGCGGGTTTTGGAAGGTCCGATTACACCTGTTGAAGGAATTGAAGATGAGGAACCGGCAAAGCGCGAACTATGGATTCGTATTCGCGATGCGATTAAAGACGTTATCGACAATACTACATTAGAGGATTTAGCCAGCCATAGTGAGGACAACGAGATGGAAGGTTATATGTTTTATATTTAATGTCAAAGGTAAAACTAGAGAATTATATTGAATGAAGGTGTAAAGATGGAACGAATCTATCTTGATCATGCCGCGACTTCACCCATGCACCCTAAAGTCATAGACAAGATGCTGAAAGTGATGAATGAAACGTTTGGAAATCCTTCAAGCATTCATTCATTTGGGCGGGAGGCACGGCATTATCTAGATTTAGCCCGGGCAGAGATGGCACGCAGTATAGGTGCAAAGGAAAATGAAATTATTTTTACAAGCGGTGGTACTGAAGCAGACAATATGGCGATTTTGGGTGCTGCTGAACAATATCAGCAGCAAGGAAAGCATATTATTACCACTCAGATTGAACACCACGCTGTTCTCCATGCCTGTCAGCGATTAGAAAAAATGGGGTTTGAAGTGACATATTTGCCGGTAGATGAAACTGGACGCATCGCTGTTTCTGACTTGAAAAATGCATTGAGAGATGACACGATTCTGGTCACCGTAATGTATGGGAATAACGAAGTTGGGACGTTGCAGCCAATCCATGAAATTGGACAATTATTAAAAGATCACCCAGCAAAATTTCATACAGATGCGGTTCAAGCCTATGGTGTAGAAAATATTGATGTAAACGAGTGCGGCATTGATTTATTATCTGTTTCTGCCCATAAAATAAATGGTCCAAAAGGAATCGGCTTCTTATATATTAGGCCGGACGTAAAAATTGCACCACGATTATTTGGCGGCGAACAGGAAAGAAAAAGACGTGCTGGGACAGAAAATGTTGCCTCCATTGCCGGTTTTCATGAGGCAGTGATTGTTGCCTCAGAGGACAAAGAAGTAAAACGAGAAAAATTCCTCGGATTTAAAAAACTTTTCATTGAGAAGCTTAAGGAAAATCAGGTGGAATTTGACATAAACGGATTGCTTGAACAATCACTGCCACATGTATTAAACTTAAGTTTTCCGGGAACAAATGTCGAAGCCATGCTGGTAAATTTAGATTTGGCCGGTATTGCGGTGTCAAGCGGTTCTGCCTGCACAGCTGGTTCCATTGAACCGTCACATGTCCTTGTTGCCATGTTTGGCAAGGGTTCGGAGCGGCTGACCAATTCAATCCGGTTTAGCTTCGGTTATAATACAACAACGGAAGACATTATTAAGACGTCCGAAGAGATCGCAAAGATCGTTTCACGTCTGAAAAAATAAATAGCAGTTCAGCTGAGGGAAGAGAGGTGAATGAAAATGGAAGGAAAAGATCCAAAAAATACCCGTGTCGTTGTCGGAATGTCCGGCGGTGTCGATTCTTCTGTTGCCGCACTGCTATTAAAACAGCAAGGCTATGATGTTATCGGGATTTTTATGAAAAACTGGGATGACACAGATGAAAACGGGGTATGTACGGCGACGGAGGATTACAATGATGTTATTCGTGTATGTAATCAAATCGGCATTCCCTATTATGCGGTAAATTTTGAAAAGCAATATTGGGACAAGGTCTTCACCTATTTCTTAAATGAATATAAGGCAGGAAGAACTCCGAATCCCGATGTTATGTGTAATAAGGAAATTAAGTTCAAGGCATTCCTTGAGCATGCGGTGAATTTAGGTGCAGATTATTTAGCTACCGGCCATTATGCCCGCGTCGTGTATCGTGATGGTGAATACAAAATGCTGCGGGGAATAGATGAAAATAAAGATCAAACGTATTTCTTAAATCAATTATCTCAGGAACAAATCAGTAAGGTAATGTTCCCTATTGGAAATCTTGAGAAATCTAAGGTGCGCGAGATTGCTAGCGAAGCGGGACTTGCAACAGCATCGAAAAAAGACAGTACTGGTATTTGTTTTATTGGCGAACGGAATTTTAAAGAATTCCTTGGTCAATATTTGCCGGCGCAGCCAGGGAATATGGAGACGTTTGATGGAGAGGTAAAAGGTCGTCATGAGGGCCTAATGTATCATACAATCGGCCAGCGCCACGGCCTTGGCATCGGCGGTGCAGGCGAGCCTTGGTTTGCAATTGGTAAAGACTTAAAGCGGAATGTCCTTTATGTTGGACAAGGCTTCCATCATGATAAGCTTTATTCTAATTCGATTATTGCGTCAGATATCAGCTGGGTCTCCAATCAAGAAAAACCTGCTGAGTTTGATTGTACGGCGAAATTCCGCTATCGCCAAGAAGATCATAAAGTAAAGGTGCGGCTGTTGGAAGGAAATAAGGCAGAGGTCATCTTTTACGAACCAATCCGAGCCGTTACTCCAGGACAAGCTGCTGTCTTCTACAATGGCGATGAATGTCTTGGCGGCGGAACGATTGATGAAGTGTATAAAAATGGTGAACGCTTAACATATGTCGGTTAAAAGAACTCTGAACTCCTATTTGTGGAGTCAGGGTTCTTTTTTTACCTACTCCTTTGTTAAGTCTAAAAAATACAAATAAACTAACCGGAAAAAGCTAGACATTGTCTAGTATAAAATCATTGGGTGGACAGAATAGTAGTATGAGCTAACAAGAACTAATCAATGATGGAGGGAAAAGGATGAGTCGATTAGATAGGCTCAAAATGAGAACAGTTGAACCTAAACATCTACAGCAATTCAATGAATTGTTACGTTATGTTTTTCAAGTGACCAATAATGAATTGCAGCAAGTGGGATGGGAGGACCGGGAAATTGCATTAGCCAAACTGCCTGTATTACAACAGGCTGACGTACTGGGATGGTTTGATGGGGAAAAATTAATTTCTCAGCTGGCAGTCTATCCTTTTCGAGTGAATATTTTTGGAGAAATTTTTGAAATGGGAGGATTAACTGGAGTTGGTACATATCCGGAATATGCTAATATGGGGCTCATGTATAAGTTGATGAAACAGGCTTTAGAAGATATGCGGCAGAGGAAACAAACAATTTCTTATTTATTTCCATATTCTTTTCCTTTTTACCGGCGAAGAGGATGGGAAATTATTTCAGACAAGATGACATTTGAAGTGAGAGATGTACAGCTGCCAAAACAGAAAAAAGTTTCAGGATACGTAGATCGATTGCCAATTGATCATCAAGACATTCGAACGGTTTACAATCGTTTTTCAAGTCTGCAGCATGCAGCTATGATTCGTAATGAACTAGCTTGGGATGAGTACTGGCGGTGGGATTTAGATGAGTTAACAGCAGCTGTATATTACGATATCTCACAGAATCCACAAGGGTACCTGTTATATTGGATTTCGAAAGATGTGCTTCATTTTAAAGAAATGGTTTATTTGAATCAAGAGGCACGTAATGGGCTTTGGAATTTCGTCAGTGCCCATTTCTCAATGGTTTCACGTGTGGTAGGTAATGTTTATACAGATGAGCCATTGGCCTTTTGGCTGGATGATGGGGATATTAAAGAGACAATTTCTCCTTATTATATGGCGCGCATTGTTGATGCTAAGCAGTTTATCTCGCAATATCCTTTTAGAGCCATTGGCATTGATACGAGATTGAAGATTCAGCTGGATGATCCAATGGCGGAATGGAATAAGGGGACTTTTAGCCTTCATGTATCAGCAGAAGGAAAAGGAGAATTGAGTCAAAGTGAAGGTCATCCAGAAGCTGTACTGGATATACAGACTTTGACGACCATGTTACTTAGTTACAAAAGACCAACTTATTTAGCGATGATTGGCCGTCTTAAAACAGATAAGAAGGTTGTAGAACAGCTTGAGAATATAATTGAACGTGATACTCCTTACTTTTCAGATTACTTCTAATGAAAACCGGGCGTTTGCCCGGTTTTTTCACTCTTGTAACGAGGTATGCGGCTTAATACAGCGGAAAGGGACGGGAGATGACAAAACAATTGATGTATTTACATTTCCGTACGGTGTCAACCTGTCAATAAGGCTGCTAAGATGATCCATCCCCGTAACAGCAGCTTTAAGTAAATAACTAACTGCCCCTGTTAACCTGTGGCATTCAACGATATCTGGGTCGTTCTGAATCCAATCTTCAAAATCTGTGTAAGATCGTATTTTAATTTCACTTAGCTGGATATAAACCACTACATTACGCCCAATCTTTTTAGGACAGACACGTGCGCTAAACCCATCAATAATTCCTTGTTCTTGCAGCCTGTTTAATCGCTCCGTAATACTTGGACGGCTAAGAGATAACTTTTTTGATAATTCACTGATTGTCATACGTGCGTTCTTTTGCAGGAGCTCTAGAAGACAAATATCAATTTGATCCATAAACTTGCCCTCCTTTTAAAAAATGAAGTTTTTTTCTTTGAAACTTATTCAAAATGTATAAAGGGGACTTGAAAATTATGCAATATGTTATGTATTTGATCTTTTATTTTCACTATCATAATAGTATAAACATAATTTTTTTAATAGTTCAATAGAGACAATTACTGCCAATTTATCTGTAAGTAGAAAATGACTTTGCTAGAAGCTTTGTAACTATTGAAGCGGTGCTGAATATTTTGAAAGCGCTAACTAAAAAATTAAATGGAGGGAAAATCATGAACACACTGAGGGAACACGATACATCTGTGCAATCAACAATTTTGGAAAAAATGAATGAACATGAGCAAATTGTTTTCTGCAATGATCCTCATACAGGGCTGCAGGCGATTATTGCCATCCATAATACAACACTTGGGCCTGCGCTGGGCGGCTGCCGGATGTATCCTTATTCATCAATCGATGAGGCATTAGAAGATGTAATAAGGCTCTCGAAGGGAATGACCTATAAATGTGCTGCTGCCGATGTTAATTTTGGCGGGGGAAAAGCGGTCATCATCGGAGACCCTTTAAAAGACAAAACACCGTCTTTGTTCAGATCTTTTGGCCAGTTTGTAGATTCCCTTAATGGTCGTTTTTATACAGGAACAGATATGGGGACTTCAACACAGGATTTCGTCTATGCCTCCCGAGAAACAAACTGTATCGTAGGGATACCTGAATCATATGGCGGAGGGGGAGATTCCTCTATTCCTACATCACTTGGTGTAATTTATGGGTTAAAAGCAACGAACCAAGAAATGTATGGCAGTGATGAGCTTTCTGGTAAAACATATATCGTCCAAGGCTTAGGAAAGGTAGGATTTAAAGTTGCTGTGCAATTGCTGGAGGCGGGCGCTGATCTTTTTGTAAGCGATATTAATTCAGCGTCGATTACAAAGATTCAAGAACGTGCAAAGAAATTGGGGAGAAATGTGACTGTTGTAAGTGGGGATGAAGTATATTCCACGGAAGCAGACATCTTTGTTCCATGTGCTTTAGGAGGCATTATTAATGATCGTACAATCGAACAGTTGAAGGTAAAGGCAGTAGTCGGTTCCGCTAATAATCAGCTGCTTTCGGAAAAACACGGTGAGATGCTGAAGCAGAAAGGTATTTTATATGCCCCAGATTATATTGTAAATGCTGGCGGTTTGATTCAAGCAGCAGATGAACTTTATGGCTATAACAAAGAACGAGTGCTGACAAAAACAAAATCCATTTACATTTCTTTATTGGAAGTTTATAAGCAAGCAAACTTAGATAATATTACAACAGCTCAGGCAGCTAATCGTTTATGTGAAAAACGGCTGGAAGACGAAAAAAGATTAAATAGTTTTTTCTCCCATACAAAGCGTCCTAAATGGAACATTGGCAAATAATGCACCATTTAAATAGATGAGGTGAGTAGAATGACAGTTGAATTTCCAATTTTACAAATTGTTGATGAAAATGGTCAATTAGTAAATGAACAATACAGGGATCAAATGACGAAAGAACTGGTCAAGGAGTTTTACTATAATATACTTCGAATCCGAACGTTCGACCGAAAAGCAGTTAGTTTACAGCGGCAGGGCAGGCTGGGCACATATGCCCCGTTTGAAGGTCAGGAAGCATCACAAGCCGGAAGTGCAATGGCACTTGATAAAGACGATTGGATTTTTCCAACCTATCGTGACCATGGTGCGACCTTAACATTTGGTGCGGGTATGACACGAACCCTTCTATATTGGAATGGACGTGTAGAAGGCAATGTGCCTGAAGAAGGAAAGAGGATTTTTCCGCCCGCTGTTCCAATTGCTACCCAAATCCCCCATGCAGCAGGAGCGGCAATGGCGGAAAAAAGAAAAGGCACAAATAATGCGGTGATTGCCTATTTCGGGGATGGTGCAACATCAGAAGGAGATTTTCACGAAGGACTAAATTTCGCTAGTGTATTTCAAGCACCGGTTGTCTTTTTTAATCAAAATAATCGGTTTGCGATTTCCGTACCGATTGAAAAGCAAATGAATTCAGGAACAATAGCGCAAAAAGCACTTGCCTATGATATGCCTGGGGTTCGAATTGATGGCAATGATATATTTGCTGTTTATTTTCAAGTGTTGGAGGCGCTTAATCGAGCACGAAATGGACTTGGACCGACTTTAATTGAGGCTGTGACATGGAGATATGGAGCTCATACAACTTCCGATGATCCTGCTAAATACCGTGATCAATCGGAAAGTGAAACAATCAGAAAAACGCAGGATCCGCTTCTTCGCATTGAACGGTATATGAAATCAAACAACTTATGGGATAAAGAATGGATTAAGAAGATAACGGAAGAAATCACAACGGAGGTCGAACAAGCGGTAAGAGGGATGGAACAATTTCCAAAACCAAATGTAAATGACTTGTTTGACAATGTATTTGAAAAGCCGACATGGACGATTGCGGAGCAAAAGGAACAATATCTTCAATTCACCAGGAGGGAAGCCTAATGATGATAGAAAAAGAATTAGTTAACCGTCCTATGGGAACAAACCAATTAACTCTTGTTCAAGCGATAACCGATGGATTACGGACCATGTTAAAAGAGGATGATAGCGTCCTAATACTTGGGGAAGATGTAGGAAAAAACGGGGGTGTATTCCGTGCAACTGAAGGATTACAGGAACAATTTGGGGAAAACCGGGTAATGGATACGCCGTTAAGTGAAGCAGGCATTGTGGGCACATCTATTGGTATGGCAGTAAATGGCTTTAAACCAGTTGTTGAAATCCAATTTTTGGGGTTTATTTATCCTGCTTTTGAACAGATTATGACACATGTTTCACGAATTCGGATGCGGACTATGGGGAGTTATACCGTTCCAATGGTGATTCGGGCCCCGTACGGTGCTGGTATTCGTGCGCCGGAAGTCCATTCAGACAGTGTCGAAGCATTATTTACGCATATGCCGGGAATTAAAGTGGTCTGTCCTTCTTCCGCTTATGATGCAAAAGGTCTTTTAATTGCAGCTATTGAAGATCCGGATCCCGTATTATTTCTAGAGTCAATGAGAAGTTACCGGGCAAACCGGGAAGAAGTTCCAGAGGGAAAATATATGGTTGAAATTGGAAAGGGAAAGAAGCTTCAGGATGGGGATGACGTTACATTAATTACCTGGGGTGCAATGGTTCCCGTTGCTTTAAAGGCTGCCGAACAGGCCAGGATACAAGGAATGGCCTGTGATGTAATTGATTTAAGGACTTTGTACCCGATTGATAAAGACATCATTGCTGAATCTGTTCAAAAAACAGGACGTGCGGTAATTATCCATGAGGCACAACAAACAGGCGGTTTAGGGAATGACATTATATCGATTATTAATGATACTTCATTTTTATTTCTGAAATCACCGATTGAACGTGTTACAGGTTTTGATGTACCAGTTCCATTTTTTGCTTTAGAAGACAAATATCTTCCGACACCGCAGCGGGTCATGAAGGCAATTGAAAAAGTGATGCATTTCTAAAGGGAGGATAACAATGGTTGAAGTGAAATTACATGATATCGGTGAAGGGATGACAGAAGGCGAAGTTATTCAATATTTTGTTAAAGTCGGCGATATGGTCCAGGCAGATCAGCCGCTTGTAGAAGTGCAAACAGATAAAATGGTTGCAGAGCTCCCTTCTCCCGTTTCAGGAAAAGTCAAAGATATTGTGGTTGATCACGGCAGTTTGGTATCTGTTGGTACGACACTGCTGGTACTGGAAACAAAAGACGAGAAAACAGATGAACCGGTAACTGAAAAAGTTGAAGAACTTGTAACTCAAAAGAAGAGACCTGATTCCGAACGAATGGATCTAATTGAAACGCCGAAGAAACAAAAAAGATTTATTATGGCGGCACCTTACACACGGAAAATTGCACGTGAATTTTCTGTGGATATCGAAGAAATTACCGGAACCGGTCCTCGTGGGAGGATTACGGTTAAAGATGTCTATGATTATGTTAAAAAACGTGATCAGATTAAGACGAATGAAAAACTTCCAGCAGCTGAAAACAACCCTTCACAGGAAAAAGTGATTATGGAACAAGAGCGCAGGCCGAGAAAAGGAAGAAACGATCTTATACAAGATCATAAGCTTGAAGTGATTCCATTCAGGGGACGACGTAAGCAGATTGCAAAAAAGATGGCACATTCCCTATTTACGATTCCACACGTGACACACTTTGAAGAGGCTGATTTAACGGAACTATCAGCCTATCGAAACGAATTAAAAGCAATGAATATTCATATTTCTGCTGCAGCTTTCTTTATTAAGGCAATGACTGTTGCATTAAAGCAATACCCTGTATTTAATGCAAAACTCGATGAGGAGAATGAAGTCATTTATTTAGAAAAGGAATACAATATCGGGATTGCAACTGATACAGAAGATGGTTTAATTGTTCCAGTTATCCATCACGCTGATCGCTTATCTGTCCGCCAAATCCATAATCAGCTTAAAACATTGACCCTAAAAGCGCAGGAAGGCAGACTGGAACCGGCTGAGATGAGAAATGGAACATTTACCGTCAGTAATGTTGGTCCATTGGGCAGTATTGGTGCAACTCCAATTATTAATTATCCAGAAACAGGATTAATTGCCTTCCATAAAACAAAGAAAATGCCGGTTGTAATGGAAAACGATGAGATTCACATCCGCTCCATTATGACCATGTCGATGTCATTTGATCACCGTGTAGCAGACGGTGCCACGGCTGTTGCCTTTACTAACCGCTTTAAACAGCTGATTGAAAATCCTAAGGTTTGGCCCATTGAATTTGCTTAATGAATGCAATATTTCATTAGTTTTTACGATTATTCTATCCCAAATTTACAGTTAATTGATTAGAAATGTAGGTGGAATTGATATGAATTCAAATAATGCACGACTGCAAAAAAGGCTGCTGCCGAGGCATATAACATTAATGGCAATGGGAGGAGCAATTGGTACAGGAATTTTCAAAGGAAGTGCTGAAACGGTATCGATTGCTGGACCAGGTGTGATTTTTTCTTATATATTGGCGGGAATATTTCTTCTTGTGGTAATGGGGGCCATTGCGGAAATGGCAAGTGCCTATCCGAACACTAATATAAAAGGATTTGTTCAGAAAGCTTTTGGGAAAAGGGCTTCATTTGTAATGGGCTGGATGTATTGTTTTATGTGGTTGTCTGTTTGTGTTATTGAGGTAGTTGTTGCTGGAAGCTTTCTGCAATACTGGCTTCCGGCTTTCCCGCTTTGGGTACTAAGTTTAGGATGCGCAGCTTTCGTCATCGGTATTAATATGATGAATGTTAAGAATTACGGAGAGTTTGAATTTTGGTTTGCCGGCGTCAAAATTGCCATGATTATTGTATTTATCGTATTGGGGGCTTGTATTCTTTTTGGCATTATCCCTTCAGGCAAAACGGGTTATCTCGAAAACTATATGAATCATGGCGGGATTTTTCCCAATGGCTGGATGTCGGTCTTCCCTGCTTTGTTAATTGTTATGTTTTCATATGGAGGGTCTGAACTAATCGGTGTAACGATTACTGAAACTGAAAATGCCGAACGGATCTTGCCCAAAATTATCAAAAGCTTCATTCTAAGAATTGTCTTATTTTACACATTACCCATTCTTATTATTTGCGGCTTAATTCCATGGAATGAACTCAGCGGGCAGGCAAGCCCATTTGTACAAGTATTATCGATGGTTGGGATGCAGGGAGCTGCGCATTTAATGAATTTCATACTCATTACTGCAGTCCTTTCAGCAGCGAACTCGGGCATATATGGCTGCACAAGGATGCTGCATTCTTTAGCCCTTGAGGGAGAAGCTCCGAAATCTTTCTCTTATGTAACAAAAGAAGGTGTCCCTCTGGCTAGCTTATTGTTAACAGCGATAGTATTGACTGGCGGGGCTTTGGCTGCATTCATTGCACAGGAACATGTATTTACTATTTTAATGGCCGTACCGGGCTTTGTTGTATCATTGGTATGGACCGGCATATGTGCTTCCCAGCTAAAACTTCGTAATACTTATACAAAAGAACCAAACTTTAAAGTATGGGGATACCCATACATCACCGGTGCTGCATTAGTGTTTTTAATCATTATTTTAACCGCTTTTGTGCTTGACGGACAGAATAGAGTTAGTATTATGGCATGTCTGCTTGTTTTTGCTTCGTTAGTCACAATCTCCTTTGTTAAATTTAAGAATCAATTAGAACTGGATACAAAGGGCGAAAACAAAAATGCTATCTAAAGATGATTATTTGAGCCAGGTTTAGCACCTGGCTTTTTGGTGTTTATGGCAGGGACTGGTCCATAAAAACGGGGAAATATGATATACTTCCATTTAGAAATGGAGTTGAACAATAGTGGACAATAACCAATTAGGTGTACAATATATGCAGGACGGCAGCTTAGAAGAAGCCGCTAAAGCTTTCAATGAAGCAATCAATGAAAACCCATCAGACCCTATAGGCTATATCAATTTTGGCAATGTACTGTCAGCTTTAGGTGAGGATGAAAAAGCATTGAAATTTTTTCAAAAGGCGATAGAGCTGGACGAACATGCACCTGCCGCTTATTATAGTGCCGGCAGTGTGTTCTTCAACAATGAACAATTCGATGAAGCCAAGAATATGTTTGAACTTGCTATGAAGAAAGGTCTTGAATCAAGCGATAATTACTTCATGCTGGGACTTTCACTTATATATTTAGAACAAGGTAAATTAGCATTACCATATTTACAAAGAGCCGTTGAACTTAATGAGAATGATGCCGAAGCCCGTTTTCAATATGGACTTTGTCTTGCTCAGCTCCAATTTATTGATGAAGCAATGGAACAATTTGAAAAATGTATTGAACTTGAACCAAAACATTCAGATGCTTATTATAATTTAGGTGTATCTTATGTCTTTAAAGAAAATACAAAAAAGGCAGTCGCGATGTTTAACAAAGCTTTGGAAATCCAGCCGGATCATTTACTTGCCGGTCATGCGAAGAAAATAATGGAGCAATAAGCATAACGCTTTACGAAATGAACGGAGGGGAGGGAGTATCATGGAAAACCAAGAATCACTTGATTTATTTGAAGAGCAAGGCAGGTTTATTAAGGGAAGGCCGATCGTCACTATTTTTCATAATGAGCAAAACTTTTATACGGTTTTAAGAATTCGTGTGGATGAAACCAATCATACATATAATGAAAAAGAAGCGGTCATTACCGGTTATTTTCCAAAGGTTTACGAGCAGGAAACGTATACATTTTACGGAGAGTTTAAAGAACATCCAAAGTTTGGACTTCAATTTCAAGCAAAGCATTTTCGTAAAGACATACCGCACTCGAAACAAGGGATTATTGCCTATTTGTCAGGTGAAATGTTTAAAGGAATTGGAAAGAAAACAGCAGAAAATATTGTTGAAACGTTAGGGGAAGATGCGATATCAAAAATTCTAAACCAGCCTTCACTGCTTGATTCAGTTCCGAAACTCCCTCCCGATAAAGCGAAACTATTATATGATACGTTAATGGAGCACCAAGGTCTTGAACAAGTTATGATTTCCCTTAATCAATACGGTTTTGGGCCACAGCTTTCAATGAAAATTTATCAGGTCTATAAAGAAGAGACGTTAAACATTATTCAACAAAATCCATATAAGCTTGTAGAGGATGTAGAGGGTATCGGATTTGGAAGGGCCGATGAACTTGGATATCAGCTGGGGATTTCAGGCAGCCATCCAGACCGAATTAAAGCAGGCTGTTTGTATATGTTAGAAAATGACTGTATGCAAACGGGCCATGTTTACATGAATGCAGAAGATTTACTGAAGCGTGTTAAATCACTTCTTGAAGAAAATAAACGCGATCAAATTGAGTTTTTGGATATTTCGAATGAAATCATAGAACTTCAAGAAGAGGGGAAAATCATCGGAGAAGAAAAGCGCATTTACTTGCCTTCTTTATATTTTGCTGAAAAAGGACTTGTTACCAGCATTCAGCGAATTCTAAAGCAAACGGAATATAAGGATCAATTTCCTGAATCTGAGTTTTTGCTTGCTTTGGGAAGTTTAGAAGAACGGCTCGGGGTTCAATATGCCCCAACACAAAGGGAAGCAATTCAAACGGCACTTATGTCGCCGATGATGATTCTAACCGGTGGTCCTGGAACAGGAAAAACGACTGTCATAAAAGGAATTGTAGAGCTTTACGGGGAATTACATGGATGTTCATTAGAGCCAAAGGATTACCATAAAAAAGATGAACCATTTCCGTTTTTATTGGCAGCACCAACAGGCCGGGCTGCAAAAAGAATGAGTGAATCAACAGGATTACCTGCAGTGACAATCCACCGGCTGCTAGGCTTTAACGGAACAGAAGGTTTTGACCGGGATGATGCAAGCCCTTTAGAAGGTAAAATTATAATCGTTGATGAAACATCGATGCTGGATATTTGGCTTGCCAATCAATTGTTTAAGGCACTTCCGGAAAATATTCAGGTTATACTGGTTGGTGACGAAGATCAGCTTCCATCAGTCGGACCAGGTCAGGTACTAAAGGATTTGCTTCGTTCTGAGCGGATTCCAACAGTGAAGCTGACGGATATTTACCGCCAGGCTGAAGGATCGTCCATTATTGAGCTTGCTCATGAAATAAAGAAGGGGCGTTTACCTGCTGATGTAACGAAAAAACAGGCGGATCGCTCGTTTATTAAATGTTCAACAGCCCAGATTGCCCAAGTGGTAGAAAAAATCTCCATGAATGCAAAAAGCAAAGGGTATACAGCGAAAGATATTCAAGTTTTGGCGCCAATGTACCGCGGTCCTGCAGGTATTGACCGGTTAAACGTGCTCCTGCAGGAAATCTTTAATCCGAATCCAGACGGCAAACGAAAGGAGATTGCTTTTGGGGATGTGAAATACCGGATTGGCGATAAGGTGCTGCAGCTTGTGAATCAGCCAGAGAACAACGTATTTAACGGCGATATTGGTGAAATCATTTCCATTATTTATGCTAAGGAAAATACAGATAAAGAAGATAAAATATATGTCTCCTTTGAAGGAAATGAAGTCGAATATACAAGACAGGATTTAAATCAAATCACTCTTGCCTATTGCTGTTCTGTTCACAAATCACAGGGAAGTGAATTTCCTATTGTAATTTTACCCATAACAAGAAGCTATTATCGGATGCTGCAAAGAAATTTGATTTACACAGCCATCACAAGAAGTAAACAATCATTAATTCTATGCGGTGAACCCGATGCCCTCAAGATGGGTATTGAAAGAGCAGATGAATCAAAACGGTTAACCACATTATGTGAAAAGCTTCAGGAAGCAATACTGCCTATAGAAGAAAAAAAGATATCGGAAGATGAAGATCATGATGTGACAGTTGAAATGTCATTAGAGGAAGAATTAATGCAGGTGAACCCGATGATTGGAATGGAAAACGTTACACCTTATGATTTTATGACCAATAGCTAAAACTAAAAATGTTCGGGAGGTGATATCACTCTTTGCGAACATTTTCTTTACTTAAAGGGCAGCCAGTCTTTGAAACGCAGAGCGGCAGAAAAATTGGTGAAGTCACGGATTTATACCTTTCCATGTCAGGTACTGTGGAAGGTTTATTGGTCAAAAAAGGCGTTTTCTTCAAACAATCCTGCTTTTTGGATATTCAAAATGTAGAATCCTTTGGCTGGGATGGGGTTATGATTGAAGATGAAAATGCTTTGGAGAAAGCAAAGGAAAGTTCGGAATTTACATCAGCTCATTCTCTTGAAGGAATGATGATGCTTTCTAAGAGTGGAAACTCCCTTGGATTGCTTAAAGATGTATATTTTCAGGAAGAATTGGGCACAATCGTAGGGTATGAAATCACGGATGGTTTCTTTTCAGATATTATGGAAGGCAAGCAAGTAATCCAAACTGGAAAGCCCTTAAC
Organism: Neobacillus mesonae; assembly: GCF_023715155.1. GTDB lineage: Bacteria > Bacillota > Bacilli > Bacillales > Cytobacillaceae > Neobacillus > Neobacillus mesonae_A. The sequence goes on from NZ_JAMBNQ010000001.1 coordinate 27,576, forward strand.
GATCGGAAAAGATGCCATCATCGTCGATGTAAAACAAACGTGAGGTGTCTTTCCAATGTTAAAGTGTCCCAATTGTGCCAGCAAAGATATAGGGAAAATTGGTATAAACCAATTTTATTGCTGGAACTGTTTTATTGAACTTTCTGTAACAAAAGGAATCATTAATACCCATCAGGTTGAAGAAGATGGTACATTAAGTTCTCTTGATGATTTGTTTGAAGAAGAAGAGCGTCGTTACACCCTTTAAAGCGTTAACCGCATACTAAAAAAGAGGTGAGACGAATGAACAAAATGATGACATCTATGATTGCTTTCGGAGCAGGAATGGCAGCCTTTAATCTGGCACAAAAAAATAATTTGATGTCAGAACGACAAATGAAACGAATGAAAAGAAAAGTAAAGCGTTCGATTTTTTAATCAATGTCCCCCTCAAGTTTTGAGGGGGATTTACATATTTCCACCCAATGTCTCGAAAAATAAACATAAGGAGGCATGTTCGTGGATATTCGTATGAAATGGTATTATCGCATCGGTTTTTTGCTCCTTCTGTTTGCAGCAATCTATATTTTTCTAAAAATCAGCTCAATCTGGATGCCAATTTTAAGAGTAACGGTTATAATTGCCATCCCTTTTATAATTGCTGGGTTTATTACCTATCTGCTTCACCCCGTTGTGGAAAAATTGCATGAAAAGGGAGTGAATCGCGGCTGGGCTATTATTTTAATATATGTTATTTTCTTTGGCAGTATTGGAATTGCCCTTTATAAGGGAATTCCGGCAATGATTGACCAGATTAAAGATCTATCCGAAAGTGCACCATTATTTGCCGAGCAGTACCGAGAGTGGATTCGAACACTTCAATCGAATACAAGAGAATGGCCGGACGGACTGCAAACAAGGGTAAACGAAGGTATAGATGCTTTTGAGATGAAATTGGATTCGTTGTTGACGACCATTGTAAATATCCTAGTTGGATTTTTAAATTCTGCATTGATATTAATGATCATCCCGTTCATTGCATTTTATATGCTAAAGGATTTTCCTTTATTGAAGCGGTCTCTTTGGTACATTACCCCAAAATCATGGAGAAGAAAGGGAGCCCTTTTTTTACGGGATGTTGATAAATCACTTGGCAGTTATATTCGCGGACAGCTGCTTGTTTGTATCATAATTGGTGGTATTTCTGCTCTGGCGTTTTGGCTTTTTCATCTAAAATATCCGCTTTTGTTAGGCTTAATCATTGCAGCAACAAATGTTATCCCTTATTTTGGCCCGATTATTGGCGCCATCCCGGCAGTGATTATTGCGGCAACCATTTCAGGGAAATTAGTGATTATCACAATAGTTATTGTGTTTGGGCTGCAGTTTTTAGAAGGAAATATTCTCTCCCCTTTTATTGTCGGGAAAAGCTTGCATATGCATCCATTAGTTATCATGATTGCCTTAACGGCAGGCGGCGAAATAGGCGGCATATTAGGAATGATCTTGGCGGTCCCCATCCTAGCAGTCTTAAAAGTCGGGATTATTCATGCTAAAAATCATTTTGTAACAGTAAAGACGAACGAACAGCCGCCAAATAGCGGAGAATAATTGACAAACGTTTTGCTGGTGGATATAATTCGACATATAGTATATATGAAAATGTTGAAGGACCGAGTATGTTGTAGACCATCTATAACACATCATGGTGATGTGTAAAAGAGAGAAATTCCCGCGGCTGAAAGGAATTTTAGATGAAGGACAACAGAATGCTAATCCAGAGTGCAGCTAATACCTGTCGTTTCCCTGCGTTAAAGGGATTGAGAGATGAGTATTTAAGTATGCTCATAATCAGGGTGGTACCGCGAGTCAAGCTCTCGTCCCTGTCCAGGGATGAGGGCTTTTTTATATTGTTTTTTAAAAATAACAGGAGGCTGAATAATGAAGAATTTAACCGGCTCACAAATTCGTAGAATGTTTTTAGACTTTTTTAAAGAAAAAGGTCATGCCATTGAACCAAGCGCATCACTTGTTCCGCATGATGACCCGTCATTATTATGGATTAACAGTGGAGTGGCAACATTAAAAAAATATTTTGATGGCCGTGTAGTGCCGGAAAATCCACGTATTACCAATGCACAAAAATCAATCCGGACAAACGATATTGAAAATGTAGGAAAGACAGCGCGTCACCATACATTTTTTGAAATGCTTGGCAACTTTTCTATCGGCGATTACTTCAAGAAGGAAGCCATCGAATGGGCATGGGAATTTTTAACTGATAATAAATGGATTGGCTGGGATCCGGAACTTTTATCTGTGACTATACATCCAGAGGATCATGAAGCCTATGAACTTTGGCACAAAACCATCGGACTTCCGGAAGAGCGGATTATCCGTTTGGAAGGAAACTATTGGGATATAGGTGAAGGCCCAAGCGGTCCAAACACAGAAATTTTCTATGACCGCGGACCAGAGTATGGGGATGACCCAAATGATCCGGAACTATATCCTGGCGGTGAAAATGAGCGCTATCTGGAAGTATGGAACTTAGTATTCTCCCAATTTAACCATAACCCGGATGGAACTTATACACCGCTGCCAAATAAAAATATTGATACTGGAATGGGCTTGGAACGGATGGCTTCTGTAGTCCAAAATGCCGCAACCAATTTTGATACTGATTTATTTATCCCGATTATCCGGGCAACTGAAGAAATTTCAGGTGTTAAATATGGTGAAGATAAAGAAACAGATGTTGCTTTTAAAGTTATTGCTGACCATATTCGGACAGTTGCCTTTGCCATTGGCGATGGAGCACTGCCATCCAATGAAGGCCGTGGGTATGTTTTAAGACGTCTGCTTCGCCGTGCAGTCCGATATGCAAAACAGATTAACATTAACCGTCCGTTCATGTTTGAACTTGTACCAGTTGTTGGGGAGATCATGGCCGATTTCTATCCGGAAGTAAAAGAGAAACGAGAGTTTATTCAGAAAGTAATTAAAAACGAAGAAGAACGTTTCCATGAAACTCTTCATGAAGGGCTGGCAATCTTAGCTGGTGTCATGAAAAAAGAAAAAGAAAAGGGCAGTGACACAATTAATGGTGAGGATGTCTTCCGCTTATATGATACGTATGGCTTTCCTGTAGAATTAACAGAAGAATACGCAGATGAAGAAGGAATGAAGATCGACCACGAGGGCTTTGAAGCAGAGATGGAATTACAGCGTGAGCGGGCTCGTGCTGCACGACATGATGAAAATTCAATGCAGGTTCAAGGCGGTGTCTTAAGAGATATTATAGTAGAAAGTAAATTTGTCGGATATGATGAATTGAAAACTAATTCAACTGTGATTGCCATTATCAAAAACGGCGAGCAGACGAATACAGCCAATAGTGGTGAAGAAGTGCAAATCATCCTTGATGTGACACCATTTTATGCTGAGAGCGGCGGGCAAATTGCCGACCATGGTGTAATAGAAGGGGAAGGTGTTAGTCTATTTGTTAAGGATGTTCAAAAGGCACCAAACGGGCAAAATCTTCACAATGTGGAAGTTAAGACCGGCACATTAAAAACTAATCAGCAGGTAACAGCAAAGGTTGATGCTGAAAACCGCGCGAAAATTACTAAAAACCATACTGCTACACACTTGCTTCACCGTGCCTTAAAAGATGTACTTGGAGAGCATGTGAACCAGGCAGGTTCCCTAGTTGAGCCTGAACGTCTTCGCTTTGACTTTTCTCATTTCGGCCAAATTAAGCCTTGGGAGCTTGAGGAAATTGAAAGAATTGTCAATGAAAAGATTTGGGACAATCTTGATGTTAACATTACATTAAAACCAATTGCTGAAGCGAAAGCAATGGGAGCAATGGCGCTTTTCGGTGAAAAATATGGAGATATTGTCCGAGTGGTGAAGGTTGGTGATTATAGCCTTGAACTATGCGGCGGCTGTCACGTTTCTAATTCATCTGTCATCGGATTGTTTAAAATTGTTTCAGAGAGCGGAATAGGTGCAGGAACAAGAAGGATTGAAGCAGTGACAGGCGGATCAGCATACAGATTGTTAAATGAGCAGATTGGCCTCTTAAAAGATGCTGCAGAAAAATTGAAAACAAGCCCTAAAGAGGTAGTCAGTCGAATTGAAGGTTTATTGACTGAGGTGAAGCATCTGCAGCGGGAAAATGAATCACTGGCTGCCAAGCTGGGAAACATCGAGGCAGGAAGCCTTGTTTCAAAAGCTAAGGAGATCGAGGGTGTTACAGTATTAGCGGCAAAAGTACAGGCTGCTGATATGAATAATCTAAGAAATATGGCAGATGACTTAAAACAAAAGCTTGGATCTGCAGTTATTGTATTAGGCAGTGTACATGACGAAAAAGTAAATCTAATTGCCGCGGTTACAAAAGATTTAATTGAGAAAGGCTGCCATGCAGGAAAACTAATTAAAGAAGTAGCAGCTAAATGCGGCGGCGGCGGCGGCGGCCGTCCTGATATGGCGCAGGCAGGCGGTAAAGATCCGCAAAAACTTGATTCTGCATTGCAATTTGTCGAGGAATGGGTAAAATCCAGTTTGTAATATCGACAAAGTAGTGTAAAATATAGGTAACTATTACAATTCGAGGTGTACTTTCATGAGCTCATTTGACAAAACAATGAGATTTAATTTTCCTGAAGAACCCTTTGAACATGATGTAAATGATGTTCTTTTCCAGGTCTATGAAGCATTGAAGGAAAAAGGGTACAACCCTATTAATCAGATTGTCGGTTACCTTCTATCAGGAGACCCTGCGTACATTCCTCGTCATCGCGATGCCCGAAATATCATTCGAAAGCTTGAACGCGATGAAATTATTGAGGAATTAGTCAAATCTTATCTTAGACAACAATGAGAGGTTTAATAAATGCGTGTAATGGGTCTAGACGTTGGCTCAAAAACAGTTGGTGTTGCCCTTAGTGATGAACTGGGGTGGACAGCACAGGGCCTCAAAACACTTCATATAAATGAAGACAAGCAGGAGTTTGGTTTTGAGGAAATTGGTCAATTAATAAGTGAGTATCAAGTTAGTCAAGTAGTCGTTGGTCTGCCCAAAAATATGAATGGGACAATCGGACCCCGCGGAGAAGCCAGCCAGAGGTATGCCGCTGAAATTGAAAGCCGGTTTAAAATACCTGCTGTTTTATGGGATGAACGGCTTACAACAATGGCAGCCGAGCGTATTTTACTGGAAGCTGATTTAAGCCGTAAGAAAAGGAAAAAAGTAATTGATAAGATGGCAGCAATGATGATTCTGCAAGGCTATCTTGACAGCAAAAAATAATGAGGTGAAGTAATGGCGCACGAGCATAATCATGAGGATGAAGAACGCTATATAACTCTTGTGAATGATAATGGGGATGAAGAATTATTTGAAATTCTTTTAACTTTTGATTCAGATGAGTTTGAAAGGTCATATGTATTATTCTATCCTGTCAGTTCATCTGAAGATGAAGAAGATGGAGAAGATGGAGAAGTTCATGCCTATGCCTATATTCCAACAGAAGACGGCGGATTCGGCGAATTGATGCCGATTGAGTCAGATGAAGAGTGGGACATGGTGGAAGAAGTATTTAATACATTCTTAGATGATGAAGAAGATCAGTAAGTAGAGGGTCCAGCTGCAAATGGCTGGTCCTTTTTTTAGTTCTGCTTCCGTAAATTGTCCAGCACCAGCACCAGCTTTGAACAGCACAACATTTATCCGGCTTACCAGGGCTGTCAGCCAGGGGAAATACTAAGACTAATCATTGTAGAACAAGCGGGCTTGTTCTAGGCCCTCCTTTTTTCGAGAAAAATTGACAATTTCCTCTGTATATGCTGAAATAATTACATATTAAATAGAGAAATATTTTATGAATAAGCATTGTATATTTGCTTTTTGTTCAATGGGAAGGGGGAGTAATGTGGCGTCAGATAAAAAAGATAAAAAAGACATGATTCGGCAAAAAATGCTGGAATCTGAAAAAGAAGCTAGGATTGTTAGAAAAATAGTTTTAATCATAGCGATTGTATTAGTATTATTCATTTTAATTATTGGCGGCGGCGGATTTCTCTATATAAACTCAAGTTTAAAGCCAATTGACCCGCATAGTAAGGTTCAGAAAAAGGTGGAAATTCCAATTGGTTCATCGGTAACGGGTATTGGTGAGACACTGGAGGCTCATGGCATTATTAAGAATGCTAAAGTCTTTAAATATTATGTAAAATTTAAAAATGAAGGCGGCTTTATGGCGGGAGTATATGAACTGAGTCCATCTATGGATATAGCTGAAATCGTCGGCCGCTTGAAAACGGGGAAAGTGCTTGCAAAGCCAGCCGTAAAGATGACCATTCCAGAAGGTAAGCAATTAAAGGAAATTGCAGCAATTATAGCAAAAGCAACAAAACAAAATGAAGAAAATGTTTTTAAACAGCTCAACGATGTTACCTTTGTTAAAGGCTTTATGGAGAAATATCCTAATTTGTTAACAAAAGATATTCTCAATTCACAAGTAAAATATCCGCTTGAAGGATACCTATACCCAGCAACATACTCTTTTTATAAGAAAAATCCTGCTTTAGAGGAAATGGTAAATGCAATGCTGGAAAAAACACAGTCTGTCGTAATGGATTATACAGAGAAAAGGGAAGAAAAAAAATTAACAGTCCATCAATTAATTACGATGGCTTCCTTAATTGAAGAGGAAGCCACCGAAAAGGCAGATCGTAAAACGATTTCAAGTGTTTTTTATAATAGAATGAACAAGGGAATGCCGCTGCAGACAGACCCAACTGTACTATATGCGCAAGGGAAGCATAAACAAAAAGTGTATTATAAAGATTTAGAAGTCAACTCACCATATAATACGTATAAACATAAAGGCATGCCGCCAGGCCCCATTGCGAATGCAGGAAAAGTTTCAATTGAAGCAGCACTGGAACCAGAGAAAACAGATTATTATTATTTCTTGGCAACGGCGGGCGGGAAAATTATTTTCACAAAAACATTGGAAGAGCATAACAAGGAAAAAGCTAAGCATATTTCCAATAATAAATAGCTGTTTGTATTTTGAGGGAAAGTTCGCATTCCCTCTTTTTTTATGGTAAAATAATTCGGGTGTTTTATTTGATATATACACAGCTCACAGGAAGCGGCTTTTCGCAGTCAACAACAAGTGTCGGGTCAATAAAATTGACGCGATTTTTTCTGTGGTGCTATTTTTTCATGTCTAAGGAAGAGCAAATTGGTAAGAATTGTTTAAAAGGATTGAGGTGACGCAGCTTGTTAAATGAAAAGCTGCATTTATATATTGAACAGTTGATTCCTGAGCGAAATCCATTATTGATGGAAATGGAACAGTTTGCGAAAGAGCATGGGGTTCCAATTATGGAGCTTCCTGGAATTGAGACGATGCTTGAGCTTTTGCGGATTCATCGCTCTAAAAAAATACTAGAGGTAGGAACGGCAATTGGTTACTCCGCCATTAGGATGGCCGACGCCATTACTGGTGCTCATATCGTAACCATCGAGAGAGATACAGAACGAATTAATTTGGCAAAGGAATTTATCCAGCGCTCACAACTTGAACAGCAAATCACCTTGATTGAAGGGGATGCATTGGAGCTTGAGAATGAGGTTAGCAGCCATGCTCCATTTGATGCTATTTTTATTGATGCTGCAAAAGGACAATACAAAAAGTTTTTCGAAATCTATTCCAGCTATCTTAACGACGGTGGAATGGTCATTACCGATAATGTTTTGTTTAAAGGACTTGTGGCTGAAACGGAAATTGAATCAAGGAGAACCCGCAATTTAGTGAAGAAAATTAATGATTTTAACCATTGGTTAATGAATCATCCGACATTTGATTCCATTATTCTTCCAGTTGGAGATGGAGTTGCTGTTAGTAAAAAAAGAGGTGAGAGGAAATGAAAAAAACAGAATTACTTGTGACTCCAACAACAATTGATGATATCTTACCTTTGGCTGAGGCCGGGGCAGATGCGTTTGTTATTGGCGAGCAAAGATATGGATTAAGACTTGCTGGTGAATTTAACCGGGAGGATGTCCGAAAGGCAGTGGAGCTTGCACATTCTAAAGGAAAAAAAGTGTATGTGGCGATGAATGCTATTTTTCATAATGAAAAATTGGAGGAATTGTCGGATTATATTCAATTCGCTTCAGAAGCAAAAGCGGACGCTGTCATTTTTGGGGATCCTGCAGTATTAATGGCAGCAAGAGAATCGGCACCAGAGATGAGGCTTCATTGGAGTACAGAAACTACTGGAACAAACTGGTATACATGTAACTATTGGGGAAGAAAAGGGGCTAAAAGAGCTGTTCTTGCCCGAGAAATCAATATGGATGCCATTGTAGAGATTAAAGAAAATGCTGAAGTAGAAATAGAGGTACAAGTACATGGAATGAGCTGTATGTTTCAATCCAAACGGCCATTGCTTGATCATTATTTTGAGTACCAAGGAAAAATAATGGAAATTGAAAACCGTAAGCAGCAAAAGAATATGTTTCTTCACGATAAGGAAAGAGAGAATAAATATCCTATTTTTGAAGATGAAAATGGCACACATATTATGAGCCCAAATGATATTTGTATTATTGATGAGCTGCAAGAGATGTTAGAAGCAGGTGTTGATTCATTTAAAATAGACGGCATTCTAAAGAGTCCAGAATATATTGCAGCTGTAACAAAAATTTATCGTGAAGCGATTGATTTATTTTACCAGGATCCGGACTTGTATGACGACAAGAAGGACGAGCTCCTTGCTAAAATTGAGGAAATTCAGCCGGACAATCGTCCATTAGATACAGGATTTTTCTTTAAGGAAACAGTTTATTGACAAAAAAGCGTAAGCGCCCCTGTCAGCAGCGTATATGACATGGAGCACTCCAACCCAGATAAGGTCAACACAAAACGCCGAGGCGATTTGAAGTTGACTTATACCAGGGCGAAGGGCATTAGCCTCCAGGGCGCAGCAGCTAGACAATTTAGGAGGAGTTCAAACGTGAATACAGTAAAAGATAAAATTTCTGAAATCATTGACGGAAAGCGTGTAATTGTGAAAAAGCCGGAACTCCTTGCGCCAGCTGGTAATCTTGAAAAGTTAAAAATTGCGGTCCAATATGGAGCAGATGCCGTTTTTATTGGCGGACAGGAATATGGACTTCGTTCTAATGCTGATAATTTTACACTGGAAGAAATTAAGGAAGGTGTAGAATTTGCAAAGAAATATGGCGCAAACATCTATGTCACAACTAATATTTATGCCCACAATGAGAATATTCCGGGCTTAGAGGAATACATTTTTGGGTTAAAAGAGGCAGGTATAGCGGGTATTATCGTTGCCGATCCTCTTATTATCGAAACCTGCCGCCGGCTGGCACCTGAAATTGAAGTTCACTTAAGTACGCAGCAGTCGCTTGCAAACTGGAAGGCAATTCAATTTTGGAAAGAAGAAGGTTTGGAGCGGGTTGTATTGGCACGTGAAACAAGTGCCGAAGAAATTCGTGAAATGAAAGAAAAGGTTGATATCGAGATTGAAACCTTTATCCACGGGGCAATGTGTATCGCATATTCCGGCCGTTGTACATTAAGCAATCATATGACCGCAAGGGATTCAAACCGGGGCGGATGCTGTCAGTCATGCCGCTGGGATTATGACTTATATAGTCTTGAAGGCGGCAATGAAATTCCTTTGTTTGGTGAAGGAGATTCTCCATTTGCCATGAGTCCAAAAGATCTTAACCTGATACAATCAATCCCAAAGATGATTGAACTTGGAATTGACAGTTTAAAAATAGAGGGAAGGATGAAATCCATTCACTATATCGCTACAGTTGTCAGCGTCTATCGAAAAGTAATTGATGCATACTGTGCGGATCCCGATCATTTTGTAATTCAGCAGGAATGGCTTGAAGAACTTGATAAATGTGCCAATCGTGAAACGGCTCCAGCATTTTTTGAAGGGGTACCCGGGTATAAAGAGCAAATGTTTGGTAATCATAGCAAGAAGACTAGTTATGAATTTGCCGGTCTGGTGATGGATTATAACCCTGAAACTAAAATGGTAACGCTACAGCAGCGGAATCATTTTAAACCAGGGGATGAGGTTGAATTTTTCGGGCCGGAAATTCAAAACTTTAAGTACCGCATAGAGAAGATTTGGGATGAAAAAGGGAATGAATTGGATGCTGCCAGACACCCTTTACAAATTGTTCAATTTAAGATAGACAGACCGGTTTATCCAAACAACATGATGCGAAAGGAGAACTAGCATGATGAAAAAACCGGTTGTTATTGGTGTAACCGGTGGATCTGGCTCAGGAAAAACCAGTGTAACTAAAGCGATTTACGAAAGTTTTAAAGGTCATTCCATTTTAGTTATTGAGCAGGACTATTATTACAAAGACCAGAGCCACCTGCCGTTTGAGGAACGGTTAAAAACAAATTATGATCATCCCCTGGCGTTTGATAATGATTTATTAATTGAACATATTGAGCAGCTGCTGCATTATGAAGCAATTGATAAACCAGTATATGATTATGAACGGCATACCCGCTCAGAACAAGTGATTCGTGTCGAGCCAAAGGATGTCATTATTTTAGAGGGTATTTTAGTTCTAGAAGATGAGCGCCTAAGAGATTTAATGGATATGAAGCTTTTTGTTGATACGGATGCTGATTTAAGAATTATCCGACGGCTCACCCGTGATATTAAAGAACGCGGACGAAATTTTGATTCCGTAATAGATCAATATACGAATGTGGTTAGACCAATGCATAATCAATTTATTGAACCAACGAAACGGTATGCTGATATTATCATCCCTGAGGGTGGTCAAAACCATGTGGCGATTGATTTAATGGTGACAAAAATTCAAACTATTCTTGAACAAAAGTCATTTTTATGAAACAATAAAAGATAAGCAAAAAGGAACCAAGTATGGCTATAAAGCTGCGCGCCCCGATTTATGGGACGCGCACTATGTATTAAGCCTAATAGCGTATACCTACATATATTACACCACAATTCTACGGGGGATTGTGAAGACTAGAAGGAGTGAGGGTTTTTGGCTACAGAAAAAGTATTTCCAATGACACAAGCAGGTAAAGAAAAACTTGAGCAGGAACTTGAACAATTAAAAACGGTTAAACGTAAAGAAGTTGTTGAAAGAATTAAAATCGCCAGAAGTTTTGGGGATTTATCCGAAAATTCAGAGTACGATTCCGCTAAAGAAGAGCAAGCTTTCGTTGAAGGAAGAATTACAACGATTGAAAACATGATTCGCAATGCTAAAATCATCGGAGAGGGTGACCTTGCCAGTGATGCCGTAACATTGGGCAGATCGGTAACATTTGTGGAGCTTCCAGATGGTGAAGAGGAAACCTATACGATTGTGGGAAGTGCTGAAGCAGATCCTTTTGAAGGGAAAATCTCCAACGATTCCCCAATTGCCAAGAGCCTAATTGGAAGAAAAGTTGACGATGTTGTCACCGTTCAAACCCCTGGCGGTGAAATGAACGTACGAATTGTTTCTATAAAGTAAATAATCAATGTTGTTTGAAAATCAGAAACCTCGTCAAGACTTTTGACGAGGTGTTTTTTATGTGGAAAAAACGTGCCGTGGGATGGCTGTTTATTTGCATTAGCTGTTTTATCCTTCTTTTAGTTCGTTTAATGGAAATACAATTATTTAATACTGAGACCTTTTCAAAGCATAACATAAATTTACTTGAAGAAAGCGTAAAGCAAAGAACACAGGAATTAGTCATCGATAATGGGAGAGGGAATTTTCTTGACCATAATGGTGAACCTTTGACACATAAAACGGCAACAGTTCTAGTTCTATTTCCCTTTTTAAAAAAAATGGATTGGGATATAGCAAAAGTTGCCGAGATTATAGGAATGTCAAAAGACTCTCTGCAAAGTTCAATTGAATCTGCTAAAAAACCCTTCGCCTATGGTGAACCAGAACCTATTGAATTAACGAATTATCAAATGGACAGGATTAATGCACTAAAAATTCCTGGTGTCTTTGCGGTGGGAAAAAAGTTTGAACGGAGTGAAATCCCAGCTGAACAGCTGCTAGGGTTAACAGGTCAAAATATGAAGGAATTAAAAAAACGTTATCCAGATAAGGAGCTGTCGGAAAAAACATTAATCGGAATATCAGGACTTGAAGAAAGTTTTGATGAATTTCTTCTTCCTGAAGGAAAATCAAAGCTTGTGTACCATGTCGATGGAGGCGGTGCACCATTATTTGGAATTTATGTGAAATATGTAGATCCCGCAAATCCATTTTATCCAGTTAATATTCGAACCACTATTGACAAGAACATCCAGGAAAAAGCAGAAGCACTAACTGATCAATATCAAATTGAAAAAGGCGGGCTGGTTCTACTTGATATAGAAAACAATAGTATCCTTGCCCTTGTGTCCAGACCTGCGATAAATAAAAAAGCCCCATTTACCGGTTCAGGAATCACCAATCAAATGTTTAAGCAGCAAATCATGGGTTCTGTTTTTAAGACGGTAGTGGCCGCAGCGGCAATTGAGAATAATCTAGATAAACCCAATCGTTTATTTAATTGCAGTAAGAAGATCAATGGAAATCCGGAACCGAAGTATAATTATGGAATGCTGAATTTTAGTGAAAGCTTTGCAAGAAGCTGTAACCGAACATTCGGTGAATTGGCAAAAGAACTGCAGCAAATAGATCCCAATATGCTGGAACAATTTGCATTGAAATTGTCCCTTACTGGATCTGTAGGCTGGCACGGAGATATTTACCATACAAGTAATTTTTATCAGCTTGCAGGAGAGGACAAAGGCAGAGTATTTTTGTCGGATGAGGCGAAAAAGGATGCCAATTTTGCGGCTATGTCAGGAATTGGACAGCATGAGGTGCGGGGTACCCCCATAGCCGTTGCAAATATGATGGCGACGATTGCTAGAGGCGGTCAAAAGGAAATGGTAAGAGCTGTATCAAAAATTGAATATAAGAATGGAACAACAATGGTTGCCTTTCCAGAAAAAAATCTAAAGGGCGATACAATCTCACCTTATACAGCGATGAAATTGCAAAAATTACTGCGTGAAGTCGTGATTAATCCCAATGGGACAGGGAGATGGTTTAAGGACCTGCCCTATAAGGCTGCAGGCAAGTCTGGAACGGCTGAAACCGGGAAATATAAGGACGGTAAACAATTGCATAATAAGTGGTTTGCCGGCTACTTTCCATACAAAAATCCTAAATATGCCTTAGTCACTGTGAATTTAGATGTTCCGGAAAATGAGGGCGGCATAAATCTTTTATTTGCAGATATGGTTAAAATGCTTTATGAAGAAGATAAATAAAAACTTGAGGCTGACTATTTTTAACTTCATTTTATTGAATGTCTAGAATCGAAAAATAAACCTGAGGTTTTTCCAATTTCTATGTAAAGTGGGGATTTTCCTTCAAGTTCTCAGTAATTCATGTTAGAATATTCACAGCCTAGTTTTTTAGGAGGAGAAATTGCATGAATAACGGCTTGAATCAGAATTCGCGTTCTGGCTATCGTTCCAAACGGCGAAAAACAAATCTTGTCTTAAATTCATTAATCATCATTGTTCTCGCATTAATCATTTTTGTTGCTTATAATATCTTTGCTTCTGGTAACGATGAAACGGCCTCAACAACAAAGGAAACACCAAAATCAGAACAAACACAGGCGGTACATAAAGAGAAAAAAGATAACAGTTCCGCAGATGAAGAACAAGATTCTCAAGAAGTGAGCACAGATGAAAATCAGCCGTCACAAGAGTCTGAAAATCCAGAGGAAAAACAGGATGAAAAGGGAAATCCTGATCAGGCAGAAGAATCACAGAAGGTTGTTTCTGACGGAGGCAGCTCTGTAAATGTTTTACGAACAATTGAAAATCCGGCTTGGAAACCTGTCGGTACCTCACAAACAGGAGAACATGTCCCTGTGTATGATTCAAGTTCAGTCGATTGGCAGGAAATGCTGAATGCCATTACCTATGCAACAGGACTTGATCAAAGCAACATGACGGTTTGGTTTTTAGGGAGCGACCGCAGCACCACTAATGCGTCTATTGGTACTGTTTCTTCAAAAGACAAACAACAGAAATATAAGGTTTATATAAAATGGGTTGACGGACAAGGCTGGATGCCGACGAAGGTAGAGGAATTGGCCTCAATCAAGAGATAACATCGGAGGTTCAGGAATGAAAATTGCAATAATCGGTGCAATGGAAGAAGAAGTAACATTACTAAGAGATCACGTTGAAGAGCGGACCCAAGAAACAATTGCCGGTTGTGAATTCACATTTGGAAAAATGCATGGTGTTGATGTGATCCTTTTAAAATCAGGCATAGGAAAGGTAAATGCCGCTATGTCAACTACCATTCTGCTTGAAAAATATAAACCTGATTGTATCATTAATACGGGCTCAGCTGGTGGTACCAATCCTGAGTTAAATGTCGGAGATGCTGTTATTTCAACAGAGGTCCGTCATCATGATGTAGATGTGACTGCATTTGATTATGAATATGGCCAGGTACCTCAGCTTCCCCCAGCCTTTTCAGCTGACGAAAAACTAATCAAAATTGCGGAAGCAGCAGCAAAGGAACTGGATAATTTTCAAACAGTAAGAGGCTTAATCGCCTCTGGGGATTCCTTCATGGAAAATCCAGAGAGGGTAGCTTTTGTTCAGACAAAATTTGATGATTTACAGGCAGTTGAAATGGAAGCAGCTGCAATAGCTCAAGTTGCCCACTGCTTTGGTGTCCCATTTGTCATCATCCGTTCACTTTCAGATATTGCTGGAAAACAATCTGAAATTTCATTTGACCAGTTTATTGATAAAGCGGCAGCAAACTCTGCTGTATTAGTGATGAAAATGGTCGATGCTTTAAAATAATCCAATAGGTGTCAGGTACCACGTAAAACTGTGTGGTGCCTGACACCTATTTTTTTATTTTCCTTTAAAAAGGTTCAAAAAAATGGTTTACAAATAACTAATATGTGGATATACTTACCGTAGTAAGCAAAAATTTCCAAAAGGAGGTCGATGAAGATGATGTTAGTAAATGGCGTAGATGGATCCAAAGGAACTGCAGCAAATTTATATTTGAATATCATACATTCGACCAGATTGGAATGGATTGCTTAACTTTTTTGAGTTAAAGTACATATCCATGCCGCAGGGAGAATGTGCCCTGCGGTATTTTTGTGCCTAAAACAGACAGCCGCAAGGAGTATCTTCTTGCGGCCTTTTTGCGTCTTTTTTTGCTGTGTGGATATGATTATTAACTAAGCCATTAAAGAATGAAAGGAGGTGATCATAATGACTCTGAATATTTTATTTTTATCTATTACCATTAAAAAGCGCAAACGTAATCTTAAACAAATACAGCAGCAGGAAATGGTGGATCAGCTTTTTGAACAACATAAAGATCGTCAAATGTCCATCCGTCGTTTCATGTAATGCTTTAAGCAAAGGAAGTGATAACATGACATTAAATATTTTCTTTTTAACCATTACCATCACAAAACGCAAAATTAGTTTGGAAGAAGCAGTTCAGCGTGAATTAGTTGAAAAGCTATATGAAGAGCATAAGGACCGGCAAATGTCTATGCAGCGCTTCATGTAGAGCAATATAAAAATTAAAGAAAGGGGTTTTCATCATGATGTATAAAATGAAAGGTCGGGGAGATAGCATTTGGGGTATGAAAGATACCACTTAGATACGCAAAAATAATTAGGAGGGGATGCAAAAATGCCATTGCATATTATTCTGCTCTCCCTTATTTTTAAAAGGAAGATAAAGAATTAATCAATTCATCGGTTGCCGCCAAATGAGGTTAATTAATATAAAGTTCAAATTTCCAGTAGATAGATACTATGTAAATATGATAAATTAAAGGAAAGACGGATTTAACTAAGGAGTGGGGAAATATGTTTATGGTAGTGGTAGCCTTCATTATTACCGGAGCTATTGGTTGTATTATATCCGCTGAAATCAGTGCTGAAGGATAAAGTGAACCTTAAATCAGCGAGGGGCTTATTGCCTTTTAACGCGGAGTAAATTTATCATAATCTAAGCATCGGCCAAGTTTTATTGGCCGATGCTTTTTATATGTGTGAATATTTCTGCTTGCTTGAATACATTATGAATCCGTGCTGTCCACAAAGGAGTGACTTTTCCTATAGACCATTGCCTCCATTGTTGCACATAACTCATCACCGCTATAAACGTGAATTTTATACCAGCCTAATTTATGATTCTTTTTAACTTCTACTGCTGTAGCGGAAAGGGTTTGTCCGAATATACCTGCGGACATGAAATTGACATTCGTTGTGATCCCCATAGCAGTTCTTCCATAGGAATTACTTGCTGCTGCAAATACATAATCAGCTAAGGAAAATATAATACCACCGTGAATGGTGCCATGTGCATTTAACATATGTTCATCCGGGGTTAATTCAGCAGATGCAGTTCCTGGTCCTAGATTTGTAAGTTTTATACCAAGGAAGTTCGCATAAGGCTCATTTTTCATTACATTTACAATTTGATCATAATGTTTTTCATGTAATGCATGATCTTCAAGTTTTGTGACCATAATTTTCCTCCTTCAGTCAAAGTAAAACATTTTAGTAACGAAAGTTTTATATATGTAATATAACATTTTGATTTATTATTATCAAATTTCTAAATATACAAATTAAATTTCGACATAAATACCTATATTTATCAACACTTTTTGACATTTAAGCGATTACAATTTTATAAAAATTCAATTAACATTATTGACACAGTGCTAATGTAGTATTAATCTATAAATATATTACTAATTAGAAACATCCGTATTATTTTCGTTATTATGCGAGGAGGTAGCCATTAAGTGTATAATCCAGATATTGAAACAATGAATCGTACTGAATTAGGAAAATTACAGTTGTCACGCCTTCAACAAACGGTAAAACGGGTTTACGAAAATGTCCCGTTTTATAAGGGGAAATTTGATGAGCTGGGAATAACACCAAACGATATTCAAACATTAGAAGATATAAAAAAGCTTCCATTTACAAAGAAAAAAGATCTGCGTGATCAGTATCCTTATGGCTTGTTTGCTGTTCCAATGGATGAGGTTAACAGGCTTCACGGATCATCAGGAACAAGTGGTAAACCAACTGTAGTGGGCTATACAAAGAATGACCTGAAAAATTGGGCAGCTATCGTTGCGCGTGCCATTGTTACTGCAGGAGGCAAAAAAGGAGATATATTTCATAACGCATATGGTTATGGTTTATTTACCGGAGGACTTGGTCTTCATTGTGGTGCAGAGGAACTTGGGGCAGCAGTAGTTCCAATTTCAGGCGGTAATACAGAAAGACAAATTACAGTGATTGATGATTTTAAACCAAGAGGTATTTGCGGTACACCATCTTATATTTTAAATATTGTTGAACATATGGAAAAGTTAGGTATGGATCCTCGCAAAACAAGTTTAGAGTATGGAATTTTTGGAGCTGAACCTTGGACAGAGGAGATGCGGGCAACATTAGAAAATAAACTGGATATTAAAGCAATTGATATTTATGGTTTAAGTGAAGTCATGGGCCCAGGTGTAGCCATTGAGTGTAACGAAGCACAAGACGGTTTGCATATTGCCGAAGACCACTTTTTTATAGAAGTTCTTGATCCGGAAACATTGGAACCTGTAGAAGATGGACAGGATGGAGAGCTGGTTTTTACTAGCTTAACGAAGGAAGCGCTGCCAATCATTCGTTACCGTACAGGGGATATTGCATCAATCACCCGTGAAAAATGTAAGTGCGGCCGGACACATACACGGATGTCACGCTTAAAAGGACGCACAGATGACATGTTGATTATTCGCGGTGTAAACGTTTTCCCTTCAGAAATTGAACGTGTTCTTTTACAAATTGAAGGTCTTATACCAAATTATCAAATTCATTTAATTAAAAAAGGCAGCTTAGACAGTGTGGAACTCCATGTTGAAATAGAAAATAATCTATATCAAGAAATTGGTAAAGATATGATGCATCCTATTGTTCAAAAATTAAAACGAGATATTCAGCACCAAATGAAATCTGCATGTTTAGTAACAATGGATACGATTATTAACAAACCTGACAGCCTACCTCGGTCTGATGGAAAAGCCAAACGTGTAATTGATAAAAGAAATCCCGTTGTAACAGTTTAAAAAATGAAGGCGCTTAATTAATCAGAAATCGCTTCAGTACAAATTTGTAATGCTTTATCAAATGAAATCTCTTTGTCTATGTAACTTAACCTTTCAGCTAATGTATTGGTTAAGTTACATAGAGTACGTTTTTATATGAAAGACAAAATAAAGGGAATACTCTTGCAAATTATATAACAGTAAAATATACTAACGTTAATAAACGTTATATAAGTAAAGGTGGTATGAAAATGAGCGTTCTAGAAAAAGAATTAAACGAACATGAAAAGCTGGAACAATTTATTGCCAGAATCGAAGCTGGTGACAAAATTGAAGCGGATGATTGGATGCCAGAGGAGTACCGAATGGCGCTAATCAAATTAATCTCCATGCACGGTATCAGTGAAATCATGGGGGCGCTTCCTGAAAAAGAATGGGTGCCAAAAGCTCCTTCATTACGGCGGAAATTAGGAATCATGGCTAAAGTTCAGGATGAAATGGGGCATGGACAGCTGCTTCTTCGTGTGGCGGAAGATTTGTTAAAGCCTTATGGAAAAGATCGCGGCGATCTGATGATGGACTTATTCAGCGGGAAATTAAAGTTTCATAATGTATTCCATATGCCTGCTAAAACATGGGCAGATGCAGGTGTTATTGGCTGGCTGGTTGATGGTGCGGCAATTATTACACAGACCAATATGCTGAATAGCTCTTACGGACCTTATTCTAGAGCATTGCACCGGATTTGTGCAGAGGAGGTATTCCATGCACATCATGGGGAATCCATTATCATGGCACTTGCGGAAGGTACAGAAGAACAGAGAAACATGCTGCAAGAATCACTAAACGGCTGGTGGGAAGCTCTCCTTATGTTTTTTGGGCCAGCAAGCAGTACAACAACTGGTTCAAGTAAACAGGATGTAACCATTAAATACAAAATTAGAACTAGTACTAATGAAGAACTTAGACAAAGCTTCTTTACCAAATATATTCCACGTATTCAATCACTAGGCTTAACTATACCTGATCCAACTTTTAGGTTTGATGAAGAACAACAGCTATGGATCTATCAGCAGCCTGATTGGACCAAATTCAAACAAATTATTACCAACAATGGTCCGCGTTCACAAGCACGGTTGAACTTAAGAAGAGTATCATACGAAACGAACGCATGGGTGCGAGATGCCTTAAGTGCGGTGTCAAATTAAAGGGAGGAGAAGGTAAAAATGGAGCAAAAGAAAACGTTTTATCATGAATTTGAAGTCTTCAGTAAACGGACACCTTCTTCGTCATTTCAGCATCAATTCAGTTTGTTGGCGCCAAATGCGGAGATGGCTATGGTGATGGCACAAGAAAACTTTATGCGCCGGGAGCCGGTAGCAGATATATGGGTTATCCAGCGGGAACATATCCGCGGGTTATCGAAAGAAGAGAAGACAGCACTAAACCGGCTGGATAATAAGGATTACCGTGAAATGAAAGGGTACGGATACCTGAAGAAGAAATGGCGTTTTTACCAACAAAAAATGTTCGATGAAAAAGAAATTCTATCATGGTCAGGAGGTAACAAACATGACTGAACAAAAGATAACTGCTGCACCCGAAAACAAGGACGCCATAGTCAGTTTGTTATTTCAGCTGGCAGATGATGACTTTCTTTATTCTTTCAGAGGATCTGAATGGCTTGGATTAGCCCCGCATATTGAAGAGGATGTTGCATCTTCCTCCATCAGTCAAGACAGTATGGGGCATGCGGCGATGTACTACCAGCTATTAGAGGAATTAGGTTTGGGAAATGCTGATGCATTAGCACACCTACGCCCGGCAAATAAACGAAAGAATTGTACTTTAGTAGAAAGACCGAATGGTGAAGGCTGCTACATGGAAGTTCCAAAATATGATTGGGCTTATGCAGTTGTTCGGAATTATTTCTATACAGTGGCAAAGAAAATTAAAATTGAATCATTGAAAAATTGTTCCTATGACCCATTAGCTCAAGTTGCAGTCAAAGTAAATATCGAATTATATTACCATCTGCTGCATTGGAAAACATGGTTTGTGCAGCTATTAAGTTCTACAGAAGAAGCGAAACAAAGAATGCAGGGAGCAATTGACCAAGTCATGAAGGATTTCGGAGATGTGTTCTCTTTGGGAACAGATGGAGAAAATATTGTGGGATTAGGCTTGATTGAGGATGAAAATGTTCTCCTTCAAAGATGGATTGATCAGATGCAGACGGTTTTTGAATCTATTAATTTATCTATTCCTGATATTCCATCCGCTCCAGCATTAAATGGTCGTAATTTTGAACACACAGAAGATTTAGATTCAGCAATTGCAACACTTTCGGAGGTTTACCGTTTAGATACAGCGGCAGCTTGGTAAAATCATATTCACATAAAAGGGGTGTACTCATGCAAATGGTTTTAAATTCACTGGAAAAAACAGTATTAGAGGTTTTAGAAGAAGTTCATGACCCCGAAATTAACACAGTGAGTATTATCGACCTAGGTATGGTAGAGGAGGTAAGCGTCCATGGCGGTGTTGTGGATATTAAAATTCTTCCAACCTTCTTAGGCTGCCCGGCACTTGAACTAATAAAAGAGAATATTAAAAAGGCAGTTCAATCCATTGAAGAGGTTCAAGAGGTTAAGGTTGAATTTATTAACCATCCGCCCTGGACATCCGATCGAATATCTGAAAAAGGAAGAAAAGGACTAAAGGCATTCGGAATAGCTCCGCCGCCCCGCCTAATGGATAGTGATGGTTCCTGGCATGTGGATTGCCCGTTCTGCGGTTCAACTTATGTAACAATGGACAACATTTTTGGACCGACAGCATGCAGAAGCATTTTATATTGTAAAAATTGCAAAAATCCTTTTGAGGCAATGAAACCAATTTCTACTTTAATGTAAATTAGAGAAGCGTAAGCACTCTGGCCATACGCAGCTGGAGTGCTGGAGCTGGACATAAAAATAGGCAGGAGGAAGAAGCATGGCAAAATTAGTAGCTTTATATAAACAACCTGAGGACAAGGCAGCTTTTGATGAACATTATTACAATGTGCATGTGCCTGTTACTGAAAAGATCCCTGGATTACGTGAAATGAAGGTAACGAAATTTACAAGTACACCAATGGGTGGAGAACCTCCTTATTATTTAATGTGTGAAATGCGGTACGACAGTATGGAAGACCTGCAAAACGGTATGCGTTCCGAAGAAGGAAAGGCATCTGGAAAAGATTTAATGAAATTTGCCGGCAAACTTGTTACGTTGGTTATCGGGGAAGACGATGAATGAAAACATATGAATTTATTGAGGCCTCATTCAAAGATGGTATCGCGTTAATTGAGTTAAATAGACCCGCCCAATATAATGCATTGAATCGCAGAATGGTTGGGGAAATCGTTGATGCCGCGGAATCCTTTGATAGAAATGAAGAGGTGCGCGTCATTGTTTTGACAGGTAAAGGCCGTGCTTTTTCAGCCGGGGCTGATATAGATGAGATGGCTGAAGACGATCCTGTCCGGATGGAGCTGCTAAATCAATTCGCCGATTGGGACCGCCTGTCATACATCAAAAAGCCAATAATTGGTGCAGTAAAAGGGTTCGTATTTGGCGGGGGATTTGAACTAGCATTAAACTGTGATTTACTTATTGCTGCCAGCGGTACGGAATTCTCGTTTCCTGAAGTGAACCTGGGAGTTATGCCTGGAGCGGGCGGTACACAGCGGTTAACCAAAATTGTCGGCAGAACCAAAGCACTGGAATGGTTATGGAGCGGTGCCAGAATACCAGCCGAAACAGCCATTCAGCATGGTTTAATTAATAGGATTGTATCCCCTGAGCTTTTAATGGAAGAAACTTTAAGAACTGCTCAGCACATTGCCCGTCAAGCACCGCTTTCCATTCGTTTAATTAAAGATGCGGTAAATAAAGCAGTCGATTATTCACTTTACGAAGGGATGCAATATGAACGGAAAAACTTCTATTTATTGTTCGCATCTGAAGATCAAAAAGAAGGAATGACTGCATTTATGGAAAAACGGAAGCCGGACTTTAAAGGGAGATAAACAAATGTATGAAACAATAACATATTCAATTCAGAATGGTGCTGCTTGGATTACACTGAACAGGCCCGATACTCTAAATGCTTTTGTTTCCCAAATGAACAAAGAAATGACTCATGCAATGAAAGCAGCTGCCTCTTCGGAAGAGGTGCGGGTAATCGTGATTACGGGGGCAGGAAGAGGCTTTTGTTCAGGTCAGGACTTGTCTGAAGTAGATGAAAATATGGATCATGGAGAAGTTTTAAGGAAGTTTTATGGACCCATGGTAAAGCAAATTTATAAGTGTGAAAAGCCAATAATCGCTGCTGTCAATGGGGTAGCAGCGGGGGCTGGTTTTAGTCTTGCACTGGCTTGTGATTTTCGCCTAATGTCAGACCGCGCAAGTTTTCTTAATGCATTCGTACATGTCGGGTTAATTCCTGATTCAGGAAACAGTTATTTTCTAACTAGATTGGTAGGGGAAGCAAAAGCCCTGGAAATATCAGTATTAGGTGAGAAAATACCTGCAAATCAAGCGCTTTCGCTGGGGTTGGCAACTAAGGTGTTCCCAGCTGATGACTTTCAGATGGCAGTGCAGCAATTTGCTGACCGGATTGCTGCACTGCCAACAAAAGCAGTTGGTTTAATAAAACGGACAATTAAAGCATCAGATCATCTGTCTTTTAATGATTATTTAGAAGAAGAGGCCCAAGGGCAGAGAATTGCAGGATTAACAAAAGACCACCGGGAAGGTGTGCAAGCATTTTTGGAAAAAAGAAAGCCATTATTCTTGGGAAAATAAAAGGAGGCAATAATATGACTACAATACAAGCTGAAACAGTTTCATTAAAAAGAGACTATTATCATTTAATCATTAATGGTGAAAAGGTAGAAAGCTCAAATGGTCAAATCATTAAAACATATAATCCAGCAACGGGTGAGCTGCTAGCCCAAGTAGCCAAAGCATCACAAGAAGATGCTGAAAAAGCGGTGCTTGCTGCACGTGAAGCATTCGATCATGGGAAATGGCGTAAATATCCGGTAGGCCGCAGATCACAAGTTTTAAATAAAATTGCAGCTATTATGCGTTCCCGCTTTAATGAAATTGTCGAATTAGAAATTTTGGATACTGGAAAATCATTGGCCGCAGCTCAAGGTCAAGTAACGCAGGCAATTGAAGACTTTGAATTTTATGCAGGTGCAATTGTCGGTCACCGTGGAGTGGTGAACAATATGCCTGGTCAGTTCCACAATTACACGGAGAAAGAGCCTGTAGGTGTTTGCGCACAAATCATTCCATGGAATTACCCGCTTATGATGGCCGCTTGGAAGATTGCTCCAGCAATAGCTGTCGGCTGTTCCGTTATTGTAAAACCAGCTAGTTTAACACCGCTTACTGCAATTATTTTAGGTGAAATTTGTTTAGAAGCAGGCGTTCCTGCAGGTGTGGTTAATATTGTTCCTGGTTCAGGTTCAGAGGTTGGAAATTATCTTGTTGAACATCCAAAAGTAGACAAAGTTGCTTTCACTGGTTCTACACCAATTGGTAAGGATATCATGAAAAAAGCATCTGATACACTTAAGCGCGTAACACTTGAACTTGGCGGCAAGTCTCCGAATCTAGTATTTGAAGATGCTGATATTGACGCAGCAGTTGATGGTTCGCTATTTGGTATTTTCTATAATTCTGGTCAATCATGTGAAGCACGTTCACGTTTATATGTCCATGAAGATATTTATGATGAGTTTGTTACTAAGTTTGTTGAAAAGACGAAAAAGCTTGTACTGGGCAACCCACTAGATAAAGGAACACATGTTGGGGCAATTATCGATCAAGGTCAACTGGATGTTATTGATGGTTACGTAAAATCAGCTATTAATGAAGGGGCAACCATATTAGCTGGTGGAAAGGCTGCTAAAGTAGAAGGATATGAAGGCGGATTTTGGTACGAGCCTACTGTCATTGCGGATGTTGACCATAATATGACTGTGGTAAAAGAGGAAATCTTTGGTCCGGTAGTTGTAGTTATGAAGTTTAAGGATGAAAAGGAAGCTATTCGCCTTGCGAATGATACAGAATTTGGCTTAGGTTCAGCGGTTTGGTCTAAGGATGGTGCCCGTGCAACTCGTGTTGCCAACCAAATCCAAGCAGGAATTGTCATGGTGAACTGCCCATTCTCTGCCTTCCCAGGCACCCCATTCGGCGGTTACAAGCAGTCAGGTTTTGGCCGTGAACTTTGTATCGAAACACTTGATCTTTATACAGAAACTAAGAGTATTATATCTTACTATGGAAGTCGTCCATTAAATCCACTAGGAGTTTAAAATTGATATGTACGAATGAGACTAGGCTTTCTCATTCGTACTTCTTTATATAGGAGAAGGAGGGAGCTGCAATGCAAACAATAGTTGTCGTTGGTTCTGGCGTTATGGGCCGGGGAATTGCTTATGTAAGTGCAATCGGCGGATTTAAGGTATCACTGGTTGATGTTAATGAAAAAGCTTTAGAAAGTGCGAGAAACGAAATTAATACAATTTTTTCTAAAGGGCTTCAAAGAGGGAAAATAACTCCTGAGCAGGAACAGCAGGCAAAAGCAAATCTCAACTTTGAACATGATCTTCCGGCGGCTTGTCAATCAGCAGATCTGATTATCGAAGCTGTTCCAGAAAAGGCTGAAATTAAAAAGCAAGTTTTTGAAACAATAGAGCAGTATGCACCTGAACACTGTCTTTTTGCGACCAATACGTCAACGATGAGTCCAACAGAAATTGCTTCTTATGGAAAACGGGCTGATCGTACCATTGCTATGCACTTCTTTAATCCAGTGCACAAAATGCCGCTTGTCGAAATCGTACGCGGATTGGAAACAAGTGATGAAACGGCAGAAACCATTAAAAACGCCGCCCAGAAAATGGGAAAAGAAACAGTAGTTATTAATGAATTCCCAGGTTTTGTGACAAGCCGAATCAGTTGTTTAGTTGGTAATGAAGCTTTCTATATGCTTCAGGAAGGTCTTGGTACACCTGAAGATATTGATAAAGCAATTAAACTGGGGCTTAATTTCCCTATGGGTCCGTTCGAACTTGTCGATCTTGTTGGACTAGATGCCCGTTTAAATAATTTACGTTATTTACATGAAAAATTAGGAGAAAAATACCGCCCTGCACCATTATTAGAGCAATATGTCAGGGCAGGAAGATTGGGCAGGAAAACAGGTAAGGGCGTTTATGACTATACCAAGAAAGAAGAGCTGGTGAAAAAATGAAAGAAGTTGTCATTGTAGATGCTGTTAGAACACCGTTTGGAAGATATAAAGGGGCATTAAAAAGTGTTCGGCCGGATGATTTAGGTGCTATTGTCATAAAAGCTCTATTAGACAGAAACCCTAACCTGCCCCCAGATCAAATTGAAGATGTTGTTTTAGGCAATGCCAACCAAGCAGGAGAGGACAATCGAAATGTAGCAAGAATGGCCGCTTTGCTTGCTGGGCTGCCTATATCTGTTGGGGGTACAACCATTAATAGATTATGCGGATCCGGCCTTGATGCTGTCATTTATGCATCAAGGGCAATTGCTATTGGCGAAGGAGATATTTACATTGCCGGTGGAACGGAAAGCATGACACGGGCGCCGCTTGTCATGGCGAAACCCGAAATTGATTTCCCTAGAGGATCAATGGAACTTCAGGATACAACCATTGGCTGGCGCTTTACTAATAAAAAATTAGAAGAGATGTATGGCTCAGAATCAATGCCGCAAACAGCGGAAAATGTTGCAAAACGTTATTCGATTTCACGAGAAGAGCAGGATGAATTTGCTTTCCAAAGTCAGATGAGGGCAAAAAAGGCAATGGAAAATGAACGTTTTGCCAATGAAATTGTTCCTGTCCGTTTTAAAGACCGAAAAGGAAATGAGGTAGTGGTGACGAAAGATGAGCACCCTCGGCCTGATACATCCTTGGAAAAGCTTGCTAAATTAAGACCTATTTTCGAAGGTGGCACGGTTACTGCTGGAAATGCTTCTGGGGTTAATGACGGGGCTTCAGCACTGCTGATAATGAGTGCCGAAAAAGCGAAGGAGCTTGGATTAAAACCGCTGGTCAAATATGTTGTCGGCGCAGTTGCAGGCCTTGAACCATCTGTGATGGGGCTTGGTCCGATTTATGCATCCAGAAAAGCACTGCAGAGGGCGAATTTAACGGTTGATCAAGTCGGGTTAATTGAATTAAATGAAGCCTTTGCCTCACAATCAATCGAATGTATCCGAGAGCTTGGGCTTAATCAGGAAAAAGTAAATGTGAACGGAGGGGCAATTGCCTTCGGACATCCGCTGGGTGCCAGCGGGGCGAGAATTTTAACGACGCTAATCTATGAAATGAAGAGACAAAATGTTCAATATGGACTTGCTACCATGTGTATTGGAGTGGGCCAAGGAATTGCAGCAATTATTGAAAATAGTGATAATTAATTTTTAAAGCCCTAAATAGTCCGCTATTTAAGGGCTTTTTCATAAAATACAACATCAATCAGCGAGGATACCTGTCTGTGTTAAGACAGGGAAAATATAGGAGATGATGAATTGTGGCAAACGTTTTATTTCATGTTGAAAACCATATTGGCTATGTAACGGTGAACCGTCCGGAAGTACTTAATTGCTTTGACTATCAGACATTGTTTGAACTTCAAGAGATTGTAAATGATATTTCGTTAAATCCTAATGTACATGTTGTTATTTTTACCGGAGAAGGAGAAAAGGCATTTAGTGCTGGTGCTGATTTGAAGGAAAGAAAAACACTAAATGAAACAGAAGTTAGAAGAAATGTAAAAGCCATTCGTGATGTGTTTAACAGTATTTCCATGCTTCAGCAGCCGACGATTGCTGCTGTAAATGGCTATGCTCTTGGAGGCGGCTTTGAATGGCTGCTATCCTGCGACTTTGCAATCGCTGCTAAGGGTGTTTCTATGGGACTGACAGAAACCAGCTGGGCAATTATTCCTGGAGCTGGCGGGACACAGCGTCTGCCGCGGTTAATTGGTGAAATGAAGGCCAAAGAGCTAATTTTTACAGCAAAAAAAATAACAGCTGAGGAAGCTTTGGATCTAGGAATAGTGCTTGAAGTGGTGCCTTATGAACGGCTGACGGAAGCCTGTCAGGAATTTGCGGCAAAAATGATGAAGAATGGACCTGTTGCGATTAAGCAGGCTAAATATGCTATTACAAGAGGGATTAACACGGATCTGCAAACAGGCCTTGAAATTGAAGCAAAAGCATATGAATTAACAATTCCTACGGAAGATCGTATCGAAGCATTGCAGGCATTCAGCGAGAAGAGAGCGCCTCAGTTTAAAGGGAAATAGCATTGAATTTTCTAAAATCTTCGATATAATTAAAACGTTCGTATTAAAAATGTAATAGAAAAGTCAAATGGAGGTGAAGATTGTGGCTGAAAATACACGTTCAATGATTTTTACCATTTACGGCGACTATATTCACCACTATGGGGACAAAATTTGGATTGGCAGTTTGATTCGACTTTTAAAAGAATTTGGACATAATGCACAGGCTGTACGTGTCGCTGTTTCCCGGATGTATAAGCAGGGATGGCTTCAATCGGAAAAGAGAGAAAATCGCAGTTATTATTATCTTTCAAAGCTGGGTGTAAGCCGTATTGAGGAAGCAGGAGGGCGGATTTTTAAATTAAACCCTAGTGAGTGGGATGGGAAATGGCGAATTCTAATGTACACCATTCCTGAAGAAAAAAGACATATTAGGGACGAATTAAGACAGGAATTATTGTGGAGCGGATTTGGAAGTTTTTCAAATGCATGCTGGATTTCACCGAATAATTTAGAGAAGGAAATGAAGCTGCTCATAGAAAAATACGACATAAGCGAATATGTCGATTACTTTGTTTCAGAATATATTGGTCCAAAAGATAATCAAGCGCTCGTCGAGAAAAGCTGGCAGTTAGATCAAGTAGTAGAGAAATACGAAGAGTTTATTATTAAATACAGCAAACAGTTTATTGCAAACAGTGAAATTATTGATCGTGGGGAAATGTCGGATGCAGAGTGTTTTGTCGAACGAACAAAGCTTGTCCACGAATACCGGAAATTTTTATTTATTGATCCTGGTCTGCCTAAAGAACTTTTACCGGAAAATTGGAATGGAACTCTTGCAGCTACTTTATTTAACCAATATTATCGGGTGCTTGCAGAACCCGCAAGCCGCTTCTTTGAAAGCATCTTTAAAGAAAACAATGATATTGCCAAAAAAGATGAATCCTATGATGCCCAATACCATCCATTTATGATTCAATAATGATGATGCAGCTTTTCTTAATGAATTAAGAAGGGCTGCTTTTTGTAAATGGAATTTGTACAAAGTGTTTTAGTATAGGGGGAAGTTTAATGAATAATGTGAATGAATTGCTTTCAATCAAATATCCGATTGTCCAGGGCGGGATGGGAAATATCAGTAATGCCCAGCTTACTGCAGCTGTTTCAAACGCTGGCGGATTAGGGACAATTGGCAGTGGAACTATGACTCCGGAACAAGTGGAATCTATTATTCTTGAAACAAAAGAAAAAACTGTACATCCTTTTGCTGTAAATATCCCTATCAATGTCAGTCCATACACAAAAGAAATCATCCAGCTTGTCATTAAACATAAAATTCCGGTTGTATCGTTATCTGCGGGAAATCCTTCCCCATATATAGAGCTTCTTCATGAACATAATATCAAGGTCATTGTAATTGTAGCAGCAGTTAAACATGCTAGAAAGGCTGAGGAAGCAGGGGCAGATATCCTTGTCGCAGAAGGGTTTGAAGCAGCTGGAATTAATTCCAGTTTAGAACTTACTACTTTCACGCTTATACCGCAAATATGTAAACACGTATCGATTCCGGTACTCGCTGCAGGGGGAATAGGTGATGGCCGGGGATTAGCAGCTGCACTAATGTTAGGAGCCTCTGGAGTTCAGCTTGGGACTAGATTGATAGCCACAAAGGATGCTCCTTTTCATGAAGCCTATAAAAATAAACTTCTTCAGGCAGATGATAATGAAACTGTTATTTTAGGTCGATCGGTTGGGCAAGTGCGTCGTGTATTGAAGTCTCCGTATGCAAAACAAATTATTGATTTAGAGACTAATGGTTTGACACCTGAGCAATACAGTCAAATGACTTCAGAGGATTTTCATATTAATGGTGCAATACATGGAAATGATGAAAACGGTTTTATGAATAGCGGACAGATTGCCGGTCTGATTGAGAATATTCCAACTGTAAAGGAATTGTTTGACGAAATGATGATTAAGGCCCAAAAAGTTATGGAAAATGGTCTGTATGATCTTTCTGGGACAACAGAATAATTTTTAGGGGGATTGGAGATGGGAAGTCCTAATACTGATTTTAATTTAATGGAAGTTGTTTCAAAAAAGATCCAGCCTCCAAATTGTGATTTGACATTACAGATTGAGGTGACAGATGCTGATAATGGGAATGCAAAAGGGACCTGGAGAGTTGATGATCGGTTTCTGAATGGTATTGGTATAACAATGGGAGGATTTGTGTCTTCTGCTGCTGATATTATGATGGCGTATGCTATTGCTTCCAAATTAGATAATGGAAAAACTTTTACATCCATCGATTTACATACAACATTTCATCGGCCAGTACTTCCAGGGGAAGTAACGGTTGAGGCGAAGGTCGAAAGAATGGGAAAGCGGACAGCCTATCTGACCGCAGAATTAATTCAAAATGATAAGAAAACTGCCAGTGTGGTTTCATCAGTGATGATTCTTGACCGATAGAAAGTGGAGGGAGAAGTTTACATCTCCCCCACTCTTTTTACGTTTTCTCTTTCATTTAGTGAAATCAATAAAATGATGCATACCACCACCATGCGCCGAAAATGACTAATAAGATAAACAGAACAATGACAATCGCAATCCATATCCCGCCCCAGCCTCTTCGTCCTCCATATGGAGAATATCCGAATGATGATGGGTAGCCAAAGGAAGGATTAGGATAACCATTAGGCATTAGGCAGCCCCCTCTCTTCGTTTGGTACTATATTATGTGGAATAATTTTTCTTTGAATAGGCTGATGCGGATACCGTGAATCAGATTATATCATTTGACACCAGATTTATACTGCGGTATAAGTGATGGATAAGGATTTACGGAGGTAACGGATAGTGAAGAAGGGTATATTTTTTTTCATATTTATATTATTAATTGCCGCAGGCTGCTCAAATAATAATAAGGAGGATGCGAAAGCCGATAAGAAGAGCAATGTAACCGCTAAAATACCATATGAGATAAAGGAAGCCAAAACGGTTAAAGTCAGCCGTATTTTTGGAATCGGTTACCCTGGGAATGATCAAGGCCTTTATATTGCATCAAATAGCGGGTTGAAAATATATCGTAATGAAAAATGGTTTGACACCACCACTAATCGCCATCAATATATGGGATTTCAGACGGTGAAATCTGGATTTTTATCCAGCGGGCGTCCGCAAAAAGGAACAGACTTTAAAAATCCTCTTGGTATTATAAAGAGTCAAGATAAAGGGAAAACCCTTGAAGAAATAGCATTTTACGGGAAGTCCAATTTTCATTTTATGGCTGCTGGGTATTCAGAGAACGGTTTATATGTGATTAGTGAGGAACCAACTGATCAATTAGCTCTTGGTGTGAATTATTCAAAAGATAAGGGGAAAAGCTGGGAAAAAAGTGAACTTAAAGGGTTTAAGGCCGATTCTTTAGGAATGATGGCAGTGAATCCTAACAATGGAAATACATTAGCAATGGCAACCAGAACAGGTATATATTATTCTAATGACAATGGAAATACAATGGCGCTTGTAACGGATCCATTTATGGTAACAGCCTTAACATTTATGGGTGATTCAATCCTTTTTTCAAGTGTTGAAAATGACCAGATTATGTTAAAAACGTTAAATCCTTCAGCAGGCAGGCAATCAGTCATCAAAATTCCATTTCTTGATTATGATAATCCAATTACATACTTGGCGGTTAACCCAAAGAATCATAAACAATTGGCATTTACGACTTATAAAAATGATGTCTATGAAACAGCAGATGGCGGGAATCAATGGGTAAATGTACTGGAGGATGGTAAAAAGGAGCAGGATTAGTCCCGCTCCTTTTGTATAAAGATATTAATTTTTCTTTTTACGTTCTTTTTCAGCACGGTAAAATTCATGGAACATTTTCATCAGGGCCCGCTTTTCAATTCTTGAAACATAACTTCTAGAAATTCCAAGCTCTTTGGCAATCTCCCGCTGTGTTTTTTCCTTCTGCAGATCAAGACCAAAACGGCCGATGATTACCTCTTTTTCACGTTCATCTAAAACCTCAATATATTTTTTTATCTTTTCTAGCTCCATATTCAACTGAATCGTATCAATCACATCTTCGGATTCTGATTTTAATACGTCAATTAATGAAATTTCATTCCCCTCTTTATCCTGTCCAATTGGGTCATGCAGGGAAACATCTTTTTTTGTCTTTTTTAATGCCCTTAAATGCATCAAAATTTCGATTCTAATGTCAAATGTGTGCATAGTCAAGGACAAGTTTTTCGAAGTTATGCCAATTAACATTACAAAATTGTTACAGAAATATTAAATTTGTGTTAAATCGCATTTGTGACGCTTGTCAAGGGATTTTGCGGTTGAATTACGAAGTAGAAGTCGCTTAGATAACGTTAGTATTTCGTTAGTTTCAACGAAACTTCGATACAATACTTCGCTTGATAGTAACCATTCTTTCGGAACTAAAAATCAAGTTCCTCAAGAACGGTGCAAGCAAAGCTTGCTTAACTTTGGAACATAAGTGACAAAGTTAATTAGATAACGACAAAGATATTCGCAATATAGATTCGATAATATTGTCGCAAATTACGAAGTAAACGTTAATACGTAATAGATGTCAAAGAAGATTAAACGAAAATACATAAAATTAATCCTTGCCGTTTCCGTATGCGGCATTGACATACAATCGGTTATTCCTCCGAGAAAATGCGATTGGTTGCGAGCTTTTTACCGTAACCGTCGCATTTTTTTATACATTTTTATATTGTTTTTTACGAATTTAGTCCAATTGTAACTTACAAGGGACGATTTAAAACAATTGATAATTAGAAGCGGGTTCTTTAACGGGGGAATCCGCTTTTTTACAACTGAATATTGGTTGCCGACCCAAGTTCGATTTGACCTATCGAAGCAGCGTGCAGTAGTGCGGTTGCCCGTCTTATTGGCGGGACATTTCTTTTTGGTCAAGAACTTGTTTTTTACTAATTTAAAAGGAGGTTGAACGTATGGAAGGATTTGTTGTCAAAGCATTGCGGACGAATCTTGGACTGAATCAAGGCGATTTTGCCCGTGAAGTTGGCGTATCTCAACAAATGATTTCGCTAATTGAATCCGGCAAAATGCCAATCTCCGAACGACTTAAACAACGAATTATTTACCGATTCAACGTTAAGCCAGAAGAAATTGAAGCAATTCGCAATTTGAAAATCATGCGTAGGTTTGAAAGTGAATGAAAAAATCTAATTGAAAATTCAAACGCAACATTGTGTTGCGGTAAAAAGGGGGGAGTTGATTTATGTCAAAGCAACAATTGGAAGCGGTCAAGTCTAAAATTCAAGAATTGGAAAACAAGCAAGACGAATTGACGAATCAGGTAATTGAATTGACGCAAGCAATCGAAGATTCAACCGAACAATTACTTTTAGGGATTGTTTCTGAATCCGACGTTGAACAAGCAAAGGTATTGTTGAACGAAAAGAAATCTGAACTTGCCGAAACAACCGAACTTCTTCAACGTGCCTATGCAGTCCGTAAAAAATTAGCGGTTGAAAAGTTTGTTCCATTCGCAAAAGAACATCGTGAAAAACAGTTGAAGGAAATTCAATCCCGATATGATAATAAGGTCGAATCCGTGATTGCAGCAAGAAATGAATTATTGAAGCAATTAGCCGAACTTGGTCAAATTAAGAACGAAATCGGGAATGTAAATCAAGAATACAACAAAACGCTGTTTGACTTAGGGATTCCTACCGAAAAGTATGGTCGAACTATTAATGAACGAAAAGTCTATTCACCAAAGGATTATACTCCCGAAGAATTTTGTCTTGGATTAAAGACTGAAACACAAGAAAAAACGTATTCCAGCGGTCGTGTTCCCGTTTGGGTGAAGTAATTATGAATGTTCTTGCAATGATTCATTTCTTGATTGCAGTTTGGTCATTGGTCATAATTGAAAAACATTTTGGTGGGGTATCGGAATGACGGCACTCGAAATGTTAGTGAAACAGACGGAATATGAAGTAAAAACGCTTGATATATTCTTCGTATG
The DNA here is from genome assembly GCF_023715155.1 of Neobacillus mesonae. Lineage (GTDB taxonomy): Bacteria > Bacillota > Bacilli > Bacillales > Cytobacillaceae > Neobacillus > Neobacillus mesonae_A. Next base: position 61,250 of record NZ_JAMBNQ010000001.1, read on the forward strand.
AAACGTGAAGGCAAGTCGCTTGAAGATATTGCGAAAGAAGTTGGCGTATCTACAACCGAAGTCCGTATCGCACGACCAAAGGGATTGGAACGGGCAAAGGAACGTCTTGAACGATATAAAAGGGGGTTAAATTAATATGGCATATTCACAACGTAAAGCATTAGAAGATATTGCGAAAGGTTATGCGGAAAGTCCGAAGTCAAAAAAGATTGTCAAAGAAGCAAAGGAAAATGTAAAGCATAACGTCGAGCAAATTGAGTATTGGCGTAAATTGCTTAATGAAGGACACAATCTTCCACCAATTTGTTTAATTGCAATCGGAATGCACGACGAGCAGATCCGCCAACAAAAGGAACGTGAAAAAAGTGGAGAATTAACGACAATCGAATTAAAGAAGTAAGGACGTCCTTCGGGGCGTCTTTTTGAATGGTCAAAATGAACACACCAAAACGAACGTGGGATAGGAGGTCATCAATATGTTTGTTGAAGCTGATGGAAATATTAGATTTGAACCAATAAATGAAAATGAGTTCAAATTGTTGAATTATATTAAGAGAAAGAACGGTTTGCACGGTTGTCGCCGATTCAATGACTTCAAGTTCAACGACGACGGAAGTGTCACAATCTTCTTGAAGGACGGGCGGGAAACACTAATTTCGAAGCATAGATTGTCGGAAGTATTGCAGAAAGGAAAAGTCGCCGCTTTCTTAGGGAACAATGGAATTTACGCAAATATCGCCGTTGGGAAAGGAATTCGAAGAAAGGAACAATTGCATAGATTCATCATGCGTCAGGAACTTGCCAAATACAACGGATTTTTCGAAGAAACGGGAATGTCAATTCAAGTCAATCATAAAAACGAACAAACTCTTGATAATCGGGACGAAAACCTTGAAGTGGTTACCGACCGTGAGAATTGTTTGAAATATAAATTGAACCATGCAAAAGGATTTACGAAGACGTCAAGCGGTAAATACCAGGTTGGAGTTTGTGGAAAGCATATCGGGACGTTTGAAACAGAATCAGAAGCCCGTGCAGCATACGTCAAAGCGGTCAAGGCGGAATTAAAGCGATTGGAACAAATACGAATGAGTTGGTTGAAGTCGAAAGGACAAGTATAGGTCAAACTTGGGAACGCCTAAGAAATTGCGTTCCCTATTACATATGTAAGGGGCGATTAGCTTTGTCCTTTCATTTGTTGTTTTAAAGCAAGATATAAAATGGTGGAATGAATCGCAGAAATTATAAAACCTGTAATTGCTTGAAAAGAAGTGATCTTTACTAATGTCCGACGTGTTGCAATTTGATTCGAAATTAGTACGGTAATTGTTGCGAATATAGCGATTAGAATATTAAACAATATTTTCACTATTCTTCCTCCAAACTATCAATCATTTGTGATTAATATCCTCATTCACTAAAATTAATATTCCATCATTAAAAAAATCATAAAATAGCCGCAAGCCTGTCGTTATATGTCCGATTATAGAAATACCACTTTAGTTCTTTATTGCGATAAAGCGTTGATACGCAAGGGATTGAACCGCTTTTCGCTATGTCACACGAATACCAAAAGTGACATTCCATTCAATACAACGTGAACCGAACGAAAGGGATTGATTCCATCGTAAACATTGCTTTATGCGTTCCGAAATGTCCGAAATTTTCACGGGAAGGAATCGGCAAAATACATTCAGTCGTAAGGGATTCAGCCGTTTTTGTAATGATACAAGTGGACATTTTCGCATTATACGACGAAAGTGAAAAATACATTTTTGATATACGACGAATCTAAATCGACCAACCCTTTGTTTATAGGGATTTGTTGAAAACGTCAAAATACGATTGGTCGTGTAATCTATATTATATGACGAATAGCAATAGGTTTGTCCATAAGATAGTAATTGTAATGACGTGTTGTCTTCCGTATGTTTATACAACGATTGCTATATCTTTGCAAGACCATACATAAGCCTTATGGTCAACGAAATTTAATCCCAAGACAATAACTATTCGGAATGAATTCAATCGCTTTACACACAAGCACAGAAAGAAATGGACGGAATATTCGACCCCACCCAAGGGGGGACGGGGGGTCTTTTTGGCGGAGGAAGACGCTTTCAGAATATACACAACAATTTTGAAATATCGGGTCACTACACGTCACGGAACGTCCTTCAAACGAGCGACCAATCGTAGAGGGGATATGTTATAATATTACAAAAATATGAAAGGGGAGTCCATTATGCCAAAGAACGAATATCTAAATGGAAGAAAAACGGTTGGAAAGGAAGAAATCCAACCCGCAATAATTGAGTTCATGCGGCAGAAAGGCGAAGGTGTGGAAGTATCACACGAAGAAATTTCCGATTACATATATGAGAAATTCGGCATCCGATTTGGTGAGATCAATCACGTTATGTGGGCTTTAAGAAAGGACGACAAAAGGGTCGTCAAGGGGAAACGGGGTTATTCGAAATTAGTTGAATAACCGTAGGAAAGCGTCTAAGTAGAGTTAATTTACAAGATTAGAAAATTCTTCAACAAACGTTGCAGGTTTGTTCAAGAGTAATTATTTTCATTATTATGGTAAAGTGTTTATATAATTAGAAACTAAGGAGGGATAAGGATTGTTTCAATATGTGATTTTTGACGTGGATGGAACCATTTTAGATACAGAAAAAGCTATATTAAAATCTTTACAAAAAGTCTTGAAAGAAGAGGGCAAAGATTATCAATTAGAGGATTTAAGATTTGCTTTAGGAATACCAGGAAAAGAAACATTACGAAGACTGAATGTGATGGATGTGGAACGTGTTCACCCAAAGTGGTCAGAGACTGTACTAGAATTTTCTCACGAGGTAAATGTTTTTCAGGATTTAGAAAATGTTATAAAAACATTATCAGAAAGCCCTGTTATAACTGGTATTGTGACTTCAAAAACAAAACAAGAGTTAATTGATGAATTTGAACCATTTGGATTGAGCTCATTTTTTGAGTACACGATATGTGCAAGCGATACTGCAAAACATAAACCACATCCTGAACCTTTATTAGCTTGTTTAGATGGGTTAAATGCTAATCAAGATGAAACAATATACATTGGAGATTCTATATATGATATGCAATGTGCAAAAAGTGCAGGTGTAAAATTTGCCCTTGCTCTATGGGGGGCTAAAACAACTGAAGGATTTGAATCAGCAGACTTTGTATTAAAGGAACCAAAAGATATTTTAGATTTAGTAAAAATGTAAAACCTAAATGGCTTGATTGTGCTAAACAACTGCAATCAATTGCACAGGTTACTTAAGAAAAAATCTGAGATTGTGATGAATTATACTTAAACTATAGGGTGCTTTACTTCATAACCGTCGAAAGGCGGTTTTTTTGTTTGAAAGAAAAGACGCTCCGCCAATTGGAACGTCCTACAATGAAATGAAATCAATTTTTCCGTTTGAATATACCCGAATTTCCCGATATAACATTCGAAGTAGTTCTTGCCTTTCTTCAATCGACATAGATTCGGGATTTTCGTTTTCAAAATATCGTTCAACCGCCTTTGCCCGAATTTCGTCATTGACTTCGTTGTTTTTCCGTTCTTCAAGTAAAGCAGCGGTTTCTTCCTTCAACTTCAACAAGTGATCTTCTTTTTCTTTTAACTCTTTCAATTGATTGCGAATATCTTCTTCGTCCACAATATCGGCATTGTTTGTCATGAAGTCAAGAAGACGTTTCCGACCCGATTTAATACGAATGAGTTCGGCTTCAATGCGTTGTAATTCCGATTCTTCGAATGGAATTGAATCTTGGGTTTCGGTTGTTGCGGCGACTTCGGAATATGCCGATTCCCCTTCGGTTGTTATGACATTGACAAAATGATTCCATACATAAGCGTCAAGGTCTTCGCATTTGACCCGATTGCCACAACCCTTATGCTTTGCCCCTGCGGTGTTCTTGGCGTCGGAATATTCAAAGACGTAAGTTCCCCAATTCTTCGCCCGTCGCCCCGTCATGGTATTGCCACAATCGCCACAGCGAACCAATCCCGAAAGAAGATATTTGTTCTTTGAAGTACCAGCCCAACGACGTCTTGATTCCTTCAACAACTTTTGGGCAAACTTGAATGTTTCCTTTTCGATAATCACAGGAACTTCGACGGGAATCCATTCTTCTTTAGGTCGTAAGGTCATTGAAACCTTTTCGTCGTCTGAATCCTTGTATTTGTTGACGAGCATTCCTTCCGTATTCCATTTGTTGTGATAGAATACACCCGTGTAGGTTTCATTCATAAGAATCTGGCGGACTACTTGCCTATGCCAAACGCCTTTTCGTTTTTTGGTCGGAATACCTTTGTCTGTCAAATAGTGGGCGATTCCGTTTATACCCTGTACCCGCCCCCGTGGGTCGGTAAATAGTTCGAAAATCAATCGAACAATCTTTGCTTCGGGTTCATAGATTTCGAGTTCTTGCGATTCCTTATTGAACTTGTATCCATAAACTTTGACGTCTTTGACTACTTTGTTCTTGCGAGCCTTTGCACGTCTTCCATTAGTCATACGTTCTTTGATTTTCGCCTTTTCAAATTCCGAGAATGCCCCCCGCATTTGGTAGAACAAAATTCCTTCGGGTGTATTCTTGTATTCGGAATTGACAAAGATTAATTTTGCCCGTTTTTCGATTTCTTCCGTAACAATCAATTGATTCGCAAGTTTCCGTGATAGACGGTCGGGATCATAGACAATAACTTTGTCAATTAGTCCTTCCCGAAGGTCATTCCGTAATTTTGAAAGTGCCGGACGTTCAAGGAATCCCCCCGAATAGCCGTCGTCCACGTATTCAATACATTCCGCATTTTTGCCCGCCTTTTCACGGCATTGGCGAATTTGGTCTTGAAGTGAATACCCGCTTTTAGCTTGTTCTTCGGTTGATACCCGTGCGTATAGTGCAATCATTGTTCCGTCGTTCCCTTCTAATTTTTTCTTTAATTGCGTTATAGCAATTAGCAATTAGTCGGTCGGTTGCGTCGCTTCTTATGAATTCGGAGTGAAATTTACTTGCGGAGATATACCCTTTTTTACTCATTGGTGTCGTCCCTCCCGTTTTCAATTTCGTGGTTGCTTCACAAATAAATGTGTTGTGTGAAAACGGTTATTGTGACGTTAAGAGGAAATATTTTTGAAATGATTGTTTCGAAGTGATACGCAACACTATTGACTTTACAATTTCATTTTCAATACAACGGGCGGCATATGTGGCAAGCTTCGTCCCTTTCCCCTCAGAATAGCTTTCGATGGCTTTAATCAAGCCGATGGTGCCGATGGATATAAGGTCTTCAGAATCTTCTCCGGTATTTTCAAACTTTTTGACAATATGTGCCACTAAGCGTAAATTATGTTCAATCAGCATATTGCGGGCGTGTGGATCCCCTTCAGCCATTAATCGCAAATACTTTCTTTCTTCTGCGGCGGATAGGGGTTGAGGAAAGGCGTTGTTCTTTACATAAGATACAAGAAATAAGAATTCCTTCATTAAATAACCAAGAGCTGTTAAGAGTCCAGACATCCGTATCCCCCCCAAAAACTTAGGACTATAGCCTATTATTAATTCCTATGAGGAAAAATAGAAATTGTGTCTGTCCAAATAATTTTATTTGGCAGTTTGTTTAAAATAAAATAAAAGACCTACTAATCAAAATGCAAAAGTAAGTCTTTTTTAATAAAAGAATGTATTTTTAATAGGAAAATTAAACTTTTTTTAGCTTAAAGGTACTTATCATAAGGAAAGATAGGATGATGATGATAAATAAGAATGTTTCGGAAGGCAGATAAGGAATGGCTAAATAACTTAATGTGGCTAAACATCCAGCAGCAGTGATTGGTAACCCTGTAAAATACCCATTACCCTCTGTAATATTGAATCTGGCTAATCGGAATGCCCCGCATCCAATGTAAAAGACAGTAAAGAATGAACCCGGTCCGCCGAATTCATGTAAAATTCCTTGATATAGTAATAGTGCTGGAGCAACTCCAAATGATATAATATCACTCATGGAATCCAATTGTTTGCCTAAATCGGATTCAATGTTAAACTTTCTGGCAGCCATTCCATCAAATCGGTCTGCTAAAGCGGCAATAAATATAAGCAGTAAGCTTAATCGTAAATTTTCGTTTAAAACAAACACAATGGCAAAGCCGCCGAATGATAGGTTGATCAATGTTAAGATATTTGCAGTTTGTGCTTTCATCTTTTTTATGGTTTGGTCTAGTACATCTAATAAGAACACTTCTTCTTACCACCCCTTTCATTGCCAGAAGGTTCACTTAATTCTATATTATTTAATTGTAATAACATTATGTCTGTACGTAAAGAGTATTTTTACACTATTTGGGGGTCATCTCATGCTTCAGCCGTTTTATCGTATTCTAATTGAATTAACCAATGGCAGATGGTCATCGGCCATTTTACAAAGGTTTGCCCGTTCACGAATCAGCAAGGTGATAGTTCCATCATTTGCGAAAGTTTATCAATTAAACCAGGAAGAAATGGAAAAAGGCTTACATGAATATCCTACTTTGCATGATTTATTTGTAAGGCAGCTAAAAAAAGAAGCGAGAACCATTGATCAAACTGAAGATGCTGTTGTCAGCCCGGTTGATGCGGTGCTCGAAGATGCAGGGAGAATCCAAGAATCAAGCGAAATTGTTGTCAAAGGAAAAACATACTCTATTGAAGAGATGCTTGGTAGTCGGGGAATTCTGCAAAAGTATCTTAATGGGACATATATCATTCTTTATTTAAGCCCAAGCCATTATCATCGGATTCATAGTCCTGTTGATGGGGAAGTGACAAAACAGTGGACGCTGGGCACTAAATCCTATCCAGTTAATAAATGGGGTTTAAAATATGGTGTGCGTACACTTGCAAAGAATTATCGCGTAATTACTGAAGTCAAAACAAAGTCCGGTCATGTTGCGATTGTAAAGGTAGGGGCCATGTTCGTAAATTCGATTGAGACAATATTTAAAGGTTCAGAGCTCAAAAAAGGCTCCGAAATGGCTTATTTTACTTTCGGCTCCACTGTCGTACTGCTTTTTGAAAAAGATATATTCCAGTTAGACGCTGCCATACGGACACCAAAAGAAATGAAAGTGGGAGAAAAAATTGGTTTCTTGAGGCAGATGCCTCATTAATGCGGTGTTTGTTGTTTTAAAAAAAGGAAAGCCCTTGATAAAGGGCATATTTATGAAGATAATTTAATTTTATTATATAAAGATCGACGGCGAATTTCCATCACGATAAGATTAATAAAATCTTCACTTAAATTTAATTCTTTCGCTTTAAAATAGGACTCAATCAATAATTCATCCGACAATTTACGCATGTCTGGATCCACCTCCATATGAAATTTAGAGTTCTATTTGCCACAAAGGATTCATAGAATGGTATGTTCAATAGGTGTACCCTTAATCTACCAAATTTATTCCTATAGAACAATCGTTCTAGTTATCCACAAAACAAGTGGATAACTTGTGGTTAATTTGTTTATAAATGTATGAAAAGTGATTGATTCAATGGGTATAATGTTAATAACTTTATCCACAGAGGATGAATTTGAAGAATTTTGTCGAAAAATTTTTATGAATGATAAAATCCTCCTTCTATTTTTTATCATTCATTCCTTAATCGAAATAGACACAAGTATCACGAATTGTTTTCACTACGATAAACAATAAGATGGACTTATATTCTTTGAAAGAAAGGATAAAATTGGTTAGAATGAATAAGAAAAGCTCAAGCTCCAAAAATAGGCTTGAAGCTGGCAATTTTTATGGACAAGTTTGAATTTATTTAATGAGGTGTAGCCTTTTGCTAAAGGAATTTTTACCAAATGAACATTTTAAAAGTGTTCTTGAAATATCACCTGAAAAATTAAAGGAAAGAGGAATTAAAGGGATTATTACCGATTTGGACAATACACTTGTGGAATGGGACCGTCCAAGTGCCACACCGCAGCTTGTTCAATGGTTTGAAGACATTAAAAAGAACAATATACATGTTACAATTGTTTCTAATAATAATGAACAACGAGTCAAGGCATTTGCCGATCCGTTGAAAATCCCGTTCATTTTCCAAGCTAGAAAACCTTTGGTAAGAGCCTTTAATCGTGCTCTAAAGCAAATGGGGATTAAAAAAGAAGAAGCTGTGGTTATTGGCGACCAACTATTAACGGATGTACTCGGCGGGAACCGGGGCGGTTTTCATACAATTTTGGTAGTGCCAGTTGCCCAAACAGATGGACTGGCGACAAAATTTAACCGGTTTGTCGAACGTAGAATTATGAATTGGTTTCGAAAAAAAGGCATGTTACAGTGGGAGGATTAAGCAGTGAGTGACCTAAAACAACATATTTGTATTGGCTGCGGAGTTCAGGTCCAGACAGAGAATCCGGAAATGATTGGCTATGCCCCTCCATCAGCGTTAGAAAAGGAATCAATAATTTGCCAGCGCTGTTACCGGCTTAAACATTATAATGAAATTCAGGATGTTAACTTAACAGATGATGATTTCCTAAAAATTTTAAATGAAATTGGCAAAACAGAATCTTTGATTGTCATGGTCATTGATATATTTGACTTTAATGGCAGCTGGCTCCCGGGAATCCAGCGCTTTGCCGGCAATAACGATGTTGTCCTTGTTGGTAACAAGGTAGATTTACTGCCCAAGTCGGTTAAACATAACAAGTTAATTCATTGGATGAAGCATGAGGCAAATGAGCTCGGTTTAAGACCTAAAGAAATCTTTTTAGTAAGTGCCGGTAAAGGGTGGATGATGAGAGAAACAGCAGAGGCTATTGATGAACTGCGAAAAGGCAAGGATGTCTATGTAGTAGGATGTACAAATGTCGGAAAATCTACTTTTATCAATAGCATCATTAAAGAAGTTACTGGTGAGGGAGATGTCATTACCACCTCGCATTTTCCTGGAACGACCTTAGATATGATTAAAATTCCGCTTGATGATGGAAAAGCATTAATTGATACTCCGGGAATCATTAACCATCACCAAATGGCTCATTTTGTAGATAAAAGAGATTTGAAAGTCATCACACCTAAAAAAGAAATAAAACCAAAGGTGTATCAGTTAAACGAAGGGCAGACACTGTTCTTTGGCGGATTAGCCCGATTCGATTATATCAGCGGTGGTCCAAAGAGGTCATTTGTGTGTTATTTAGCGAATGAATTAATGATTCACAGGACGAAAACCGAGAAGGCTGATGAACTTTATGAAAATCATGCGGGAGAATTGTTGACCCCGCCAAGGCCTGAACAAGGTGCAAAACTGCCAGAGTTTGTAAAACAGGAATATGTGATTAGAGAAGGTAAAACAGATATTGTTTTTTCAGGACTAGGCTGGGTAACGGTAAATGAGCCAGGAGCCCAAGTTACGGCATATGTCCCCAAAGGGGTTCAAACAGTTTTACGAAAATCGCTAATTTGAGTTTAAATATGGGATGGGAGAAATAATGAAAAAACTTTTTGCAGTAATCGGTGATCCAATTAAGCATTCAATGTCCCCAGCCATGCACAATGATTTATTTTCATTTTACCAAATTGATGCCAATTACCTGTCTTTTCAAGTGAAGAACGAAAATCTTCAGGATGCTGCTAAAGGATTAAGGGCAATTGGCGCAGGCGGGTTTAATGTCACGGTACCACATAAAACAGCTATTATTCCCTTTCTGGATGAAGTAGATGAATTAGCTGCGAGTATTGGAGCCGTTAATACAGTAGTCAATGAAAATGGAAAGCTAAAAGGCTTTAATACGGATGGACTTGGGTTTTTAAAAGGGCTTCAAGCCTATATGCCAAGTACAGCCGGTAAAAGGATTCTAATTATAGGAGCAGGCGGGGCTTCAAGGGCAATTTATTTTACTTTAGCAAAAGAAGAACCTGAGACTATTGACATTGCTAACCGCACAGTGGAAAAAGCACAAAGCTTAATTAATGAATGTCCATATCCTGTTTCATCTTCTGCTTTAACGCTTGCAGAAGCCGAAACAATGTTGGGTGAATATGATTTAGTTGTTCAAACTACATTGATTGGCATGGAACCAAAAATATCTGAGCAGCCATTGGATTTGAACAAAATAAAGCAGCAATCACATGTGTGTGATATAATATACAATCCCTTAAAGACAAAATTTCTACGGGAAGCAGAAGCAAGGGGAGCAAATGTCCAAAATGGAATCGATATGTTTGTTTATCAAGGGGCACTTGCTTTTGAAAAATGGACAGGGATTTTCCCTGAAATAAAAAGAATGCGTGAGAATGTGTTAAAACAGCTAGGAGGAACTTCATGTTAACTGGAAAACAAAAACGACTTTTACGTTCTAAGGCTCATCATTTAGATCCAATCTTTCAAGTAGGGAAGGGCGGCGTCAATGGAAACATGGTTAAACAAATCTCTGACGCCTTGGAGGCAAGAGAATTAATAAAAATAAGTGTGCTGCAAAACTGTGAAGAAGACAAAACAGTTGTTGCGAATGAACTAGCTGAAGGTTCAGGAGCAGAAATTGTCCAAATTATTGGAAATACCATTGTGCTTTACAAGGAATCCATTGAACATAAACAAATCACTCTCCCGTAAAGGTGGTATTGGATGAAGAAAGTGGGGATTTTGGGCGGAACTTTTAACCCGCCGCATATTGGGCATCTTTTGATTGCAAGTGAGGTTCAAAACAGCCTTAACCTAGATGAAATTTGGTTTATGCCTAATCATGTACCGCCGCACAAGAAGATGCCGGAATCAGTAAAAGATGAGGAACGGCTTCATATGTTGGAACTTGCTGTTTCAGATAACCCCGCATTCCAAGTTCAGCCTATAGAACTTAAGCGGGAAGGCCCCTCGTATACAGTCGAGACAATGAAAGTCATTAATGAAACATATCAGAATATCCAATTTTTCTTTATCATTGGTGCCGATATGATTGAATATTTACCCAAATGGCATAAAATTGATGAGCTTGTTAATCTTGTTCAATTTGTGGGGGTAGAGAGGCCAAATTATCACCGGGAGACAGAATATCCTGTTCTTTATGTGGATGTACCTGCAATTGATGTTTCATCAAGTATGATCAGGGATAGATTTAAGAATGGAAAAACAGTAAGATACTTATTGCCAGACCGTGTAATTGCCTATATTGAGGAGAATCACTTATATGGAACGTGAAGATGCATTAAAACTTGTAAAAGAACAATTAACCGAACATCGTTATCAGCATACTTTAGGTGTAATGGAAACAGCCATTGACTTAGCCAAAAGATATGGTGCCGATGTGAAAAAGGCAGAGATAGCTGCCATTTTTCATGATTATGCGAAATTTCGACCTAAAGAGGAAATGAGGAAAATAATAATTGAACAAGGTTTTCCAAAAGACTTGTTGGAATTTAACGCGGAACTTTGGCATGCTCCTGCAGGGGCTTTCCTAGTGGAAACCGAAGCAGGAATAACCGACAGAGAAATACTAGAGGCTATTAGATATCATACTTCCGGCAGACCAAGTATGAGCCTGTTAGAAAAGGTTATTTATTTGGCTGATTATATAGAACCGGGCCGTCATTTTCCAGGAGTTGACGAAGTTCGACAATTGGCAAAGGAAAACTTGGATGAAGCTTTAATCAAATCGATTCAAAATTCAATTGCCTTTTTACTTAAAAAGAATCAAACGATTTATCCAGAAACATTTCATACTTACAATGATTTGGTGAAAAATAGGAGGATTGATTGATGCATAATCAAGAATTGCTCAAGCTAGCCGTAAAAGCTGCTGACGACAAAAGAGCAGAAAATATTACAGCGCTAAATATGCAGGGAATTTCACTGATTGCCGATTACTTTATTATTTGTCATGGCAATTCAGACAAACAGGTACAGGCAATCGCCCGGGGAATCCGTGAAATAGCATTGGAAAATAATTTTGATGTAAAAAGAATGGAAGGCTTTGAAGAAGCCCGCTGGGTGTTGATTGATTTAGGAGATGTTGTAGCACATGTTTTCCATCGTGACGAACGTGTCTATTATAACTTGGAGCGGCTATGGGGAGATGCACCGAGGGTAGATACCCTTAGCGAGTTAAATTCATGAGCTATGAACGGTTTGCCTATCTATATGATGCACTAATGAATGAAGCCCCGTATGATGAATGGCTTCAGTTTATGAAAGAAAAACTAGCCGCTCACCTAAATGAAAGCAAATCCAGCTCCATTCGTATGCTGGATTTGGCTTGCGGCACCGGTGAGCTTTCTGTCCGTTTTGCTAAAGAAGGGTTTCAAGTCACGGGTGTTGATTTGTCAGAAGACATGTTAATGGTCGCTAAACAAAAAGCAGAGTCAGAAAACTTGAAGATTCCATTTTATCAGCAAAACATGGCAGAATTAGAGGGGTTAGGAGAGTTTGATACAGCCGGTATCTTTTGCGATTCGCTTAATTATCTAAAGTCAGAACAGCAGGTAAGGGACACCTTTTTTCGAGTAGCTGACCATTTAAGACAAGACGGGTTATTCATTTTTGATGTCCATTCGATTTATAAAATCAGTGAAGTCTTTCTTAAACAAACTTTTGCCTTAAGTGATGATCCAATATCGTATATCTGGAATAGTTTCCCTGGTGAATATTCAAATAGCGTGGAACATGAACTGAGCTTTTTTGTGTTGGATGAACAAAGCGGTAAATATGACCGAATTGACGAACTTCATTTTCAACGCACCTTCACCGTAGAACAATATTCAGTCTGGCTTAATGAAGCCGGTTTTAAATTGTTGGAGGTTAATGCAGACTTTGAACATGCTGCACCAGGTGCCCATTCTGAGAGAATCTTTTTTATTGCAAAAAAAAATTAACAGAAAGCTGAAAAGCCATCTTTTTCGAAAAAAGATGGCTTTTCATAAGTTTTATGCAGGAATTCCTCAGATTTAGTCGAATTATAAGTTTGAGTTGGAAAATTGCATTTCAATTTTTTCCAGATCTTCTTTAAACTTCTCATGTGTTGCTTGGAATAAATGTTCAAAAACATCCCCAAGTTCATTCTCCATCACTTTTATTCCTTCACCAGTGATGCCGCCTTTTACACATACTTTTTCTTGAAGTGATGGCAGGGTATAATGGCCTTGCTTTAGCAATTCCCCAAGACCGATAGTCATTTCACTCGCTAATTGTGTTGCTGTTTTTTCATCAATTTCTGTTTCGTGCACTGCTGCAAGGATAAAGCGTTGTAGTAAATAACTAAAAAATGCAGGGCCGCAGCTTACAATATCTGAAGCAACCCTAGTTATTTTTTCCTCGATGGGAAGCGGCACAGAAATTTTGGACATCAGCTGTTCTATTTCTATTTTCCATCCCGTCTTACAATTTTCACCATATGTGATCAAGGATATTCCAGTTAATGCACGGTTTGTAATGCTGGGAATGACCCTGGCTGCTGAACAGGAAATTTTGGATTCAATTTGATTTGTACTAATTGGGCTTGTGATGGAAATGAGACATTTATTCTCCGTTAAATAGGGATTAATCTCATCCATAACCTTAAAAACATCTAATGGTTTTACACAAACGAAGATTAAATCGGAATTTGCCGCCACTTCAATTGCATTTTCTCCAACTTTAAGTCCTTTGTATTTATTTCTCAGCACCATCGCTTTTTCGATTGTTCTATTTGTAATCATCATGGAAGAAGGGGATATTGCCTTTCCATCCAGTAAAGCCTCTACTAGGATTCTCCCCATATTACCGGTACCAATGATACCAATATTCATGATTTCGACCCTCCTTCACCTGCGAGTTTCTTTTATAACCATATGATTCCCATGACTAAAATATACCTTCTGAAAGGATGGATTCCAATGAAGAACTGGATAATGGAACATAAGCTGTATGTAATTCTTGCTGTCTTAGTGGTAATTGGCGGTTTATATTATTTTAATGAAACCCGCCCTATAATAGAGCCGCAGATCCAATCTAAGGCTTTGGTGGATGAGAATTTGGAAGCACCTGCTGAAGAGCATGCAACCAAGGAAAAGCAGGAAATTGAATCAAAACCGCCGGAAAAAATGATGGTAGATGTAAAAGGCCAAATTAAACTGCCTGGGGTCTATCAGGCAAGTGAAGGGGAACGAGTGATAGATGTCATTACCAGGGCAGGAGGGTTAACCGATAAAGCAGACAAAAGCCAGGTGAATTTGGCTGAACATATCCAGGATGAGATGGTAATTTACGTACCAGAAAAGGGTGAAGAGGGGATTATAGCAGCAAAGGCACAAGCTGGAGGAGGAGACAGCAGGAATCCCGGCAGTGCCGCGAATCAGCAAAGGAAAATAAATCTTAATAAAGCAAATTCCCAGGAATTGCAGAATCTCCCAGGTGTAGGACCTGCCAAAGCTGATGCAATCATTGAATTCCGGGAAACAAAGGGAGGTTTTAAAACGGTGGATGATTTAAAAAATATCAGCGGTATTGGGGATAAAACATTTGAAAAGCTAAAAGATTTGGTGGACATTCATTAATCGTTTCCATTGACCATCAGTACAAGTTAACATTAAACTAAAACCAAAAGTATTTTTCTAGGAGTTGGAGAATTCATGAATAGAATATCATGGGATCAATATTTCATGGCTCAAAGCCATTTACTAGCATTAAGAAGCACTTGTACCCGTCTGACAGTCGGGGCAACGATTGTTAGGGATAAGAGAATTATCGCAGGAGGTTACAATGGGTCAATCGCCGGTGGAGATCATTGCATTGATAAAGGTTGTTATGTGATCGATAATCACTGTGTAAGAACAATTCACGCTGAAATGAATGCATTGCTGCAGTGTGCAAAATTTGGTGTACCTGCAGATGGGGCAGAAATTTATGTCACCCATTTTCCTTGTCTTCAATGCTGTAAAGCTCTTATTCAAGCAGGCATTAAAACTGTTTATTATGCTGAGGATTATAAGAACCATCCATATGCCATTGAACTATTTGAACAAGCCCATGTAAAAGTTGAAAAGGTGGAACTCACAGAGCAAGTCATTGATTTTCGAAAAATAAAACAATAATTATTATAAACGCCGGTTCTCTCTCCGGCGTTCCTATTTCTTCTGAAAAATATTTTAACTTTAATATGGAGAAGATATGATGAATGGTAAATATCTGTATTTTGCGCTGACAGCTATGCTGGCAGTCCTAGCAGCACTTCTTTCCTTTTTCCCCATTTTCTTATTGACCCTCCTTTATTTTTACATATTATACAAATACAAATGTTTTAATAAAGGTCAATTATTAACGGTTTTAGGAGCAGCGATTCTTTTTTTGTTTGTTGGTGAAAAGGCCGTGATACAAAATAAAACCTTCATGCCAAAATCAACCTCCGCTTTGACCCTCAAATTTACCCAGATGCCTAAAATAGATGGTGATCTCCTCCAAATCGAAGCGTTTGAAACCACATACCATGAAAAACTAATTATCCGGTATCAACTAAAATCAGAATTAGAAAAAGAACAATTAAAGCAGCAAAGATATTTTCAAACCTTGTGCCGCATTTCCGGTACTTTAGTGAGACCGAAAATAGCTAACAATCCAAATGGATTTGATTATCGAAAGTATTTAGCTGGAAAGGAAATTTATTGGATAGTGGAGGTAAAAGAAAATCCGCTTCTTGATTGCTCCCCGATAAAACCCACTCTTTCTTCAGAATTAAAACAGCTGCGTTATACTGGAATCCGTTATTTAGAAAATCATTTTCCTGAAGAGATTGCTTCACTTTCAGCAGCTTTAATATTTGGTGACAGGAGTATACTGGATCCCAATTTGCTTGATGCATATCAAAGCACAGGTATTGTGCATTTGCTGGCAATATCCGGACTGCATGTTACCTTATTGATTGGGATGGTTTTATATCTGGGACTTCGCTGCGGGCTTACAAGAGAAATGATGGTAAATCTCTTGATGTTATTACTCCCTGTTTACGTGGTGCTTACAGGTGCTTCCCCATCGGTTATTCGGGCTTCACTAATGATCTTTCTTGTTCTCATGACAGTAAAATGGGGAGCTTTTATTAAACTAATGCCTATTGATGCATTAAGTATTGCTTTTATGTTATATTTACTTTTTAATCCGTTAGTTCTATTGGATGTGGGTTTTGAGCTGTCTTTCTCGGTAAGTGCAGCTATCATTTTAGCTTCCCAGCATATCCTAAAGGACAGTCAGGACTATGTTCAGATGATGCTTGTTACGTCCGTAACAGCTCAATTAGCTGCATTTCCTTTATTATTGTATTATTACTTCGAATTATCATTTATGAGCATACTTGCTAATATGCTGTATATTCCGCTTTTTTCGTTTGTTTATCTTCCAGGTTTTTACTTATTGTTTTTCATCCATATTGTTTTTGGAACTGCACCGGATCTATTGTTCCAATTTTTTGTTTGGGTGATAAACCTTTCAAATAAATTGATTACCTTTTTTGCTGAATCCACTATTCTCTCATTTACTCCCGGCAGGCCAAATGTTATTGAATTGTTCATTTATATAGGGCTCATTTTTGCCATATTTTATCTTTGGGAAACGAAGCATTATCCTAAAAGAAAAACTAAGCTATTGATTTTGAGCCTTATTATGATAACCTTTCAGCCGGTCTGGAATCACGTAAATCCTTTTGGAGAAGTAACTTTGATTGATGTAGGACAGGGAGATAGCATTTTTATCCGGCTTCCATATGGAAGGGGAAACTATCTTATTGATACAGGAGGAACGGTAGGTTTTTATGATGAGGAATGGAGAAAACGGTCAAAACCCTTTGAGGTGGGAAGGGACGTTGTGGTGCCTTTCTTAAAAGGAAAAGGCATAACGAGAATTGATAAATTAGTGTTAACTCATGGAGATATGGATCATATTGGGGGAACCTTATCGGTTATCAAGGAATTACATGTGAAACAAATACTGCTGCCGTCTGTGGCTGAATCTTCAGAAACTGAAGAGAGTATCGTTCACGAAGCTGAAAAGCAAAAGATTCCCGTAATTCGGGTGTCATCAGGAGAAAAATGGAGCAGCGGGGACAGTAGGTTTTATATTTTAAATCCAGAAAGAAATTTTTCTGGAGAACGAAACGGCAGTTCTGTCACAATTTTTGCTTATATTGGAGGTCTTTCATGGTTTTTTGGAGGAGATCTTGACAAACAGGGTGAAGAAAAAATAATCACAGCCCATCCAAATTTGACCGTTGATGTATTAAAAGCAGGTCATCACGGCAGTAAAACGTCAAGTGCTGAAAATTTTATAAAACAAATCAAGCCCAAAATCGCCCTTATTTCGGCAGGTGAAAATAATCGTTTTGGCCATCCGCATAAGGAAGTGGTTGAACGTTTAAAAGCAGCGCATACAAAAATCTTTAGAACCGATTTTCAGGGGGCTATTACCTATCGTTTTTATCGAAGTAATGGAACCTTTTCAACCTATCTGCCATAGTATAAAGAAAAACTTAGAAAATAAAAAGAGACTGTCGATCAGTCTCTTTTGGAAAAACTATGCAGCCAACATTTAAGAACCGATTAGCTTAATGACTGTTGCAATAATAAACATGATGGCAAAAAAACCAAAAGATACGGCAAATCCAACCCCTGAATCAATTGCATCGTTACGCATACTTTGCGGATTCTTTTCAAATTCGTTCACAGTCTACCCCTCCTATTTCACAATAATAGTATAAGCGATTTATTTTAAAAAATCCAGCATGCCTTGAATTCGTTTTCCTTTACTGACAAGAGTTGTCATAATAGCTTGACACGTGCAAGGTTACAATAAGCTTACAAAGCAAGAGCTCCCGCCTGGTAATAGCAGTTCCTAGGGCTGCTGACAGCAGGCGTTCATTATAGATCGGGAATTGGCACTATATCGAGCTTGCCAATTCCCTTTTAAATAAGACATTAAAACCAGCTTTAGACTTGTCAAATCGTCCAAGCTTCATTACGATAGTATAGAGTAAATAAAGGGGAGCGCTCGATTAATTATGGTACTAGAAGCTTGGCGGAAAATAAAACAAAAGACAATTGCTCCTGTATATTTATTATATGGAACAGAGGCCTTTTTAATTGATGAGACAAAAAATTTGATTCTTAATCAAGTTTTGACGGAAGAAGAGAAGGATTTTAATTTCGCTGTGTATGATTTGGCGGAAACACCTATAGAGGCTGCGGTAGAGGATGCAGAAACATTCCCTTTTTTAGGGGAAAGAAAAGTGATCTTTTTACATAATCCCACATTTTTAACGGCTGAAAAAACGAAGGATAAAGTTGAACATAATTTATCAAGGTTTGAAACATATTTACAGAATCCAGCGCCTTATACGGTGTTGGTCGTCTCTGCTCCGTATGAAAAATTAGATGAGCGTAAGAAAATAACGAAAGAACTAAAAAGGAAAGCTGAAGTAATTGAAGCAAAAAAATTAAATGAACATGAATTAAAAAAATGGATTGACAGTCAGGTGAAATCCCGCGGACTTGCAATCGATGCTGATGCCGTTGAGCGGCTGCTTCAACTGGTGGGCACAAATATGTTTATGATTTCCAGTGAAATAGAAAAAATAGCTTTATATGCTGCAGATGAACAAAAAATTGACCTTAAACTGGTGGAAAAGTTAACGGCAAAATCACTTGAACAGAATATTTTTACGCTCATTGAAAAAGTGGTTCAGCGGAGACTTGATGAAGCGCTAAGAATCTATTATGACCTATTAAAGCAAAATGAGGAACCGATTAAGATTTTGGCTCTGCTTGCCGGTCAATTTCGGTTGATTTATCAAGTTAAGGAGTTGTCGCGTAAAGGGTATGGGCAGCAGCAAATTGCAGGCTACCTCAAAACACATCCTTACCGGGTTAAACTGGCCCTTGGTCAAGCCGGAAGATTTACGGACGAAGAATTGGTGAACTTAATCGCTCTTCTTGCTGATGCTGATTATAAAATGAAAACAGGCGGCATGAATAAATCACTGTTGATAGAGATGCTGTTATTCCGTCTGAAGAAATAAAAAAAGCGCAAGCGCCTTTCAAGAGTAGAAATGACAGGCCGCTTACGCAGACATAAAAAAACGATTCCCAAAAGGAATCGTTTTTTTATTGTTATAATCCAGCTTAGCAATTTCGTTTTCTATTACAAGCTGTTAGCTTTTTTCATTAGACGTGATTTTTTACGGGCAGCAGCTTTTTTGTGGATTAAACCTTTTGCAGCAGCCTTGTCTAATTTGCTTGCAGCAGCAGATAGTGCTTCTTTCGCAGCAGCAGCATCGTTAGTTGTAACTGCAGCTTCAACTTTTTTAACAGCAGTACGCATTGCAGATTTTTCCATTGTATTTTTAGCATTACGAGCTTCGCTAGTTTTTACACGTTTAATAGCAGATTTAATATTAGGCATTACTTTCACCTCCTGTAAAGAATCGAGACTATATGAACTCGACTAAACATTCATAACGATATTAGCAACAAGAGATATTTTATCAAACGAAAACACAGATTGCAATACAGAATTCAACGACTAATCTATATAAAATTGCATGTTTTGTTTAAAACCGGGAGAAAATAGGAAATAGTTTCTAAATAGACATAGGAGTGATACAACTGTGAAAGAGTCAATAGACTTAAGTAAATACTCTATCAGGACTGATTTGGCTGTTGAAGCAAGGGAAATGGTGCTTGCTCAAAAATCTGTTGATCAAGAAGAAAATCTCTCTCATATAGAAGGAGTCGTCATTAAAGAGAAAGATATAGATAATATGAAAATTTCGTTGGTGGAAGTAACGAAACAAGGTGAAGAAGCACTCGGAAAGAAAGCTGGCAGATATTTGACATTGGAAGTGCAGGGAATTAGGGAACAAAATACAGACGTACAGCAAAAGACCGGGGAAGTGTTTGCAAAGGAGTTTGCTCATTTCTTAGAAAGTATTGGCATTAAGAAAACCGATTCATGTCTTGTAGTAGGACTTGGAAATTGGAATGTAACACCTGATGCTCTTGGGCCAATGGTATGTGAAAATATATTGGTTACTCGTCATCTATTCGAACTGCAGCCGGAAAATGTAAAAGATGGATATCGACCTATCAGTGCTGTAGCACCTGGAGTTATGGGCCTGACCGGTATTGAGACAAGCGATATCATTTTTGGTGTAGTGGAAAAAACAAAGCCAGATTTCGTTATTGCCATTGATGCTTTGGCGTCAAGGTCTATTGAACGTGTAAACTCTACGATACAAATTTCTGACACTGGAATTCACCCAGGGTCCGGAGTAGGAAATAAGCGTAAAGAACTAAGTAAAGACACACTAGGTGTGCCGGTTGTGGCAATTGGTGTCCCGACAGTCGTGGATGCGGTTTCCATTACAAGTGATACGATTGATTTTATTTTAAAACATTTTGGGAAAGAGATGAGGGAAGGCAATCGTCCATCAAGAGCCCTTGCACCTGCAGGAATGACTTTCGGAGAAAAAAGAAAGCTGACCGATGAAGACCTTCCTGATGAACACCATCGGAAAACATTCCTCGGTATAATTGGGACGTTAGAGGAAGATGAAAAAAGAAAGTTAATATATGAAGTTTTATCTCCTCTTGGCCATAATTTGATGGTGACACCGAAGGAAGTAGACGTGTTCATTGAAGATATGGCCAATTTACTTGCAAATGGTTTAAATGCTTCCCTTCACAGTATGGTCGATCAAGATAATGCCGGTTTCTATACACGATAGATTTTAAAAGATCTTGATTTTAGAAAATGAAATTGGTTCTACTAATTCTAGTAAAGACATATGATTTACTAGAATCCGTTTTTGCGAGGTGGAACCATGAAAAAGGCTTCAGGAACATTTGTAACCGTCCAAGGAACTAGTCTTTTAAAAGTTGCAGCTGCCGTTTTTCTCTTTATGTTATTGATATTTTCTATTAGTGGATTATTAACCTCGTTAAAGCCACAATACAGATTAACATCGACATCGGTGAATCAAGCAGCAACCAATGTAAATGGCGAATTATTATATCAATTGATGGGCTGGGAAAATCATCACTTTTTATCAGTAAAGCCTGATACAGCAGCACCAAAATTAACAAATTTTGTATTTAAGCTGGCTAGCAATATTAACTTGGATGATCCAAGGAGCCTCCTTGGCCGTGAACTGCCGGGATTCTTTCAATTCGATGGCCAAATCCTTGTTGCAGGTGAAGGAACCAATTATACAAACATGCCAATGGAGTCGGCACCGCCAATCGAAATCATGAAAGCTGAGCGTGAGGCGTCTCTTCAAAATTTAGAGGATATAGAAAAACCGGCAAATGAAAATACTGCTCCTGCACCTGGGCAAACAACGGGTAAACGTAAAGTGGTTTATCTATATTTCACTCATAATCGTGAATCGTATTTGCCATATCTAAAAGGCGTAAATGATGCAGACTTGGCCTATCATTCACAAATCAATGTAACCAAAATTGGTGATCACTTAAAAAAGGGACTGGAAGATCAGGGAATTGGAACATTTGTTGATAAAACAGATGTTCAAGCGAATTTAAATAAAAAAGGATGGAAATATACCCAATCCTATCAAGAATCACGCGCAGTTGTACAAGCTGCCATGGCGTCCAACCGAGATTTACAATACTTTATTGATATTCATCGAGATGCCAGCCGTAAAAAAGCTTCAACGATAACGATTAACGGAAAATCGTATGCTAAGCTGGCATTTATCATAGGTGGACGAAATCCTAATTATGAAAAAAATGTAAAGCTGGCTAAGGAGCTTCATTCCCTTTTGCAAAAAAAATATAAGGGGCTAAGCCGAGGAGTTATTGTAAAACAAGAAGGTAATGGTGTATACAACCAAAATCTTTCTGGGAATTCAATATTGATTGAATTTGGCGGTGTGGATAATACGTTCGAAGAATTAAATCGTTCGGCAGACGCACTTGCTGATGTTTTTAGTGAGTTCTACTGGCAGGCTGAAAAAGTGAATAAAGACGGAAAACAATCAACAAATAAACAATAGAAATAAGGGAATTCGAATATGAAAATGTTTATGTTGAAAAGTTTCATCTTAGCGGCATTAATGTTTATATCTGTATTGACTGGTATGGAACTTGCCAATAATGGGATACACAAAATGAAGGGTTATGATGATCCAAACTTTCAAAATGCGGTTTCCATTAATGAAAATGAGAAAGATTTGAATGCAACATTCCTCGGGAAAAATATATCAAGTCATGACATTGAGGCAAAAAAAAAGAAGCTGGAAGAAATAAACGCTTACAACTTTTTCTCCTCAATGGGCAAAAAAATGTCTGAAGGATTGTCGAGTGCATCAGGTAAACTAATCCGTCAAATTACAGAGTAATCAATAATCAAAATAGCGGCGCCAAAAGGCAGCCGCTATTTATATTGAATCTTGTGTATCCTACTGATATAATCAAGAATAGTTTACGTGTGGCGTGATAGTAGGAGTGAACGACATGAATAGAGAAGATAGACTTAAACGACAATCAAAAATCAGAAATTTCTCGATAATTGCCCATATTGATCATGGAAAATCAACATTGGCAGACCGTATTTTGGAAAAGACAAATGCTTTATCATCCCGTGAAATGAAAGAACAGCTGCTAGATTCGATGGATCTGGAAAGAGAGCGCGGGATTACAATTAAATTAAATGCAGTTCAATTAAAGTATAAAGCAAAAGATGGGGAAGAATATATTTTTCATTTAATTGATACACCGGGACATGTCGACTTCACTTATGAGGTCTCCCGCAGTCTTGCAGCCTGTGAAGGAGCCATCTTGGTTGTAGATGCTGCACAGGGAATCGAAGCCCAGACATTAGCCAATGTGTATTTGGCACTGGATAATGATCTTGAAATTTTACCGATCATAAATAAAATAGATTTACCAAGTGCTGATCCAGAGAGGGTAAGAAATGAAATCGAAGACGTGATCGGTCTGGATGCCTCTGAAGCAGTTTTAGCCTCTGCAAAAGCAGGTATCGGAATAGAAGATATCTTAGAACAGGTAGTTGAAAAAGTCCCGGCACCTGCAGGAAATCCTGATGCACCGTTAAAAGCATTGATTTTCGACTCATTGTATGATGCTTATCGCGGCGTCATTGCCTATATTCGAATTATCGATGGAACTGTTAAGGTCGGCGATAAAATTAAAATGATGGCCACTGGTGCAGAATTCGAAGTAACTGAAGTTGGAGTTCATAATCCAAAAGAAGTACAGCGTGATGAATTAACCGTTGGAGACGTCGGTTATTTAGCGGCATCAATCAAACATGTTGGTGATACCCGTGTCGGTGACACCATCACGAATGCCAAAAATGGGGCGACAGAGCCGCTCCCTGGTTATCGAAAGCTGAATCCAATGGTATATTGCGGACTCTATCCAATCGATACCGCTAAATTCAATGATTTGCGCGAAGCTCTTGAAAAATTACAGCTAAATGATTCATCATTACAATTTGAACCGGAAACCTCGCAGGCTTTAGGTTTCGGTTTTCGATGTGGCTTTTTAGGACTGCTCCATATGGAAATTATTCAGGAGCGGATTGAGCGCGAATTCAAAATTGATTTAATTACCACCGCACCAAGTGTTATTTATCATGTACACATGACAGATGGTGAGCAGATCAATGTGGATAATCCGTCTAATATGCCGGATCCGCAAAAAATTGAACGTGTTGAGGAGCCATATGTTAAGGCGACGATGATGTCGCCAAATGACTATGTTGGTGCCATAATGGAACTTTGCCAGCAAAAACGCGGCATTTTCGTTGACATGCAATATTTAGATGAGAATCGCGTCAGCATCATTTATGAAATACCGTTAGCGGAAATTGTGTATGATTTCTTTGATCAATTGAAATCCAATACAAGAGGATATGCATCATTTGATTATGAGCTTATTGGTTATAAACCATCGAAACTGGTTAAAATGGACATATTATTAAATAATGAAAAAGTTGATGCCTTAAGCTTTATCGTTCATAGGGATTTTGCTTACGAACGCGGGAAGGTCATTGTGGAAAAATTGAAAGAGTTAATTCCTAGACAACAATTTGAAGTACCAGTTCAAGCAGCTATTGGTACAAAGATTGTTGCCAGGTCATCCATTAAAGCGATGCGGAAAAACGTGCTGGCGAAATGTTACGGCGGTGACATTTCCCGTAAACGGAAACTTCTTGAAAAACAAAAAGAAGGTAAAAAGCGGATGAAACAGGTAGGTTCTGTTGAAGTACCGCAAGAAGCGTTTATGGCAGTCTTAAAAATGGATGACAATAATTCAAAAAAATAAGCGAAAAGGGAGGTTGGATGTGCCGTTCGGCGTCCAGCCTCTTTTTCATGGAAGGTGAAACAAATGATAAAAGCGGCCTATCTCCATATCCCGTTTTGTGAACATATTTGTTATTATTGTGACTTTAATAAAGTATTTCTAAAAGGCCAGCCTGTTGATGAATATTTACAGGCGATTGAGCAAGAAATGAAAATGACTTTACAGGAGGCACCATCTAAGGAATTAGATACAATCTTTGTGGGGGGAGGCACTCCAACATCATTAAATGAACAGCAGCTTGAACGCTTTTGCCAGAGCATTAATGATAACTTATCCAAGTCAATGAATAATGAATTCACATTTGAGGCCAATCCTGGGGATTTATCCGAGGAAAAGCTGCAAATATTAAAGGATGCCGGGGTGAATAGAATCAGTTTAGGGGTTCAAACCTTTAATGATGAATTATTAAAAAAGATTGGCAGGGTCCACCGAGCTAAAGATGTGTATCAAACAATTGAAAAAATTAAATCTATCGGTTTTGAAAACATCAGTATTGATTTAATCTATAGCCTGCCCACCCAAACTTTGAATGATTTTAAAGAAACATTAGATATCGCATTGTCATTAGATCTGCCGCATTATTCCGCTTACTCATTAATCATTGAACCAAAGACTGTCTTTTATAATTTAATGAGAAAGGGAAAACTGTCGACCCCGGGGGAAGATGTTGAGGCGCAAATGTATGAGGTGTTAATGGACCAAATGGAGAAACATGGATTACACCAGTACGAAATCAGTAATTTCTCCAAACCTGGTTTTGAAAGCAGACATAATTTGACGTATTGGAATAATGAATATTACTATGGCTTTGGGGCTGGTGCCCATTGCTATGTCGATGGGTTTAGACAATCGAATATTGGTCCAGTAAGAAAATATATTGATACCCTCAACAGTGAAGAACTGCCAATACTGGAAAATCATCTAGTGCCCCAATCAGAGCAAATGGAAGAAGAGATGTTTTTAGGTTTACGTAAAACTTCAGGGGTATCAATTTCAAGGTTTATTCAAAAATTCGATCGTGACCCATTAAATTTGTTTGCGGCTGAAATGAATGATTTAATTGAAAAAAAATGGATAGAAATCAAAGGGGATAAAATATATTTAACAAAACAAGGGCGGCTCCTGGGAAATGAAGTTTTCCAAATGTTTTTAGGTGTGTTTGATTGACATAGTCCTCCCTTTTTTGATAATTTATTAATATAATTAGCACTCAGGAACAATGAGTGCTAACAGAGGTGATGAGTGTTGTTAACAGATCGTCAATTATTAATTCTTCAGGTGATTGTTGATGACTTTATTCGTTCTGCACAGCCAGTAGGCTCAAGGAGTTTGTCTAAAAAAGAAGGGATTACCTTTAGTTCGGCAACGATTCGAAATGAAATGGCGGACTTAGAGGAAATGGGGTTTATCGAAAAGACCCATACTTCTTCAGGCAGAGTTCCATCCGAAAAAGGCTATCGTTACTATGTTGATCATTTGTTATCACCTCAGGTGTTGACTCAACATGATATAACCATTGTTCATTCGATTTTTGCTGAGAAAATCTTTGAATTTGAAAAGATTATTCAGAGATCAGCGAGTATTTTGTCTGACTTAACAAATTATACATCCATTGTTCTCGGACCTGCTGTAAGCGTGAATAAACTTAAGAAAATCCAAATTATTCCTTTGAATAAAGAAACGGCAGTAGCAATCTTTGTTACGGATACAGGTCATGTTGAAAACAGGTTGTTTTCACTTCCCTCATCCGTTCATGCAAGTGATATTGAAAAGACAGTTAATATCCTGAATGAGCGTTTAAATGGGGTCCCGCTAGAGGATTTAAATGACAAAATCTATAAAGAAGTTGCGATTTTATTAAGGCAGCATATTCATAATTATGATTTAATGCTCAATACACTTGCTCAGCTTTTGAAGATGCCGGTTACAGAGAAATTGTTCTTTGGAGGCAAAACCAATATGTTAAGCCAGCCGGAATTTCATGATATATCTAAAATACGCGACTTAATGACCATGATTGATCAGGAAGAATGGATTTCTAATATCATTAGAAATAATTCAAAAGGGATTAATGTGAAGATTGGAAGTGAAAACAAAAATAAGATTATGGATGACTGCAGCTTAATTACCGCAACCTACTCAGTTGGTGAAGAAAAATTAGGCTCTATTGCAATTCTTGGTCCAACAAGGATGGAATATTCACGAGTCATCAGTTTACTAGGAATTTTAAGTAAGGATTTAACAAACGTACTAACCAAGCTGTATCAAAATAATTAGCTCTGGTAATATTGAGTAAGGGTGAAATATCCATTTGTTTCACCCCTTTTACCATGAACATAAATAACTTTAATAGTAATTATGCCTTTAAGGGAGGTGAGCATGTTGATGAATGAAAAAAGTGAGACACTGAACCAAGAAACAGAAAATGTAAAAGATGAGAATGTGAATTCAACTGAAGCAGGTAATGCTAACCCTGAACAAGAATCAGTGGAAGGAGCAGAGGTGAATTCAGCTGATCAATTGGAAAAGCTTCAAAAAGAAGTTAAGCAGTTAAAGGGTAAGCTTGAGGAAGCGGATAACCGCTACTTACGACTTCAGGCTGATTTTGATAATTTCCGGCGCCGCAGCCGATTAGATCAAGAAGCGGCTGAAAAATATAGAGCACAAAATATTGTGACAGACTTACTATCTGTACTCGATAATTTTGAGCGGGCATTACAGGTCGAAGCAGATAATGAACAAACAAAATCATTGCTTCAAGGCATGGATATGGTATACCGCGGCCTTTTAGATGCATTAAAAAAAGAAGGATTAAAGCCAATTGAAGCTGTTGGAAAAGAATTTAATCCACAAGAACACCATGCAGTAATGCAAGGGGAAGATGAAAACTTTGGCCCAAATATGGTCATTGAAGAATTCCAAAAAGGTTATCTTTTAAAAGATCGGGTCATTCGCCCATCTATGGTGAAAGTAAATCAGTAACCTACATAATTTTTTGAGGAGGAAAAGGGAATGAGTAAAATAATTGGTATTGACCTTGGTACAACGAACTCCTGTGTAGCTGTACTAGAAGGCGGCGAACCAAAAGTAATTCCAAATCCAGAAGGAAACCGCACCACCCCATCAGTGGTTGCCTTTAAAAATGGGGAACGCCAGGTTGGGGAGGTGGCAAAACGCCAAGCGATTACAAACCCTAACACAATCATTTCAATTAAGCGTCATATGGGTACATCTCATAAGGTAGAAGCTGAAGGAAAACAATATACACCTCAAGAAATTTCGGCTATTATTCTTCAGCATTTAAAATCATACGCAGAAGACTATCTTGGTGAATCAGTAACAAAAGCTGTCATTACTGTGCCTGCCTATTTTAACGATGCTGAGAGACAAGCAACCAAGGATGCTGGTAAAATTGCAGGTCTTGAGGTTGAGCGGATTATCAATGAACCAACAGCTGCAGCGCTTGCATATGGTCTTGATAAGACTGACCAAGATCAAACAATCCTTGTTTACGACCTTGGGGGCGGAACTTTTGACGTTTCCATTCTTGAACTAGGTGACGGGGTATTTGAAGTAAAAGCAACTGCTGGAGATAACCGTCTTGGCGGTGATGATTTTGACCAAGTCATTATGGATTATTTGGTTGAACAGTTCAAAAAAGACAATGGTATTGATCTTTCTCAAGATAAAATGGCAGTACAACGTTTAAAAGATGCTGCTGAAAAAGCCAAGAAAGATCTTTCTGGTGTAACTTCAACACAAATTTCATTGCCATTTATAACTGCAGGCCCTGCTGGTCCGCTTCACTTGGATGTGAATTTGACTAGAGCAAAATTTGATGAATTAACTGCACATCTTGTTGAACGTACCATGGGACCAACACGTCAGGCTTTAAGTGATGCTGGATTAACACCATCTGACATTGACAAAGTTATTCTTGTCGGCGGTTCCACTCGTATCCCAGCTGTTCAGGAAGCAATTAAAAAAGCAACTGGAAAAGAACCGCACCGCGGGGTAAATCCTGATGAAGTTGTTGCAATGGGTGCGGCGATTCAAGGCGGCGTCATAACTGGGGACGTTAAGGATGTAGTATTGCTTGACGTTACTCCTTTATCCCTTGGTATTGAAACAATGGGCGGTGTATTTACAAAGCTTATTGAACGTAATACAACCATTCCTACTTCAAAATCACAGGTATTCTCTACGGCTGCTGACAATCAAACTGCTGTAGATATCCATGTTCTTCAAGGGGAGCGTCCAATGGCAGCAGATAATAAAACGCTTGGCCGTTTCCAATTATCTGATATTCCGCCTGCACCACGTGGAATTCCACAAATTGAAGTAACATTTGATATTGATAAAAACGGTATTGTTAATGTCCGTGCAAAAGACCTTGGCACAAATAAAGAACAACAGATTACAATTAAATCGTCTACAGGTCTTTCCGGCGAAGAAATTCAAAAAATGGTCAGAGAAGCCGAAGAAAATGCGGAAGCTGATAAGGCCCGTAAGGAAGAAGCAGATCTTCGTAATGAAGCAGATCAGCTCGTCTTTACGACTGAAAAGACTTTAAAAGAACTTGAGGGTAAAGTAGATGCTGCTGAGGTAGCAAAAGCAAACGAAGCAAAAGATGCTTTAAAACAAGCTATCGAGAAAAATGACTTAAACGAAATGCGCGCCAAAAAGGATGCATTACAACAGATTGTTCAAGACCTGTCAGTTAAACTCTACCAACAGGCTGGAGCACAGGCAGGGGCACAACAAGGCGCACAAGACGCAGACAGTGCAGGGAAAGACGATAATGTAGTCGATGCAGAATTTGAAGAAGTAAAAGATGACAAATAAAAAAGCAATAACCCCTTGAGCATGCGACAGACAGCTTGCTGGGAGCAATGGTTATTCTAAGGAACTTTCCTCATTGTTTTCTTTTTAGTTAAAAGTCAAAGTCAAACTCCAGACTTTGGCTTTTTCTTTGAGGAAAAGCCTTCAGCGTATTTTTATTGCTTTCCCCATCAACAGGGTGTTAAAATAAGCTTTATGTGACAGATTCGGGAGTGGTAATCATGAGTAAACGGGATTACTATGAAGTGCTTGGTCTAAGTAAAAGTGCTTCTAAGGATGAAATTAAAAAAGCTTACCGCAAGCTATCAAAAAAATATCATCCAGATATTAACAAGGAACCAGATGCAGATGAAAAATTTAAAGAAATTGCAGAAGCATATGAGGTTCTTAGCGATGATCAGAAAAAGGCTCATTATGACCAGTTCGGACATACGGACCCAAATCAAGGCTTTGGCGGTTTTGGCGGCGGTTCAGATTTCGGCGGTTTTGGCGGGTTTGAAGACATCTTTAACACCTTCTTTGGAGGAGGCGGTTCCAGAAGACGAGATCCTAATGCACCGAGACAGGGCGCTGATCTTCAGTATACGATGACAGTAGACTTCGAGGAAGCGGCGTTTGGAAAAGAAACTGATATTGAGATTCCGCGCGAAGAGACATGTGAAACTTGTCATGGAACTGGTGCGAAGCCTGGAACGAAGCCTGAAACTTGTAAACACTGTAATGGTTCTGGCCAGGTGAGTGTCGAGCAGAATACTCCGTTCGGAAAAATTGTTAATCGAAGGACTTGCCATTACTGTAATGGAACAGGGAAAGAGATTAAACAAAAATGCTCCACTTGCGGCGGTAATGGAAAAGTGAAAAAACGTAAGAAAATTCATGTGAAAATCCCTGCAGGAATTGATGACGGCCAACAATTAAGAATGGCTGGACAAGGGGAGGGCGGAATAAATGGCGGCCCTGCCGGAGACCTTTATATTGTCTTCCATATCCGCCCGCATGAGTTCTTTGAAAGAGATGGCGATGATATTTACTGTGAAATGCCAATTACGTTTGTCCAGGCTTCTTTGGGAGACGAAATTGAGGTTCCAACTTTGCACGGTAAAGTGAAATTGAAAATTCCTGCTGGGACGCAGACAGGTATAAAATTCCGCTTGCGAGGAAAAGGAGTTCCAAATGTTCGTGGATATGGGGTCGGCGATCAACATATCCAGATTAGAATCATAACGCCGACAAAACTTTCTGAAAAACAAAAACAGCTGCTTCGCGAATTTGCTGAAGTAAGCGGCAAAACACCACTTGGTGAACAGGAAGAAAGTTTCTTTTCAAAAGTAAAACGTGCCTTTAAAGGCGAGTAAGGATTGGAGTTGGTAGAATGAAATGGTCAGAAATTAGTATCCATACTACAAACGAGGCGGTCGAACCTATTTCTAATATCCTGCATGAGGCTGGAGCGAGCGGTGTTGTCATAGAGGATCCATTTGAATTGACGAAGGAAAGGGAAGATCAATTCGGTGAAATCTACCAACTCAATCCAAATGATTATCCAGAAGAGGGTGTCATTGTAAAAGCTTATTTGCCGGTGAATAGTTTTTTAGGAGAAACGGTCGAAGCAATTAAGGATTCAATCAATAATCTTATTATTTACAATATTGATATTGGGCTAAATAAAGTCACCATTAGTGAAGTGAATGAAGAAGAATGGGCGACTGCTTGGAAAAAGTATTATAATCCTGTGAAAATATCTGAAAGGTTTACGATTGTTCCTACTTGGGAGATTTATAATCCAGTAAGCAGCGATGAATTGATTATCGAATTAGACCCGGGCATGGCTTTTGGAACCGGCACACATCCGACAACGGTTATGTGTATCCAGGCTTTGGAAAAGACTGTCCATACTGGTGACAGAGTGATTGATGTTGGGACCGGATCCGGGGTATTGAGCATTGCTGCAGCCATGTTAGGCGCGGAAGATGTTAGGGCTTATGATCTTGATGAGGTTGCTGTTACACAGGCGAGATTAAATATTAAGCTAAATAAGGTTCACCATAAAACAACAATCAATCAAAATAATTTGCTGGATGGTGTTGAAGAGAATTCAGCAGATGTTATTGTGGCAAATATTTTGGCAGAAGTCATCGTAAGGTTCACGGATGATGCCGCAAAAGTTCTTAAACCTGGCAGCACATTCATTGCCTCAGGAATTATTCAGCCCAAAAAAGATCAGGTTAAGGAAGCGCTGCTAGCATCGGGATTCGAAATTTTAGAAACCATTTTAATGGAAGATTGGGTTGCGCTAATTGCTAAAAAGAAATAATACAAGTATATGGGGGCCCAAATGGGGCCCCTTGGTCCATTTATTTAGAGTTTTAGAATTTATCTGTTTTTGAAACTGAAAATTGTTCAACTTTCCTTATTGGATATTCTTTAGTAGAATAAGGAGTAAAACGTTTTAGAGAGGATGCAAAAGTGTGCAGCGCTACTTTGTTAATCATCGAGCAAATGATGGTTCTTTTATTATAGACGGAGATGATCATCATCATATTGTTAAGGTAATGCGGATGCAAACGGGTGATCATATTATTTGTGTAGATAAAGATGGAAAGCAGGCGGAATGCCAGCTTGCAGAAATTTCCGATGAAAGAGTCGTTGCAGACGTTGTACAATGGAAAGAAGAGAATTCGGAACTTCCGATTTCAGTTACAATAGCCAGCGGCCTGCCAAAAGGGGACAAGCTTGAGTGGATTATCCAAAAAGGCACGGAATTAGGTGCTCATCAGTTCATTCCATTTTCCGCTGCCCGTTCAGTTGTAAAATGGGATGATAAAAAGGCTTCGAAAAAAATAGATAGATGGCAGAGAATTGCTAAAGAAGCTGCTGAACAGTCACACCGTACGATGGTTCCTGAAATTGTAAGTCCTATGAGCTTTACCGCCATGCTCGAAAAAAGTAAGGACTTTGGCCATAAAATTGCTGCATACGAAGAAGAAGCAAGGGAAGGTGAGACCTCTAACTTTTCAAGTGTGCTTCAAAATATGCATCAAGGAGATTCACTTCTCATTGTATTTGGTCCAGAAGGCGGGTTAGCGGATGAAGAGGTAAAAAAATTACAAAGTTATGGATTTATTCTCTGCGGTTTAGGACCGCGGATTTTAAGAACGGAAACTGCTCCATTATATACACTGGCTGCAATTTCCTATCAATTTGAATTACTGAGGTGAATTTACAATGGCAACAGTCGCATTTCATACACTTGGATGTAAGGTTAATCACTATGAGACTGAAGCAATTTGGCAGTTATTTAAGCATGAAGGATACGAGCGGGTAGACTTTGAATCGATATCCGATGTATATGTTATTAATACTTGTACAGTAACGAATACGGGTGATAAGAAGAGCCGTCAGGTGATCCGCCGCGCTGTCAGGAAAAATCCTGATGCTGTAATTTGTGTAACGGGGTGCTATGCACAAACATCACCGGCAGAAATTATGGCAATCCCTGGTGTTGATATTGTCGTTGGAACACAAGACCGGGTTAAAATGCTGAAGTATATTGAGCAATATAAAAAAGAGCGCCAGCCAATTAATGGTGTCGGCAATATTATGAAGAACCGTGTCTATGAGGAACTGGATGTACCAGCATTTACAGACCGTACAAGGGCATCTCTGAAAATTCAAGAAGGCTGCAATAATTTCTGTACTTTTTGTATCATTCCATGGGCCCGTGGTTTAATGAGATCGCGTGATCCGAAAGAAGTCATCCGGCAGGCACAACAGCTTGTAGATGCCGGTTATAAAGAAATTGTTTTAACCGGGATTCATACAGGCGGGTACGGGACGGACTTTAAGGACTATAATTTAGCCATGCTCCTTCGTGATCTTGAGACAGGTGTAAAAGGATTAAAACGAATCCGTATTTCATCGATTGAAGCAAGTCAAATAACGGATGAAGTTATTGAAGTGATTAAAAACTCTAATCTTATTGTCCGTCACTTACACATTCCGCTTCAATCCGGTTCAAATACCGTACTGAAAAGAATGCGTCGTAAGTATACGATGGAATTCTTTGCAGAAAGACTTGAGCGCTTGAAAGAAGTGCTTCCAGGTTTGGCGGTTACATCAGACGTCATTGTTGGTTTCCCTGGGGAAACAGAGGAAGAATTTATGGAGACATATCATTTTATTAAAAAACATAAATTCTCTGAACTTCACGTATTCCCATATTCGAAACGAACCGGCACTCCTGCAGCCAGAATGGAAGATCAAATTGATGAGGAAATTAAGAATGACCGTGTTCATCGCTTAATCACTCTTTCAGACCAGCTTGCTAAAGAATATGCCTCAAGATTTGAAGGTGAAGTATTGGAGGTCATCCCTGAAGAGAAATACAAGAAAGATCCAGATTCAGGTCTTTATGAAGGCTATACTGATAATTATATGAAGGTTATTTTCCCAGCAACGGACGATATGATTGGCCAAATTGTGAAAGTTAAAATTACAAAAGCAGGTTATCCATATAATGAAGGGCAATTTGTGAAAGTAATCGAAGACCATAGGTCATTAAAAGATGAAATCCTGTCTCAGGAAGAGGCAGCTATGTAAAATAAGGGTGTCCCAAATGAATGGGACGCCCTTATTTCATAATCGGAGTTTTAGGTTTTTTATCATGTAAAAATAAAATCATTTCTCCGAATTTGACGGCAAATGGAAGAACCAGCAATGAGGTTGCTACATTGAAAATGACGCTGATATGTGCAAGCTGTACAGCTTTTTTGCTGGCCATTAAAGGGGCAAATTCTGTAAGCCATGGTATTAATGGTATAAATAAAAGCACCCCAAATACATTGAGCCATACGTGGGCATATGCGGCAAGCCGTGACTCATTGCCTCCCCCTATTGCAGCTATCAATGCTGTAACACATGTGCCGATATTTGCTCCAAGAACAATGGCTATGCCAGCATCAAGCTGGAGAAGTCCGGCTGATAGAAATCCCATTGCAATCCCGGTCATTGCTGTGCTCGACTGAATAATGGCAGTTATTATGGTGCCTGTTAATAGGCTTAAGAGAATATTACCATTTATAGATAAGATAAAATTATTAATAAGTTTCATGGAAGTAAGCGGGGATGCCAGCATCTCAAATCCTTTCATTGCTGTAAATACAGAAGCAATCCCAAAGAACAGCATTCCAATACTTCTTAATTTTTTATGAGGTATTAAGATCATAATGGCGCCGCCAATTGCAAACGGAACTAAAAATGCATCAAGGTTAAAGGTAATAAGTTCGGTCTTAAATGTTGTTCCAATATTTGTACCTAAAATAATTCCGATTGATTGGGGAAAAGTCATGATTCGCGCAGAAATCAGCCCAATCGTAATAACCATCACTGCTGAACTGCTTTGAAGTAAAGCAGTTACGAAAGTTCCGGTTAACATGCCCTTTAATGGTGTATTGGTCAGCTTCGTCAGCCATGTTTTCAATTTATTTGCTGATAAATTAAATAAACCAAATCGAATGATTGTCATTCCAAAAATAAATAATATAATGCAAAGTACAAATAATAATATGTATAGCATGTCAAAGGCCCCCCTCTCCTCATTGTATGGTCAGCTTAAAGGGGACATGCCACATGCTTGAAAAAAAGATTTGAACAAAAAAATCGCTGATCTATGAATAAAAATGAAAATGTCTATCCTAAGTAAGAAGAATTTCAGTTGACCTAGCTTGAAGGTTATATTATAATTGCTAAGTACATGGATTGATGTTAGTGTGTTGTGTTTCGGAGGGAGGGAAAAGAATGTCTAAAACCGTCGTTCGTAAAAACGAATCGCTTGAAGATGCTCTTCGTCGCTTCAAACGTTCTGTATCAAAAACTGGTACTTTGCAAGAGGCAAGAAAGCGCGAATTTTATGAAAAACCAAGTGTAAAACGTAAGAAAAAGTCTGAAGCAGCTAGAAAACGTAAGTATTAAGAGGGTGTAGTAAATGAGTCTTCTTGAGCGTTTAAATAATGACATGAAACAAGCGATGAAAAATAAGGAAAAAGACAAGCTCTCGGTCATTCGGATGATTAAAGCTTCCTTGCAAAATGAAGCAATTAAGCTTGGAACAAAAGAATTGTCCGAAGATCAAGAGTTAACTGTCCTATCTCGCGAACTTAAACAACGCAAAGACTCCCTCCATGAGTTTGATAAAGCTGGTCGCGACGACCTAGTTGAAAAATTGCGTAATGAAATTTCGATTGTTGAATTGTATATGCCAAAACAGCTTTCTGAAGAAGAGGTAGCTGAAATCGTCAAACAAACGATTGAAGAAGTCGGCGCAAAATCAAAAGCGGATATGGGAAAAGTGATGTCTGCCGTAATGCCTAAAGTAAAGGGAAAAGCGGATGGATCACTTGTTAATAATTTTGTACAACAACACCTTTCATAGTATTCTGACATAAAAGGCCGCAGGGGAATCTCCTCTGTGGTTTTTTTATTTAGGCTGTGTTAAAGGGTATTGTTGATTTTACAGTCCTGTTGATTGGAGCAGAAAGCACGAAGACTCCTCGTAAATGTAACGTATTTTCTTCGTGAACAAGCTGATTTTTTTCCGAAGACACTAGCTTTTCTATTCCTCTTAAATGAAACTATTTTCTTATTCAGACGTATTTATTATTATCGAACAGGGAAGGGAGGCTTTAGCATATGGTCGAATTCCTCATAAACCCGATTGTTGTAACCGTTCTCTTAACCATTGGCGGAGTAGGAATGGTCATGGAACTATTTTCGCCGAAATTTGGTATTTCAGGGTTTATCGGTTTATTTGCATTAGTATTATTCTTTTTTGGCCATTTTCAAGCAGGGTTTGCTGGATATGGGACATTGACATTATTTGTTATAGGAATTTTGCTGATTTTTCTCGAATTATTCCTTCCTGGGGCTGTAGCTGGCACACTTGGCACCGCAGCATTAATCTTTAGCTTTTTTCTTGCTGGAGAAAATCCGCTGCAAATAGGAATTTCCATTCTAATTGCCATAATCATTTCAATGGCTGTTTTCTTTTTAATGATTAGAGTTTTAGGAAAAAAACTTGTCCTGTTTAACAAAATGGTTTTATTTGATACGGCCAAAAAAGAAGATGGCTATGTATCAAATATTAACCGACTAGATATATTGGGAATGGAGGGAACTGCGCTGACAACTTTGCGTCCCGCTGGAACGATCATCATAAATAGCGAAAGAATTGATGCAGTCAGTGAAGGAAGTTATATTGAGAAAAATGCAAGAGTGAAAGTCATGAAAGTAGAAGGTGCACGTATTGTTGTTAGAGAGGTTAAATAATTATAAATGGAGGTATATTGCATGGACTTTATAACTGGCGGCACCCTTTTTATTGTGGCCGTTATCGTAATAGTCTTAATTTTCTTTGGTGTCTTATTATCGTTTATACCGGTAATGCTCTGGATTTCTGCTTTGGCAGCAGGAGTGAGAATCAGTATTTTTACATTGGTGGGGATGAGACTTAGGAGGGTAATTCCTGGAAGAGTGGTTAATCCGCTGATTAAAGCGCATAAAGCAGGATTAAAAGTAACGACCAACCAGCTGGAAAGCCATTATCTTGCTGGAGGTAATGTAGATCGAGTGGTGAATGCTCTGATTGCAGCCCACCGTGCAAATATTGAATTAACTTTTGAACGCTGTGCAGCAATTGACCTTGCCGGAAGGGATGTATTAGAGGCTGTTCAAATGAGTGTAAATCCAAAAGTAATTGAAACACCATTTATTGCTGGTGTTGCTAAAAATGGTATTGAAGTTAAGGCAAAAGCCAGGATTACAGTTCGTGCCAATATTGACCGGCTGGTCGGAGGTGCTGGTGAGGAAACGGTTGTTGCCCGTGTCGGTGAAGGGGTAGTATCCACAATCGGTTCATCCGAAAGCCATAGCCAAGTGTTAGAAAATCCTGATTTAATTTCGCAAACAGTACTGGCTAAAGGATTGGATGCTGGTACTGCATTTGAAATTCTTTCAATTGATATAGCAGATGTTGATATCGGTAAAAATATAGGGGCAGAACTACAGACAGAGCAGGCAGAAGCTGATAAGCGGATTGCACAGGCGAAAGCTGAAGAACGGCGCGCGATGGCCGTAGCCAATGAACAGGAAATGAAGGCGAAAGTTCAAGAGATGAGAGCAAAAGTGGTCGAAGCAGAGGCAACTGTGCCGCAAGCAATGGCTGAAGCCCTTAAAACCGGAAATATCGGTGTAATGGATTATTTAAACTTTAAAAATATTTCTGCTGATACCGATAGAGAGGATCTATTGGCAGGATAACGACTGAAAAGAAAGATGATAAGTAATAATTCTTTCTTAGTTGATAGAAAAGAGGTGACCTTATGGAATTTGTATTTTTGATTATTTTAATGGGGATCCTCTCCAGTGTTTTTGGCAAAAAAAAGCAAAGGAAGCAGCCGGTTCGAAGGAATAAACCGACTATCATCGAGACTTTCGATAAAAGAAAGTCATCTATACAAAACGAAACATTTAAAAGGGCAAAAACGATTGAGCGTAAATTTAAGGACAGAAAAACGGCTGAACAGCAGGATTTAATGCAGCATTACAGTCGCGTTAAACCAGAAGCAGATATCCAATCCAGTGAATTTGAAGAATATCAAAAAGAAAAAGACCGCTTATTGAATAGGAATACTTCTTCGTACATGGACGATCATAATGAAGAAGATTTTTTGGAGGAGAAAGTTCCTAATCGTAACGATATTATTAATGGGATTATTTGGTCGGAAATTCTTGCTGAACCTAGATCAAAAAATCCTCACTTTACAAGAAAAAGATAACTTGTCATAGATTGCAGCCGATTATTTCAACCGTAAAAAAGATGTGCTAGAACTCCAGGTCATTTCATAAATATGAGATGAAAGGGGGTTCTTTTTTTTATGGCAAAATCATGGGTCGGCCGGGTTCGCGGCTGGATGGCAAAAAATATGGATCTTCCTCAAGATGTCATGATGGATTTACCCCGTATAACAATGATTGGACAAATTCATATATATATAGAAAATCACCGCGGCTTGCTGGCTTTTTCTGATAAAGAACTCCGTTTGCTGCTGAAGCAGGGGCAATTATTAATTAAAGGAAATTATTTCGTTATCAAAACCATTTTACCGGAAGAAATCTTACTAGAAGGAAAAATTGATCAAGTCACCTATATAAATGAAAATCCGGGAGGAACAAAATGAAGAACGAATGGATTGTTTTTTTATTTGGGAGGGTTACTGTAAAAGTGACCGGAAAAGGATTGGAGCGATTATTAAACGTTCTGATGCGTAATGAAATTCAAATATGGAATGTAAAGCGGCATGGGACCGACACCATTACCTTTAAAATCAGCTTGGATGATGCAATGAAACTTAGACATATTGTAAGGAAAAGCGGCTGCCGCATTTCCTTTTTAAGAAGAAGCGGTGCCCCATTTTTGATGCGCCGCATGTTAAAAAACAGCGGGTTTTTGATTGGTGCGGTGATATTCCTATCGATTGTGTTCCTTTTGTCTAACGTGATATGGGGAATAGAAATAAAGGGTGCAAAGCCTGCAACAGAATATCAAATTCGGCAGGAATTGGACAAGATGGGGGTTAAAATAGGTAAGTTTCAATTTTTTGTGGATAATGCTGAAGGAATCCAAAGAAAACTAACGAATAACATAAATGAACTGACATGGGTTGGTGTTGAATTAAAAGGGACAACCTACCATCTTCAGGTAGTGGAAAAAAATGAGCCGAAACAGCCTAAAAAACTAGGTCCAAGGAATTTAGTAGCTAAAAAGAAAGCAATGATTGTAAGAATGGATATTGATGACGGTCAAAAAATGGTTGAAGTGAATGATTTTGTTGAGCCAGGCCAGCTTCTCGTTTCCGGTGAAATTGGACAGGAAGAGAAGGAGCCTGAACTTGTGGCAGCAAAAGGGGATGTATGGGGGGAGATTTGGTATAAAGCCCATGTCGAACTGCCTCTTAAGACAACGTTCAATGTCTATAGCGGCAAGGAGAAACGAAAGTATTACCTTTTAGCTGGAGGTAAGGAAATTCCTGTTTGGGGGTTTGGCGGGCATGAATTTAAGGATTATAAAGCAGAAAAAAATATTCATAAGCTGCACTTCTTAAAATGGGATTTGCCTGTTTCCTATGTTGATAAAACGATACGTGAACAGGAGAAAGCAATTCGTACTTATACAAATAAAGAAGCAGAGGAAAAAGCGATTGAACTGGCAAGAAACGACATAAAATCAAAAGTAGATGAAGATGCTATGTTTAAAGAGGAAAAAATTTTACACAAAGATATAAAAAATGGTAAGGTTATACTAGATATCCATTTCAAAATCATTGAAAACATTGCAGTCGGGCAACCGATTACCAAGGAGATTCATGAATGACAGAAAAGTTGACTTCCATTAATGTATCACTTGAAAATCCGGCAGAGGCTATAGCTCTGCTTGGAAATAATGATCAAAATATCAAAATGATTGAAGAAGAGCTAGGTGTCTCCATTATTACACGAGGTGAATCTGTAAGCTTATCTGGTGATGAGGAAAAAGTAACTTTAGCCGGACAAATCCTGGACAAACTGATTCAAATCATACGAAAAGGTATTACCATCAGCGGCAGAGATGTCCTTTATGCTATACAGATGGCACAAAAAGGGACTCTTGATTATTTTGTCAATTTGTATGAAGAGGAAATTGGAAGAAATGTAAAAGGGAAAACGATTCGAATTAAGACTCTTGGTCAGAGACAATATGTGATGGCTATTAAGAAAAACGACCTCGTATTTGGAATTGGTCCAGCCGGAACCGGGAAGACGTATTTAGCAGTTGTGATGGCAGTTAATGCATTGAAGAATGGCTTGGTTAATAAAATTATTTTAACAAGACCTGCCGTTGAAGCCGGAGAAAGTCTTGGATTTTTACCAGGTGATTTAAAGGAAAAAGTAGACCCTTATTTAAGACCGTTATACGATGCTCTCCATGATGTATTAGGAGCAGAGCATACCGGCAGGCTGATAGAACGGGGAACCATTGAAATAGCACCACTGGCCTATATGAGAGGCCGTACTTTAGATGATGCCTTTGTTATTCTAGATGAAGCCCAAAACACGACAAATAAGCAAATGAAGATGTTTTTAACAAGGCTTGGATTTGGATCGAAAATGGTGATAACTGGTGACCAAACTCAAATTGATTTACCAAAAGGGGCCAAATCTGGTTTAGTAGAAGTGGAGGAAATATTGCAAAATGTTAATGGGATATCTTTCGTATTCTTAGAACAAAGCGATGTTGTCCGGCACCCTCTGGTGGCTAAAATTATCCAAGCCTATGGGAAAGCAGATGAAAAAAACTCATAGTTTAAATAAAAAAGGGATTAATCTGCCAATGCAGAAATCCCTTTTTTACATTAATGATGAAACTTAAAGAAAAAACTGTTATCATTTTACATAAGCATTCATTCAAAAAAGAAAAACATTCGACTTCGAGAAATCCTAGGGCAAGAGGCCTAGGCCTTAGAGGTCAGGTACGGATTCTCCAAAAGGTAAAAAACAACCTTCGTCCCGCTCGTCTTATGTTTGTCGGGGCTGACTAAGGTACTTACGCTTTTCTAGTTGGAGGGATTTAGTTGAATACGCTGCAGCAGCACTTCATACGGATACGAAAACTTTTGGATATTACTTTTTTTCGAATTCTCTTTTTTATCGTTTTAGGTATTGTTTTATTTACAGCGATGTATAGTAATGTGAAACCAGAAAAACTGGATTTGGGATTGTTTACAGTAGCTGAAAAGACGATTCGCTCCCCAGGGACAGTGGAGGATAAGAAAAGTACAGAAATCAAAAGAAAAGAAGCACGTGATCAAGTTCAAGATGTTTATACCGTAAAAAAAGAGTATACGCAGAATCGTGTAGATTTGATTAGCTCTATTTTTGAAACAGCTGCAGAATTAAACAATGAAATTAACGATGAACTGGATAAACAAAAAGACGATCATCCAAAAGAACCAAGTGTATCGGATAAAGTTGAACGGCTAAAGGGAAAACTAACTTCTACCGTAAATAACGACCTTTCAAATCAGGTTTTTTCGGCATTGGTCCAGGCAAGTAATGATGAATTATCAATTGCCAAGGATTTAACGGTCACGGCCATAAATAATGTCATGACAAAAAGAATTTCTGCAGATGATGTAGAAAATGCCAAAAAAAGAGTCGAAGAAGAATTAAAATATACAACATTGAATGACAATTTAAGAGCTGCTGCGATTGACCTGGGAAGATATGCTGTTATTCAGAATGAATTTTATGATCCTTCCGCAACTGAGGAATTGCGGAGGCAGGCAGCGGAAAGTGTGGAACCTGTAAAGATTCTCCAAGGGCAGATAATAGTTGAAGAAGGAAAGTTGATTAATCAGGAAATATTCCGCCAGCTTAAACTGGTTGGTCTGGTGCAAAATGAAAAGTCATTAAGGCCGTTTATTGGTTTGATTACTTTAATATTGGTGATTTTGTCTGGAACCTTTTATTATTTTTATCAAATCAAATCACAGCCAGAGAAAAGGCAGACAGATTTATTATTGTTTGGGATTATTTTTATTTTCTCCATTTTTATTATGAAAATTATCAGCATGATGCAGGTTTTCAATTTTTCTTGGATTGGTTATCTTTTTCCGGCAGCATTGGCTGGAATGCTGATAAAAATATTAATTGACGAAAAGCTTGCAATTCTAATATCCCTTGTTTTAGCCGTGTGCGGAAGTATATTATTTAATGAAGGGGTTGCGGGAAGCCTCAACTTTTCAGAAGGGATTTACATTATATTTAATTCCTTATCGGCTGTTTTATTTTTAAGTACGCAAAATCAACGTTTAAAGATTTTGCAGGCGGGTTCATTTTCTGCCTTAGTTAATCTTTTGACCATAGTAGCACTAATGTATTTATCAAATGGGCAATTTACGGGGCTTGAATTTGGCTACTATTTTACAGCAGCACTTGTTTCTGGAATTGGTTCCGCCGTACTAACCATTGGGCTGCTGCCATTTCTAGAGGCTAGCTTTGGAATTCTTTCAACCATAAGATTAATTGAGTTATCCAACCCAAACCATCCATTATTAAGAAAAATTTTAATGGAGGCACCTGGTACATATCACCACAGTGTGATGGTGGCAAACTTATCTGAATCGGCCTGTGAAGCCATCGGCGCAAATGGCCTATTGGCGAGAGTTGGAAGTTATTATCATGATATAGGAAAAACAAAACGTCCAAACTTTTTTATTGAAAACCAAATGCATGGGGAAAATCCCCATGACAAACTGCCTCCGGAAAGAAGTGCGAGCATTATTATTGCACATGCGGCAGATGGTTCACAGATTTTGAAAAAACATCACCTGCCAAAGGAAATTGTTGATATTACTGAACAGCATCATGGGACAACCTTGTTAAAATTCTTTTATCACAAAGCATTACAAGAGGACCCAGAGACAAAGGAAGAAGCATATCGTTATCCTGGTCCGAAAGCACAGTCTAAGGAATCCGCAGTAGTTGGTATTGCAGACAGTGTAGAGGCGGCCGTACGTTCATTATCAAAGCCGACTCCTGAAACAATTGAGTCGCTAATCAGAAAAATTGTTGCTGATCGGCTTTCTGACGGCCAGCTAAATGAATGTGACTTAACATTAAAGGAAGTGGAAATTGTAACAAATACATTATGTGAGACGATGAAAGGGATTTTCCATTCAAGGATTGAATATCCGGATATGAAGAAGAAGGTGAAAGAAGTATGACATTATTAATTGACAGCAATGATGAAACACAAGAATTAACAGAGCAGTATATGCTTGATATTGAAAGACTTCTTAATTTTGCAGCCCAAAAACTAAATATTGAGGACCATAGCGAAGTTTCCATTACGTATGTTACCAATGAAAAAATACAAGAAATAAACCGTGAATACAGAGATAAAGATGCCCCGACAGATGTCATTTCGTTTGCCATGGAAGAACTTGGAGAAGGGGAAGTGAAACCGGTCGGTACAGAACTTCCTCGTATTTTAGGTGATATTATCATTTCTGTTCCAAGGGCGAGAGAGCAGGCTGAAGAATATGGTCATGATTTTAAGCGAGAGCTGGGTTTCTTGGCTGTTCACGGTTTTTTGCATCTCTTAGGTTATGATCATATGACTGAAGCTGATGAAAAGGAAATGTTCACGCTGCAGAAGGAAATATTGAACGAGTATGGACTTAAACGGTAATCGTAAATCCCCTTCTCTATTCAGTTCTTTTATGTATGCTG
Organism: Neobacillus mesonae; assembly: GCF_023715155.1. GTDB lineage: Bacteria > Bacillota > Bacilli > Bacillales > Cytobacillaceae > Neobacillus > Neobacillus mesonae_A. Next base: position 104,806 of record NZ_JAMBNQ010000001.1, read on the forward strand.
CTGCCGGAATTCTTACATCCATTAAGCAGGAAAGAAATATGCGGATCCATGTGTTGAGCTCAGTTTTTGTGATTCTAATTTCTTTTTATTTTTCAATTACAAAAATGGAATGGATTATAGTTCTCATTGCGATAGGCGGTATGTTTGCATTTGAATTGATGAACAGTGCGATTGAGAGGGTAGTTGATTTGGCAAGCCCAAAATTTCATCTCCTGGCGAAACAGGCAAAAGATCTGGCCGCAGGAGCTGTATTTGTTTATGCCATCCTTTCCGTTATTATTGGAGTGATGATTTATTTTCCCTATGTATCAAAGCTTTTTAGATAGTGTGATTGAAATTGACTTAAGAAATAGGTAAAATAAGTGAAATCCAATTTTAATGGAAATTAGATTTTTGTGAAAATTCAATTTTTATTATTACTTTTTTGTTGCAACTAATGATTTTATTTGAATTTTAATGTAAAATAAAGAAACAGCGAGCTTTTTGCTGGAAGGGAAGAAAACTAGTGAAGATTGAGCAATTAATCGAAGAAGCGAAGAAAGCACGAGATAAAGCATATGTTCCTTATTCAAAGTTTGGTGTTGGAGCCGCACTTTTAACATCAGAAGGAAAAGTTTATCATGGCTGTAACATTGAAAATGCTGCCTATAGCATGTGCAATTGCGGGGAAAGGACTGCTGTTTTTAAAGCGGTTTCAGAAGGCGAACGTAATTTTCAAATGCTTGCTGTGGTTGCTGATACGGATCGTCCTTGCTCTCCATGCGGCGCTTGCCGGCAGGTAATGGCCGAATTTTTCCCTAAAGATATGAGGGTCATACTTGCAAATCTAAAAGGGGATTTATTAGAGCTTACAGTTAATGATTTATTGCCTGGTGCATTCACTTCGGAGGATTTACATGCTAACAAATAAAACAGAGAATAACGTATATAAATCAGGATTTATTTCTATAATCGGCAGACCAAATGTCGGGAAATCAACTTTCTTAAACAGGGTTATCGGACAAAAAATTGCGATTATGAGTGATAAACCCCAGACCACCCGGAATAAGGTGCAAGGTGTTTTAACACTTGAAGATACCCAAATGGTTTTTATTGACACTCCCGGTATCCATAAGCCTAAGCATAAATTAGGCGATTTTATGATGAAAGTGGCTCAGAACACATTAAAAGAAGTAGATTTAATCTTGTTTATGGTGAATGCCGAAGAAGGATTTGGCCGCGGAGAAGAATTTATCATTGAAAAATTTCAATCAGTAAACACACCAATCTTTCTTGTTATTAATAAAATTGATAAAATTCACCCGGATCATTTACTTTCGATTATTGAAACCTATAAAGAAAAATATTCTTTTAAAGAAATTGTTCCAATATCCGCTTTAGAAGGCAATAATGTCGAGCGCTTATTAGAGCAGATAAAATTTTACCTGCCTGAAGGGCCCCAATATTACCCTGCGGATCAGGTAACCGATCATCCAGAAAGATTTATTATTGCTGAGTTAATTAGAGAAAAAGCCTTACATTTAACGAGAGAGGAAATTCCCCATTCCTTAGCTGTTGTGATTGATAAAATAGAACGGCAAGAGGGCAAAGGAATTATACATGTTATGGCTACAGTCATTGTAGAGCGTGATTCACAAAAAGGAATTATTATTGGTAAAAAAGGCAGTATGTTAAAGGAAATCGGCAAGCGGGCTCGTGTTGATATCGAAAATTTGCTTGGCTCACAAGTATTTTTAGAGCTTTGGGTGAAAGTTCAAAAGGATTGGCGAAATAAAATGTCCCAGCTTCGGGAATATGGTTTCAATGAAGATGAGTATTAACTCATCCACCCTAAAAGCATATTAAGTTAAGGTTAAGATTATGCATTCACAAGATTAACAATATTTACGTCTTATGATTTTAACGTGGGCAGGCTAAGATAATTGTAAGGTTAAGGACCTGAATTGACGCTAGTCTAAATATTGAAAGGTGGGGTTTTCGTGTTGGATTTAACGTGGAAAGTATTTACCCAGACTGGTAATATTGACACTTATCTTCTCTTTAAGGAACTTGAGAAGGAAAACCAAGAAATACCCGGTAATTCGAATGAAGAGCTAGCACAAATTGATTATCCTACTTTCTAGCTGGACCGCACGTTTCTGGATGGTGACATTATGCTTCAGAAATGTGAAGGCATCGTCATTAGGACAACAGACTATGGTGAAACAAATAAAATAGTAACATTGTATACAAGGGAATGGGGGAAGATTGGTGTTATGGCAAGAGGAGCGAAAAAGCCTAACAGCCGCCTTTCTTCCATTACCCAGGTTTTTACCTATGGACATTTTCTTATTCAAAAAGGTACAGGTCTAAGCGGCCTGCAGCAGGGAGAAGTCATTTCTTCTTTTCGTTCAATTGGAGAAGATATTTTTTTAACTGCCTATGCAAGCTTCGTTGTGGAATTAACAGACAAAGCGACAGATGAAAAGAAACCGAATCCTTATCATTTCGAACTTTTATATCAAACCCTGCATTTAATGAATGAGGGATATGACCCTGATATTCTTATGCATATATACGAAATGAAAATGTTAAACGTATTAGGTTTATACCCTGTATTAAATCGATGCTCCGTTTGCGGTCAGACAGACGGACATTTTTCTTTTTCCATACGGGAAGGCGGTTTTATCTGCCATCGCTGCTTGGACAAGGATCCATATCATTTTAAAATATCACAAGCTGCTGTAAAACTTTTGAGACTGTTTTATTATTTTGATCTATCACGTCTTGGACGTATCTCTGTAAAGGATACGACGAAGGCAGAACTTAAGAAAGTAATTGATGCCTATTATGATGAGTACTCAGGGCTGCACTTGAAATCAAAGAAATTTCTTGATTCTATGGCCCAATTTCGAAATCTTTTATAGATTAGTTGACAACACTTCGAATATTAAGTATTATTTTCAGTAAATTAATAAATTGCTGTGAAGGAAAAGAGTACTTAGGAGATACTATAAAAGCGAACCTAGGATGGTGTGAGCTAGGGTATAGGATACTAAGGAAGGCGTTCCAGAGCAATTCGTGTTGATGATGAAAAGAGGCTGGCTTTTGTCAGCAAATAGGGTGGAACCGCGGGTGAACTCTCGTCCCTATGCTTTTAAAGGCATAGGAGACGGGAGTTTTTTAATGAGAAAATATTTAGAAGGAGTTAAACAAAATGAATGTAACAATGGATCAGATTGTCGCTCATGCTAAGCACAGGGGATTTATTTTTCCCGGTTCAGAGATATATGGAGGACTTGCAAATACATGGGATTATGGCCCGCTTGGTGTAGAATTCAAAAATAATATTAAGCGTGCCTGGTGGAAAAAATTTGTACAGCAAACCCCTTTAAATGTAGGGTTAGATGCTAGTATTCTGATGAACCCAAGAACATGGGAGGCTTCAGGTCATATTGGAAACTTTAATGATCCAATGATTGATTGCAAAAACTGTAAGGCTCGTCATCGAGCAGATAAATTAATCGAAAACGCTCTTGAAGAAAAAGGAATAGAAATGGTGGTTGACGGACTTCCGTTCGATAAGATGGAAGAAATGATCAAGGAATATAATATTGCCTGCCCTGACTGCGGAAGCCATGATTTTACTGGAATCCGTCAGTTTAATTTAATGTTTAAAACATTCCAAGGTGTAACGGAAACAAGCACAAATGAAATTTTCCTGCGTCCGGAAACAGCCCAAGGGATTTTTGTAAACTTTAAGAATGTCCAAAGAACAATGAGAAAGAAATTACCTTTTGGTATAGCACAGATTGGAAAAAGCTTTAGAAATGAAATCACACCGGGAAACTTCACTTTCCGTACACGAGAGTTCGAACAAATGGAGCTGGAGTTTTTCTGTAAACCAGGCGAGGAATTAAAATGGTTTGATTATTGGAAGGAAAATGCGGAAAATTGGCTGCTTTCTCTAGGTCTTACAAAAGAAAATTTAAGACTTCGCGATCATTCAGATGAGGAGCTTTCCCATTACAGCAATGCTACAACAGACTTTGAATATAAGTTCCCATTTGGCTGGGGCGAACTATGGGGAGTTGCATCCAGAACAGATTATGATTTAAAACAACATATGGAATTTTCAGGTGAAGATTTCCATTACCTTGATCCGGAAACAAACGAAAAATATATTCCATACTGCATAGAACCTTCTCTTGGTGCTGACCGGGTGACATTAGCCTTTTTAATTGATGCCTATGATGAAGAACAGCTTGAAGATGGAACTTCAAGAACTGTCATGCATTTTCATCCTGCTCTAGCTCCGTTTAAGGCAGCAGTGTTACCGTTGTCGAAGAAGCTGTCTGAAGGTGCGAAGGAAGTTTTTGCTTTGCTGGCTGAAAACTTCAATGTTGATTACGATGAAGCTGGTTCTATTGGTAAACGTTACCGCAGGCATGATGAGATTGGCACACCATACTGTATCACATATGATTTTGATTCTGCAGAAGATAAAATGGTAACAGTAAGAGACCGTGATACAATGGAGCAAACACGTCTTCCAATAACAGAACTAGCCGCTTTCCTTGAAGGGAAAATTAAATTTTAATGTTGATTTTGAAGTAATCCTGCCAATGGGTGTCAAATAATGGGTGGTGAGGACAATAGAACTAACAAAACGCCAAGAACAAATATTGGAAATTGTAAAGGGAAATGGACCAATTACAGGAGAACAGATTGCAGAGCATTTAAATCTAACCAGGGCTACGCTTCGGCCTGATCTTGCCATTTTAACAATGGCAGGATTTTTAGATGCTAGGCCCCGTGTAGGTTACTTTTATACTGGAAAGTCGGGTACACAGTTGTTAACTGAAAACCTGCAAAAGATTTATGTGAAGGAATATCAGTCCATTCCAGTTGTCGTTAATGAAAATGTCTCGGTATATGATGCTATCTGTACGATGTTTCTAGAAGATGTTGGAACATTATTTGTAGTTGACCCCACAACACATCTCGTAGGGGTTTTATCCCGAAAAGATCTCCTAAGAGCAAGCATAGGAAAACAAGACTTAACAGCCATTCCTGTTCATATTATTATGACGCGGATGCCAAATATCACAATGTGTGAACGAGATGATCTTCTGATTGATGTTGCTAAAAAGCTAATTGAAAAGCAAATAGATGCTCTGCCTGTAGTTAAGAAATCGGATGAAGGCTATGAGGTGATTGGAAGAATTACCAAAACAAATATTACAAGGGCATTTGTTGCATTAGGGGAAGAATAATAGAATGGCTTGCAGAGGAGATGATACAGAATGAACTCGCCAATAATTTACGTAGTATCAGATTCAGTAGGGGAAACGGCTGAATTAATGACAAAAGCGGCAATAAGTCAATTTAACGGCTCTGAAATAACTCTTAAACGTTTTCCCTATGTAGAAGATAATGAACATATAGATGAGGTGTTATCTCTTGTTTCGCTGGACAAGGGAATGATAGCATTTACACTTGTTAAACCTGAAATGAGAAAATACATGCTTGAACAGGCCGAAAAGGCAGGAATTAGAGCCGTCGACCTAATTGGTCCAATTATTGATGAAATCCAAGCCTTTTCTGGTAAGAAACCATTATTTGAACCTGGGCTTGTTAGAAAACTTGACGAAGATTATTTTAAGAAAATTGAAGCCATCGAATTTGCTGTAAAATATGATGATGGCAGAGACCCTCGGGGGATTTTAAAAGCAGACATAATTTTAATCGGTGTATCAAGAACGTCCAAAACTCCTCTTTCCCAATATTTAGCACATAAAAGGATTAAGGTTGCCAATGTTCCATTAGTTCCGGAGGTTGATCCGCCCGAGGAACTTTATAAGGTACCGAAGGAAAAATGTTTTGGCTTAAGAATTGGTCCGGAAAAATTAAATCATATTCGTAGAGAACGGTTAATTTCCTTAGGATTAAATGATCAGGCCAGCTACGCTAATATTAATCGAATTAAAGAAGAGTTAGACTTTTTTAATCAGACTGTCGAAAAAATCGGCTGTCCAGTCATTGACGTGACAAATAAAGCTGTTGAAGAAACTGCAAATATCATTCTAAGTTATATATATAAAAGGAATGCTTAACACATAATCTTTGATTATGTGTTTTTTTATGAAAAAAGTTATGGCAAAATCATATTAAATATACTATAATAAAAAATTGTGATAAAAATGAATCTTTTAGGTTTAGACTTGCCATTGAACGAATAAACTATTTACTGTTAGATGTCAAGTCAGGGAGACATCCTTTTTCCTAAAAAAATTCGACATAAATCCATTTTTTCTATTTTTTATGAAATTCGATGTGTTTATGCGCCCGAAAACTTGTTAGGGTCTAAATATGATACTCGGCTGTGTTTTCTTGGATAAAAATGAGGTTAAAAAGAAGGAATATGCAGAGTGATGTAGAATAAATACAATAGCAAAAGAAATTCCGACAATTTTTGTCGACACAGACTCATCCTAAATGTAAACAGAAATTGTCGAAATTGCTTCTGTTAAGATCCAGGAGGAATTGGCTGAAATTTGTCGAAAGTTGAAGGAAGTTGAAAAGGTCTAATACCTAGAAGTAACTGGAGTTGTTTTTTCATGGCAGATCGTATTGCCGAAGATAAGATAATTGAAATTCGTCAAGCTGTTGATATTGTTGAGATAATTGGTGATTATGTCCAATTAAAAAAACAGGGACGAAATTACTTCGGATTATGTCCATTCCATGGAGAAAGTACCCCATCTTTTTCGGTATCGCCTGATAAACAGATTTTCCATTGTTTTGGCTGCGGCGCAGGAGGAAATGTTTTCTCTTTTTTAATGGAACTGGAAGGAATTTCGTTTCAGGAAGCAGCAGTAAAACTTGCTTCAAAAGCAAGTATTGATCTTGAAATAAATTTAACCGCCCATCAGAAAGAGAAAAAAGTTCCTAAAGAACTGCAAGCTATAAGAGATGCTCATGAGCTATTACGTAAATTTTACCACCATTTGCTGGTAAATACAAAAGAAGGTCAGCAGGCTTTAGAGTATCTTTATGGAAGAGGATTTACCCAAGAGTCGATTGATAAATTTCAAATTGGATATTCCTTAAATTCATGGGATTTTGTTGTTAAGTTTCTTTCAAAAAGAAACTTTTCCCCGGAATGGATGGAAAAAGCGGGGTTGATTATCAAGCGTGAAAGAGATGGAACATTTTTTGATCGTTTTAGGGATCGAATTATGTTTCCGATATTTGACCGAAATGGAAACACGATTGCTTTTTCAGGGAGATCGCTAGGGGGGGAAGACCCCAAATATTTAAATAGTCCCGAAACGGCAATCTTTAATAAAAGTAAAATTTTATATAATTATCATCAAGCAAAGTCCAGTATAAAAAAACTACAGCATGCTGTATTATTTGAGGGTTTCGCTGATGTAATTGCAGCTGATCGTGCCGGAGTTGAAAACGGCATCGCCACAATGGGGACATCACTGACAGATGAACATATTGCGTTATTGCGTCAGAATGTCCAATCGATGGTTATTTGTTATGATTCCGATAATGCTGGAATCGAAGCAGCTTACCGTGCTGGGAAGATGATGCAAGATGCAGGTTTTGAAATCAAGGTGGCCATTATGCCAGATGGACAGGATCCGGATGAATACATTAAAAAAAATGGTCCTGAAAAATTCCGTCATGAAGTAATTGAAGCAAGTCTAACGTGGATGGGGTTTAAATTTCTATATTTTCGCCGTGGAAAAAACCTTCAAAATGAAGGAGATAAGCTGGCGTATATAGAAGAAATAATAAAAGAAATCAGCAAACTGCCTATGGCTGTAGAAAGAGATCATTATTTACGGCAGCTTGCTTCTGAATTTTCTCTTTCATTAGATGCCTTAAAACAACAGCAAAAACAGTTCTATTTTGCTGAAAAAAGAAAAGAAAAAGGAAAGAGCGGGCCAAGCTTTAATCAAGTAATCGTTCCAAAGCCGGCAAAAGACTTAAAACCTGCCTATTATAGCGCGGAACGTTATTTGATTGCCCACATGTTGAAAAATCGTGACCTGTTATATAAAGTGCAGGAACAGCTTGCGGGGAATATGTTTAATATTGATGAACATCAGGCGATAATAACATATCTGATTGAATTTTATGAAGAACATCCAGAACCGGATTCTGCTGCATTTTTAAACCATCTTCAAGATGAAAATCTAAGAAGAATGGTTGTAGATATTGAAATGCAATCCATTAGCGATGAACTAAGCAATGAGGAATTATCAGATTATATTAAGCAGGTGTTGAATTACAAAAAGTTGTTAAAGATAAAGGAAAAAGAAGAAAAGCAAAAAGAAGCAGAAAAGCAAAAGGATTTTTTGACAGCTGCTGTCATTGCAAATGAAATTATTCAATTACGCAAATCATTATAGATTTAATTTATTGTCTTTGATTTTGGAAGGAGGGTTCCCTATGGCGGCTGAAAAATCAGCACGGTCACAGGAGGTCGAAAATGAATTGACCTTAGAACAGGTAAAACATCAATTAACGGTGGTAGGAAAGAAAGTCGGTGTCCTCGCCTATGATGATATTGCCGAAAAACTGGCACATTTTGAATTGGATTCTCATCAAATGGATGAATTTTATGAATTTCTTGGTGACCAAGGAATTGAATTGGTCGGTGACAGCGATGAGGAAGATCCAAGCGTTAAAGAGTTATCTAAGGAGGACGATGATGAATTTGATTTAAACGATTTAAGTGTTCCTCCAGGCGTTAAGATAAACGACCCAGTCCGTATGTACCTAAAGGAAATCGGCCGTGTTGACCTGCTTTCTGCTGAAGAGGAAATCAACCTTGCGCACCGTATAGAGCAAGGAGATGAGGAAGCGAAGCGTCGACTTGCTGAAGCAAACCTCCGACTTGTCGTTAGTATTGCAAAACGTTATGTTGGCCGTGGAATGCTGTTTCTTGATTTAATCCAGGAAGGGAATATGGGTCTGATAAAAGCAGTTGAAAAATTTGATTATCGAAAAGGGTTCAAATTTAGTACGTATGCAACATGGTGGATACGTCAGGCTATAACCCGTGCAATTGCAGACCAAGCAAGAACGATTCGTATTCCAGTTCATATGGTTGAAACAATTAATAAACTTATTCGGGTGCAACGTCAATTACTTCAAGACCTTGGACGTGAACCAACACCTGAAGAAATTGCTGAGGATATGGATTTAACGCCGGATAAGGTCCGTGAAATTTTAAAAATTGCTCAGGAACCAGTTTCTCTGGAAACGCCAATTGGCGAGGAAGATGATTCCCATCTTGGAGACTTTATTGAGGATCAGGATGCTACATCTCCTTCAGAACATGCTGCATATGAATTATTAAAAGAACAGCTGGAGGATGTACTTGATACCTTAACAGACCGTGAAGAAAACGTTCTGCGTCTCCGTTTTGGACTTGATGATGGCCGTACCCGCACCTTGGAAGAGGTCGGTAAGGTATTTGGTGTTACCCGTGAGCGGATTCGACAGATTGAAGCCAAAGCATTGCGCAAATTGCGCCACCCTAGCCGCAGCAAGCGGTTAAAAGATTTCTTAGAATAAAAATAATGAAGCAAATAGTTTACTTCTTTTGGAGTAAACTATTTTTTTATTATTTTACTGAATTGTCTCGCACTTTGCAAATGGCCCTAATAAACTTTTTTTGGAAATTAGTTTATTAATAAAGAAATTTTTTCTTTATTTTTCATTAGTTACTTGATATTAAAGGGGTTCCATTATTTATAGATGGTTTTCTGGTAAAATCAAATAATAAATTATTTAGAGAAATTTTAAAATCCTGCATGCTTAAAATGGTTGTCTTGGCGGAGTAAAAAACTTTAATGTCATTTCTCGATTAAAAGAGTCATAATAACTTGAATTTGGGAAATATAAGAAGAGGCAGAGTTAACAAAAAGCCGGTCTTTTTACCTTTTTTAGAAAAGATTATCGTAATAAAATAAGTTTAGGTCTTTTCCTTCTGTTGATTTTAAAGTAAAATAGAAGTTGTTTGTGGGAGTTTTTATTTAATTTAGCATGTTTATGTACATAAGGGAGGTTTTATCATGAAACGAAATCCAGTTGTTCCTTTCATTCTCGTTATGGTCTTTGGAATCGCGCTTATTTTCTTTTTGTCTTTCAAAGGTGTTGGCGATATGAAAGAAGTAGCAAAGGATAAGGGTGAGAGTAAAGGTGCAGAGAAAACAGAAGTAGCTGCAACAAACCCTGAAGACATTTACAAATCTACTTGTATTGGTTGTCATGGGGATCAGTACCAAGGCGGAGTTGGTCCAGCATTAAAAGGAATTGGCAGCAAGATTTCAAAAGATGAGATCAAGGATGTCATTCAACATGGTAAAGGTAACATGCCGCCAGGACTTGTAAAACCAGAGCAGGCTGACGCGATGGCAGATTGGGTGGCCAATCTTAAGTAAGACGAGCTAAAGGGTCAACCCTTAAGCTGTATCAGTTCAATAGAAAAATAATACTTTGCTGCTCAAGGTCCTTTGCATCTGTAAAGGACCTTTTTTATACTAAAAGAAAAAAGTGTGGTGTGTTTTTTGAATACAGATAAATTATCGGCGCGCCTTGCAGCTGTAGCCAAATATGTACCAAAGGGGGCTAAGATAGCTGATATCGGTTCTGATCATGCATATCTTCCCTGTTATTTGGCGAAAAATAGCGGTATTTCCTTTGCTGTTGCCGGCGAAGTGGCAGTTGGACCGTTTCAATCTGCTGAACGAAATGTTTCATCAGAAGGATTATCTGACATGATATCTGTCCGCCTTGGGGATGGTCTTGAAGTAATTCAGTCAGGTGAAGTAGATCATATAGCCATTGCCGGAATGGGTGGGGCCCTTATTGCCAGTATATTAGAGAATGGAAAAGAGAAACTGGGCTCGGTAAAAAGACTTATACTTCAGCCAAACATTAGTGCGGTCTCGGTCCGAAAGTGGTTTTTAGACAACGGCTGGGTATTGATTGCTGAAGAAATTATCGAAGAAGACGGGAAAATTTATGAAGTATTAGCGGCTGAAAAAGGCAGTAATCCATTAAAACCTTATGAACAAAATGTTGAAGCTGGGTTATTATTTGGACCATATCTATCTAAGGAAAAGAGTAAAGTATTTGCGAAAAAGTGGCTAAATGAAAGAAATAATTGGCTGCGTATATATCAGCAGCTTGAGCATGCCGCCCAAACCCCAGGTACTGTTGAGAAAAAGAAGGAACTGTTTACTAAAATCCAACTGGTGGAGGAGGTCCTAGGAAATGAAGAATCCAAACGGTCATGAAATCATTCAATTATTTGAAAGGTTTGCCCCAAAAGGACTGGCAATGGAAGGGGATAAAATCGGCTTACAGGTAGGGCGCCTAAATAAAAAAGTTCAGCGTGTCATGATTGCGCTTGATGTGCTCGAAAACGTCATAGACGAAGCAATTGAAAAGGATGTCCAGTTAATTATTGCCCACCATCCTCCTATTTTTAGGCCGTTAAAAAATATTGTTACAGATACTACACAAGGAAGAATGATTGAAAAACTATTAAAACATGATATTGCCGTTTATGCTGCCCACACTAATTTAGACGTCGCTAAGGGCGGTGTCAATGACTGGCTGTCAGAAGCATTAGGCTTGGAAGAAGCGGAAGTGCTGGTACCAACGTTTGAAACAAGCTTAAAAAAATTGGTTGTTTTCGTTCCTTCCAGTCATGCTGAGGAGATTCGGAAGGTCCTTGGGGATGCAGGGGCAGGATTTATAGGCAATTACAGTCATTGCTCATTCACAGCAGAAGGTACAGGCAGGTTTATGCCTGGGGAAGGAACAACTCCCTATATAGGACAAACTGGACATCTTGAAGAGGTGGAAGAGGTTCGGATTGAAACAGTAGTCCCTGAACATTTATTGAAAAAAACTATTTCTTCAATGCTTAAAGCACATCCATATGAGGAGGCTGCCTATGATATTTACCCTATTGATCTTAAAGGGGAGGTATTAGGATTAGGCAGAATCGGGAAAATTGCGGAAATGACATTAGGAGATTTTGCTGAGAAAGTAAAACGGGACCTTGAGGTAGACAGAGTCCGTGTGGTAGGTGACTTGAATGAAAAGGTAAGAAAGGTAGCTGTTTTAGGCGGTGACGGGAATAAATATTTTTATCAGGCTAAGATGAATGGGGCAGATGTTTATGTCACGGGAGATATTTATTATCACACCGCACATGATGCGATGATGCAGGGATTGAACATCGTTGACCCCGGACATAATGTTGAAAAGGTAATGAAAAAAGGATTAACCCATACATTACAAAAGTTGTGTAAAGATGCAGGGTTATCAGTGGAGGTTTTCCCTTCAGAAGAGGATACAAATCCATTTCAATTTATATAAAAAACCGGTCAAAAGACCGGTTTTACTGTTTCTTAACTTTTGGCAGAATTTTTGCTAATGGAACTTTTTTCATCCGTTGCCATGTTGTTTCATCGTTCGGATCAAATTGTTCTAAGAAAGTGATTACTTCCTTAGTAATCGGTGTTGGTGTAGAAGCACCTGAAGTAACAGCAACTGTTTTTGCATCTTTAATCCAATCTATTTCTAATTCAGATATATCAGCAATTCTGTAAGCCGTTGTACCTGCAATATCTTCTGAAACTTGTGCTAAACGGTTTGAGTTATTGCTTTTCGGGTCACCGACAACAATAGTTACATCCGCTTCAGGAGCTTGTTCAGCTACTGCCTCTTGGCGGATTTGAGTGGCATGGCAGATTTCATTAAATACCTCTGCATGAGGATATTTTTCTTTTACTTTTTCCATCGTGTCACGGACATCCCATTGACTCATTGTGGTTTGATTTGTGACAATCAGTTTGTCATGATGAATGTTTAATGCTTCTACATCTTCCGGTGTTTGAACAAGGTACACCATTCCAGGAGCGACTCCAAGTGCTCCTTCTGGCTCTGGATGACCCTTTTTGCCAATATAAATGGTGTAATAACCTTCTTGGGATTTCTCGTAAATAAGATCATGTGTCCTTGTAACATCAGGACATGTAGCATCAAGTGTAACAAGCCCTTTTTTCTTTGCTAATTCTCTTACCTCCGGTGAAATACCATGAGCAGTAAAGATAACTGTACCTTTATCGACCTTTTCTAGGATCTCCATACGATTATTTCCATCAAGAGTGATAATTCCTTCTTCGGCAAAGGCGTCAGTGACATGTTTATTGTGAACAATCATCCCTAAAATATAAATAGGGCGCGGCAGTGTTTTATCTAAAGCAGCATTTCGAGCAATTACCATGGCATCCACAACACCATAGCAATATCCGCGTGGTGAAATTTTTATTACCTGCATATATAAAATCCTCCTAAAAGGCTATTTTTGTAGATTATATGTTTTATTATATATAAATAATAGATATAATACAAAGATACAATTTTCCTTCAGAAAAAGAATGCTGAACAACATGATCAGCATTCTTTGGATTAAATATATAATTTTGGAAGAGAAGACCCTCTAGGAGATTGGGTGCTTTTGGCTGCATTAGGCTGCTTACGGCCTGTAGTTTTCGCTTTATTTTGCTGGCTGATTCTTTGCTTTGTCCTTTTGGATGTTGTTCTATTTTGCTGGCTGTTTTTTTGTTTTGTACTTTTAGCAGAAGTGGTTTGCTTTTCTTTGGTTTCAGATGACTCCATGATAGCCGCTTCTTTTTTTGCTCCTTCCTTGGATTCATCTTCATTACTATCTGGGGAATCCTTTAATCCTCGATAAAGTTTCCAAAGGGCTGGAAGGTTTCTTACCAGTGGTCCATATTGTTGAACCATTGGACCGATTGTTTGTGCGGTTTTTATAACCTGCTGGGTATTATTAAGAAAACCCATAAGGCCGCCTCCTCCAGAGCCGGACATGGATTGAAGTAATCCGCCGCCTGCGGCTCTTCCTGCTCCACCCATCAGACCACGGGCTCCCTGCATAGCCTGCATAGGACCCATCATTCCTCCAGGTCCACCGGCAGCGCCGCCTCTTCCCAAAAGCCTTGAAAGTAAACCGCCACCGCCTCCTCGGCCCATTTGCGGAGCACCTCCGCCCATTAACCCGCCAAAAGGATTTCCTTGGGGTCCCATCATTGGTGAACGTCCTCCTCCAAATAGACCTGAGCCCATCGGATTTCCCCCGCCAAATAATCTTGGACCCATCCCTCCTTGCATCGGCATCCTTGGTCCTGGCATCATACCAAATACCTCCTTTCAATATTCAAGTTTTGTTCGGCATATCAAACACGAAAATTTCATATTTATCCTTGTTTTAAGGTATGCATCTAATTGAATTTTGTTTAGGTATTCTGCTTAGTGAAATAATAAAAAGTGGTTTAAAAGTTTTGGAGCGGTTAATGATGATAATATAGGGTTTTAACTAGCGATTTGTAATAATCTTTACTATAATTACTTGATGGAAGAAAAGCTAATTTATTTTTATATGATATTCCATTAGTTACTATAAGGAGCAATTAAATGAAGGTAAATCAATTTGAACATTTTAAATTTCAATCTTTTATAATGGAGGCCATTGAGGAATTTGGTTTTCTTGAACCTACTGAGATTCAAGAGCAAATGATTCCTGTTGCCTTACATGGAGAAAGTGCAATTGGACAATCACAAACAGGAACAGGAAAAACACTTGCCTATGTTCTTCCGATTCTTGAAAAAATAAAATCAGAACGAAGGGAAGTTCAGGCAGTAATAACCGCGCCTACAAGAGAACTTGCATCCCAAATTTATCAGCAGATTTTAAAGATCACAGAACATGCAGACAGGGAACACCATATTACAACAAAATTATTTATCGGTGGTACGGATAAACAGCGGACAATTGAAAAATTGAAGGTGCAGCCGCATATAGTTGTTGGAACCCCTGGGAGAATTCATGACCTCACTGCAGAGCAGGCCCTATTTGTCCATACTTCTCAAATTTTGGTTGTGGATGAAGCTGATATGATTCTGGATATGGGGTTTATTGAAGATGTTGACAAAGTAGCTGCACGGATGCCGGCAGATCTGCAGATGCTAGTTTTCTCCGCTACCATTCCGGAAAAGTTGAAACCATTTTTAAAGAAATACATGGAAAATCCAAAAATGATTCAAATTGAGCCGCGAAAAAGAACAGTAGAAAATTTAATGCATTTTTTACTGCCATCAAGGCATCGCGATAAAAAAGAGCTTGTTCACGATGCTCTGGTTGCTTACAATCCTTATTTAGCCATTGTGTTTACCAATACAAAAAAGATGGCGGAGGAAGTAGCCGATTATTTAAATGAAAAGGGTTTAAAGGTAGGCCGTGTACATGGAGATTTAACACCTAGAGAACGAAAAAAGATGATGAAGCAGATCCAGGACCTCGAGTATCAATATATTGTAGCTACAGATTTAGCCTCAAGAGGAATTGATATTGAAGGAGTAAGTCATGTCATCAATTATGAACTGCCTGCAGATTTAGACTTTTATATTCATCGGGTCGGCAGAACTGCCAGGGCAGGCAGCGCCGGTACTGCTTTAACCATTTATGATTTATCAGATGAGGATGCACTAATTCATCTTGAAAAAATGGGAATTCAGTTTCAAAATATTGACCTTAAAAAAGGTGAATTTATTGAACTTGAAGACCGGAACCGGCGAAAAACACGTGTTAGACAAGCTGACGAGACGGATATGCTTGCAAAGTCAATAGTTCGAAAACCGAAGAAGGTAAAACCAGGTTATAAAAAGAAAATGCAATCTGAAATGGAAAAAGTTAAAAAAAGGCAGCGAAGATTAAATCAGAAAAAGAGATAACGGAAATGGAGAGAAGGCCATGTTAAAACTGGGATCACATGTTTCGATGAGCGGCAAGGATATGCTTTTAGGTGCAAGTAAAGAAGCAGTTTCTTATGGGGCAAATACATTTATGATATATACTGGGGCACCGCAAAATACGAGAAGAAAGAAAATTGAAGACTTAAATATTGAGGCTGGAAGAAAGCATATGGAGGAGCATGGTATTGATGAAATTGTTGTGCATGCACCGTATATTATCAACATAGGTAATACAACTAATCCGAATACTTTTGATTTAGGAGTGCGTTTCCTCCGCTCAGAAATTGAACGGACTGAGGCGATTGGGGCAAAACAAATTGTTCTTCACCCTGGTGCACATGTCGGCGCTGGGACGGAGGCTGGGATTAAGAAGATTGTAGAAGGACTTAATGAAGTTTTAACCGGCACAGAACAAGCCCAAATTGCCTTAGAAACGATGGCAGGAAAAGGGTCAGAATGTGGAAAATCATTTGAAGAACTTGCAATGATTATTGATGGAGTTCACCATAATGAAAAGCTGTCGGTATGCTTTGATACTTGCCACACACATGATGCCGGCTATCATATTGTGGAGGACTTTGATGGAGTATTAAATGAATTTGATAAAATAATTGGTTTGGACAGGTTGAAAGTCCTTCATATCAATGATAGTAAAAATACAATTGGAATGCGTAAAGACCGGCATGAGAATATCGGTTTTGGCCATATTGGGTTTAAAGCGCTTAATTATGTTGTTCACCATCCACAATTGATGGATATTCCAAAAATTCTTGAAACCCCATACGTCGGGGAGGATAAGAATAATAAGAAAGCCCCATATTTCTTTGAAATTGCTATGCTCCATAATGGAGAGTTTGATGAAAATCTCTTGGATAAAATTATGGAAGGGTAGAGAAAGATGAAAAAGCTGTGTCCATTACACAGCTTTTTTTCATCCTATATCATTTATCATTAATTTTTTACCAATTCGGTGAATAATTTATTTACCTCTCGCGCGGTTTGCGGTCCAGCTGCTTTAGCAATTTCTCTAATCAATTGGGAACGCTCACGATCATCAAAAATATTAATATTTTTTCCTTTTAAGTATTCAGCGATTTTCTTTGCCTGACTTCTATTTACAACAATATTAAACTGTTTAGCATACTTCATTAATTCTTCAGCAGTGATTGTATTTATTTTGTGATTAATGATACTTTCGAAAATTTTCACTTTGATCACTCCTCTGTAATAATTTATGAGGAAAAAGCAGGAGTGTGACAGATGATTTAACCGCATTATAGGTCGGCAAGCCCCTGCCTGATTGATTTTCATTTGTTACATCATTTGCTCATTCTTTACAATTGGGAGTACCTATTGTATACTACTTTAAGTTAAATCGGAATGATTCTTAAAATAAAGGTGAGAGTGCAGATTATGCAATCTATAATTGAAATAAGTCACTTATTTTATCGATATGAAAAAGATATTGTCCTTAATGACATCAATTTGACTGTTCCTCCGAAATCTTTTTTAGCAATTGTTGGGCCTAATGGTTCAGGTAAATCAACTTTGTTAAAACTTATTTTAGGTTTACTAAAGCCTCAAAAGGGAAAAGTTCAGTTATTTGGTCAAGATATCAGTAAATTTAAAGACTGGCAGAAAATTGGGTATGTTTCTCAAAAAGCTAATTCATTTAATACCGGCTTTCCGGCAACTGTATTTGAGGTTGTTTCAAGTGGATTGACGAAGAAAATTGGATTATTTAAATCCTTTAAAAAAGTTGATGCTGCCAAGGTAATGAAAGCATTAGAAGCCGTTGGGATGGAGACGTTTCACAATCGAAATATAGGTGAGCTATCCGGCGGCCAGCAGCAAAGAGTGTTTATCGCACGTGCACTTGTCAGTGACCCAAAGCTGTTAATTCTTGATGAACCAACAGTTGGAGTAGATGCTCAAAATGTCAGTTCTTTTTACCAAATGCTAAGTGATTTAAATACAACCCAAGGCATTACCTTAATCCTTGTCACACATGACATTGGTACCATTTCAGATAAGGTTTCACATGTTGCCTGCTTAAATAAACATTTGTTTTTCCATGGCGATACAGATGAATTTGAACAGATGAGAATGGAAGAATTATCAAAAACCTACGGTCATGATATAAAACTTCTTACACATGAACACGGTCACGAGCACGGAGGTGTTCTAAAATGATTCAGGGAATATTCCATTACGAGTTTTTGCAAAATGCATTCCTTACAGGTATTTTAATTGGTTTTCTAGCTCCATTATTAGGTGTGTTCATTGTTGTTAGAAGGCTGTCATTAATTGCTGATGCCCTTAGTCATGTTACATTGGCGGGGATTGCAGCAAGCCTCTTAATTGAAAGAAAGTTTGCAGTTATGGCCGGTTTAAACCCGTTGTATTTAGGAATGGTATTTTCAGTCGGCGGTTCTTTGTTTATTGAAAAGTTAAGAGGAGTCTACAAGCATTATCAGGAATTAGCAATTCCCATTATTCTTTCAAGCGGAATTGGCTTAGGGGTTATTTTTATTTCTCTTGCCAATGGTTTTAATACGGACCTATTTAGTTATCTATTTGGCAGTGTGACAGCGGTGAGCCGGATTGATTTAGTTGTCATTTCTATTATCAGTGTTGTTGTTGTTGTATCGATTGTTTTATTATATAAAGAATTATTCATTTTATCATTTGATGAGGAACATGCAAAAGCTTCTGGTATTCCTGCGAAAACCATACATTTTATTTTTATTGTTATGGTAGCATTGGTCATTGCAGCTTCCATGAGAATTGTCGGTATATTATTAGTTTCATCCTTGATGACTCTGCCTGTTGCCGCCAGTATTCGTATTGCCAAAGGATTCAAACAAACAATCTTTTTTTCCATTATATTTGGAGAGATTTCCGTGCTTGGTGGTTTATTTTCGGCATATTATTTAGATTTGGCTCCTGGTGGTACCATCGTCATGATTGCAGTGTTGATTTTAGTTTTAACAATTTTCTATAAAAAATTGATGATAAAAAGGCATGTGCAAAAGGAGATTCAATTCAATGAACGTTCATGAAGCAATTCAATATTTAAAAGAAAATGGATTTAAACAAACGGGTAAAAGGGAAGATATGCTGCAAGTGTTTGCAGATAGTGATAAATATTTAACAGCAAAGGATGTTTTTGAACAGTTAAAGGATGAGTATCCAGGGCTGAGTTTCGATACAATTTATCGTAATCTTGCACTGTTTGTCAATATGGGAATATTAGAGATGACAGAATTATCAGGTGAAAAGCATTTTCGTTTTACCTGTACTGCCCCTCATCATCATCACCATTTTATATGCTTATCCTGCGGCAAAACAAAAGAAATTGAAACATGTCCAATGGATGCTTTGATGGAGAATTTAAAGGGGTATGAAATTTCGGGCCATAAATTTGAAATTTACGGCACCTGCCCTGAATGTCTTCAACAATAAAAACAGCTTGCGGAGGCAAGCTGTTTTTTATTTATTTTGAAAAGGCCATCTGATAGGTTCTTTTTTCCTGGTGGAGCCAATTGTCCACCCATTCCGCAGCTTCATTCCAATTATTCACACGGATAACTCCGTTCGGAATTGCATCTTGATTATACGGAGTGTTAAATAATATGACAGGAATTTTGCATTCCTCGTGTATTGCTACTGCATTATCATGTTTGTCCTCAAAAAAGATATCGATATGATGCTTTTTTACTGTTTCAACCTTATCATGAGACCCAATTAGTTCAATATGGTGAAAGGTAATTCCATGTTTGATAAACCAATTTTGGGTGACATCCATTAAATGAGGACCGCGAGCACTGATGAAAAATAATTCATGTGCCTTTTTCCATTTATTTAAAGCCTCCTCTGCACCCAATGCAATGGGGGATTCTTTATAGATCACTGGTTCATTTTTGGAAAACCATTCAGCAAAGGCCTCACTTGAAACATTAACGAAAGGTGTTAAATCATATTGATCTATTTCCTCATAGGTAAGGTTTAAGTTAAAAGCCTCATTAATAAAAGGGATCATAGACGTCGGACAAGTAACAGTCCCATCAATGTCAATGCCAAAATTTTTCTTCATCTTGCTTTCACCTTCATTTACATTACATTACTTTTAATTTTACCAAAGAAAATTTTATGATAAAGAACTTTTTTTGAAAAAATGCAATGATTCACTATTTAAGACAAATATTAACATAGTAAAACAAGTTGAATAGCAAAGAATAATGAATGCTCCTATTACTGAAAGCGAGGGATGCTAATTGGCAGAGAAAAGTGACAATCATGTACAGGAAGCCTTTGAGGGTTCCTCTATTGGTGAAGGAATTCCAAGTTATCCTTCACAGATGAAAGAGGAAACAGCTTCTGAATACGAAACACCTGTACCTGCACAAACCTCAAGCTTTAAGGAAGAAACCGCCTCAGAGATTGGTGCACCAGTACCGTTAAGGGTCTCACTTAAGAAGGACGACATTCCGCAAAGAGGAGCGACTGTTCCAATTCGTTCAAGAAATCACCAGGAAGAAACAGCAGCGGAAATAGCAGCTCCAATTTCTGTCAACCGTGGAAGAGCTAGGGATGAAGACAGGGAAAGAGCTGAAGGTGGAGCGGGTTTAGGAACAGTAGCTTTAGCATTATCTATATTATCGCTGTTTGTATTGCCAATTCTTTTTGGTGCTGCAGGGATTGTACTTGGGATTGTTGCAAGACGCAGAGGTGCCCAAAGGCTTGGCGCATGGGCAATTGGTATTGGAGCGGTATCGATTATTATCGGTATCTTTATTCTTCCATTTTTTTAAACTGGCCATATTTTGGCTAAAAGAAAACCCGGTATTTTTACCGGGTTTTCTTAAATTTACTTTGTTATCTGTTCTTCTTCTGCTTTTTTCTTAAAGTATTCTTCAGCGATCTGATCAATTTCCTTTTTCAATTCCTCGACCATTTGAGCTTCAGGTACTTTCCGCACAATCTTTCCATGTCTGAACAAAAGACCTTCACCACGAGCACCGGCAATACCGATGTCGGCCTCACGTGCTTCTCCAGGTCCATTCACTGCACAGCCAAGAACAGATACTTTAATTGGTGCTTTAATGTTTTGGATATATTCCTCTACTTCATTAGCAATACTGATTAAATCGATTTCAATCCTTCCGCATGTTGGACAGGAAATCAATGTAGCTGCATTTGATGAGAGATGGAATACTTTTAACAGTTCACGTGCTACCTTAACCTCTTGAACAGGGTCGGCACTTAAGGATACGCGAAGGGTGCTTCCTATTCCTTTATTGATAATGGCTCCCAGACCGGCAGCACTTTTTACAGTGCCGGAAAATAATGTTCCTGATTCTGTAATCCCTAAATGCAGCGGATAATCAAAGGTACGTGCAGCTTTTTCATATGCTTCAATGGCAAGATTAACATCTGAAGCTTTCATGGAAACGATGATATCATGGAAATCCAAGTCTTCAAGTATTTTAATGTGATGGAGAGCACTTTCCACCATACCGTCAGCAGTCGGGTAACCGTATTTATCAAGGATTTTCTTTTCAAGTGAACCGGCATTTACTCCAATCCGAATTGGGATTCCTTTTGCTTTAGCAGCTTTTACAACTGCCTCAACTTTTTCCCGTCTGCCGATGTTACCAGGGTTGATACGGATTTTATCCGCACCACCCTCAATGGCTTTCAAAGCAAGCTTATAATCGAAATGGATATCAACAACAAGCGGGATATTGATTCGTTTTTTGATATCTGCAATTGCGTTGGCAGCACGTTCATCCGGACATGCGACACGGACGATTTGACAGCCGGCATCTTCTAAGCGTTTAATCTCCGCAACCGTTGCATCCACATCATGCGTTTTAGTTGTAGTCATACTTTGAATAATTATTTCATTATTACCGCCGATGGTTAAATTGCCTACTTTAACCGGACGGGTTTTTGAACGATGTATTATTTCACCCACGTGTAATTCGCCCCTTTAAATGAATTCTAAATATAGGGATAAAAAAACAAATCTATATCATTGTATCAGTGTTTTATCATTTTTACCATGATTATGGATTTCTTTATATTGTTAATTCGACCTTGACACTTATCCAGTTCTAGGCTTTTCTTATTTTGAGTAATCCGGGAAATGATATGTAATGCCTATTTGGATTTTTTCAGGGTCTTTGTCTGGATTTAACTTTTTAAAATCATTTATTAATTGGCTGATCGATACCGGGAGTGATTTGCCTAATTGGTGTTCAACAATAGAAATAACAGTTTGTCCAGGTTTTACCTCTGCATTAAATGAAGGTATTACCGTTTTTATTTTTGGTGTGTTTTCACTAACTGATGTTTCTTGATTTGGATTTACTGCGGAGTATGAAGGAAGAGTGCCGACGGTTAAATCGATATAAATAACATAAATGACTAAAACGGCAAATAGGAACCCTAATAATTTTTTCATCGGACAAGCCTCCATATGGGAATTAGTACAAAGGTATGCTTGTCCACTTCTAAATAGAACCAAAAATAAAAAACATCCCATTTTTTTAGGATGCTTTTTTTGGTCTCGGTATTTCTTTAATCGCAAGAAGTAATACGATGATGGCGACAACCCAATTGATTAAAAATGTATTTGGAACAGTTGTTTTTAATGCAGCCATTACAGTGAAAAAGAGGGTTGGAAGTGTTTCACTATAGGCAGCCATTCTCCACAAATGCCGATAGGTTAGTTTTCTTCCTGTCATATTTTTAAGAACTAAACCAATTAGTGCCAGTATGGAAACTTCAATAAAACTGGATGCACTAGAAAATAGATAAATAAAAATAGAAATAACAGGGATGATTATACCTTTTAGTCCGCTAATACTATCGATTAAATCAATAAGTTTTTGATTATTGATGTTTAATCCTTCCATCATAGAATAGGGGTAAGGATCACTTTGTCCGCCTGCAGCTAAAACAAATTCATCCTTCAATAGTGCAAAAGCATTCCCCGCATCAGCGACATCTTCCGCTGAAACGGTTCCAGTAGGATCAAGAAAAAAAGTAAATCCATCATGATTCTTTGTAACCGGGACTTCTGTTTTTGCTGTTAAATGACCGTTATGAATAGAAAAGTCAGGCGCCTCGTCTTGAATAAATGTTTTTGCGGTATCGAGACCAGAGGATAATGCCGTACTCATATAAATAATAGTAGGAAGGATGGATATGAAAGTTAAAAGAAATACATATAAAATGGTTTTTCCTATTCCCTGAAAGCGGAAATAAGCAATATCCTTCGGAGAATAAATACTTTTCACGAGCTGCTTAAATATATTCATAAAGACCACCTTAAAATAAATTCATCTTTTTATTTTATCCTTTGTCAAGACTATATACAAGAATTTAACTATACTGAAAAGGCTGAATGAGAAAATTTAAAGTGCTTGAGAATATTATTTATTAAAATGGATACTTTAAATATGGTGAAACCCAAGCTTATTATTTGAATCTTATGGTTATCTTTGGTATCTTTTAAGTAAAGCTTTAGAAGAATTCTTAAATCATAATTAATTTAAGAATTATGACTAGAGCCCTAAAAAATTCATATTACATAGGAGGAATTTACCATGGCTTTTGAATTACCGAAATTACCTTATGCAGAAGATGCACTTGAACCACACATTGATAAAGAAACAATGAACATTCACCACACTCGACATCACAACACTTATGTAACAAATTTAAACAATGCATTAGCCGGTAACGAAGAATTGCTTTCTAAATCAGTTGAAGAAGTAATCTCTAATCTCGATGCAGTTCCAGAAGCAGCTCGTACTGCAGTACGTAACAATGGCGGCGGACATGCTAATCATTCACTTTTCTGGACTATTCTTTCTCCAAATGGCGGCGGAGCACCAACTGGTGAATTAGCTGATGCAATCAATAATAAATTTGGCAGCTTGGATAACTTTAAAGATGAATTTGCAAAAGCAGCTGCAGGCCGTTTTGGTTCAGGCTGGGCTTGGCTTGTTGTAAACAACGGCGAATTAGAAGTAACAAGCACACCAAACCAAGATTCTCCATTAATGGAAGGCAAGACTCCAATCTTAGGCCTTGACGTTTGGGAGCATGCTTACTACCTAAAATATCAAAACAAACGTCCTGATTACATCAGCGCTTTCTGGAATGTTGTAAACTGGGATGAAGTGTCAAAACGTTACAGCGCAGCAAAATAATCTAATGATTATATAAAAAAGGCAGCCTCGGCTGTCTTTTTTATTTTCGTAAATGAATAAGAACATCTGCCTTGTTGAAAACTACCTCTTAAGAAAAAGGGGAGTTTTAGATGGCAAAAAGATTTAAATTACTAGGTGATGTTGAGTTAACGAAGGATTTAACATTATTACTTTTTATTGGAGGCTTATATTCATTAAGTGTAGCCTTATCTAATACATTTGTGAATATATATTTATGGAAGCAAACAGGTAAGTATTCCGATTTGGCACTTTACAATCTTGCAATCGTGATCTTACAGCCATTAACCTTTATTTTGGCTGGGCGCTGGGCGAAAAAAATCGACAGAGTGATTGTGCTTAGAATAGGGGTAATTTTTTTAGCGCTTTTTTATCTTTCTGTATTAATGACGGGGACACGAGCAGCTGATTTTCTATTGCTATTGGGCGGCCTTTTGGGAGTAGGGTATGGATTTTATTGGCTCGCTTACAATGTGTTAACCTTTGAAATTACCGAACCTGAGACAAGGGACTTTTTTAACGGTTTTCTAGGGATTTTGTCTTCCTTTGGAGGAATGATTGGTCCGATTGCTGCTGGGATTATTATCACGAGGTTTGAACAGTTCACAGGTTATACGTTTGTGTTTGGAATATCTTTAGCATTATTTGCCTTAGCTGTTTTTTTGAGCTTTTCATTAAAACCGCGGCCAGCACATGGCAGATACTGTTTTACAAGGATTTTCGAAGAGAGAAAACAAAATGAAAATTGGCGTCTCGTAACAAATGCACACTTTTTTCAAGGTTTAAGGGAAGGGACGTTTTTATTTGTCATCTCGGTATTTGTTTACATATCTACAGGAAGTGAAATGGCTTTAGGTACATATGGCCTTTTAAATTCGGGAATCTCATTTATTGCTTACTTTCTAGCCTCCAGATTGATCAAAAAGAATCTACGCAAAAAGGCTATTCTGATTGGCGGAGTTTTGCTCTATGCGGCTGTAATCTTAATTGTATGGGAAGTAACGTATTTAAAATTAATGATATATGCAGGTATTATTGCTATTGCCTATCCGCTTCTCCTAGTCCCTTATATTTCCACTACATATGATGTCATTGGACAAGGGTGGAAGGCAGCTGAAATGAGAATTGAATATATCGTGGTCCGGGAGATTTTCATCAATATTGGCAGGATTGTATCCATACTTGCCTTTTTGGCTGCAATTACATTATTTAATGAAGAAAAAAGTATTCCCATCCTCCTATTAGTTTTAGGAGCAGGACACACACTAATTTATTTTTTCATGAAACGAGTTTCTTTACCTGTACCAACACGATGAGTCAATTCGGCTCATCGTATTTTTTTACGATAAAAGTATAAAAATGACTGACTAATGAGTTTGCACTTTTCTATTAAAAATTGGCAAGCGTTCATCATAGAAAAATACTTCTAAATCGGCTAAAATAGAACATGTTATGAAAACCAATGAAAAGGATGTGTTGATGACCATTGAATAAAAAGAAAAAAAAGAAAAAGTCACATGTTCCTTTTCGATTGAACATGTTATTCTTTGCTGTATTTTTACTTTTTTCCATCTTAATTCTTCGTCTTGGCACGATACAAATTGTATTTGGTGATGATTTTAAGCGAGAAATTCAACGGACAGAGGATATTACTGTAAGCAATCCTGTGCCAAGGGGAAAAATGTACGACCGGAATGGAAATGCTATTGTTGATAATACGCCATTGAACGCAATTACTTATACAAAAAGTCAAAATACAAGTCAAACTGAAATGGTGGAAACGGCAGAGAAATTAGCCAAAGTTATTGATATTGACACGAAAAAAGTTCGTGACCGTGATAAAAAAGACTACTGGCTCATCAAAAATCCTAAGGAAGCAAAAAGTTTGATTACAGAAAAAGAATGGGCCTTATATGACGACAAGAAATGGGATTATAAGAAGATTTATAAATTACAGCTTGAGAGAATTCAAGATTCTAAGATTAGTCATTATTCAAAAGAGGACCTCGAGTCTATTGCTATCTTTAAAAAAATGAACAGCGGTTATGCTTTAGCACCTCAAATTATTAAAAACGAGAATGTGTCTGCAAAAGAATTTGCCGCTGTCAGTGAAAATTTAGAGAATCTTCCAGGTGTAGACACAACGACAGACTGGGAAAGAAAATATGTGTTTGGTGATACATTAAGAACTATTATAGGAAAAGTTTCGTCTTCAGCGGAAGGACTGCCTAAAGAGGATTTAGAAAAATACATGGCTCGTGATTACAGCCGAAATGATCGTGTGGGTAAAAGCTATCTTGAATATCAATATGAAGATGTATTACATGGTCAAAAGGCAAAGGTGCTTAATAAGACCGATAAGGCTGGAAATGTGTTATCACAAGAAGTTGTCTCGGAAGGTCAGCGTGGAAAAGACCTGGTCTTAACGATTGATGCAGAACTTCAGAAAAAGGTAGAAAAAATCATTGAGGATGAGATGTGGAAGGCGAAGAGTCAGTATGGCAATACAGCTCTCATGGATCGTGCTTTTGCCATAATGATGGATCCGAATACTGGAGAAATCTTGTCACTTGCTGGTAAAGAGCTCATCCGGGATAAGAAGACAGGGAAATTAGAAATGCAGGACTATGCTCAAGGGACATTTACGACCTCCTACAACGTTGGCTCTGCGGTTAAAGGGGCAACCATTTTAACAGGATATAAAACAGGGGCGATTCATCCAGGGGAAACATTAGTGGATGAACCGATAAAAATCGCCCACACCCCTGTTAAGAAATCATGGAGGACTTTTGGAAGAATAAGTGATATTGAAGCACTTAAAGTTTCTTCAAACGTGTATATGTTTAAAACGGTTATTAAAATTGCAAATGGACATTATGTGCCAAATCAATCATTACCAATTGATACATCAGCATTTAATACGATTAGAAGATCATTCAGCCAATTCGGACTTGGTGTCAGGACTGGAATTGACCTGCCAAATGAAATGACTGGTTTTCCAGGTTCCGAAACGATTCCAGGTAAATTGATGGACTTAGCCATCGGCCAGTATGATACGTATACACCAATTCAATTGGCTCAATATGTATCGACGATTGCTAATGGCGGAAACCGGATGCAGCCGCATGTTGTTAAGGAAATCCGGGAACCAATTTTGGATAATAATGAATTAGGCCCAGTGATTGAAGAAATCCAGCCTAAAGTGTTAAACCGCTTGGATATGAAGGAAGAATGGATAAAGCGGGTGCAGCTTGGTTTCCATATGGTTACACAGACCGGCGGTACAGCAAGCTACTTAAACGGTGCTTCCTACGATCCTGCCGCAAAAACGGGAACAGCTCAAGCCTTTTACTATGGTTCTGACCGCAGTAAATGGGGTACACCTGTAATGAATTTAAGCTTGGTTTCCTTTGCTCCTTATAATAATCCGGAAGTCGCTATTGCTGTCGTGGTTCCATGGGCCTATCAAGGCAACACTGGCCCGGGTATTAATGGTAATATTGGCAAGAGAGCTTTGGATGCCTATTTCGAATTGAAGAAAGAGAGACAAACTGCTAAAGGGAAAAAAGCGGAAGACCAAAATAATGAAACAAATCAGTCTAACTAATAAAACATGTGAAAGAGACCTGTCTTTAATTTTGAGACAGGTCTCTTTTAGTATGTAAAGGATGCATACTTCATTCTATTTTATAAAATAATATAATAAGTTTTATATCTCGATTTACAAAAACTCAATATAAATTTACACAAACTTTACAATTGATTAAAACTCCGTTTACAGTAGTACTTTATTCTTAGACTTGTAAGACGGACAAACTTAACAACCAATACCTTAGGGGGAATAAAGCAAATGAAAAGTTTGAAAAAAATAAGCATGCTGGCATTATTGGCAGCATTAATGGTAATCACTGCTGCCTGCGGAGGCGGAGCAGATAAAAAAGATAATGCGGCATCTAAAAGTGGAGATACACAAGAACTTTCTGGCTCATTAGTCGTTTCAGGTTCTTCAGCAATGCAGCCGTTAGTTGCAGCAGCGGCTGAAGAGTTCATGGCTGAGAATCCTAAAGTTGATATTCAAGTGAATGCTGGCGGTTCAGGTACAGGATTATCACAAGTGTCAGAAGGATCTGTACAAATCGGTAATTCAGACGTTTTTGCTGAAGAAAAAGAAGGTATCCCTGCTGATCAGCTTGTTGACCATAAAGTAGCGGTGGTAGGTATTACTGCTGCAGTAAATCCTAAGGTTGGCATTAAAGATATTAAGAAAGAAGATTTAATCAAAGTATTCACTGGCAAAATCACTAACTGGAAAGAACTTGGCGGTAAAGATCAAAAAATCGTTCTTGTTAATCGTCCTGATTCATCTGGTACTCGTGCAGTATTTAATAAATTTGCTCTTGATGGTGCAACACCTGCAGAAGGAATTACGGAAGATTCTTCTAATACAGTTAAAAAGATTATCAATGAAACAGAAGGTGCTGTTGGATATCTTGCATTCTCATACTTCACTGATGATTCAGTAACACCACTTGCAATAGATGGTGTGGAAGCAACAGAAGAAAATGTGCAATCTGGTAAATTCCCTGTATGGGCATACGAACATTCTTATACAAAAGGTGAAGCTGACGGCTTAGCAAAAGCGTTCTTAGATTATATGATGTCAGACGATATCCAAAATACTTTATTAAAAGATCAAGGATACCTGCCTGTTACAAAAATGAAAGTTGAACGTGATGCTGAAGGCAACCAAAAAGATATCAAATAAAACATCTTGATGAACCTAAGAAAATAAAAGGGTAAATGCTCCTATGCGTTTACCCTATTATGACGTATTTAAGAGGAGTTTGGTTTAATATGGAAAAGCTTCTTTCTGCACAAGAAAGATTACTTAAATCGAAAAGAAGCAGACTCGGCGGGGAATTTCGCGGCAAATTCTTTGTCATATTGTGTGCTGTAATCATGATCTCGGCTGCGATTGCTATAACCATTTTCCTTGGTACTAAAGGGCTGCAATCCTTTACGAAAAACGGGGTTAGTATACTAGAGTTTTTAACCAGCACTAAATGGAACCCTACCGATAAAGCGAATCCGGCATATGGTGTGCTTCCATTTATTTTCGGTTCCTTTGCAGTTACCTTTCTTGCTGCTCTTATTGCAGCACCATTAGGGATTGGCGGTGCAATCTTTATGACAGAAATTGCTCCATCTTGGGGTAGAAAAGTTCTGCAGCCAATCGTAGAGCTTCTAGTAGGAATTCCATCAGTTGTCTATGGTTTTATTGGATTGACGGTTTTAGTTCCGTTTATCAGGGAAAATGTTGGCGGATTAGGATTCAGTCTGCTTTCTGGAATGATTGTCCTTGCCATTATGATTTTACCTACTATTACAACAATCGCGACTGATGCTATGAGTTCACTGCCAAATCATCTGCGTGAAGGATCCTATGCTTTAGGTGCAACCAGATGGCAGACCATTCGCAAAGTCTTAGTACCTGCGGCGCTTCCTTCCTTATTAACAGCGATTATTCTTGGGATGGCTCGAGCATTTGGTGAAGCTTTAGCTGTTCAAATGGTTATTGGTAACGTCCGTGATCTGCCAAATAGTATTTTGGATGCATCGGCAACATTAACGACTATTATTACATTAAACATGGGACATACCACATATGGCAGTGTTGAGAATAATACGCTGTGGTCGATGGGGCTTATTCTATTAATCATGTCCTTCGCGTTCATACTTCTCATTCGCTATCTGTCATCAAGGAGGAAATTACGTTGAATAGCAGAACAGCTGACCGAATAGCAACGGGTGTTTTTATCGCTATCGCCATCATCATTACAGCCATTCTTGCAGGACTGTTTTTCTATATATTTGTAAATGGGTTTAAGTATATTTCATTTGATTTTTTAACAACCCCTTCAAGTAATGTAAGAGCCGGCGGTGGAATTCGCGATCAATTATTTAATTCATTTTATATTTTGTTTATTACGATGCTCATAACCGTTCCAATTGGAGTAGGCGGCGGAATTTATATGGCCGAATATGCCAAGCCGGGGAAGGTAACAGACTTTATTCGTACCTGTATCGAGGTATTATCATCTTTGCCATCAATCGTTATTGGAATGTTTGGATTATTGGTGTTTGTTAATACTACTGGCTGGGGATATACCATTTTAGGCGGCGCATTGGCGCTAACGGTGTTTAACTTACCAACTATTGTGCGGACAACGGAGGATGCCATCCGGGCTGTACCACGGGATTTAAAAGAAGCAAGTCTTGCATTGGGGATCACCCATTGGCATACAATAAAAACAGTTATTTTGCCAGCAGCTTTTCCTTCCATTTTAACAGGGGCAATATTAGCGGCAGGGCGTGTTTTTGGCGAGGCAGCAGCATTACTATTTACTGCTGGTCTTTCAACACCAAGACTGGATTATGCAAACTGGAATCCATTTTCAGATCAATCTCCATTGAATATTTTCCGCCCAGCTGAGACTTTGGCGGTTCATATATGGTCAGTGAACACACAAGGGTTAATTCCCGATGTTGAGGCAGTTTCAAGCGGCTCCGCTGCTGTACTCGTTATTTCTGTATTGATCTTTAATTTAGCGGCCCGCTGGATTGGAAGTATGATTCATAAGCGGATCACAGCAACTAAATAAAAAAGGTGGGAGTCGAATGGTAACAGCCTTAAAGGAGAGAACTACTATGGATGTAACTGCTCCAAGTCATCATAATGACCGGCTAGAAAGTATTTTATCGGTAAACAATTTACAAATTTTTTATGGGGAAAAGCGGGCAGTTAATGGAATTTCAATGGAAATTGAAAAAAACTCGGTCACGGCATTAATTGGTCCCTCAGGATGCGGCAAGTCGACATTTTTGCGCAGCATCAATCGGATGAATGACTTAATCCCTGGTTCTTATGCAAAGGGCGAAATTATTTATGAGGGCCTCAATATTTTGGCTGAAGATATAAATGTGACAGCTTTGCGGAAAGAAATTGGCATGGTATTTCAAAAACCAAATCCATTTCCTAAATCTATTTATGAGAATATTACGCATGCCCTTAAGTTTGCAGGCATAAAAAAGAAAAGCAAGCTGGATGAGATTGTTGAAGAAAGTTTGCGGAATGCAGCACTATGGGATGAAGTGAAGGATAGGCTTCATTCATCAGCATACTCACTTTCAGGCGGACAACAGCAGAGGCTTTGTATTGCTAGGACTATTGCGATGAAACCGAATGTTATTCTTCTTGATGAGCCTGCATCTGCGTTAGATCCGATTTCAAATGCGAAAGTAGAAGATTTAATTGTTGATTTAAAAAAGGATTATTCCATTGTTATTGTTACACATAATATGCAGCAGGCATCCCGTATTTCAGATAAAACCGCGTTCTTTTTGAACGGAGATTTAATTGAGTATGACAGAACTGAAAAAATCTTTACCAATCCATCTGTTGAAAAGACAGAGGAATATATTTCCGGACGGTTCGGATAAGGGGGAATTACCTTGGCAGCTATAACAATAACTAGAGATATTTTTGATGTGAAGGATTTAAATCTATGGTACGGTGATCATCATGCTTTGAAGGGGATTAACTTTCCAATTCAAAAGAAAGAAGTTACGGCTATGATTGGCCCTTCAGGCTGCGGCAAGTCTACTTTTTTAAAGACTCTAAACTTGATGAATTTGATGGTACCTAATGTAAAGATAACCGGTGAGGTTAATTTTGATGGACAAAATATTTTAAGCCCTAAAACAGACTTAGTTGAATTGCGTAAACATGTAGGTATGGTCTTTCAAAAAGGAAATCCTTTTCCTCAGTCAATATACGATAATGTTGCGTATGGGCCGAGAATTCATGGTATAAAGAAAAAGAAGCAGCTGGACGAAATTGTTACAAAGTCATTAATAGATGTAGCATTATGGGATGAAGTAAAAGATCGTTTAAATGCACCGGCACTGGGGCTCTCAGGCGGACAGCAGCAGAGGCTTTGTATTGCGAGGGCACTTGCAACCAAACCAGATGTATTGTTAATGGATGAACCGACTTCTGCTCTTGACCCGATTTCTACCTTGAAAATTGAAGAATTAATTTTTGAGCTAAAAGAAAAATATACTATTGTTATTGTGACCCACAATATGCAGCAGGCAGCAAGGGTTTCTGATAAAACAGCCTTTTTCTTAATGGGAGAATTAATTGAATTTGATAAAACGGAAAAAATATTCTCTACACCAGCGGATTCACGAACGGAAGACTATATTACAGGAAGATTTGGGTGATGTTTATGAATACAAGGTCCAATTTTGATGAAAGTTTAAAAGAATTAAAGTCACTCCAATTAAAAATGGCAGATGAAGCAGAAACAGCTATTAAAAATGCGATGTTGTCTTTGTTAAACCAAGATATTGAACTTGCAAATAAGGTCATCAATAATGATAATATTATCGATGACCTTGAGTATGAGATTCATGAAAAGGCATTGATGCTGATTGCAATGCAGTCGCCGGTGGCCAAAGATTTACGAAGACTTCATGTGGCTTTAAGAGTTTCATCTGAAGTGGAAAGATTAGGAGATATTGCCGTAAACATCGCGAAATCAGTCGT
Source organism: Neobacillus mesonae (assembly GCF_023715155.1). Lineage (GTDB taxonomy): Bacteria > Bacillota > Bacilli > Bacillales > Cytobacillaceae > Neobacillus > Neobacillus mesonae_A. Next base: position 137,518 of record NZ_JAMBNQ010000001.1, read on the forward strand.
TCACATCGGTGATGAAAAACATCTGAAGGAATTAATCGATATTCCTCGTATGATGGAAATGGCGCTCGAGATGTTAACTGAAGCCATTACCGCATTTTATGCCGAGGATCCTGCCCTTGCCAAGAAATGTGCTGAAAAGGATGATCAGGTAGACAAAATGTTTGGGGAACTAGTTAAAGAGCTGCTTACCTACATCCCGCAAAATCCTGATTTTACGAATCAAATAATCCAATTAGCATTTGTTTGCCGTTTTATTGAAAGGATCGCCGATCATTCTACCAATATCGCTGAGAATGTTGTTTATCTTGAAACAGGTAAACGTTTCAATCTTAATAAATAAGTATCAAGAACAGACGGAGATGAGACATATTGTACTCATCTTTTTTTGTCGAATCCACTTCTATTAAACCTTTTCAGTCTGTCAAATTTTATCATTTAGAATGGTTACATAAAAAATTTCCCAGCTCAAACCCCTCAAAACAATGGGAAGGGCAAAATACGACAATTTGCGTTTATTGTAAGGCTTCCAATCTAATGATACCATTACATTATCGATCATTATTCATATTTTTCTAAATAAAACATATATTACTAGATTAGGAGACCTGAGAAATGATGATTAACGAAATTCTTAGATTGAGAAAGGAAGGACTTTCATTTCGGAGAATTGCCGAAGAACTAAATACGACGGTTGGCAAGGTACAATATCGCTATAATAAATGGAGGAAGAATCCTGAAGAGAGAAAAGCACTTAGGATAGGAAGTCTGAAAAGTGAAATAGGAAAGCCTTCAGAAGACAAGAAAGAACAGACTCTTATTCCATTAAAGAGGGAACTTAATGTACGCATGGTAACTGCTAAAAAGATCGCCCTCTTTTGGGATGTTTCTGAAATAGCTGATAAAGTACTTATATCATATTTCAATATTCATTTAACAGAACTTGTTTCGGTAATAAGAGTTTATGATGTAACCGATATAATCTTTGACGGTAAGAATGCCCACCAGTTTTATGAAATCACCGTACCTTATCAAAATGGACATTGGTTTGTGAAAGGCTTAGCAGCGAATCGAAGTTATGTTGCAGAGTTAGGTGTTCTTATTCCGGCCACTGGTTATTTTCCTCTCTATCGATCCAATTGTGTAAAAACTCCAAAATGTGAATTATCCAGTAATCTCTTAAGCCATGATCAGTTGGAAATGCTGCGGTATGAAGCCGACCCCCCAAAATGGACAGACCATGTGAGTACTTATAGTTATTATGGCGAAGAAGATGACATGGAGGAGAAGTAATGGCTAAGGTGATGAAAGAAAAAAACAAGTTAAATCAAGGAGTTAATCATAAATGGCAGTTAAAAATATTATTGTTATGCTGGGAATATCCCCCAAATGTTGTTGGCGGACTGTCTAATCATGTTTTTCATTTAGCAAATCAAATGGCTTGTCAGGGACATGAGGTACATGTTTTAACAGCAGGGAAGGATACCCTTTATGGGTATGAAATGACAGATAAAGTCCATGTGCATAGAGTAAAACCTATCAATGAACATGATGATCATTTCTTATCATGGATTGGCGGACTGAATTTAGCCATGGCTTTTAAAGGAGAACAATTAGCAGAAGAAATAAAATTCGATATTATACATGCTCATGACTGGCTTGTAGGAGCAGCAGCGATTGCTTTAAAAAAGGTATTGGAGATACCGCTTTTAACAACCATTCACGCTACAGAATACGGAAGAAATAATGGAATTCACAATAGAATTCAAAGGTTTATCCATGAAAGAGAGAAAAGCTTAATTTCTTCAGCGGAGCAATTGATTGTTTGCAGTGATTATATGAAGGAATCCCTGACGTCAATTTTTCATATAGAGGAAAAAAAGGCAGCAGTTATTCCAAACGGTATTGAGCCTGCATCAATTAGTTTAAAAGCAGATGAGATTTTTCCTGAATTAAACGGGAGAAAGTACATTTTTTCAATTGGAAGAATGGTTAAGGAAAAGGGATTTGAAACCCTATTAAAGGCAGCTCAGATTGTAAAAGAGAGAAATCAAGACTACTTTTTTGTGACAGCAGGAAAAGGACCGATGCTGGATACCTATCAACGGCAGGTGAAGGATTTAAATTTATCAAACTATCTTGTCTTCGTTGGCAATGTTTCAGAGGAAGAGAGAGATGCTTTGATTCATGGCAGTGAAATAGTGGTCATTCCAAGTTTGTATGAACCGTTTGGCATTGTGACCCTTGAGGCAATGATTCAGGAGAAACCTGTTATTGTCTCGAATACCGGCGGAATGAAGGGAATTGTAAAGCATACACAAACAGGATTAGTCATGACTCCTGGTGATCCCGAAAGTTTACTTAAGCAAATAGATTTTATTAGAAACAATGGAAAAATTGCGAAGGAAATGGGATTAAAAGGTGGAAAAGCTGCTCGAAGCCTTTATGGGTGGCCGAGAATTGCCGCTGAAACAACTCGAGTAATGGAAGATACTATATTGAATATACGTGCTAACGCAAATGGAACACCCAATAATCTAACAAAGGTGTAAGTGATATGATTAATACATTAGAGTTTAAGCAAAACCGTCATTTCTTAAATCGTCAGTCTTCTGTTGAACAGCTTCATTTTATTCCTGGAATTTGGGTGGATGGCAGATACTTTTGGCTGCCTAATCAGATGGAAAAGGTTCTTTATGGAGATGGATTAATCCTAAAAGTATTAAAAAAACAGATTCATACCAAAATTAGTTTTAATCAACTAATAATCAGTAACCATGGAAGCCATGAAAAGAATATAAAAATCCTGGCAATGCACCATTTTCAAAATGTAAACAAGGATTGTCTGACATTTATATCGCCAACAGATCAACGGATTTTTCATCATGGGGGCCAGAACGTCTTTTTAGTTAACCTCCAGCATCATAAGGAAGATATAAAGGAATACACAACAATACCGTTATGGAATGCATTTACTGATCAAATATGGAGTTCGCTGCAAAAGGGACATCTAAAGTATCAGCCGATGGCAAAAGGACCTGCTGCCAGCATATTAGCGGTTAATATAAAAGTTAACCCGCAAAAGACAGAAAAAATAAGCACTTGGTCGATTTCGGGAAAGAATAAAAACGATCTAATTGCAATGGAGCAAGCTCTTCTAAAAAATTCACTAGCTTTTCCTGTTGAAAAATGATATTATAGAAAAGTCGTATGAACGAACAAGCTTAATCGTTTGGAGGGAAATAAACATGCGTGTGAATATTACGTTAGCTTGCACTGAATGTGGAGACCGTAACTATATTTCAACAAAAAATAAGCGTAACAACCCAGATCGTCTTGAGCTAAAGAAATATTGCCCAAGAGAAAAGCGTACAACTGTACACCGTGAAACAAAATAAACAGCAGGTGCTTTCCTGCTGTTTTTTTGTGCAGAAAAAAGGGAGGTTTGATGAAAATGTCTGATAAAAAAACGATTCGTAAAAAGGTAAAAGAAATTCTATCCCGGCTTTCGAAACCCCTCTATGAAGATTACTCCTATAAAATTGGTTTAAGATTGTATGAAGATGAAATATGGAAACAAGCCGATATAATCGGGATTACTGTTTCTAAACAGCCTGAAGTTGATACATATCAAATAATCCGCAAAGCTTGGGAGACGGGGAAAACAATTGTTGTCCCCAAATGTATCCCGAATGAAAAGAAGTTATCTTTTCATATCATAACGGAATTTTCACAGCTTGAATCCGTATTTTATGGGCTGCTTGAACCAATTCCTGAAATAACAAAGGAAGTGAAGCCGGAGCAAATAGATCTTTTAATTGTTCCAGGACTGGCCTATACAAGAGAGGGATATCGAATTGGATTTGGCGGTGGATATTATGACCGGTATTTAACCAGCTATACAGGAAATACGGTATCACTTGCCTTTAATGAACAGATTATTCCTCAATTTTCAGTGGAAGAATACGATCTTCCCATTGCAAAAATTATTACGCCTACAGAGGTAATTAAGACAAAATGATGGAGCACGTTATCATTTTGGCTGCCATGATATTTTTAGGATATGCGGGCTATATGGTACGTTCTTTAAGTAAATCAGGCGCCATAGCTGCTGCTATTGTCGGTTATGCGGTTTACTTGGGGTTGCATTATAACGGGTTAATTCTATTAGGTGTATTTTTTGTTTCCTCCAGCTATTGGTCCAAATATAAAAGTGCGGCCAAGGAAAAAATGGAAGAAAAATTAGCAAAAGGCGGTGCAAGGGACTGGCGCCAGGTATTTGCTAACGGGGGTGCAGCTGCCCTGTTTAGTGTTCTTTATCTATTTGATCAATCGATTATTTGGGTACTTGGGTTTGCCGTATCACTTGCCAGTGCTAATTCCGATACATGGGCATCTGAGATTGGCAGTTTAAGCAAAAAGGATCCCATCTATATCCGAAATTTTAAGCGGGTTGAACGAGGCACATCTGGAGCGGTCAGCGGGTTAGGCACAATCGCAGCATTAATGGGAGCTTTGCTGATTGCTGTCATCAGCGTCTGGTTCTTTAAATTAGCCCTGGTTTTGGGAATCATGATTTTTCTATTTGGCTATTTCGGAAATGTTATGGATACATTGGTAGGTGCATTCTACCAACAGTTATATGTATGCAGCAGATGCGGACTGGAAACCGAGAAGAAAGTTCATTGCGGCATGCAAACCAAAAGAATAAAAGGGATTACTCTTATGGAAAATGATATGGTGAATTTTCTTTCGGGAGTACTTTCTTCGATTTTGGCAATATGCGTTCTGTATTATACAATTTAATGTTCTTTTGGATAAAATTATAGATATTTCCACAGAATAATGGCAGGAGGGATGGAAATGTCTCGAATGCTGACATCGATACTGATGATTGGGTCAATTGGGTATTTTGCCTACCGTTACAGATTTAGAATTATCAATATGCTCCTTGCCTCTGGCTGGATGAGAAGGCTTGCAGTCGGCTCTATTATGAGTTTGCCGGGAGTAAAAAACAAAATGATGCAGTCTATTTTTGGAAGACCATCTGATTGGTGAAAGCCGCAGATGGTTCTTTATTTTGTCTTACACTAAAATATAGTTGAGTTGGAGAGTATTTTTAATTTTATAACTGTATGATTGGTTCACCGGGCACGAAGACTCATCGATCCTCCCGTAAACTGTTAAATGTCTGGAGCACAATCAACAGTTAAGTTATACATAGCCAAATATAAAAAGAGTGTTTGATTCATGTAATGATGGGTTTTCGATTATAATGGAGAAAGGAAATCTAGATGAAAGCAGGGGAGAAATGGATAGTAAAAAGGATTATCTTTTTTGGAAATTGGCTAATACATTCATAACCGGCTTTGGTTATCGTATTATCCAATTGTTTGAAAATCAAAAGGAACTTTGGCTTGAAAAATTGGAAAACAAAACGGCTCCCATCATTAGACTCAAACGGGAAGATTTAGATTGGAGTAATGCCCTGCAGCGGGACATTGACTTTACCGCTGCCAATGGAGAAAGAGTCAGGCGCCAATTAAGCCGCCGTGAACTTCAGGTTTTGAATATTTATATAAGTGAATTTCCTCCTGTTGATGAATATGAATATCGAATTGAAAAACCGTATATTTATCCTGAAGGAAATAAAACAATGGTTCAATCAGTTCTGCTGGCACAGGGGACTATGGAAGATGGATTTAAGACATTGTCGGAAGTGCTTCAGCACCCGGTCTATTATCCAAGAAATGAGGAATATTCGGAACAAGCAGTTCAGACACTGAAACAGGAAACATTAACATATGCCATCGATAAAGTAAACGCAGAACAAAATATTTTTTCAAACAGTAAGCCTTTTTTTACTTACGTGTTTATCTTTATTCAAATAGCTGTTTTTCTGTTGCTTCAGCTGAATGGAGGCAGTACCAATACCTCAACACTCATTAAATACGGGGCAAAAGTGAATCAATTAATCTATGATGGAGAATGGTGGCGTTTTTTTACACCTATCTTTTTACATATCGGATTTTTGCATTTGCTTTTGAATACATTTGCTTTATATTATCTTGGAACAGCGGTTGAGCGGATATTTGGTAAAACCCGATTCTTATTTATTTATTTGTTTGCAGGCATTTTAGGATTCATTGCTAGTTTTATTTTCAGTTCAAACTTATCTGCAGGGGCAAGCGGTGCCATTTATGGCTGTTTTGGGTCATTGCTTTATTTTGGAATGATTTTCCCAAAATTATTTTCCCGGACAATGGGAATGAATTTGATTATCGTCCTTGGAATCAACCTTGTTTTTAGTTTTACGGCTTCTGGTATAGATAATGCCGGTCATTTGGGCGGACTTTTGGGTGGTTTCCTTGCAGCAGGGATTGTCCATTTTCCTAAGAAAAAGAAGTTGTTCCTGCAGTTAATTTTTCTAATCATGTCCGCAGTTATCACATGGGGAGCTCTTTCTTATGGTTTCAGTCCATCTGTTAAATCCCAGGATGATACCTCTGCCTTAGTGGTGGCACAGGAATATATTAAACAAAATGACTATAACCGCGCCTATCATATTTTAAAGGATTTTGAGAAAAATGCCTCAGAACCATCCGACAAACTTTATTTTCTCTTGTCCTATGCGGAAATCAAAAAGGGTATGCTCGATGATGCCAAATCACATCTGCAAAAAGCCATCGAACTTAACCCTGATTTCCATGAAGCCTTTTATAATCTTGCTCTCATTTATCTTGATGAAAATAACATAAATGAGGCAAAAGTGAATGCAGAAAAGGCTGTCAAGCTGAAACCTAATCATAAGCCCTATGCAGATTTGGTAAAGGAAATTAACCAGTACCAAGGTTCTGGCGGAGGAGTATAGATTCACCATTTGCTGTTTCAGTTAACACTAATAAATGCGTTTTATCCTTGGCTAATAGTATTAGCGGGATGGTACTGCCGGTTGAAGCCACTTTAGTGCCATCCTGTTTTGTGATTCCTAGAAAATAATTCTTATAAAGCCCTTCCCATAAACGACCTATCATCTTGGCTGCGTTCTCCTTCGTAAACCCTGAAAAACCTTCTTTTGCCTTTTGTGAAAAATCATTTAAAGGATATGCTTCGTAATTTTTTAGATGGATTCCATAGTGCCTGATACCTTTATTCCAGCTATAACGCAGCATTTGTTCTGTTTGATCATCTAATTGATCTTTCCAAGTGTTTTGTTCAGTCGTTTTTGGCGTATGAAAGCTTATGTATATACCTGGATGTTCCTTGATAACGTATAAACTGTCTTGAGATAATGCTTGTGCACTAAAGATTTGTCCACCTTTTTCATGAAGTTCCGCATAGTGGAAGGTAATGGCTTCCAAAAACATGTTTTCTTTTACCGGAATTTTTTTCTCCTGTGTTAAAGTATTAATGTTCTGTTTCCAATTCCCAAGTCTTTCAATCAGCCTGCCATTCGAAAATAAAAAACCTGCATCCTGCCTCAAATAAGCACGTTTATCTAATGCTGAATGAATTCTCCATAAGATCCTATCTTTATCAACTAACTTAATTTTTGTTTCAGCACTGGAAAAGTCTGTATCTGGAGCAATAGGAAAAAAAGTAATACTTTCAAGTGCCTTGGGTTGTTTCACTTGATATATAATGACACTAAAGATAGAAATTAATAGAATGCATCCCAAGATAGAAAATAATTTTTTCACGAATGTAATCATCCTTCCAGGTACCAATATCTGTTTGTCCTATTACTGTTATATGGGAAAGATAATTGGCCAATGACAATAAAATATATTTTAAATGAGAGATATTGGAGCTATCTGGATAAAATTGAATAGTCTTGAGGGGGATATCTTTCGAAGGTTATACTAAGGTGTAACAATGAATGAACTTTCAAGAAAATGGCGCAGGGGGTCTTTAGATGAAAACAGTCTATGATATACAACAATATTTAAAAAAATTTGGAACCATTATTTACATAGGCGACCGGATCGCAGATCTTGAACTAATGGAAGCCGAACTAAAGGAGCTTTATCAATCACAGTTAATTGAAACACGAGAATTTCAAACTGCTCTCTTGATTTTAAGGCATGAAATTCAAATGGAGAAGGATAAAAGACAAAGCAGGTGAATAAGAATGGCTGGACAATGGGTTGCGGGGGTGGATTTAGGCGGTACCACCACTAAGTTTGCGTTCATCACGATGGACGGGGAGATTGTAGAAAAATGGGAAATACCAACAGATAACCGTGATGAAGGGAAAAACATCACATTAAATATTGCAGATTCAATATCAGGAAAATTGAAGGGACATGGGAAAGATAAGGAGCAATTAGCGGGAATCGGCATAGGCGCCCCAGGACCGATTGACTACGAAAATGGCATAATATTAAATACGGTTAATCTAGGATGGCAGGATTACTTTCCATTACAGGCAAGCCTTCAGGAATTGACAGCCCTTCCAGTGTTGATTGAAAATGATGCAAATTGTGCTGCGCTGGGTGAGATGTGGATGGGTGCTGGAAATGGTGCAGCCGACCTTGTTTGTGTGACATTGGGAACAGGCGTCGGCGGTGGTATCATTGCAAATGGAAATATTGTCCGCGGAATATATGGGGCTGCCGGTGAAATCGGGCATATTACTGTCATTCCCTTCGGCGGGGCACCATGTAACTGTGGAAAAACAGGATGCCTTGAAACAGTTGCTTCCGCAACAGGGATTGTAAGATTAGCTATGGAAGCACTGAGGGAGCCTGGCGCAGCGGGAGAATTAGCGGAGCAATACAGGGTTAAGGGCTCTATTACAGCGAAAGATGTATTTGATTGTGCTTTAAGTGGTGATTTAGTGTCCAAAAAAGTGGCAGATATGGCTGCCCTCCACCTAGGGCTGGCCTTAGCTAATATAGCAAATACACTTAATCCAGAAAAGATTGTATTTGGCGGCGGGGTCTCAAAGTCTGGAGACTTCCTTATAAGCTTAGTAAAAACTCATTTTGACCGGTTTGCTTTCACATCTGTTCGAAATTCAACAAAGCTGACACTGGCATCGTTGGAGAATCATGCAGGAGTGATCGGTGCTGCTTGGCTGATTAAAAATAAATTAGAAAACAACTAAAACCTGCTTCCAGCGGGTTTTTTTGTAAAAAATATTTTTTAAAAATAAAAGAGGAAAAAGAAGAAAGGTGTCGAATTATACTTATGACAAAATAAAAAAGGTGGTGTTTCCTATTGTTAGTGAGATTGAAATTTTAGCTAACAGAATTATTTCCGATGCAGCAAGAAACCAGGCGACAGATATTCACATTAGTCCTCGACAGAATGACACACTTGTACAAATCCGTTTAACAAACAAACTTATTCCACGGCTAACGCTTCCGAAAAATGAGTGTGAAAGATTAATATCCCATTTTAAATTCACGGCAAATATGGATATCGGAGAACGAAGACGCCCGCAAAGCGGAGCAATTGTTTGCAATGTTAACGGACAAATAATGGGATTAAGGCTGTCAACCCTTCCTTCAAACAACAGAGAAAGCCTTGTAATTCGTCTATTGCCGCAGCAAGACCAAATTCCTTTTCACCAGCTCTCACTATTCCCATCAATGACACGCAAATTATTGGCTCTGCTTAAACATGCCCATGGTTTAATCATCTTCACCGGACCGACTGGCTCAGGAAAGACCACAACCTTGTATTCCCTATTAAATGAAACTGCACACCTTTTTCACCGCAATGTCATAACACTTGAAGATCCAGTAGAAAAAACCTATGATTCCGTCCTGCAGGTACAGGTAAATGAAAAAGCAGGGGTTACATATGCAGCTGGATTAAAGGCCATTTTACGTCATGACCCAGATATTATTATGGTGGGGGAAATCAGGGATGCAGAAACAGCGAAAATTGCTGTGCGTGCAGCACTTACTGGGCATTTGGTGCTGACAACGATGCATACCCGGGATGCAAAAGGTGCTGTGTTTCGCTTAAGAGAATTTGGTGTGAACTGGCTGGAAGTGGAGCAGACTTTGATTGCGGTCACTGCTCAAAGATTAGTCGAATTAACTTGTCCATTCTGTGAAGATGAGTGCTCTCCAAATTGTTATACTAGCGGAAGATGGAAAAGAGCAAGTGTATTTGAACTGTTGTCAGGGAGAAATTTAAACGCTGCTATGAGGGCCGCAAAGGGGGAAAAGATTACGGCAAACTACCGGACATTAAAAAATGTCATCAGAAAAGGAATCGTGCTAGGTTTTATAAAGCCATCTGAATATGATCGGCTGGTGTTTGACAATGATCAACGATAAATGGACGATGAACGAGCAGGCAAGCTTTTTAAGAAGGGTGGGTGAATTATTAGCCAGAGGCTACCCCATCGCTGAAGCAATTGAATCCATTTCATACCATTTATCTGATTATCGGAAAGGTGAGCTCCATGAATGTTTAATAGAGCTGCAAAGAGGTGTGCCGTTTCATGATGTTCTTGAAACTTTGGGATTTCATCAGGATTTAATCGGCTATGTCTATTTTGCGGAACAGCATGGCAGTTTTGCTGATGCCTTGCTGGAAGGCAGCAGCTTAGTACTGTTAAAAGATAAGGATTTAAAGAAACTTCTAAAATTACTTCAATATCCGGTGCTCCTAATTACAATTACCGGTTTCTTGTTTGTATTTATACAAAGGACATTATTGCCAAGATTTATTACTCTTTTTAACTCATTAGGTCTTGAGGCAAATTTTTTTACCAAGGTAATCTATGCTTTCGAAGAATATTTTCCAATTGGCGTTGAATTACTCTCAGCCATCCTATCAATAACAGCAATATATTATTTCTTCAGCTTCCGTAAATTATCCGTTTTGAAGCAGCGTGCATTGCTCGCTCGCATCCCTATAATTGGCAGAATCCTCAAATTGCTGTTTACCCACTATTTTTCCATTCAGTTAAGTTTTCTATTATCTGGCGGTGTATCCGTATCCGAAGCATTAATTCTGTTTGAAAAAAATAAAAGACAACCCTTGTATAGTGAGCTTGGAAAGGAAATAAAACGAAAACTGCTTACCGGCGAAAGATTGGAAACGATTTTAGCAGCCATCTATATTTTTGAAAAGGAATTTCCAATGATCATTAAGCATGGGCAGGAAAATGGAAAATTAGAGCAGGAATTACTATTTTTCAGCAAGCATTGTATTACCGTTATGGAAGAATTAATCGAGAATAGTTTAAAAATCATTCAGCCGATTCTTTATCTGTTTATCGGGTTCCTGGTTGTCTCAATGTATTTAGCAATACTTTTACCGATGTTTCATTTATTAGATGGAATATAAAATATGGGGGTTACAACATGAAAGGAAAAATACTTGTTAATGAAAAAGGGTTTACATTAATTGAAATGATGATTGTCATGCTGGTCATTTCAGTTCTGTTAATCATAACGATTCCAAATGTCACTAAACATAACAAGAATATTAATACTAAAGGCTGTGAGGCATATGTGAAAATGGTCCAGTCTGAGGTTCAGGCATATCAAATGGAAAATAATAAGGTCCCAACAATGGCGGAGCTTGAGTCTGCTGGTTATTTAAATGAAGGAGCGGCAGACTGTCCAAATGGTGATAATGTAAACATTGACGGTGAAGGCAATGTCACAGCGACAGCTGCACCATAATGAAAGCAAATCAAAAAGGTTTTACCTTAGCAGAGTCACTTATTGTCCTTTCTATTTTTGTGGTTCTTGCCTCTGTAACCATTTTTTCATTAAAGCCTGAAAATAATCTGCTTGAAGATGAAGCATTTTTAACACAGTTACAAGCTGACCTATTTTATGCGCAAAATTATGCTTTGTCACATCAACATGAAGTCTTGGTCGTTTTTTCGCCAAGCCAATATAAATATAATTTTTCAGAACGGACAGCCATTCAGCCATTTTTTGAAAGAAAATATTCTAAAAAATATTATATAACCGAAGGCTCTCTTCTTTTAACGATTAAATTTATGCCAAATGGGAATTTGAATGGATTTGGTACCATCTTTATTCGTACGAAAACGAAAACATACCGGCTGACCTTTTTGATTGGCAGGGGGCGGTTTTATGTTACGGAACAATAATGGCTATTTTCTTCTTGAGCTGCTGCTGTCATTATCAGCAATGTTCTTGATTTGCCTTTATTTTATCCCATTATTAATCGATTTAAGGCAACAAACAATTGGATTGGAAAAGGAAAAAGCAGCGCGTCAGCTTATGTTTGAAGAATTACAGGGGAAATTGAATGATACAGTTGATTATAGAAATCAATCCTTTAGTCAAAACGGTATTGTATATGAAATTTATTGGAAGGATTTGGAGGGAAGCAGCCTCAAGGAGGTATGTGTTAGTGCTATGGGGAAAACTGGCCGCCCTGAAGTTGAGAAGTGCGGCAAGCTCGAATGAGAAGGCTTTTACATTAATTGAGGTGCTTTTGGCTTTAACCATTTTTATGATTGTTATTTCGTTTGTTACACCTATTTTTCATGTCATCCTTGAACAAAAGGAGAGCAAGATTAGATTACAGACTATGGAATGGGAGGTTTTTTGCAATCAGTTTAAAAAAGAAATTCGGTTTTCCACGAAAGCGGAGGTCATTGGAACAGGGCAACTATTGCTGACAAAAGGATCAGATACGGTTTCTTATGAAAGATATGAGACCAACATAAGGAGAAGAGTGAATTTTACAGGACACGAAATTGTTCTTCAGCATGTTTCAACATACTCATTCACACTTTTAAAAAATGCCGTCAAAGTAACTGTTACAGACAGTTGGGGAAAAGAACATTCAGTTATTGCATACCCTCTTGTTGAGTGGGAGAACCCCTTATGAATAATAGTGAAAAAGGATTTACCTATCCATTTACCTTATGTCTATTGATTCTTTTTCTGCTATTTTTCTCAATGAATGTTGAACGTCTGTTATCTGAAAGAAAATTAATGCACGAAACGGAGACTATTCAGCAGCAAGAATATTATTTTCTTTCCACAGTAAAAAAATTGGAGAACAGATTGGTATCTGAGGGAGTAATTCCAACAAAGGGAACCATTCAATTTCAAGAAGGAATCATGAACTTCCAAGCAGAGCCTCCCAGCGGTTCCAGTCAAACCGTCAACTTTACACTTAGTTTAAAATCTGGAATTACTGCATTGGGGAGCGGTGTATTTGATACAGAAAGCAAGAAATTAATTAAATGGATAGAATCGCAATAAATTGAAACTTCTATCCTCAGGGGGTGCTCTCATCTCCCGGGTTACTGTCCTCCAGTATCGTTGTAATCACACCGATAATAAGTCAGTACAATTGCGATTGGCTCAATCGAATCTTTGCTTAAAAGCTGGTAAGTTTCACTGTATCAAAACCAACAAGGCGCAAGCGGCAGTTGAACCCGGCATATGCTTCTTACTTTCGAGGGGGATCTAACTGTCCGTTTCAGCGGGATAAATTGATTGGAATCTGGAAAAATGGACATACTTGTACTGTAATAAGAGCGCGCAACCGTCGTAACCAGCGCTGGACTGGACTATTAAAAGGCAGGTGTGTCCATTGAAAACAAACGATTATGTTAAATATATGACACAGACAATTGTAAAATATGCTGATCAGCCAAAAGAGGAACGCAGACGGCTTCGGCTGGAGAAGAAACAAACGAAGGCATCTTTTTGGTACCGTTGGTTTGGTATTCTGCCATACGTTTTGTATTCTGAGGTAAAGCGTAAGCGTAGACGAAGACATTAAAGTGAATTTTTATCCCTAAGTTGAATTTATTTTCAAACTTAGGGTTTTTTCAATTACAATCATTTGATTAATTGTTACAAAATTTTGACTGAATTTGTGAACATTTTCTAAACTTATAGTGTTTATAGTATTAACCTCGTTCCCACTTCTCTAACACTGTATTATAATGGGAATAAATCAAGGGGCCGAGGTGAGCCGAATGGAACAAACATTAAAGATTACAAATGTTCTGTCAGATCCAACGAGATATTATATTTATCAATACATTACTAAACGCCATAAAGAGGTTACTGTTCAAGAAGTGGCTGATCATTTCAAAATTCATCCCAATGTAGCAAGACTCCATTTATCAAAGCTGGAAGATGTTAATATGTTAATTTCTGAAACAAAGAAAACCGGAAAAGGCGGACGTCCCAGCAGATTATATCGCTTATCCGAGGATGTAATTCAGCTTCATTTTCCATTCCGTGATTACATGCTGTTATCAAAAGTAGCAATTCAAACCATGCTGTCACTTGGCGATGCTGGAAAAAAGGCACTGTTTTTAACTGGAAAGCGTTTTGGAACTGAATTAATAGAACAGGAAATGGCCAAAAGATCACTTGGAGATGCATTAAAATTTAGTGAGAAGCTCAATATATTACAAAACGCTGCTACACTTGCGGGGTTCTATCCTGAATTTGAAACAAATGAGGAAGGAACGAAAATCTATTTTCAGATATTTAATTGTCCTTTTAAAGAAGTGGCAGAAGAACACCAAACCGTTTGCAGTATGCACCATGAATTTCTTAAAGGGATGTTTGAAGTTCTATTCGATTCTGTAGAACTGATTGAAAAAGAAAATATGTTTTCTGGATGTGATTCCTGCTCATATCAAGCATTAATCTCAAACTAATTTTTGACAACAAATATGAAACCATTATTTACATTATACTGCCGTTTACTTTATAATATTATATTGATGGTATTCGCAGGGTAAAAGGAGGGATACATATGGATCGCATGTTTAGAGTATGTGGTTTCTGGACAGCAATTTTTACTGTCATGTTTTATCTGGGGGATATGGATAAGACAGCAATGCTTTTCTTAGCCCAAACTGGATTCTTCGTTCTTCTTAGTTATCTTAAGCTTTCAGAACGTATGTATTTACATATTTTCGCAGCTTATTTAACTATTTTCTTCGCGGGATTCACATATTGGACAACGTTCATGATGCCGCTTGGCGGAGGACATTGAGCTCGAAAAAACGCCGGAATATCTCCGGCGTTTTTTATTTTGGATGTTTTCTAAAAGATTGTTGCTTTTTACAATATCGAAAATACAGTTTGGAGCTGTTCATTATTTATCCCCAAAAACAACAAACATTACGAAAAGAGCCATATTTTTTATTCAAATAAATCATCACTCATTATCGAAAGACCCTTTTCTTGGATAACAATTTGAAAAAAGGTACTAATCTCCCCTGGCAATATTAAACTGCGGATAGCCCTGTTTCTGCGGCTGACTTCCGAGAATGGGTTTGGGTCATAATGATTTTCTAATTCTTTTAAGATACCGGCTTTCAGTAAAAACTCATCCTGTCTAAGTCTAGTTACAAATTGTAAATGATATTGATTGCCTTTTTGAATCAGGTAATCAATATGGATATGGGTCGTAATATCTATCTCCCCAGGATTAAGTAAAACATTATCAATCAGCTTATGCTGATAGAATCCCCTTAAACTGCCTTTAGCACGTCTTGGATCTTTCCATTCTTCAATCGTATAGCCGTAATCTGCTGTTACAACAAACCCCCGGATTAAGGAACGGGAAATTTGCCTGAGCATTTCATTCATTGCCAATGGGATTTCGATTCGCTGCCCATCGTCTAGATTTAATTGATTTTCCTCTAAAAAAGATAAAATTTCCTTGTTCTGTAATAGAATTTTTTGTTCTGCTAATTGTTCATTAGTGAAACCAATCATAATTTCATAAAGCTTGCCATTAACCTTTTCAATTACATGAACCGGCAGGGCATCAAATAGTTCATTGGAGAAGATTATCCCTTCAAAGGGGGATGTTTCATTCAGACTTTCAAATTGATTGACACATGTATAGGATGACAACAATTCTTTTTGCAGTTTTCTATGATAGGGACTTGTTTCAATAATGTTGTATTGTATTGTTTTTTTTATCGTCTTTTTCCATTCCTCTAAAAAAGCTTGGGCAAAACGTCCATTGCCGGCTCCAATTTCACAAAAAACGAGCGGCAAATCATTTTTTTCAGATACTTTTGAAAACCACTTTGCCATTAATTTTCCGTACACATCAGAAATATTACTAGTGGTAATAAAATCACCCTGCCGTCCAATTTTCTGTTTATCTTTCATATAATAGCCAAATTGGGGGTGATAAAGGGCAGCTCCAATGAAGTCTGCATATGAAATTAATTGGTAAGGTGAATGTAATATTAAGTTCTTTAAATAGGCAAACATAATTACTCCTCTAATGATATAAACACTATTGACACGGTGTTAACTTTAGTTTATTGTAAAGATAGTAGCTTAACAATATCCCCTCCCATTATATGAATAGAACATCCCCCGAAAGACCCTTCTCTATGAGAAAGGGTCTTTCTATATGAGTCATAAAAGTATAAATTTCAATACCTTTAAAACCACCATTCTTCATCTCTGAATAGGTTAGCAAAGGGAGGCCGAGCTGATTGCGCTTTTCTTATATTAAAATCCGTGAAGAAATGGGTTGCTGTCCATTTCATTGGCAATGGAAGTTACTTCACCATGTCCTGATAATACGTATGTATCTTCAGGAAGTGTTAAAAGCTTATCATGGATACTTTTTAACAGCTGGTTTTGATCTCCGCCAGGCAGATCAGTGCGCCCGATACTTCCCTGAAATAGAGCATCGCCTGAAATAACAACCCCTTCTTTTTCAAAATAATAAGATACACTTCCTGGTGAATGACCTGGCGTATGAAAAACTTTCATTTCGAAGTCCGCAAGTTTCAGTAGTCCTTCTTCTTTTATAACATGGTCAGCTGGATTTGCTTTGACTGCTTCAATGAGTGGAAAGAATTGTGAACCATTTAAGGCAGGATCACCCAGCCACTTTTCCTCCAATTTATGAACATAAACTGGAATTTGGTACTTCTCTCTAATCTCATCAAGAGCTCCAATATGATCAAAATGAGCATGAGTTAATAATATGGCGATCGGTTTTACCCCCCTTGAATTGATCAGATTCATAAGTTTTTTGGCTTCACCGCCGGGATCAAAAATTAAACAGGAACGATCCGGATTTTCAACAATATAACAGTTGGTTTGAATACTTCCTAAAGGAAGCTGCTGCCATTTCATTTATTTAAACCTCCATATAGTATTTGCTTTAATCTATTTTACACTATAAATTGGAAAGAGAAAAAGAAATGCATTATTATAAAAGTCAATATTCCGGCACAAAAGAATCTCTTTTGCCCTCGACAAATGACTGAAAAGAATATAAAATAGGATTCGAATGTATATAATATAGTTACATAATTTTCTTCAAACTATCGGCGATAGCCTTAAGGGGGATTATTCATGGGATTGGTTATTATTTTTGCACTTGTAACCATACTTGCTGCCATTGGCGGTTTCAAAGCACTAAAGAATAAAAATCTTTTAGGTGCATTCTGGGGAATTGCATCGTTCGCAGTGTTTGGCTGGTTTACGATCATGACTCTTGTTAATTCAGGCTTCCCTACTGGAACCCACTAAAAAAAGACTGTCGAATTGACAGTCTTTTTTTTAGTCTTTCACTGCGTCGTATGTTTTCTTTTCATGCAGGTCCATGATTTTCTCAAGGCTGTTACCGTAAAGAATTACATCACCCGATGGAGAAAAGCTGATTGGTTCATTTTCCAAGCCTTCTGCTATTAGCTGTTTTTGTTTCTTTATTACATTATATTCAACCAGGTCAAACCCTTCAGAATAAGCGTCGGCTTCTCCGCTGGAAATCGGCTGGAACGTAATAAAACTTCCGTTTGATTCATTATAATCATAGAATGGAACCAGCCAATCAGAATAGCTTGACAGCTGTGGTATTGAAAACGTAAATAGATTCTTTCGATTTTGGCCATAAAAAGTATACTTTGCCTTTGATGATGATTGCCCCTCTGCAGTAATGATGATCAACATTTTTCGAAATGCTGCAAACTGGGTGATGTCTTCATATAAGATGGTTCCTTTCCCTGTATCCAAGTCCCTTTTTACAAGCGGGGCTTTTAAAGATGGATGGTCTTCATCCCAGTTTAAATAAGCTATTTCATTTAAAGAAAGCCATTTTAAAAAAGGCTGGGGCAAAGAACATTCCGTTAGTCTAGCTTTTTTTAAATCCAATTGCATTGCTTTAAAGTTCCAATCCTCAGTAAATTTCAAGATCATTACCTTTGATTCATCAAATGGATTCCATTCAAAAGTTAAATCATGTGAAGGAATGGATTCCTTCAGCTTTTGATTTCCCTTTGTATCGATAATCGTAACAATTCCTTCGTATGTCGATGGTGAAGAATGAACCAAAAGAAGTTTTTTTAAGGACTGATCTGTACGGTAACAATGGGCTGGTCACTATGATAAATGAACTGGCTTTTTCCTGATAAAAGATTGTAGCTATATAAATTTGAAGTTTGCTGCAGGTTTGTTATATAAAGTATCATGTTATTTGAGAGCCACCCGGCTATCCTGTAAAAATCACCCTCTGGAACTGAAATTGGTAATTTCCATTTACTTACTTGTGAGGAGGGGGGGTGAATTGTTCTTTCGTTCGTAACAGGTATTTTCTTTTTTTGCTGATCATTCTTTACACATCCAGTTAATAAAAGGGTAAATAGGAATAACACGGCGGTCCCCCAAAATACATATCTAGATAATCTGATTTTTGCCCCTCCTCTTTAAAAATCCATCTATATGTTAGGACGAAGTTGTGGCAATTTTGTTTCAATCTTTTCTATTATGTTTCAAAAATGGGTAGAAGGTCACAAAAAGACAATCTCCATTTGAGATTGTCTTAAAGGAATTAAATTGCTTTTTCAGTTAGATAAAAAAGACCGCCATTAATAAAGGATATTTTTATTTTTGGTTCATATTGGTCTTGGAGTGCTTTTTTCTCTGTTTCATAGCTTTCGTTTTCTTCCTCGATATCCTCATAGAAATGGTCAAGGAGCCTTAAATCTTGGTCCCAGCGTTTTTTTGCTTCTTCTGCCCATGTATGGTCTTCCTTGGCAATTTCTGATTTTAAATATTTTTCTACCCTGAGAATTCCGCTTTTTGGTTTTACTAACGGGGACAGGGTGAAAGAATAATCTGGTATCTTTGGCGTTAAAGGAATTTTCAGAAGCCGATCATGAAAATTTTCCACCATTACTCCGTTTATAAGCTGCAGGCCGATGGTTTTAAACTCATCACGTTTCCGGTCACATTGGTAGGATATTTTAACATTCAAACATAGCCAAGGCAGCAGGGGAGTTTGCTGCTGTCCATGTCTATGGTTTTCATAAAGCCGAATGTACCTGGCCAGATTCTTTGACGAGGCAAAAATTTGATGCAGTCTGGGGGATCCAAAATGAATGATTTCCCCTTTAAGGCTATCTGGTGCTTCCTTCGTATTAGTAATCAGAGTCAATTTCATTGGATTAGGAGTCCCGCCGGTTTTCTCTAAATAGTGCCAGTAAAAAGGGCGGTTCATCAATTCTTTATCCAGTTTAATAGTTAACTGTACTGTTAAATAGCCTGGTTTATTTTCAAGTATTGGACAATCGTTTGCCTTAAAGTATTGAATTAGAAAGCTATGAATTTCCTGCTGCTGCATGTGAATCTCCTTTCTGCATACTTTCAGCAAATTCAATCATAGAAGATAGGTTTTCCATCTTGATTCGCATTTCTCCTTCAGAACTGGAATCGCTGAATATATCAATCAAATGATCTTCAATGTTGCCAAAATCAAGTCTGGTTAGAATCTCATCAAGCTCACCGATGACTCGTTCGAATAAATTAATTTTTTCATAAAGAAGTTTTAAGATATGCTCCTCAACAGTATCCTTAATTGCAAAATTATAAATCCTGACATCATTCTCCTGGCCGAGCCTGTGGATTCGGCCGATCCGCTGTTCGAGTCTCATTGGATTCCAAGGTAAATCAAAGTTAATAATATGATGGCAGAATTGAAGATTGATCCCTTCACCGCCTGCCTCCGTAGCGATTAGAACCTGGGCATGCTTTTGGAACAGTTCACGCATCCAGTCTTTCTTTCCTCTTTTAAAGCCGCCTCGGAAAGGAACAGAGGTTATTCCATTTTGTTTTAAATACCATTGCAAATACAATTGAGTAGCCCGGTACTCAGTGAAAATAATCACTTTATCATTGATGTTTTGAATTAATTCCAAGGCTTTCTCCGCTTTTGAATTCTGCTTAACTGCCTCTACTTTTTTAATTAAATACTCAATCTGCTGTTGATATGCCTGTGCAGGATTTTCTTGTTTTTGAAGCATATTTTTTAAAGTATAAAAAACAGCCTCTCTGCTGCTGCATGCTTCCCGCTGCAAGGTCATGACTGAAAATGCGCTGGACTGAAGCCAATCGCCTTCACTTTTTAGACTGCAAATATCATCGTAAAGTTCTCTCTCTGTTGGACTAAATTCAATTGGAATTGTTTCTACATAGCGCTTGGTCCATTCAATGCCAGTATCCGCACGGCGATTGCGAATCATTACTTTATTGACCAGTTCTTTTAAATGCTCATTATCATTTAACGAACGAGAATCACGTTTATATCTTTCATAGAATGCTGTTTCGTTTCCTAAATGTCCGGGTTTTAAAAGTGACACAAGATTAAAAATTTCTTCTATTCTGTTCTGTATAGGTGTAGCGGTCAGCAATAAACAAAACTTTTTCTTTAGGTTTTGGACAAACTCATAGTTTTTTGTCTTATTATTTTTGAGCTTATGGGCCTCATCAATAATAATTAAGTCATAATCCTGTTTATAAATAATATCTCGGTGAGGGTTTCTTTTAGCAGTATCAATGGAGGAGACCACCACATCACACTGCTCCCAAACATAGCTTTTTTTCTGCGTAACGGCAGGAATAAAAAACTTGTTGTTCAATTCTTGGCCCCATTGGGTAACAAGGGAGGCAGGAACAAGAATTAATACTTTTTTGACAAGGCCGCGAATCATGTATTCTTTTAAAATTAACCCTGCTTCAATGGTTTTCCCAAGTCCAACTTCATCAGCAAGAATCGCTTTGCCATTCATATTTTCAATTACTTGTTTAGCTGTTTCAAGCTGGTGCGGCAGCGGGGTTAGATTTGGCAGATGTTTCGGTGCCTGCAATCCTTCAAACTCTGGTATGACTAAATGTTTTTCGACTTGGATGGCCAGTTTGAAAAGCTCCCAATCTCCCCATGGACCGTCAGCGTCGATTCTGTCTAAAAAATCATCCTGCCAAGAGGAATCAAATTCAATTTCTACATTCATTTTGTTTCATCTCCTTTTTTACAAAAATGTTATTGCCCAAAATCATTCTTAATGGTAGGATGATAATAGCTTTGAAAGTTTAAAATATTTAAATTGATTACATCTTTTTTTAGTATAGTTAGTATGACCAAATTGGAAAATATTATAGATGCGAATGACAACAAGGGGAGAGACTACTTATGTGGCGCCGAAGGAGCAAGCATTTTTTGTGAATCTCTCAGGCAAAAGAACTCTTGTTTGACGCAGCTCTGGAGAGTGCCGTTCTAAGCGGCCACCCACGGGGACAGCCATTTAGGTTAAACTTTCAGGTGCAAGGACAGAGACTTCCTTATTGATAAGGTGGTTTTCTGTCCTTTTTTATTTTTGCTAAATGTTTAATTAGAACTTTGATGATCGGCTTTACCTCTTTTTAAAGAGTATTTCATAAATAAACAGGTAAGATGAAGGGAGATTCAAGGATGGCAGAATTAAAACGAACTCCGCTGTTCGATGTCTATAAGGAATATGGGGCCAAAACCATTGATTTTGGCGGCTGGGACCTTCCTGTCCAGTTTTCCAGCATTAAGGAGGAACATGAGGCAGTCCGTACCAAAGCGGGATTGTTCGACGTTTCCCATATGGGTGAGATTGAAGTGGCAGGTACAACCAGCCTTGATTATTTACAAAAAGTGATGACAAATGATATCTCCAAAATTAAAAATGGTGGAGCTCAATATACAGCCATGTGCTATGAAAATGGCGGTACCGTTGATGATCTGCTAGTTTACAAAATGGAAGATAACCACTATTTGCTTGTTGTGAATGCGTCTAATATTGAAAAAGACTTCAACTGGCTGGAAAAACACTTAGAAGGTGATGTATCGCTTAAAAACTTATCTGAAACAACTGCCCAGGCTGCCCTTCAAGGACCTCTTGCCCAGCAGGTCTTGCAAAAGCTTACCCAAACCGATTTAAGCAGTATCGGCTTCTTTAAATTCCAGCAGGACGTTGAAATAAACGGCAAAAAGGCACTGGTATCAAGAACAGGTTATACGGGTGAAGACGGTTTTGAGGTCTATTGTCAAGCAGATGATGTGGTTGATATTTGGAAGGATATTTTAGAAGCAGGAAAAGATGAAGGGGTAATACCTTGCGGATTAGGTGCCCGTGATACTTTACGATTTGAAGCAAATTTAGCTCTATATGGCCAAGAATTATCAGCGGAAATTTCCCCGCTGGAAGCCGGTATCGGATTTGCAGTGAAGCTGAAAAAAGAAGCAGATTTTATTGGTAAAGATGCTTTATTGCAACAAAAAGAAAATGGTGTTCCGAGAAAAATTGTCGGGATTGAAATGATTGACCGCGGTATTCCTAGACATGGTTATCCTGTATATAAAGGCGATGAGCTGATTGGCGAGGTAACAACTGGCACACAATCACCTACATTGAAGAAAAATATTGGTCTTGCCCTTATTTCTTCGGAATATGGAGAACTTGATTCTGAGTTGGAAGTTGAGATTCGCGGCAAACGCTTAAAAGTAAAAGTTGTTCCTACACCTTTTTATAAACGAGAAAAGTAAAACATGAGGGGAGCTAAGGTTATGAAACATCGCTATTTACCTATGACAGAACAAGATAAAAAAGACATGCTTGAAACAATAGGTGTTGAAGCCGTCGATGAGCTATTCGGCGATATCCCGGAAAAGGTAAGATTTAAAGGGGATTATCAGATTAAGCCGGCAAAATCAGAGACAGCTTTGATGAAAGAATTATATAAATTGGCAAGCAGAAATGCTGACTTAAAAGAAAATGTGTCATTCCTTGGTGCTGGAGTTTATGACCATTACATTCCTGTTATCGTCGACCATGTTATCTCACGGTCAGAATTCTATACAGCATACACACCATATCAACCGGAAATCTCACAAGGGGAGCTGCAAGCCATCTTTGAATTCCAAACGATGATTTGCGAATTAACCGGAATGGAAGTTGCAAACTCCTCCATGTATGATGGCGGTACCGCTTTAGCAGAAGCTGCTATGCTTAGTGCAGGCCATACAAGGCGGAAAACAATTGTCATTTCAAGTGCAGTTCACCCTGAATACCGGGATGTCTTAAAAACATATGCAAAGGGACAGTACCTTGAAGTTGTGGAGATTCCAGTAAAGAACGGCATAACAGACGTCGATGTGTTAAAGGAAATGGTGAATAAGGATGTTGCAGCTGTTATCGTTCAATATCCAAACTTCTTTGGCCGAATTGAACCATTAAAAGAGTTAGAAGAAATTATTCATGAACATAAAGCGATGTTTGTTGTTTCCTCCAATCCTTTATCTCTTGGGGTATTAACACCTCCTGGTAAATTTGGAGCCGATATTGTTGTCGGAGATGCACAGGTTCTTGGTATTCCATCTGCATTTGGGGGACCACACTGCGGTTATTTTGCTGTTACAAGCAAGTTAATGCGTAAGGTTCCGGGCCGACTGGTAGGACAAACAACCGATGAGGAAGGCCGGCGCGGTTTTGTGCTGACGCTTCAAGCTCGTGAACAGCATATCCGCCGTGATAAGGCAACATCAAATATTTGTTCCAACCAAGCATTAAATGCCCTTGCAGCATCTGTTGCCATGACTGCTCTAGGTAAAAACGGTGTTCGTGAAATGGCGGCTGCGAATATTCAAAAAGCAAACTATGCAAAAAATGCCTTTAAACAAGTTGGTATAGAAGTGGTTTATGATGGCCATTTATTTAATGAATTTGTAATTAAGCTTAATAAACCGGTAAAAGAAATCAATCAAATGCTGCTGCAAAAAGGAATTATCGGCGGTTATGATTTAGGCCGTGATTATCCAGATTTGGCTAACCATATGCTTGTTGCTGTTACAGAGCAAAGAACGAAGGAAGAAATAGATACATTTGTGAAAGAATTGGGGGATATCCATGCATAATCAAGATCAGCAATTGATTTTTGAACAAAGTACACCAGGCCGAATTGGATATAGTCTTCCGGAGATGGATGTTCCGGAAACTGACTTAAACGGTCTGCTTCCAGAAGGGTATTTACGTGAAGAGGAGCCTGCACTTCCAGAAGTATCTGAGCTTGATATCATGCGTCATTATACATCCCTTTCTAAAAGGAATCACGGCCTGGATTCTGGTTTTTATCCATTAGGCTCTTGTACGATGAAATATAATCCAAAAATTAACGAAAATGTTGCACGTTATAATGGCTTTGCACATATACATCCTCTTCAGGATGAAAGCTCAGTCCAAGGTGCGCTTGAACTTATGTACGATCTCCAGCAGCATTTAAAAGAAATTACCGGCATGGATGAAGTGACCCTCCAGCCGGCAGCTGGCGCCCATGGTGAATGGACAGGATTAATGTTGATTCGCGCTTTCCATGAGGCAAATGGGGATGTTTTGCGGACTAAGGTAATTATTCCTGATTCGGCTCACGGTACAAACCCTGCATCAGCATCTGTAGCCGGTCTTGACACAGTTACGGTTAAATCTAATGAAAATGGTCTTGTGGATTTAGAAGATTTAAGAAGAGTTGTTGGTGATGATACAGCAGCATTAATGTTGACGAATCCAAATACACTTGGATTATTTGAAGAACATATTATAGAAATTGCTGAAATTGTTCATGGTGCAGGCGGTAAAGTTTATTATGACGGGGCGAATTTAAACGCTGTTCTATCAAAAGCAAGACCGGGAGATATGGGGTTTGATGTGGTTCACTTAAATCTTCACAAAACATTTACCGGCCCGCACGGAGGCGGTGGTCCTGGTTCAGGCCCTGTCGGCGTTAAAGCAGACCTAATTCCGTTTTTGCCAAAACCAGTTGTTTCAAAACAAGGTGATGAATATGTGCTGGATTATGACCGCCCGCAATCCATTGGCCGTGTCAAGCCGTTTTATGGAAACTTTGGAATCAACGTTCGTGCCTACACATATATTCGGTCAATGGGTCCTGACGGTTTGAAAGCAGTGACGGAAAATGCTGTTTTAAATGCTAACTATATGATGAGAAGACTAGCTGAGTATTACGATCTTCCATTTGACAGACATTGTAAACATGAGTTTGTTTTAAGTGGTAAGCGCCAGAAGAAACTAGGTGTCAGGACACTTGATATTGCCAAACGTCTACTAGACTTTGGCTATCATCCGCCAACCATTTACTTCCCGCTTAATGTAGAAGAATGTATTATGATTGAACCAACTGAAACGGAATCAAAAGAAACACTCGATTCCTTTATTGATGCGATGATTCAAATTGCCAAGGAAGCAGAAGAAAATCCTGAAATCGTTCAGGAGGCTCCTCATACAACAGTTGTCAGCCGTCTGGATGAAACAACTGCTGCAAGAAAGCCGATTCTGCGATATCAAGCATAAATAATAATAGCTAAAAAGGATGATTCTTGTGAGAATCATCCTTTTTGTCTAATAAAAAAGACCCTGGATGCTTCCAGAGTCTGATGAACATTATTTCTTAGCTTTTACTTTGCCTGTCCACTTTTTAAAACCGCCTTGCAGCTGGGTAAGATCTTTATACCCTTTTTTGTGTAAAAATTGAGCTGCCCTGCCGCTGCGCATTCCGCTTTGGCAATACAGATAGACAGGTAAATCAGGTCGGATTTCCTTTGTTCGCATTTTAATCTGTGACATCGGAATATTACGCGCGCCTAAAATATGTCCGGCGTCAAATTCGTTAGGTTCACGAACATCTATTAGCTGTGCCTTTCTGTAACCTGCACGGAATTCTTCCTCAGTAACCGTTTTTACAATTTTCTTTTGATAAAAATAAGTGAAAACGGAGTAAATAATAACAGCTGCAATAATAATTAATAAAACATAAAGTGAATTCAACGTTATTTCTCCTTTCAAGCTGTACTCCACTATTTTTTATTATATAAGTCCTTCCCATAAAGATAAAGAACAATGTCTAAAATTCTTTTAATAAAATAATACCAAAATTAATCTGTTTTGCATTCTTTTCAAATTTTGGTAGACTTAAAACGGTATAAATATTTTGATTAAATGAGGGTTTTGAATGGAAAAGGAAAAATGGCTATTTATCGACAGCGGGAATTGTTCTCCTTCTTTTAATATGGCAATGGATGAGGCTTTGCTTGATTGGCACAGTGAAGGTAAAATTCCACCGGTAATCCGCTTCTATGGCTGGAATCCTCCAACTCTATCCATTGGCTATTTTCAAAAGGTTGAAAAGGAAATTGATATGGAGGCTGTGAAAAACAATGGTCTGGGGTTTGTCAGGAGACCTACAGGAGGCAGGGGTGTTCTTCACGAACATGAGCTGACATATAGTGTTATTGTATCAGAGGAGCATCCGGAAATGCCAAAAACCGTTACAGAGGCTTACCGGGTTATTTCGGAAGGAATCTTAAAAGGATTCCATCATTTAGGCCTTGAAGCCTACTTTGCGGTTCCAAAAACAAAGGAGGAGCGGGATGCGCTAAAGAGTCCGCATTCGGCAGTCTGCTTCGATGCACCGAGCTGGTATGAACTTGTTGTCGAAGGCAGAAAGGTTGCTGGAAGTGCGCAAACCAGGCAAAAAGGGGTTATTTTACAGCACGGTTCTATTCTTTTGGATTTGGATGAAGATAAGCTGTTTAGTTTGTTTAAATATCCAAATGAACGGGTAAAGGAACGGATGAAGAAATCTTTTAGGAATAAGGCAGTAGCAATTAATGATATCAGCCCTAGAAGGATTACTCTGGAGCAAGCAAAGGAAGCTTTTTATAAGGGATTTGCTGAAGGATTGAATATAGAGCTGGAACCGTATCATTTATCAATGGAAGAAATGGACTATATTCATCGATTAGCTTATGAACGGTATGAAAATGATGATTGGAATTTTAAAAGGTAAGGTAATTTGCAGAGCGGCAGATGCCGCTTTATTTTTGTGCAAGCTGCGAAATTTGTTAAAATTCCTCGATTTTAATAGAAATATCGGTGAAAGCTTGTATTTTCTTTAAAATCTATTTAATTTTAGGTTTGACAAAATAATTGTTTTTTGCTGAGCATACAATATATAGTAGTGAAGAAAAAATATAATACACCATATGTTGATTTTCTATATCTATTTGTGGTACCTTAAGTATATTGAAACAACTAGATATAGGAAAAAAACAGACTAGAATCTAGCAAAAAGCAATAGATTTTTATTTATTAGAAGGAGTTGTTCTCATGTCTGTTGTGTTTAGACAAAAAATGAATATTGATTTTGAAAGGTTGAATGAGGATATCCGCCTATTTCCCCAGGTACACCCAGTTACCCCGGATATGAAAATAACTCACAAGGGTGTTTCGCGTTTAGTCATGCTGGATCGCTACACCTTCAAAGATACTGAAAAGATTACCCTCACTAAAGGAGACTTTGTTGTTCTAACGATTAAAGAAGATCCAAAATTTCCAGCAAGAGGATTAGGAACGATCTTAGATATTGATTGGGAGAAGAAAAGAGCTAAGGTATTAGTGGAAGAGGAATATAGAGGTGTCCTGGATGATCCGGAAGAGGCGGGTACAGGAATGATTATCCGCTCTCTTGATGTGGTTGAAAAACCGCTTGAGCTTTTCTATGAGCAAATTGCCCGCCGTGTTGCAGCAGGCTTAGCAGCCGTTGAGGAAACTGAGGAGAAACGCACCGAGTGGACAGAAAAGTTTTATCAAGAACTTGTCTCGTTGAACTTTATTCCGGCAGGTCGCGTTCTATATGGTGCCGGAGCAAAAACAGATGTCACCTATTTCAACTGTTATGTAATGCCATTCGTAGCTGATTCACGTGAAGGTATTTCTGACCACCGGAAACAGGTGATGGAAATCATGAGCCGAGGCGGCGGTGTCGGCACTAACGGTTCGACATTACGTCCAAGAAATACCCTGGCCCGCGGCGTAAACGGTAAATCGTCTGGTTCGGTATCGTGGCTTGATGATATTGCGAAATTGACGCATTTAGTTGAGCAGGGCGGCAGCCGCAGGGGTGCCCAAATGATTATGCTGGCTGACTGGCATCCAGACATCATTGAATTTATTATTTCCAAAATGCAAAATCCTAGAATTCTACGTTTCTTAATTGAAAATACAAGTGATGAGAAAATCAAAAAACTTGCGAAGGACAAATTAAAGTTCACACCTTTAACTACACAAGAAATCGCAATGTATCAAGGGATTATAAATTATAAGAACATTCAGGGGTACGGCGGTTTCAGCGAAGGAATCATTGCTGAAGCTGAAGAGAAGCTGAAGGTCGGCGGTAATTATACTGTTCATAATCCAGAGTTTTTAACAGGTGCAAATATTTCTGTATGCTTAACAAAAGAATTTATGGAAGCTGTTGAAAATGACGATGAATATGAACTGCGTTTCCCTTACGTGGAACAATATGATGAAGAAGAAATGCGAACTTATAATGAAGAATGGCACAAAGTCGGTGATGTTCGCGAGTGGGAAAGACTTGGACACAAAGTACGGGTTTACAAAAAGATCAAGGCAAAAGAACTATGGAACTTAATCAACATTTGTGCGACATATTCAGCAGAACCGGGGATTTTCTTTATCGATAATGCTAATGACATGACAAATGCGAAGGCATATGGTCAACAGGTAGTTGCAACGAACCCTTGTGGGGAGCAGCCGCTCGCACCATTTTCAGTCTGTAACCTAGCTGCTGTTAACTTAGCAGAAATGGCAGACAAAGAAACAAAAACTGTTAATTTTGAAAAATTGAAGAAGACCGTAGAAATTGGTGTCCGCATGCAGGATAACGTAATCAATGCAACACCATATTTCTTAGAAGAAAACAAAAAGCAGGCACTTGGTGAACGCCGTGTAGGTCTTGGTGTTATGGGTCTGCATGACCTTTTAATCTACTGTGAAACAGAGTATGGCTCATCTGAAGGTAATGAACTGGTTGACAAAGTATTTGATACAATTGCCACTACAGCATATAGAACGTCCATTGAATTGGCAAAAGAGAAGGGAAGCTTCCCATTCTTAACAAGTGAAACAGTCGATGAAACAAACCGTTTACGACAGGCGTTCATTGAAACAGGTTATATGAAGAAAATGCCGGAGGATATCCGTCAATCGATTTTAGTGAACGGAATTAGAAACTCCCATTTGCTGACCGTTGCTCCAACAGGATCCACTGGTACAATGGTTGGGGTATCCACAGGCTTGGAACCTTACTTCTCATTCTCCTACTTCCGAAGCGGACGTCTCGGGAAGTTTATCGAAGTCAAGGCGGATATCGTTCAAGAATATTTAGATCAGCATCCAGAAGCAGACCCAGAAAACCTGCCAAACTGGTTTGTGACTGCAATGGAGCTTGCTCCTGAAGCACATGCTGATGTTCAATGTGTAATCCAGCGCTGGATTGACAGTTCAATTAGTAAAACAGTTAACGCACCAAAAGGATATAGTGTAGAACAGGTTGAAAAAGTATATGAACGTCTATACCGCGGTGGTGCAAAAGGCGGTACTGTCTATGTAGACGGTTCACGCGACTCTCAAGTATTGACTCTTAAAGCAGAAGAAAATACGAACGAGCAGTTGTCAATGTTTGATGAAAAAGAAAAGCAGCATGTAGTACTTGTTGATACCATCAGCGACCTTCGCTCGACTAACGTTACAATCGGCTCAGAGGTAGGAAATACTTGCCCGGTATGCCGTAAAGGTGAAGTTGAAGAAATTGGCGGCTGTAATACATGTACCAACTGTGGTGCACAATTAAAGTGCGGTTTATAAGATAAACGTAAGAGTATCGGTAACCCGATACTCTTTTTTTGCTTATAAATGTATAAAAAAGAAGGATTTTTCTTGAAAAAATTGAATGATAATATGTCAGGTCCATTCAAATTGAATGATTTTTGAACTTACGAAAAAATAGTGAAGGAAAATGATAAATATCTCTTTAAATAGGGTGGAGGGGTATGTAATTTAGTGATACAGTAACTAA
This sequence comes from Neobacillus mesonae, assembly GCF_023715155.1. Taxonomy (GTDB): domain Bacteria; phylum Bacillota; class Bacilli; order Bacillales; family Cytobacillaceae; genus Neobacillus; species Neobacillus mesonae_A. The sequence goes on from NZ_JAMBNQ010000001.1 coordinate 167,736, forward strand.
ATTAACTATAAAAGTATGAGGGGAAGGATATATATGGAAAAGGTAACACTGAACGTTCAAGGAATGTCTTGTAATCATTGTGTAAAAGCTGTTGAAGGAAGTGTTGGCAGTCTTGAGGGGGTTAATACTGTTAAAGTAAACCTTAAAGAGGAAGCGGTAGATGTTGAATTTAATCCAGAAAAAGTTTCATTAGATAAAATTAAAGAAACCATTGATGATCAAGGCTATGATGTGAAATAACCACTTCAAAGACGTGCTAAATGTTAGCACGTTCTTTTCTTAAAAATAGATACCTATATAGGGTATGAGGAGTTGGCTTATATGGGTCAAAGTTTAAAGGAAACCAACCTTCAAATCTCTGGAATGACTTGTGCAGCATGTGCGGCTAGAATTGAAAAGGGATTAAATAAACTTGAAGGTGTAGAGTCGGCGACAGTAAATCTTGCGTTAGAAAAATCGGCAATTAAATATGATCCTTCACAAATTAAGGTGGAAGATATTGAAAGGAAAATAAGGGATTTAGGCTACGACGTTGTGATGGATAAAGCAGAGTTTGATATAACCGGTATGACTTGTGCAGCTTGTTCTGCCAGAATTGAAAAAGGTCTAAATAAATTAGAGGGTGTTGTAAAGACCAACGTGAATTTGGCGCTTGAAAAGGCTGCAGTTGAATTTAATGGATCTGTACTTTCTACTAATGACATCATCAAAAAAGTGGAGAATCTTGGGTATGGTGCGCGGATAAAAGAAGATTCTAAGGTAACAGCAGATTATAGGCAAAAGGAAACTGAAAGACAGACAAGAAAATTTATCTTTGCGGCCATCCTATCCTTCCCTCTTTTATGGGCCATGGTCAGCCACTTCTCGTTTACCTCCTTTATCTGGGTTCCTGACATTTTTATGAATCCATGGTTTCAATTGCTTTTAGCAACACCCGTTCAGTTTATAATCGGAGGCCAGTTTTATATTGGTGCTTATAAAGCGTTGAAAAATAAAAGTGCCAATATGGATGTGCTCGTAGCATTGGGTACATCTGCTGCCTATTTTTACAGTTTATATTTGTCCATTATGTCTCTTGCAGGAGTCACTCATGAAGTGGAATTATACTATGAAACGAGTGCAGTTTTGATTACATTAATTATTCTGGGCAAGCTGTTTGAAGCAAAAGCAAAAGGACGTTCTTCAGAAGCAATAAAAAAATTAATGGGACTTCAAGCAAAAACAGCAACCGTTGAACGCGGCGGAATCGAACAAGAAATACCGCTGGAAGATGTAATTGCCGGCGATATTCTTTATGTTAAACCAGGGGAAAAGATACCTGTTGACGGAAAAATTATTGAAGGTCAGTCAGCCATTGATGAATCAATGCTTACTGGCGAAAGCGTACCGGTTGATAAACAAACAGGGGACGAAGTTATCGGCGCCACACTGAACAAAAATGGATTTTTAAAAGTGGAGGCAACAAAGGTTGGCAGGGATACGGCATTAGCCCAGATTATCAAAGTGGTAGAGGAAGCTCAAGGATCTAAAGCGCCAATCCAGCGTCTCGCAGATAAAATTTCCGGAGTATTTGTTCCAATTGTTGTGGGGCTTGCAGTACTCACCTTTATTATTTGGTATTTTGGTGCAGCTCCTGGAGACTTCTCTGAAGCCTTGCAAAAATTAATTGCTGTTCTTGTTATCGCCTGTCCTTGTGCTCTGGGATTGGCCACCCCAACCTCTATCATGGCCGGTTCCGGGAGGGCTGCTGAATATGGCATCTTGTTTAAAGGCGGGGAACACTTGGAATTGACTCATCGTATCACTGCTGTTGTCTTAGATAAAACAGGCACTGTAACAAATGGGAAACCGGTATTAACTGATCTGTTTGTCGAAAAGTCTTTTAACGAGAATGAATTTTTAGCCTTGTTAGGTTCAGCTGAAAAGCAATCAGAGCATCCGCTTGCACAGGCCATTGTTCAAGGAATTAATGAAAAAGGCATCAGCATAAAAAAGGTAACCCATTTTGAAGCAATTCCCGGGTTTGGTATTAAAGCGGTAGTCAATAAAAAAGAAATCCTTGTAGGTACTAGAAAACTGATGAACCAATATAACATCCCTATTGCAAATGCACTTGGCAAAATGGATGGATTAGAACGGGTTGGGAAAACGGCCATGCTGGTCTCTATAGATGGGAAATACGCTGGTACTGTGGCTGTTGCAGATACCATTAAAATTACGTCAAAAGCGGCTATCAGACGTCTTCAAAAGATGGGTCTTAAGGTCATAATGATTACAGGGGATAATCAGAAAACAGCGAAGGCAATTGCCAAACAGGCCGGTATCGACCATGTTATTGCGGAGGTTCTGCCAGAAGGAAAGGCCGACGAAATTAAGAAACTCCAGGCACAAGGAAAGAAAGTAGCAATGGTTGGCGATGGAATAAATGATGCCCCGGCACTTGCTGCTGCTGATATCGGAATGGCAATTGGTACAGGTGCAGATATCGCAATGGAAGCAGCTGATATCACGCTGATACGCGGGGACTTGAATAGTATTGCGGATGCCATCTTTATGAGTAAAAAGACGATTACAAATATAAAACAAAATCTCTTCTGGGCACTTGCATATAACTCGCTGGGAATCCCAATCGCGGCGCTGGGATTCCTTGCACCATGGCTTGCAGGAGCAGCAATGGCATTTAGCTCCGTATCTGTTGTCTTAAATGCACTGCGGCTGCAAAAGGTAAAGCTTTGATAAAAATGTCCAAAGCCCTGCCATCTAAACAGTAAGTCTTCCAATCATGTGGAGAAAAATAAAAATACTGTTCAAGGTAAAATATGTTTTACTCTATAAAAACCGGGTAATATCACAATGTAAACAGCAAACAAAAAGCTTGAGAGTTCTCAAGCTTTTTGCCTTTAATTTGTAGTTGTTCTTGCCGAGTTAAAGTTCCCGTGAATACAATAAAAAAACGGCCGTATACAAATTCTTCAACCATAGAATACCTCATGTGAATTTACCGCTAAACTACATTTATCCTCTTGGTAAAATATAAAGTCTTCTGGCAGCGGGACAATCAAACTGCCCTCTTTCAAAAATTGCTTTACGGCATAATTTAAATAAAAATAAAAAAACGTATGCTGTATCCTCAGCAAGTCTTGTGGTTTCCCAATCTCAATGATTTTTTCTTACAATCTGATTCGCCTTAATATCGGCAATCAAATGATTAATATAGGCTATACCTCTTCATCTTCCTATTTATTCAATTGTCTATTTTCTAAAAAAGCAAAACAATGGCACTGTTTAGATAGGAAGTCCATTTATAATTGATAACGTTTACCCTTAATATTTGTATTTAAAATTAGCATATAATTCTTCAAACCACTCCACTGCTATTGGACTAAAAACTATAGCTTTTAGAAGGAGGAACAATCTCGATTCGGGGGCGTCCCAGGGAGCCTCCTGATATGAACGCCTGCGGACCTGAGTTGTCTCCCCAGGCGCGTATTCCCGAAGGACATTGAATTACGCCGCTGAACCTGCCGGCGCACTAAGGGAATGCGATAGCATTTACGAGGAGTCTTCGTTCCTGTCGCTGCAATTAACAGGGTTATAAACATTCAACACCATTCCTTAACAGTGCCTATTTAACAACCATCTTCTGAACCATTAGTTTAAGGACACAAACTTAAATTTTAAGGACACAAACTTAAATTATATGTTAATAGAAATTACAACAATTACTTACTCTTCATAAAATTATTTTAAATTGACTAAATTTTCACTCTGTCCTTGGTACTATTTTGAGATGATGCTGCTTAAAAATGTAAAAATGATACATCTTTAGGGGTGCTGCCATGAAAATAGACGGCGTTTTTTCAGGGGGAGGTATAAAGGGATTTGCACTGATTGGGGCATATGAAGAAATTGAAAACAGGGGTTTGCATTTTGTAAGATTGGCAGGAACCAGTGCAGGATCCATCGTTGCCGCCTTAATTGCTGCTGGTTATACAAGCAGGGAAATATACCATTTAGTAGACGAATTAGATCCTGTCACACTACTAGATCCAAGAAAAACGATTATTCCGTTTAAATTTGCAAAATGGCTTTTGCTTTATTGGAAATTAGGACTCTATAAAGGAAATGAATTGGAAAGATGGCTGAAGGAAAAGCTGGAAGCAAAAGGGCTGCGAACATTTGCAGACTTACCGCCAAATACCCTTAGAGTAGTGGCTTCTGACCTATCGAACGGGCAGATGGTGGTGCTGCCCGAAGACTTGGAAAAATACGGCATTTCACCAGGTTCCTTTTCCATCGCCAAAGCGATCCGAATAAGCTGCAGTATTCCCTATTTTTTTGAACCAGTAAAGATGCGCTCCCAAGACGGTACAAATGTATTGGTTGATGGAGGAGTTTTAAGCAATTTTCCGATGTGGCTTTTTGATAAAGATAATGTAAAAAAGGTAAGACCTGTACTTGGAATTAAACTCAGTGCGAATGAATTTGGACATCAAAAACACAAAATCAATAATGGAATAGAATTGTTTGGCGCCTTATTTGAAACCATGAAAGATGCCCATGATTCACGATATATTTCTAAAAGGCACGCGGAAAACATTATTTTTATCCCGACCGAAGGTGTGGTAACGACAGAATTTCATTTAACTGAAGAAAAGAAAAAGGCGATTGTTGAGTTTGGCAGGGAGCATGCCAAGCAGTTTTTGAGTAAATGGACATATTAATACGTAAATAGGAGAACAAAAAAACGAGCGTTTTATAATGACGCTCGATTTTTCTTTTTCCCTTTTTTTCCGTCTATTACAGTGAGATGAGCATTTGATTTCCTTTTGGTCTTATGTTTCTTCAAATTAGATATTGGGCCAAGTGAGGAACTTTTCATCTGGGAATCACCGTTTTTTTGCTGCAGTCGTTTTTTTGACTGCTTTGCAGCTTTTAAAAATGCCCGCTGCTCTTTTTTCTGAGGGCTTGAATTTGAAAACTTTCGAACAACGAAAAAGATTACAAATCCAATCACAGCCATAAGGGCTATTTTTTGAATGAAACCAGCGGGATTAGCCATGAAAGAGCTAAACAGACCAATTAAGGCAAGAATGATAAGTCCACCTATAATTAGGACGGATGTCCGATTTTTCAAGAAAGCCACCTCCCTCTATGAGCATCTTAAGCATTTTTTTTATCTTTTAAACAAGTAAAAACAAAAATTAGACAATTTCTTCCTTTTTTAAGTCGAGTTCAGTTTCTGTTTCCCTTCTCAGCAATTCTTGGAAAGACATAATGGCAACTTCCACTTGTTCATCATCAGGTTCTTTTGTTGTCAAAAGTTGAAGCCAAAGTCCTGGCAGTCCAAGATATTTTAGAACAGGAATATCTCTTAATTTATTGGTGAATTGCAGGACTTCAAAGGAAATTCCGAGTACTACGGGAATTAGCAAAATCCTGTCAACAATCCGAAGCCAAAGCGGTGTTGTAGGAACAAGCAAATAGACAAATAGTCCTACAATGACAGTAAATAAAATAAAACTGCTGCCGCAACGGTAATGAAGCCGTGAATGAGATTGGACATTTTCAATTGTAAGCGGTGCTCCAGACTCAAACGTATTAATGACCTTATGTTCTGCACCATGATATTGAAAGACTCGTTTAATTAATGGAGTCAGTGAAACAAAATATATATATGAAAGCAGCAATATCAGCTTGATGAAACTTTCAATCAAGACTTGAACAAAATCAGATGGAAAAATCGGCCTGGTCAATTCCGCTAATAAAGCAGGAACCAAGGTAAAGGCAAACTTTCCAAAAATAAAAGAAATGACGCCAATAACGGCAACTCCTAAATACATTGTTAACTTGGATACTTCTTTTTCTTTTATCGTTTCATCATCTTTAGGATCAACATCATATCGTTCGGAAGAAAAGTTTAAGTGTTTTGATCCATTAGCACTTGCCTCAATAATTGCAATAATCCCGCGAAGAAACGGAATTTTTTTCAGTTTGGTAAGGGCAGGGTTTGCTTTACGTGGTAAATGAAAATATTCAATCGAATGGTCTTTTCTTCTGACTGCGGTCACATAATGATATTTGCCGCCAAACATAACTCCTTCAACTACGGCCTGACCGCCGTAAACTGGTTTTTGAGAATTGGACATGTATTCTACACCAACCTATATACAAAGTTGCACATGAGCAGAGTATGAAGATTTCTGTATGTACTTAATTGTATTCTACTAGAAAAATGAAAAATCCTCTAGGAATGACATAATCTTTCCAATTAAATTCAAAAAAAGATTTTTTATGCAAATGTTTATTAGCCTGCGGGCATAATAGGACTGAAAAAGTATTGGAGGTTGTTATAATGGCTAACGAAAATGTCGCAGGAAAATACCCACAACCGATGGCATTTCCGCTGATGGTTTTCTGGACTGGTTTATTTGGCGGAATATTTTGGTCGACCGTTGGTTTTTTAACTTACTATTTAAACTTTACAGAAATCCGTCCCAATGTCATCCTTATCCCATGGGCACTTGGTGATTGGAAATTTGGATGGATTGGAACTGTAATTTCCATTATTTTACTTGGAATTATTTCAATTTGTGCTGCATTCTTGTATTCCGCCCTTTTAAAACGATTTAATGGGATATGGTTTGGCCTTGGATATGGAGCTGTTTTGTTTTTTATTGTATTTTTAATCTTAAACCCGCTATTTCCTGATATAAAACCTCTTTTTGATTTAAGCAGAGATACCATTATTACATCATTTTGTTTATATATCATATATGGACTGTTTATCGGTTATTCCATTAGTTATGAGTATCGAAATAACAGAGAACAGGAAAAAGAGGCGGCAAGTTAAGCTGATATTAGTCGTAGGGAAAGGGTTATGATAAAATAATTGTGTCCATCTGTGGAATTAAAAAGGAGAGTGGAAACATGGAAAAATTAACGAAACTTAGAAAAGAATTTGAAGCAAATGGAATAGATGGGGTTCTTATCACAAGTCCCTACAACCGCCGCTACATATCCAATTTCACAGGTACTGCCGGTGTTGTATTGATTAGTACGGATAAAGCACAATTTATTACTGATTTCCGCTATGTTGAACAAGCATCAAAGCAATGTGAAGGCTTTGAAGTAATTAAGTTTTCAGATTCCATACCAAAAGAAGTTGCTGAACAGGTAAGAAAATTAGGCATCAAAAAATTGGGCTTTGAAGAAGATTATTTAACTTACTCTTTATTTAAAGTATATGAAGAAGAAGTGAAAGCTGAACTTGTACCTATTGCAGGTGTTATTGAAAAGTTACGCTTGATTAAGACGGATGCAGAGATTAAGATAATAAAGGAAGCTGCAGATATTGCTGATGCCGCTTTTAAACATGTTTTAGATTTTATCCGTCCTGGTAAAACGGAGATGGAAGTGTCGAATGAGTTAGAGTTCTTTATGAGAAAAGCTGGAGCGACTTCTTCGTCTTTTGATACCATTGTTGCTTCAGGAGTTCGTTCAGCGCTTCCGCATGGTGTTGCAACTGACAAGGTAATCGAAAAGGGTGATATGGTTACTCTTGATTTTGGTGCATATTATAAAGGATATGTTTCAGATATCACAAGAACAGTTGCTGTCGGAGAACCTGAGGACAGGTTAAAAGAAATCTATCAAATTGTTCTCGATGCACAGCTTAGAGGTATGGATGGTCTGAAACCGGGGTTAACTGGCAAACAAGCAGATGCCTTGACTAGAGACTACATAACTGAAAAAGGTTTTGGAGATAATTTTGGCCATTCAACTGGTCATGGAATTGGGCTTGAAGTTCATGAGGGTCCAGCCCTTTCAATGAGATCGGAACTTGTTCTTGAACCAGGAATGGTGGTAACATGTGAACCAGGTATTTACGTTCCAGGACTTGGCGGAGTGCGGATTGAAGATGATACGCTTATTACAAACGATCATAATGAAGTCCTTACTCATTCAACCAAAGATTTAATTATTTTGTAATGGCTTAGGAGGAATTTTTGCATGATTTCTGTTAACGATTTTCGTACAGGACTAACAATTGAGGTAGACGGCGGTATCTGGCGCGTCTTAGATTTCCAACACGTAAAACCTGGGAAAGGTGCTGCATTTGTTCGCTCTAAACTGCGCAATCTTCGCAATGGTGCTATCCAGGAGAAAACTTTCCGTGCTGGTGAAAAGGTAGAGAAGGCACAAATTGATAACCGTAAAATGCAATATTTATACGCAAGCGGTGACCAGCATGTATTCATGGATATGGAATCCTATGAACAAGTGGAACTTCCTGCAGAAAGCATTGAATATGAATTAAAGTTTTTAAAAGAAAACATGGAAGTTCATATTATGATGTATCAAGGCGAAACTCTAGGTGTGGAACTGCCAAATACTGTTGTATTAGAAGTAACAGAAACAGAACCAGGAATTAAAGGAGATACTGCTACAGGCGGATCAAAACCTGCAACTCTTGAAACTGGACTTATTGTTCAAGTTCCATTCTTCGTAAATATTGGAGATAAATTAATTATTAACACAACTGAAGGTACTTACGTATCAAGAGCATAAGATTTTGGAAAAAGCCTTAACCCGTGATTAAAGCGGATTAAGGCTTTTTATTTGACTGATTTTATATTGTTCTGTAATGAAATTCTGCCAGTATATTTGCCTTTATTAGGATTTGACCAGGCTCGAATTGAGTGGAGCTGATTCCTTTAACAAAGGTTTCCGGCTGGTGGGAGAATGGCTGAAAAGTTGTTTCTCCTTCCACGATTAAACGAGGGGTTGGTACCAAATATACCTTTAGTGAAGCTGCCATTGTCTTTGCTTTTTCTAAGGAATCCTCAATGGCTGAAATTAAAGCTTTTCTATAATATGGGTCTTTCTGTTTAACTGAAAATTGTACATTTGACACATAATTCACGCCGCTTTGAACGGCATAGTCCACCACTTTTCCAACAATAGACAAATCCTCCAATTTTACTTGCAAAATATGGGAAACCTTATACCCCCTGAAAATTTGTTTTCCTTCAACATAGTCGTAATCCGATTCTATACGATAATCAAAGGTTTTCAATTGCTCGTGATGAACGCCTTGGGATATGAGGGAGTCTATAACATTTTTGCTATTCTGTGAATTTTGTTTTTGGACAGCTTCCAATTCCTTGCCTTCGGTAATAATGCCAAGGTTTATGGAAGCGGAGTCTGGCTTTGCTGCTATTTCTCCCTCTCCCTTCACTTTCATAACAAACCACTCTGGATTTGTCTGTCTGTATTGAGGCCGGTAATGAAACATGAGCATCCTCCCTTACTAGTATGCTTCTATAATCTACGATTGCTTGATAGAAAATGTTCCTCATGGGGATATTCTACTTTTTAATGATTCTTCTAGTAAAAATGAAAGAAAAGGTAGATTAAAACTATTTTTTTGTAAATATGAAAGTCATATTGTGTCTCTTCAGGCATACATTTTAATTAATGAGACAGGCATGACGGGGAGGAAAATGAAGTGGAAGAAACCATTTTGAACTTTTTGCCTAAAACCATTGCTGATCAAATGAATAATATCCCTCCTTCTCTTATGAAAGAACTGGAAGAAATTCGTATCCGTATTAATCGGCCAATTGAAGTAACAACGAAAGGAGAGCCGGTATTCCTGCCATACATCATACAGCCGGAAGATGCTTTTCATTTAATGAATAAAATCAGTCAATTCTCCATTTACACTCTTGAGGAAGAACTTAAACGCGGTTACATCACTGTTTCGGGCGGTCATCGAATTGGATTGGCCGGGAAGGTGATTTTGGAATATGGCAAAGTTAAGGCAATCCGGGATATCTCTTCTTTTAATATTCGAATTGCCAGAGAAAAAATAGGGATCGCTGAGCCTGTTATTCCCTACATTTTCCAGAAAAAATGGAAGAATACAATGGTAATCGGGCCACCGCAAACTGGAAAAACAACTTTATTACGCGATATTGCGAGAATTATTTCCACTGGCAGTGAAAAAATCAGAATTCAAGCCAAAAAGGTTGGGATTGTTGATGAGCGCAGTGAGATTGCCGGCAGTATAAACGGTGTGCCGCAATTGACCTTTGGTGTAAGGGTAGATGTGTTAGATGCTTGTCCAAAGGCGGAAGGCATGATGATGATGATTCGATCCATGAGTCCAGAAATACTTGTAGTTGATGAAATTGGAAATAGAGAAGATGCTGAAGCCATTCAAGAGGCCGTTCATGCGGGTATTCAATTATTTATGACAACACATGGATCCAGCTTGGAGGAAATTAGTAAACGGCCATCTTTACAAAATATTGTTCAGCAGAGAATTTTTGAACGATATATTGTTCTAAGCAGGAAGTCAGGACCTGGAACAATTGTCCATATTTTAGATGAGTGTGGAAGAGAAATAAAGGAAAAAGTGAGTGTGACATAGATGGTTAAGCTTATAGGTGCCATATTCATACTAGTTGCCACCACTGTCATTGGATTTGAAGCCTCAAGGCGCTTTAGCGATCGGCCGCAGCAGCTTCGTTATTTAAGATCTGCTTTACAATCACTGGAAGCAGAAATAATGTATGGTCATACCCCATTGCATGAAGCCGCAAGAAGACTTTCTGCACAGCTTTCAAAGCCGCTCTCAGGATTTTTTGACAGTTTTGCACGAAAGCTGACCAATACGGAAACAACCGTAAAAGAAGCTTGGGAAACAAGTTTACGAGAGGTTTGGAAGTCGACTGCTTTAAAAAAGGGTGAGTTCGAAATAATGAAGCAGTTTGGTGAAACTCTAGGCCGGCATGACCGCTTTTCCCAGCAGAAACAAATTATGCTGACCCTTTCCCATCTTGAAAGAGAAGAAGCAAATGCCGTTCAGGCACAAATGAAATACGAAAAAATGGTGAAGAGCCTAGGGTTTTTAACAGGCTTATTACTGATCATTTTATTATTTTAGGGGGAAAAGCAATGGGTTTAGAAGTGGATATTATTTTTAAAATTGCAGGAGTAGGTATTGTGGTGGCATTTTTACACACAGTTCTTGATCAAGTTGGAAAGAAAGAATATGCCCAATGGGTCACCTTATTTGGGTTTATTTATATCTTGTTCCAAGTAGCTTCCATAGTGGACGACCTCTTCCAAAAAATAAAATCGGTATTCTTATTCCAATAGAAGGGGGGGCTTTGCGATTGAAATTATAAAAATAGTCGGAGTTGCCCTTATTGCTACCTTTCTAGCCTTAATTATAAAAGAGCAAAAACCAAATTTTGCATTTCTTCTAACTGTGTTCGTCGGCTGTGTTATTTTTCTTTTTTTAGTGGACAAGATCTTTGAGATCATTCACATGCTTGAAAGGCTGGCAGTGAATGCCAAGGTGAATCTTGTGTATGTGGAAACTATCCTTAAAATTATTGGGATTGCTTATATTGCTGAGTTTGCAGTACAGATAACAAAAGATGCGGGTCAAGGAGCTATTGCATCAAAAATTGAATTGGCTGGAAAGGTTATTATTCTAGCAATGGCGATTCCAATTCTTACCGTATTAATTGAAACGATTATTAAACTTATTCCGAGCTAATACCGTCCTAAATGGGGTGTAAAAATTGAAGCACCGTTTGCAGATGATACCAATTATTGTCCTTTTCATCTTTTTCTTCTCAATTCCAAATGTAGTGGCTGCCCAAGGGTCCCAAGAAGATGCTGAAGCAACAACACCACTTTCACCTCAGGAGCTCGTTGATTCACAGCTGGAATCATTAGATTTAACAGAATTGAAACAGTTTTGGGAGGATATAACCAACAAATATGGCGGCTTTCTTCCAGAGAGTCAAAAAGGGAGTCTCTATGATTTTATTAGTGGGGACAAACACTTTTCTTTTAAAGAATGGGGAAAGGGAATCCTAAAGTTTGCCTTCCATGAATTTGTTGCAAATGGGAAATTATTGGGTTCCTTAATCATGCTGGCAATCTTTAGTATGTTTTTGCAATCAATGCAAAATGCCTTTGAAAAAAGCAATATTAGTAAAGTGGCATATGCGATTATTTATATGGTCTTGGTCATTATTGCTTTGAATAGTTTTCATGTAGCTATCAGCTATACAAATGAAGCAATTGGTACAATGATTTCGTTTGTATTAGCATTGATTCCTCTGCTTTTGGGATTAATTGCTGCATCCGGCGGAATAGTGTCGGCAGCGTTTTTTCATCCGGTTATATTGTTTCTCATGAATATTAGCGGCATGTTTATGCAGTATGTTATACTCCCGCTTTTATTTTTGGCTACCTTGCTGAGTATCGTCAGTACGATGTCAGATCAATATAAAGTAACCCAATTAGCAGGTTTATTAAGAAACTGGAGCATTGGATTAATGGGGCTGTTTCTTACCGTATTCCTAGGTGTTATTTCTGTCCAGGGGGCATCAGCTGCAGTGACGGACGGTGTGGCAATCAGGACAGCAAAGTTTATCACCGGAAACTTTATCCCCGTGATAGGCAGAATGTTTACAGATGCTACAGATACGGTAATAAGTGCTTCTGTTTTATTGAAAAATTCTGTAGGGATTGCAGGAGTGGCGATTTTAATGATTATCGTGGCCTTTCCAGCTATCAAAATATTATTAATTTCCTTTATTTATAAATTTGCAGCGGCAATTTTACAGCCTTTGGGGGGCGGACCCATTATCACATGCCTCGATATCATCAGCAAAAGTGTCATTTATGTATTTGCAGCACTTGGGATTGTCTCTTTTATGTTTTTCTTAAGTATTACCGTCATTGTAGCAGCTGGTAATCTGACAATGATGATGAGATAGGGGGATGAAAATGGACTTTATTACAGAGTGGGTAACCAATATTATCTTATTTATTCTATTAGCAACCGTCATAGATATGCTGCTGCCCAATTCCAGCATGCAAAAATACACAAAAATGGTAATGGGTTTGCTGTTAATTGCCATTATTCTGACCCCTATCTTTAAAATAATCTCGAAGGATTTTGAGTCAGCGATGACTTCAATCCCGCTGGATCAAGGAACTGACGAAAAAAATATGAAAAATTTAATAGATTTAAAGAAAAAAGAAATACAAGCCTCACAACATGCATATATTTTAGAAGAATTGGCTGGCAGCCTGAAAAAGGACGTTAAGGAGGAGTTGATGAAGCAATACGGATTGGAGATAGCAAAAATTGATGTAGAAATGAACGCGGATAGTGACCAAGCAACGTTGAAAAACCTCCAAAAGGTAATGGTTCTTCTGAAGCAGCCGGAAACAGGCGGGAAGACAGTCGAAGCGGTTAAACCAATCGTTATTAACACAGAAACACCTCTTCCATCTCAAAAATCAACAGAAGAAGCAGAAAAAATTGCCGCATTTCTATCGCAAAAATGGAATGTAAACGAAGAAACAGTGGAAGTTTCGATTGAAGGGGGGGTTCATAACAAAAATGGATAACAATAAAGGTCCATTTTCATGGCTGAAAAGCCGGCTCAAACAAGACGAAACAAACAATAAGAAACCAGGAAAATACCAATATATGCTGCTGGTATTATTGATTGGGGCAGCCTTCATGATTGTTGGAAATATTTTTTTAAAGACAAAGACAAGCACATCTGACGTTCCGGCTGCCGCTGTACAAAAGGAACAGAATAAAGATGTTGCGGTATTCGGCCAGAAAAAATCAACAGGAAATAAAACAATCGCCGCTTATGAAGAAAAGTATGAGAAACAGCTTAAAAATGCCCTGGAAGAAATGCTTGGGGTTGATGATGTTACTGTCGTAGTCAACATAGATTCAACAGACCGAAAAATATTAGAAAAAAATACAAATACGAAAACACAGACAACCGAAGAGGGGGATCGAGACGGCGGACAGCGAAAAGTCCAGGAGGTCTCAACTGATGAACAGCTTGTGATCATCCGCGCCGGAGAAAAAGAGGTGCCGATTGTCGTTGAAACAAAAAAGCCATCAGTCCGCGGTGTACTGGTTGTAGCGAAGGGCGCAGAAAATATTGAAGTAAAAAAATGGATAAAAGAAGCTGTGACAAGGGTTTTGGATGTTCCAAGCTATCGTGTCTCAGTTATGCCTAAAAAATAAAAAGGGGTGTTTTGAATGCTATTAAAGAAACAAACAGTTTGGTTATTAACAATGTTGAGTCTGGTGGTTGTATTGTCGGTGTACTATATTACTTCTCCTGAACAGCAGAAAAGTGATTTAGCTGCGGTAGAGCAAAAAGCAAAAGATCAGGCAGATCAAAAGCAGGCAAAATCCGAAAAGTCAGCAACAGATGATAAGACTGTCATTTCATCGGTTGCAGGCGATGCTGAATTTGAAGAATTACGGATGAAATTGGATGATATGCGAAGCGAACAGAAGGAAGAATTAACATTAGAAATGGCCTCCAATCTTCCTGCGGACGAAAAAAGTAAAATTAAGGATCAAATGGACCAATTGACAGAAACAGCTCATAAAGAACAAGTCCTTGAAACGATGATTAAAACGATGGGATATGATGATGCCCTTGTTCGTGCAGAAGGGGAGCAGGTGAAAGTAACCGTTAAATCAAAGAAAAAACCATCAGCAACAGAAGCGAATAAAATCATTCTTGAAGTGAAAAAAGAATTGAATGACGCTACCTTTGTTTCTGTAGCATACCAGCCGTCAAAATAATTAGATAGAAAAAAGGAAAGCGGATATGCTTTCCTTTTTTCTATGGATAAAAATCGGTTGTTACATTTCACATTTTTGGAAAAAAACATTAAAATAAAAATATGTAATGCAAATGATGATTTGACTAAGTGAAATTAGATTATTGAACTTTTATCAAGTATTATCGTATAGTATTATTAGCTAGTAATAAAAAAGGTAGATACAAAGGGGTGTAACCTAATGTTAAAAGTACAAGAAATTCGTGAATTGATTAAATTAGTAGATCAGTCAAGTATTGATGAATTTGTTTATGAAAATGAAGGTTCAAAAATCCAAATGAAGAAAGCGGGCAGCGTAACAGTGCCAACTGTACAGCAGGCCGTCCCAGCAGCACCAGTTGAATATCAGCCAGTTCCAGTCCAAGTTGCTGCACCTCAAGCACCTGCAGCAGAAGTGAAACAGGAGGCTCCCAAGGCTGAGCTGACAGTCGAAGCTGACACAGCAAATTTACATAAAATTACTTCACCAATGGTCGGAACCTTCTATGCATCTCCAAGCCCAGATGCAGATGTTTATGTATCCGTAGGTTCTAAAGTATCAAATGATTCAATTGTTTGTATCGTTGAAGCAATGAAATTATTTAATGAAATTGAAGCTGAGGTAAACGGAGAAATTGTAGAAGTGCTCGTTAAAAATGGACAATTAGTAGAATACGGACAGCCTTTATTTTTAGTAAAGCCTGAATAAGGAGCGGTAAACAGGATGATAAAAAAACTGTTAATTGCAAACAGGGGAGAAATTGCCGTCAGGATAATTCGTGCCTGCCGGGAAATGGGGATTGAGTCTGTTGCAGTATATTCAGAAGCGGATCGTGAAGCACTTCATGTCCAGCTGGCTGATGAAGCCTACTGTATTGGACCTACTTCTTCAAAGGATAGTTATTTAAACGTTACAAATATTATTAGTGTAGCTAAACTAACAGCTTGTGATGCCATACATCCGGGATATGGCTTCTTAGCAGAGAATGCTGATTTTGCAGAGCTTTGCCGTGAATGTAATATCACATTTGTAGGGCCAAGCCCGGAAGCCATTACCAAAATGGGAACAAAGGATATTGCAAGAGAAACAATGCGTCAAGCAGGCGTCCCTATCGTGCCTGGTTCTCAGGGTATTATAAACGATATTGATGAGGCACTTGATCTTGTGAAAAAAATTGAATATCCGGTTATCATTAAGGCAACAGCAGGTGGCGGCGGTAAAGGAATCCGCGTAGCCAAAAATGAACAAGAATTAATAAAAGGGATTAATATTACCCAGCAGGAGGCGTTAACAGCCTTTGGAAATCCTGGAGTTTATATTGAAAAATATATAGAGGATTTCCGTCATGTTGAGATTCAAGTTCTTGCAGATAATCATGGAAATGCAATCCATTTAGGTGAAAGAGATTGTTCCATCCAGCGAAGATTGCAAAAGCTGCTTGAAGAAACTCCATCTCCTGCACTTGACGGTGAAATTCGTGCTGAAATGGGTGATGCAGCTGTTAAAGCTGCCAAGGCAGTAGATTATTCAGGTGCTGGAACAGTAGAATTTATATATGACTATAGGAATCGTAAATTTTACTTCATGGAAATGAATACAAGAATTCAAGTTGAGCATCCGGTAACAGAAATGGTAACTGGAATAGATCTCATTAAAGAGCAGATTCATGTAGCGAATGGTGAAAAATTATCATTAACACAAGATGATGTTACTTTTAACGGATGGGCTATTGAATGCCGTATTAATGCGGAAAATCCCGAAAAGAATTTCATGCCGTCAGCTGGAAAAATCAAAATGTATTTACCGCCAGGAGGTCTTGGAGTCCGTGTAGATTCCGCTGCGTACCCAGGGTATACCATTCCTCCATATTACGATTCCATGATTGCTAAAGTGATTGCTTATGGCAGCACCAGAGACGAGGCAATTTCCAGAATGAAACGGGCACTTAGTGAGTTTGTTGTTGAAGGAATTCATACGACGATACCCTTTCACTTAAGATTGCTTGACAACAAGGATTTTGTGGAAGGTAATTTCAATACTAAGTTTCTAGAATTACACGATATAATGAAGTCAGTTTAAAAAAACTGGAGGTGTTCAGATGAGTGAATTTAACATTTTAGAAATGGAACAGGAAAATAACAGTCATGGGAAAATTGAAATTGCCCCTGAGGTGATTGAAGTGATTGCTGGAATTGCAGCATCAGAAGTAGATGGTGTATCTGGCATGCGCGGCAATTTTGCAACAGGTGTAGTGGAACGATTAGGGAAGAAAAACCATGGTAAAGGTGTTAAAGTGGAGCTGACAGAAACCGGCATTATCATTGATGTGTATTGTTTAATGAAATTTGGGGTATCAATTCCAAATATTGCTGGTAAGATTCAGGAAAACATTCGTCAAGCCCTGCTAAACATGACAGCTTTAGATCCGGAAGAGGTTAACATTCATATTGTTGGAGTTCAATTCGAAACTCAAAAACAAGAAGAACCGGTTGTTGAAGAAGAAGTGTAAATGTAAAAGCCAAAGGATTGGTCCTTTGGCTTTTACATTTTTGAATTACTGATAAAGGGTGCAACTGAAAAATAGTTATGCTATTATCATTTTGTTAAATACTATATTATAATAAAAAATTGACAATAATGTGTGTAACTATTTTAAAAGGAGAAAAAATATATGAAGAGAAGAACAGCGAGAGAGAAAGCTTTACAGGCTCTTTTTCAAATTGATGTAAGTAACACTGATCCAACTTCGGCATTAGATCATGTTTTGGATGGAGAAGCAGGAGATGATTACTTATCGAAACTTGTATTGGGAGTCGTTGAACATAAAGCTGAAATTGACCACTTAATTATCGGAAATCTGGAGAAATGGTCCATTGATAGATTAGCCACTGTGGACCGAAACCTGTTAAGATTAGCTGTCTACGAATTACAGTATTTACAGGATGAGGTTCCAAAAAACGTTATTCTGGATGAAGCAATTGAAATTGCTAAAATATTTGGGGATGACCAATCTAGCAAATTTATTAATGCTGTTCTTTCGAAAGTGAAACAAAAACTTTAAAATATTTAGAATTTGTTAAGATAATTATTTTTTTACGGTGATTAATTGGAGCAGAAGGCATGAACCTTGTAAAGCTAATGCCTTTCCTTCGTAGGTAAGCAGATTCAGTTTCTAGAAAGTTTTTCAGTTTTCATCTGGAGACAGGAAAGGGGATACCCTGAAAGCGCCTGGGAGGCCCCTGAACGCACGTGAGCGGCTTATGTCTTCTTCAAAAGCGAGTGCTTTAGTGGTGCGGTGCCTATGCTCCGTTGACTTCTTGTAGTGGGGCGAAAAGCAGCAGCCAAGGTAAAAACGTTAATATAAAATATAAGGGAGAGATCTTTCTATGACCGCTGAAATAATTAATGGTAAGGAAATTGCTGCAAAGAAAAGACAAGAAATTGGTAAAGAAGTAGAAAAACTCAAGGAAAAAGGTGTTGTTCCAGGATTAGCTGTTATTCTTGTAGGGAACAATGACGCATCGCGTACATATGTAAGAAATAAACAAAAGGCATGTCAAGAGCTTGGAATGCATTCTGTTCTTATTGAAATGCCTGAGGAAGTTTCTGAAGAAGAACTTTTGGCAAAAATTGATGAATTGAATCATGCTTCTGAAATTCATGGCATTTTAGTACAGCTTCCAATTCCAAAACATATTGATGAGAAAAAAGTAATCGAATCTATTTCTCCATCAAAGGATGTAGATGGCTTTCATCCAGTAAACATCGGCAGAATGATGACTGGACAAAATGCATTTCTTCCATGTACACCATATGGAATTATGGTGCTTCTTGAGGAAACTGGTATTTCACCTGCGGGAAAACATGTCGTTGTAGTCGGCAGAAGTAATATAGTCGGTAAGCCTGTCGGTCAATTAATGCTGAATCATAATGCAACTGTAACCTATTGCCACTCTAAGACTAAGGATTTAAAGCAATACACGAAACAAGCGGATATTGTTGTTTCAGCTGTAGGAATTGCTAATTTTATTAAAGCAGATCATATTAAAGAGGGTGCAGTTGTCATTGATGTTGGAATGAACCGCAACGAGGCTGGTAAACTTTGTGGAGATGTTGATTTTGAAGAAGTTAAAGAGAAGGCTGGATACATCACCCCAGTTCCAAAAGGTGTAGGCCCAATGACGATTACAATGCTGATGTACAATACTGTCAAATCAGCAGCTGAAAGTATAAATCGCTAAAATTAATATGCTCTTGCCACTTATCCAGAATGAACTGACAGAAAAGACCCCCACTTCAAGGCTTAGTGAAAGCAGGAAGTAAGTGGGGTTTTTCTGCACGTAAAAACCCTGATTGGTGAGATAAAGCAAAACCTATCTTCATTATTTTTTAGTAGAAATCGGTTTTGTACTTGTCTAAATTTGGGACAGTAGAACAGGACCATTAGTGCGGGATGGGGCGGGAACCCCTCCGCTGATGAAAGTTTTACTTTACTTTATTATGAAGCCTCCATTATTACTATTATGGCGGACAAAATGGGAGGCTGAATATATAATAGTAAGGACTGAGTCACTTATCATTATCTTGCAAAGGCGTTTACGCTTTTATTGAAGGAGAAGTTATGCAGGAACAACGTTATTTATCTGTAAATGCGTTAACCAAATACATAAGACGAAAATTTGATGCAGACCCACATCTTCGTAATATTCCTGTCAGAGGAGAAATCTCAAATTTTAAACAACATTCAAGCGGCCATATGTATCTGACTTTAAAGGATGAGAAGGCCCGCATCCAAGCTGTTATGTTTGCAAGCAGTTCGCGAACGATGAAATTTAAGCCGGAAAACGGCATGAAAGTAATTGTTAAAGGTGATATAACAGTCTTCGAACCGAATGGACAATATCAAATTTATATTAAAGAAATGCAGCCTGATGGTATTGGGGAATTATTCTTAGCATATGAACAATTAAAACAAAGGCTTGGGGAAGAAGGGTTATTTTCTCCTGAGAAGAAAAAGCCGCTGCCGCTTTTCCCAAAAACAGTCGGTGTGATTACATCTCCTACCGGAGCGGCAATTAGAGATGTCATTACAACGATTAAACGCCGATATCCGATTGTCAATATTCTTGTTTTTCCTGTTCTTGTTCAAGGAGATCAAGCGGCACCTTCGATTGCAAAGGCAATTAAAAAAGCTAATAAAAGAAAAGATATTGATGTTTTAATTGTTGGAAGGGGAGGCGGATCTATTGAGGAATTATGGGCGTTTAACGAAGAGCTCGTTGCACGGGCAATCCATGATTCAACCATCCCAATCATATCAGCTGTCGGCCATGAAACTGATTTTACGATCGCTGACTTTGTCGCTGATTTACGTGCGCCTACCCCGACTGGTGCAGCGGAACTGGCTGTTCCGCACATAGATGAATTGATGGAACGGATACTTCAGCGGCAAACACGGCTGATCCGGGTAATGCAGGAAAAATTCCGTTTTGAAAAGGAACGCTTATATAGAGCCCAAAAATCGTATGCATTCCGTTATCCGCAAAGGCTTTATGAACAAAAATTAGAGCAGGTTGATAAATTAACTGAATTGTTAGTTCGCGGGTCCTCACGGCTTACTTTGTTAAAAAAAGATCAGTATGAAACACTTTATAAACGTCTGCAGCAGAAAAACCCAAAGGCAGTTTTACATGAAGCCAGTGTACGGACTGAGCGGGTACAAAAAGAGTTGAAACGTTCCATGGAACAAATCTTAACCAAAAAGGAAACAGATTTTAAACGGGTTATATCTACCTTACAAGCTTTAAGTCCCTTAAAAATTATGGAACGTGGATATAGTCTTGCTTACAATGCGGAAAACAGGCTTGTGAAAAGTATTGACCAGGTAAAGGTAGATGACCAGGTCCAAATCCAGCTGACTGACGGGAGTTTAATTTGTAAGGTGGATAGGATAAAGGAGAGCGAAAAACGTGACAACTGAAAATTTAACTTTTGAAGAAGCAATGACAAAACTTGAAAAAATCGTCGAAAAACTAGAAGAAGGAGATGTACCATTAGAAGAGGCGATTATCTTCTATAAAGATGGAATGGAATTATCCAAACTTTGCCATGATAAATTGAAAAGTGTTGAAGAACAGCTTACGCAAATTATTACAGAGGATGGACGTACGGAGAGTTTTTCCGTTAACGAGGAGGAATAGAGTTGGAATCTCAAGGTTTAAAGGCATTTTCCAGAGAGTACAAACAACTGCTAGAAAAGGAGCTTCGCCATTTAGTTGAGGAACTGGATGCTCCTCTTATCTTAAAAGAATCAATGGTTTATTCTCTTGAGGCAGGAGGAAAGAGAATCCGTCCATTATTATTACTTGCAACCCTTGAAGCATTTGGGATTGACCCTAAAAATGGACTTCCGGCAGCTGCAGCAATTGAGATGATTCATACATATTCCCTCATTCATGATGATTTGCCCAGCATGGATAATGATGATCTGCGAAGAGGCAAGCCAACCAACCATAAAGTTTTTGGAGATGCCGTTGCAACCTTGGCTGGTGACGCTTTATTAACCTACAGTTTTGAAGTAATTAATAACATTTCCAATGATTTTGCTTCAGCAGAAACAAAATTAAATGTCATAACGGAAATGGCCAAAGCTGCGGGTGCAGAGGGAATGGTTGGAGGACAAGTGGCCGATATGGAAGGTGAGGAGAAAACATTAACCCTTGAGGAGCTTGAATATATCCATATACATAAAACAGGAAAGCTATTAAGGTTTAGTGTTTTAGCTGGTGCTTTGTTAGCTGGAGCAAATAAAACTCAAATAGAGAGCTTATCTCAATTTGCCCACCACCTTGGACTTGCCTTTCAGATTCAGGATGACATTCTAGATGTAACAGGTAATCAGCAATTGATTGGAAAACCAATTGGCAGTGATACAGCTAATCATAAAAGTACGTACCCGCAATTGTTATCCTTGGAAGGAGCAAAAGATGCTCTCGGGTCACAAATTACCCTTGCAAAAGAAAATTTGAAAAAGACCGGATTAAATACAAACCTCCTTCTTGAAATTACGGACTTAGTAGCAACTAGAAATCATTAATCAGCGGGAATTTGTGACAATGAAATAACTGTGTTATAATGGTTTTCATTGCAGAATACGTTGTAAAGGCCGCCCGCACACTTGTGTCAGCGGCTATTTTTAAGATATTAAAGTTATGAAAGTGAGTGGTCCATCATGGATCTATTATCAATAAAAGACCCGTCCTTTTTAAAAAGAATGTCTACAAAAGAACTTCAAGCTTTAAGTCAGGAAATCCGCCAATTCTTGATTGAAAAGCTGTCGGTGACAGGCGGCCATATTGGACCAAATTTAGGTGTGGTGGAATTAACGATTGCATTGCATAAATGTTTTAACAGTCCAACAGATAAAATTATTTGGGATGTTGGTCATCAATCTTATGTACATAAGATTTTAACAGGCAGAGCATCTGAATTTGACAGCTTAAGACAATATAAAGGACTATGCGGATTTCCAAAGAGAATGGAGAGCGAGCATGATGTGTGGGAGACGGGTCATAGCTCAACATCCCTTTCTGCAGCTATGGGAATGGCGATTGCACGGGATTTAAAAGGAGAAAAGAACTATGTCATTCCGGTAATAGGTGATGGTGCATTAACAGGGGGCATGGCATTAGAAGCTTTAAACCATATCGGCCACGAAAAGAAAGATATGATTGTGATTTTAAATGATAATGAAATGTCGATTGCACCGAATGTTGGGGCATTGCACAACATCCTCATGCAGCTCAGGACAGCAGGAAAATATCAGTGGGTCAAAGATGAGCTGGAAGTTTTATTGAAAAAGGTGCCTGCTGTAGGCGGGAAACTTGCTGCAACAGCAGAGAGAATAAAGGACAGCCTAAAATATTTGTTTGTTTCAGGCATGTTTTTTGAAGAGCTTGGATTTACGTATCTCGGTCCAATTGACGGCCATGATTTTGATTCGTTATTTGAAAACTTGAACTATGCGAAAAAAACCGAGGGACCG
The DNA here is from genome assembly GCF_023715155.1 of Neobacillus mesonae. GTDB lineage: Bacteria > Bacillota > Bacilli > Bacillales > Cytobacillaceae > Neobacillus > Neobacillus mesonae_A. Next base: position 190,463 of record NZ_JAMBNQ010000001.1, read on the forward strand.
ACAATCCTTCATGTTATGACTAAAAAAGGAAAAGGATTCTCTCCAGCAGAGTCCGATAAAAAAGGGACATGGCATGGGACAGGACCATATAAAATGGACACTGGCGATTTTGTGAAGCCTGCTAAAAAGCAGCCTCCTGCTTGGAGCAGCCTAGTAAGTGAAACGGTTCGAAGACTTGCACGTACAGATAACAGGATTGTTGCGATTACCCCTGCAATGCCTGTTGGATCAAAGCTTGAAGGCTTTGCTAGTGAATTTCCAGATCGAATGTATGATGTCGGAATTGCCGAACAGCATGCAGCCACAGTTGCAGCTGGTTTAGCTGCGGTAAACATGAAACCATTCCTAGCCATATACTCTACTTTCTTACAAAGAGCATATGATCAGGTTGTTCATGATATTTGCCGGCAAAACCTAAATGTTTTTATTGGCATTGATCGTGCAGGACTCGTCGGCGCCGATGGTGAAACCCACCAAGGTGTCTTTGATATTGCTTTCCTTAGACATGTTCCCAACATCGTTTTGATGATGCCAAAAGATGAAAATGAAGGTCAGCATATGGTTTATACAGCTTTAAATTATAATGAAGGACCTATTGCAATGAGGTTTCCTCGTGGTAACGGCCTTGGGGTGCCGCTTGATAAAGACCTTAAATCCATTCCAATTGGTACTTGGGAAGTTCTTAAAGAGGGCTATGATGCTGCAATCCTGACATTTGGAACAACCATCCCTATGGCTCTTGATGCGGCAATGAAACTTGAAAAACAGGGTATTTCAGTCAGAGTCATTAATGCAAGATTTATTAAACCATTGGATGGTAAAATGCTTTCTTCTTTATTGAACGAAAATATCCCAATTCTTACAATTGAGGAAGCAGTTCTGCAAGGTGGATTCGGCAGTTCTGTATTGGAATATGCCCAGTCCGAAGGGTATTACCATCCCTATATTGACAGGATGGGGATTCCTGACCGATTTATTGAACATGGGGATGTTTCCTGCCTCTTAAAGGAAATTGGTTTGACTTCAGAAGAAGTAGTCAAAAGAATTTCGATTATGGCTAGAAAAAAACAACAAAGGGCATGAATCATGAAAAATAAAGAACGGTTAGATGTATTACTTGTTGAAAGAGGGCATTTTGAGACACGTGAAAAAGCTAAGCGGGCTATCATGGCAGGGCTTGTGTATACTAATGAGGGACGTTTAGAAAAACCAGGAGAAAAAGTCAAAATTGATATACCTCTTACTGTAAAAGGGCATGCGATTCCATATGTCAGCCGCGGCGGTCTAAAGCTGGAAAAAGCTCTTAAAGTATTTGAGGTAGATGTTGCGGATAAAATTCTTTTGGATATTGGAGCATCAACAGGAGGTTTTACCGACTGTGCCTTGCAAAATGGCGCAAAGATGTCTTATGCACTAGATGTTGGATATAATCAGCTTGCATGGAAACTAAGGCAGGATGAACGGGTAATTGTGATGGAGCGGACCAACTTTCGTTATGTGACCCCCTCTGATTTACATGAGGAAATGCCAAACTTTGCAACCATTGATGTTTCATTTATTTCGTTAACTTTAATTTTGCCGGTATTGAAAACGTTGCTTGTTACTGGCAGCGATATCGTGGCTTTAGTGAAACCACAATTTGAAGCAGGACGTGAGCAGGTAGGAAAAAAAGGAATTGTCCGTGATCCAAAGGTCCACCTGCAGGTAATTGAAAAAATTATTGATTTTTCTTTAAGCCAAGGATATATAGTCAGGAATTTATCATATTCACCTATCACTGGCGGGGATGGGAATATTGAATTTCTGCTTCATCTTAATTGGGACGGAGAAAAGGGTTCCGGTGTGAATCAACTGCAAATAACACCCCAAGAAGTTGTCAGCAAAGCACATGAAGAATTTCATACCAAACAGGAAGAAGGATAGGCATCTGCTTATCCTTTTATGTATATGTATGTATTTTTATGTACAATTTTGTTTAAATGGGCTAACATAATGGTAAGTGACACTTTACTACAATATTCTCATATGTTAATCATTGGGGTGAAATAATGAACAAAGGTCAACGTCATATCAAAATTAGAGAAATCATTGCAGGAAATGATATTGAAACACAGGATGAATTGGTTGATGCATTAAAAGAAGCTGGCTATAATATCACCCAGGCTACAATCTCACGTGATATCAAAGAATTACATCTTGTGAAAGTACCTTTAAGTGATGGACGTTACAAATACAGTCTGCCTGCGGATCAAAGGTTTAATCCCTTGCAAAAATTAAAAAGGGCGTTGGTTGATGCATTCGTCCGGATTGATTCAGCCGGGCATTTATTAGTTATGAAATGTCTGCCGGGAAATGCAATGGCGATTGGTGCGCTGATTGACCACTTGGAATGGGATGAAATTTTAGGAACGATTTGTGGCGATGATACGATTCTTATCATTTGCAGAACACCTGAAGATATTGAAGTTATTACAAACCGTTTCCTTGATATGCTTTAAATAGGGGGAATAGTTCTTGCTTGCAGAACTTTCAATTAAAAATTTTGCTATTATTGAAAACCTGTCAATTTCTTTTGAAAAGGGCCTTTCTGTTTTAACAGGGGAAACTGGTGCTGGAAAGTCAATTATTATTGATGCAATCCATTTGTTAACTGGAGGCAGAGGTTCAGCAGAATTTGTCCGCCATGGAGAGGAAAAAGCAGAAATTGAGGGATTATTTCAGCTTGATCCTGATCATCATCCTGTCTACCAAAAGGCGTTAGAATTTGGAATTGAAATTGAAGACGGAATGATTGTTTTACGGCGGGACATTTCCCATACTGGAAAAAGTGTCTGCCGTGTAAATGGGAAATTAGTCACAATTTCAACACTGCGGGAAATTGGGGCATCCCTTGTTGATATACACGGCCAGCATGAACATCAAGAATTAATGGATGAAACTAGACATTTACCATTACTTGACCAATATGGCGGAAAGGAAATAGCCGCTTCCTTAAATGAATATCAGCAAATCTTTCATCGCTTCGAGCAAACTCAAAGCCGTTTAAAGGCATTAAGTGAAAATGACCAGCAAATGGCCCATAGACTTGACTTGATTTTATTTCAGTATGATGAAATTCAAAAAGCAAATTTAAAGCTTCATGAAGATGATGAACTATATGAAGAGAAAAAGAAACTATCGAATTTTGAAAAGATATATGAGGCGGTTCAATTAAGTTTTACTGCCCTTCAGGGAGAACAGAAAGGGCTTGATTGGGTCGGAATGGCAATGGGCTACCTGGAGGATGCGGCAGCGATTGATACTGCTTATAAAGATATTTCTGAAGCTGCAGCCAATTGTTTTTACCAGTTAGAGGATATTTCACGGACTTTAAGAAATGAACTAGATACTTTAGAATTTGATCCTCAAAGACTAAATGAAATTGAGGACCGCCTGAATGAAATAAACCAACTCAAGCGTAAATATGGTAAAACCATTCAGGAAATATTAGAATATGAGGCAAAAATAGAAGAAGAAATTGAAACCATTCAGAATAAAGAAACACATATTGATGAATTGGAAAAAGAATTAGCATCCATTAAAAAGGATTTGGCTGTTGAAGCAAAACAATTAACCGATCTTCGCCATAAATGGGCAGCTAAGCTGACAGGACTCATACATAAAGAATTAAAAGAACTATATATGGAAAAGACGGTTTTTGAAATTAAGTTTGAAACAGATGAAGATCATTTTTCAAGAGATGGCTCTGACTATGTGCAATTTTATATTTCGACAAATCCCGGCGAACCATTAAAACCATTATCAAAAGTTGCCTCCGGGGGAGAATTGTCCAGAATTATGCTTGCTTTAAAAAGCATCTTTTCTAAACACCAAGGAGTAACTTCAATTATTTTCGATGAAGTTGATACTGGTGTCAGCGGCAGGGTAGCCCAGGCAATCGCCGAAAAAATTTATAAAGTGGCACTTGATTCGCAAGTATTATGTATTTCTCATCTGCCACAAGTAGCTGCAATGGCAGACACCCATTTGTTCATTTCTAAGAAGGTAAAAGACGGCCGTACATCTACAGCTGTTGCACCGCTTAATGATGCAGAGAAAATTAAAGAAATAGGCCGTATGATTTCAGGGGTAGAAATCACCGATTTAACAAAGAAACATGCGGAAGAATTATTGCATTTGGCAGAGGACACAAAGAAAGCCGAAAAAGTTCGTTAGACATTTTTTTTTAGAATTTGAAAAGCTACCCATCTTGGGTAGCTTTTTTATATAGAACGCAGTTATAAATGACTGTTAAGGAGGCAAAATTAAAGATGTAGCCATTTTTATCTGCATTAACGTGCAGCAAGCCCCCACTCAAAGGTTTAAGCTTAAGAAAGAAGAATTAGCGGGGGAACAACTGCCGTATGCGCCCGATTGATTTTAACACAATCAGCGGGAATTGAAGTTTTACCTTAATTGCAGCAAATAGAAGCGAGGAGAGTGAAAAGTTTGAAGATAGAGACGATAAGAAAAATTATTGGTGGAATTCTCCTTGTTTCATTAATCAGTATTATTTTTTTTCAACCTTTGCGTCAATATGTAAGTATCCCAAAGTCGGTTACAATGTTTGAAGGACAGGATTACAAAATTCAAAAGGCTGCCCCGGTTACAGCCGTACTCCAATCTAATTCAAATATTTCACTTAATCAGGAAAAAAACGCGGTCTCATTAGAGGCCAGGGCCACAGGCAAAAATGAAATGCTGTTAGAATATGCTGGTATCCCCATTAAGAAGGTCGATGTAAAAGTATTAAAGGATTTTCGTGTTATTCCAGGCGGACAATCTATTGGTGTAAAATTAAATACAGTTGGCGTCCTAGTGGTTGGTCACCACTTAGTAAATACCGCAAATGGAAAAAAGTCTCCAGGTGAAACTGCAGGAGTTAAAGTTGGAGATATTATAACAGAAATCAACGGAAATAAAATTGAAAAAATGACAGATGTCGCCCCATATGTTCAAGCTGCTGGAAAAGATAAAAAAGCTTTAGATTTGGTCATCAGCCGTGAAAATGGCAAATTCAAAACAAAATTAACACCTTTAAAAGACAAGGGTGAAAATTCCTATAAGCTGGGATTATATATTCGAGATTCTGCCGCAGGAATTGGAACAATGACATTTATTCACCCAGGGTCTAAGAAATATGGTGCTTTAGGACATGTTATATCAGATATGGATACAAAACAGCCAATTGTGGTGGAAGATGGACAAATTGTACGCTCCACAGTTACTTCCATTGAAAAAGGGAGTAATGGAGACCCAGGGGAAAAATTAGCTCGTTTCTCTAATGATCATGAGATTGTAGGAAATATTAAGAAAAATAGTCCATTTGGTATATTTGGCCAATTAAATAAGGGGCTTTCAAATGGTATAATGGATAAGCCGCTTCCTATTGCATTATCTCATCAAGTGAAGGAAGGTCCGGCAAAAATATTAACGGTAGTAAACAATGATAAAGTTGAAGAATTTGACGTAGAAATCGTCAGTACCATACCGCAGAAATTTCCTGCCACAAAGGGCATGGTTATCAAAATAACTGATCCAAAACTTCTTGAAAAAACAGGTGGTATTGTCCAAGGAATGAGCGGCAGTCCGATTATTCAAAACGGAAAATTGATTGGCGCTGTAACCCATGTTTTCGTAAATGATCCGACTTCAGGATATGGAGTCCATATTGAATGGATGTTGAATGAAGCTGGAATTAATATATATGAAATGCCAAATGACAAAGCAAGTTAACAATGAATATTTTAAGGCAAAATAGGCTTTTTATCCTATTTTGCTTCTTTTTACATATCTCTTTATTGACAAATCTTCTATCCATATTTGGTGAATTTGCGTTTTTCGTCGAAATAAGAAGAAAAACGAAGAAAAAATAAGATTTTATCACTATTTTAAGAAATATTAAAAAAATGAGAGGAATTTTTGTTGCATTGTCGAATTTGTAATTTAGAATAGAAAATAGGCATTATACAGGATTAATTTGATAAATAGAGAATTTGTGATGACCTGAGGGAGGAACTGAAGTTGAAAAAAATTAAAGTGTGTGTCGTGGATGACAATAGAGAATTGGTTGGATTGTTAGAGGATTACATATCCTCTCAAGAAGATATGGAAGTGGCGGGAGTTGCCCATAACGGTCAAGAATGTTTAGATATGCTGAATACAGCGGAACCGGATGTATTGGTTTTGGATATCATTATGCCCCATCTTGACGGATTAGCGGTTTTAGAGCGGCTTCGTGATTTAAAGAAAGGGATTTTACCCAATGTAATAATGTTAACAGCATTTGGTCAAGAAGATGTTACAAAAAAAGCTGTTGAACTAGGTGCATCATACTTCATCCTAAAACCTTTTGACATGGAAAACTTGGGCAGCCATATTCGCCAGGTAAGCGGAGGCGGCCATTCGATGAGTGCACGTAAAAGTGCAACTCCTAATTACCGTGCACAGGCTGAATCCAAACCTAAGAATTTAGATGCCAGCATTACAAGCATCATTCATGAGATTGGAGTTCCTGCACACATTAAAGGATATTTGTATTTACGTGAAGCCATTGCCATGGTCTATAATGATATCGAGCTGTTAGGCTCCATTACAAAAGTGCTTTACCCGGATATTGCCAAAAAATATAATACAACTGCCAGCCGTGTTGAAAGGGCAATCCGCCATGCGATCGAAGTTGCATGGAGCAGGGGAAATATCGATTCCATTTCTTCGTTATTTGGTTATACAGTCAGCATGACCAAAGCAAAACCCACTAACTCTGAATTTATCGCGATGGTAGCGGACAAATTACGTCTTGAACATAAAGCTTCTTGAAAGGAATAAAAATCGAAAAACCTCAGAAATGGGGTTTTTTTTCATCCTCTTGAATGAGGATTGAAGGGGAAAAAATTATGTATCTGCATACTCTGTTCTATAGGCATTTTTAGAAGGGGTTATTTTGGGATTAAAAAGCGGTGTTGATTTTAACACTTTGCTGATTACATCTTTAAAAGCGAAGTGCCTAAAGCAGACACAGCTTTATTTTTTATGAATGGAAGTGAAAAAAATGACACAAATAATTGCCCATCGAGGATACTCCACTTCATTTGCCGAAAATACAATGAATGCCTTTATTGGAGCAGAAAATGCAGGTGCAGATGGAATTGAACTGGATGTCCAATTAACTAGTGACGGTGAAATTGTGGTAATTCATGATGAGAAGGTGGACCGGACAACGAACGGCCATGGTTTTGTAAAAGATTTTTCCTATAAGGAAATTAGAAAATTAAATGCCAACAAAAAAGGAATTAAAAAGGAGCCGATTCCATCATTGGAAGAGGTTTTTGAATGGATGAAAACGAACCAGCTAATATGTAATATTGAAATGAAAAATGGTTTATTCCCTTATGAGGGGATGGAAGAAAAGGTGATTAAACTGATTAGAAAATTTGGATTGCAAAATAGAATTATTATTTCTTCTTTTAACCATTACAGTATCGTATATTGTTATCGATTAGCTCCGGAAATTGAGACAGCTCCGCTTTTTCTAGAAGCTATCTATATGCCATGGATTTATTCACAATCCATTAGAGCGAAAGGAATTCATCCTAAACATTCAACCATTCCTGATCATATCATCACTACTACAATGGAAAATGGTATTGCTGTAAGGCCGTACACGGTAAATAGGGACTTAGATTTAAAACGGCTGTTTAAGTTAAATTGTACTGCAGTCATCACAGATAATCCTGTAAAAGCATTGAAATGTAAAAAACAAAAATAAAAGAGACCATAACCATGGCCTCTTTTATTTTTGTTTAAATCTGGCCTGGATTTTATTTCTTTTGCGGTCACGATGAAATATAAATCCACCCAAAAATCCCAAACCAGCGACAAATAATAATAACCCGACAAGGAATTGCAGCCATAAATGTGAAAAGGGCGGCTGAAGAACTCCAAAGGTCATATCACGCATTAACTTAATACCTAAAGCTGCCAAAAACCCTGGGATTAAAAGAGTAATTAGGGCAATTAAACGTATCATAAATAAATCCTTCCATTTTGAATTATCATAATTCCTATTATCTCTCTTAAGAAAAGAATAGTCTATAGATAGAATTTGTCAATCGAATATTTTCGAGTTACAATGTAATGTGAAAAATGTTGCATGAAAAAAATTTCTGGTCTTAAAAGGGGTGGACTCATGCAAAATGTCCTTATTGTTGGTGCTGGCAAAGGTGGAACTGCCATTTTAAAAATATTGAAGGAATCTGAAGTACTGCATGTTTCTGCGGTTATTGACTGTAATGAGGATGCACCAGGAATTTTACTAGCCCGGCAAGAGGGAATCAAGACAGGCATAGAATGGACTCCGTTTTTATCTGAACAGATTGATATCATCATTGAGGTGACAGGGGATGATGAGGTATTCCAACAGCTGAGAAATGAAAAAGATAAAAAAACGGTTTTGATTCCGGGCAGTGTTGCTTATCTTGTTGCAAGATTAATGGAAGAAAAAGAAGAGTTAATTAAGAAACATCAATACGAATCCTATCTTCAGGAGCTAATCTTCAATGCTTCAAATGATGGTATGGTTGTGATTGATAAAAAAGGAAAAGTCATTTTATACAACGACAGAGCGGAAGAAATGATGGGGGTTAAAAGAGAACAGGCCATTGGCAGATATGTAGTCGAAGTAATTCCAAAGAGCCGCCTGCCAATCATTCTTAATACACGCAGAACTGAAATAAATCAAGAGATGATCTTAAGCAATGGACGCAAGATTATCACAAACAGAATCCCCATTATTGAAGAAAATGGAGCATTAATAGGAGCCCTTGCTGTATTTAAAGATATTACCGAAGCAGTTAAATTGGCGGAAGAAATTACGGATTTAAAGGAAATTCAAACCATGCTTCAAGCCATTATCCATTCCAGTGATGATGCTATTTCGGTAGTGGATGAAAATGGGAAGGGGATTCTAATTAATCCTGCTTACACCAGAATTACTGGTCTTACCGAGGAACAGGTGATAGGAAAGCCTGCAACAGCTGACATTTCCGAAGGGGAAAGTATGCATATGAAGGTGTTGAAAACGAGACGGGCTGTACGCGGAACATCAATGAGGGTAGGGCCAAATAAAAGAGAAGTTATCGTTAATGTTGCCCCCATCATCGTAAATGGAAAATTAAAAGGCAGCGTTGGTGTTATTCACGATACATCGGAGTTGAAATCGCTAAGCAGGGAATTGAACCGGGCGAGACAAATAATCCGAAATCTCGAAGCAAAATATACCTTTGAAGATATTATTGGAAAGTCCGATGAAATGATGCTGGCAATTGAACAGGCCAAGCTGGGTGCAAAAACTCCGGCAACCATCCTTTTACGCGGCGAATCAGGGACAGGTAAAGAACTATTTGCCCACGCAATACATAATGCAAGTGATCGTAAATATAACAAATTTATCCGCGTAAACTGTGCCGCGATTTCTGAAACACTTTTGGAAAGTGAATTATTCGGTTATGAAGAAGGAGCATTTTCAGGCGCTTTAAGAGGCGGGAAAAGAGGTTTATTCGAAGAGGCGAATAATGGAAGTATTTTTCTCGATGAGATTGGTGAATTATCTGCAAATACTCAGGCCAAACTGCTTAGAGTCTTGCAGGAAGGGGAAATTATACGAGTAGGTGGAACGAAGCCGATTACGATTAATGTGAGAATTATTGCTGCAACAAACGTCAACTTGGAAAAGGGTATTGCGAAAGGGACGTTTAGGGAAGACTTGTATTATCGGCTAAATCGTATGCCAATCCACATACCGCCGCTAAAGAATCGTAAATCTGAAATACCCATTCTGTGCGACCGCTTAATTCAAAAAATAAACCGGGACTATGGAAGGAATGTCACTGGAATTACTGACGAGGCACTTTCCTATTTGATGAGATATGACTGGCCGGGAAATGTAAGAGAACTTGAAAATATTCTTGGCAGAGCGATTATTTTTATGAAATATTTTGAAACAAATATAGATGTTCAACATTTACCTGATTTAAATCATAACAAAGTGCAAAATGAGCATGTAGAAAAAATAGATATCGAATACGCTGCAGGGGCGCGGCCTCTATCTGAAATGGTAGAAGAATATGAGGCGCGAATCATCCAACAAACACTTTCCGGTTTAAAAGGAAATAAAACCTTAACAGCCAAAACACTTGGATTATCTGTAAGAAATTTATATTACAAACTGGAAAAATATAAACTTGAAAATAATGGCATGCAATAATTTTCACACTATGAAAAATTTTTCTTGTATCAGGGATAGGTGAATAAAACGTTTTCATAATTTGGTTTTGGCATAATACTTGCATCTTGGTTAAATGGAGTTACTGTAAAGGATGTTTGGGAAGATGTCTGCTTGTTGCACGATTTCAAAAATGACCGGGACCATTGCTCCTGAAACAAACATAGATGTTTTGACAAAATGAAGGAGGAAGCAGCATGGAGATTTTCAAGTATTTAGAGAAATATGATTATGAACAACTAGTCTTTTGCCAGGATAAACAATCTGGATTAAAGGCGATTATCGCTATTCATGATACAACGCTTGGGCCGGCACTAGGCGGTACAAGAATGTGGACATATCCATCAGAAGAGGCCGCGATTGAGGATGCCCTGCGTCTGGCTAGAGGGATGACATATAAAAATGCTGCTGCCGGATTAAACTTAGGCGGTGGAAAAACAGTTATTATCGGAAATCCTAGAAAGGATAAAAATGAAGCAATGTTCCGGGCATTTGGCCGCTATATCCAAGGACTAAATGGCCGTTATATCACTGCCGAAGATGTTGGAACAGCTGTCAGTGATATGGATCTAATTCATGAGGAAACGGATTATGTGACAGGAATTTCACCTGCCTTCGGTTCATCTGGAAACCCCTCGCCTGTAACAGCCTATGGTGTGTACCGAGGAATGAAAGCTGCAGCAAAAGAGGCTTTCGGTTCTGATACTTTAGAGGGGAAAAAGATAGCCGTCCAAGGCATCGGCAATGTCGCTTACACACTTTGTCAATACTTGCATAAAGAAGGAGCACATTTAATTGTTACAGATATAAATAAAGAAGCTGTTAATCGTGCGGTTGAAGAGTTTGGTGCAAAGGCGGTTAATCCCGATGAAATTTATGGAGTTGAATGTGATATTTATGCACCGTGTGCTCTTGGGGCTGTCATTAATGATGGAACCATACCACAATTAAAGGCAAAAGTAATCGCAGGTTCGGCAAATAATCAATTAAAGGACACAAAGCATGGGGATATCATTCATGAGATGGGGATTGTATATGCCCCGGATTATGTTATCAATGCCGGAGGGGTCATTAATGTTGCAGATGAGTTATATGGTTATAACCGTGAACGTGCAATGAAAAAAGTTGAAACAATTTACAACAGTATTGAAAAAATTATTGAAATCTCCAAACGTGATAGAATTCCAACCTATGTTGCAGCAGACCGCATGGCTGAAGAAAGAATAGAAAAAGTTCGTAATTCCAGAAGTCAATTTTTACAAAACGGACACCACATCCTAAGCCGCAGAAGTACAAGGTAGGATATGCAAATAGAGGAAAGCGCTGAAGATCATTCAGCGTCTTTGCCTTTATGAAAATTTATTTGGAGGTAACGTTTTTGCTGGAGAATGTGTATCGAATTCTAACTATTAATCCAAGTACCACATCTACAAAGATAGGGATTTTCGATAATGAGGTATCCGTTTATGAAAAAATCATTGATCATGATACCGAAACTCTTCAATCTTTTCCTAGTATTATGGATCAATATGAATTTAGAAAAAGGATGATTTTAGAAACATTAGATCATGAGGGCATCAATATTTCAAAATTAAGTGCAGTTTCAGGACGCGGGGGTTTGCTTCGGCCAATTGAAGGGGGAACCTACTCTGTAAATGAACAAATGCTGACAGATTTGCGAGATGGATATTCAGGAGAGCACATCTCAAATCTGGGTGGAATTCTTTCGTATGAAATTGCTTCAGGTTTAAATATTCCAGCTTTTATTGTTGATCCTGTTGTCGTTGATGAACTTGATCCAATTGCAAGGATTTCTGGTTTTGCCCTGATAGAAAGGAGAAGCATCTTCCATGCCTTGAATCAAAAAGCAGCAGCCAAAAGGTTTGCTAAGGAATTTGGAAAAAGCTATGAGGAGTTAAACCTAATTGTGGCCCATATGGGTGGGGGAATCACAATTGGTGTTCATAAAAAGGGGAGAGTAGTGGAAGTAAATAATGGACTTAACGGTGAGGGCCCTTTTAGTCCGGAACGAGCAGGTACTGTGCCGGCTGGTGATTTAGCAGCTCTTTGTTTTTCAGGAGAATATGACAAAGAAGCCGTGATGAAAATGTTGATTGGTCAAGGCGGACTGGTAGGTTATCTAGGGACTCATGATACAGTAAAGATTGAAGAAAGAATAGCGGCCGGGGATGGCGAAGCAGCATTTATTTACGGAGTGATGGCCTATCAGACTGCAAAAGAAGTAGGAGCTGCAGCCGCTGTTTTATCCGGTAAGGTAGATGCAATTATCTTAACGGGCGTGTTAGCACATGGGAAACATCTTGTTAAATTAATAACTGACCGAATCAATTGGATCGCTGATGTGTTTGTTCATCCAGGTGAAGATGTGCTTCAGGCTTTAGCAGAGGGAGCGCTTCGTGTTTTAAGAGAGGAAGAGAAGGTAAAGGTCTACCCTGGAAACCTTAGAAAAGTGAAAATATAAAATTCGGAGGAAAACAAAGTGGCACAAGAGTATGATTTAGTAATAATAGGCGGTGGAACGGGCGGCTATGTAGCTGCTATTCGTGCTTCACAACTTGGCTTAAAAACAGCAATCGTTGAAAAAGGTAAACTTGGCGGGACATGTTTACATAAAGGCTGCATACCCACTAAAGCGATGTTAAGAAGTGCGGAAGTATATGCTGTAACAAAGCGTGCACAAGATTTTGGAGTAGAGGCAGCTAATGTTTCTCTAAACTTTGGAAAAGTTCAGGACCGAAAACAAAACATTATTAACCAGCTTCATAAAGGTGTACAGCATTTAATGAAGAAAGGCCAAATTGATGTATATGAAGGAATTGGCCGGATACTGGGACCCTCTATTTTTTCCCCAATTCCTGGCACTATTTCAGTCGAAATGAACAACGGAAGCGAAAATGAAATGCTTATCCCTAAAAATATTATAATCGCGACAGGATCGCGGCCCAGAACTCTCCCAGGACTAAGTATTGATGGAGAATATGTTATGACTTCAGATGAGGCCTTAGAAATGGAATCCCTCCCCGATTCTATGATCATTGTCGGAGGAGGTGTAATTGGCATTGAATGGGCATCGATGCTTTCTGATTTCGGTGTTAAGGTTACGGTCATTGAATATGCTGAAAGGATTATCCCTACAGAGGATCATGAAATATCAAAAGAAATGCAGCGATTGTTGAAGAAAAAGGGAATTACCATTTTAACAAGTGCGAAAGTCCTTCCAGAATCGCTTGTAAAGGATCATGGAGTTACGATTGCGGCGGAGATAAATGGGGATGTAAGGGAATTTAAGGCAGAAAAAATCCTTGTTTCCGTTGGGCGTCAGGCAAATACGGAGGGAATTGGCCTTGAAAATACTGAAATTCAAATTGAAAAAGGTTTTATTGCCGTTAATCCATATTTTCAAACGAAGGAATCCCATATTTATGCCATTGGAGATTGTATAGGAGGTTTGCAATTAGCACACGTTGCCTCCCATGAAGGAATCATAGCAGTAGAACATATTGCCGGGAAAAAGCCGGATCCATTAGAATATCATCTTGTTTCAAGATGTATTTATAGTAATCCAGAGGTTTCAAGTGTAGGGATCACAGAGGAACAGGCAATTGAAAATGGGCATAAAGTGAAAACAGGCAAATTTTCTTTCAAGGCAATTGGCAAAGCACTTGTTTTCGGCGAGGCTGATGGATTTGTAAAAATTATTGCTGATGATGTGACAGATGATTTATTAGGTGTTCATATGATTGGACCGCATGTAACAGACATGATATCAGAGGCAGGGCTTGCACTTGTTTTGGATGCAGTGCCATGGGAAATTGCTCAAACTATCCACCCACATCCCACTTTGTCAGAGGCAATTGGGGAAGCGGCGCTGGCCGTCGATGGTAAGGCAATTCACGGATAAGTTTAAAGAAAACCTTTTTTGACTAAAAAGTAGATGAATAAAAGAATTTGAGCTGTAAGCTGATTCTTGATAAAAGAGCTTTTACCCTTACAAGTATAGTTATATGCTTGTGTGATATATATAACCGGGAGGATGAACTTAATGGCAGAAAATCGTCATAAAGCGTTAGGTCTAAGCGACGAAAAGGTATTGGAAATGTATGAAACCATGCTTTTAGCGCGTCGTATTGATGAACGGATGTGGCTGTTAAACCGTGCAGGAAAAATTCCATTTGTTATTTCATGTCAAGGTCAGGAAGCAGCCCAGGTGGGTGCTGCCTTTGCATTAGATCGGGAAAAAGACTATGTACTGCCATATTATCGCGATTTAGGAGTAGTATTGACATTTGGAATGACACCAAGGGAGCTTATGCTTTCAGGGTTTGCTAAGGCTGAAGATCCAAATTCCGGAGGACGGCAAATGCCTGGCCATTTTGGACAAAAGAAAAACCGGATTGTGACAGGTTCGTCGCCAGTGACAACTCAGGTGCCGCATGCTGTAGGAGTTGCACTTGGAGGAAAGTTGGAGAAAAAGGATTTTGTCTCTTTTGTGACATTTGGTGAAGGATCTTCCAACCAAGGGGATTTTCATGAGGGGGCAAACTTTGCAGGTGTTCATAAACTCCCAGTGATATTTATGTGTGAGAATAATAAATATGCTATTTCTGTACCTGTCGAAAAACAATTGGGCTGTGAAAAAGTATCGGATCGTGCGATTGGCTATGGTATGCCAGGATTCACAGTCGACGGTAACGACCCATTGGAAGTGTATAAAGTTGTAAAGGATGCAGCGGATAGAGGACGCCGCGGGGAAGGACCTACCTTGATTGAAACGGTTTCTTATCGTTTAACACCGCATTCATCAGACGATGATGACCGTTCATATCGTGCTCCATCTGAAGTGGCGGATGCTAAAACGCATGATCCTATCATCACTTTCGGAGCCTATTTAAAGGAAATTGGTGTTATGACAGAGGAACTGGAAAAAGAAATTAATAATCGTGTGATGAAAATGGTAAATGAAGCCACTGACTATGCTGAAAATGCACCGTATGCAGCGCCTGAGGATGCGTTGAAATACGTTTATGGGAATTGATAGGGGGGAGAAACATGGCAGTCATTTCATATATTGATGCTGTAACAATGGCCATTCGCGAAGAAATGGAAAGGGACTCAAAGGTATTTATACTTGGTGAAGATGTAGGAAAAAAGGGCGGTGTTTTTAAGGCAACTCAAGGATTATATGAACAATTTGGTGAAGAGAGAGTAATAGATACCCCTCTTGCAGAATCTGCTATTGCTGGAGTTGGAATTGGTGCAGCAATGTACGGGATGCGGCCGATTGCGGAAATGCAATTTGCTGATTTCATCATGCCCGCAGTTAATCAAATTATTTCGGAGGCTGCGAAAGTCCGCTATCGCTCCAATAATGACTGGAACTGTCCGATTGTCATTCGAGCTCCATATGGCGGCGGTGTGCATGGTGCTCTTTACCATTCCCAATCTGTTGAAGCGGTTTTTGCCAGCCATCCGGGACTGAAAATTGTTATGCCCTCTACACCCTATGATGTTAAGGGATTATTAAAAGCCGCAATTCGGGACGATGATCCGGTTTTATTCTTCGAACATAAACGCGCTTATCGATTAATAAAAGGGGAAGTCCCGTTAGAGGACTACACACTGCCAATTGGAAAAGCGGATGTGAAGCGAGAAGGAGAAGATATAACGGTCATTACTTACGGCCTATGTGTTCATTTTGCACTGCAAGCTGCCGAGAAATTAGCTGAAGACGGAATTTCAGCGCATATTCTTGATTTACGAACGGTATATCCGCTGGATAAAGAAGCAATTATTGAAGCTGCTTCAAAAACAGGCAAGGTTTTGCTTGTGACAGAGGATAACAAAGAAGGAAGTATTATGGGCGAAGTAGCGGCTATTATTGCCGAACATTGTTTATTTGAATTGGATGCCCCCATTAAACGTTTGGCAGGTCCAGATGTTCCGGCAATGCCTTATGCACCGTCCATGGAGAAATTTTTTATGGTCAATCCTGACAAAGTAGAAAAAGCAATGCGTGAATTAGCAGAGTTCTAGTATGGATCGAAACTAGAAGCAAGAAGGAGGGTTACCCATTGGCAGTAGAACAAATAAAAATGCCGCAATTAGGCGAAAGTGTTACAGAAGGTACCATTAGTAAATGGCTGGTAAAGTCAGGGGAAAGAGTAAATAAATATGATCCTCTAGCAGAGGTAATGACCGATAAAGTAAATGCGGAAGTACCCTCATCCTTTTCAGGAGTCATTAAGGATTTAGTTGCAGCTGAAGGAGATACAATTGCTGTTGGCGAAATAATCTGCACGATTGAAGTGGAGGGGCAAGAGGATTCTGAAATAAAAACTAAAGAAACTGCCAGCAAACCGGAACGATTATCCGTTTCACCAGAGGGCACCGCTAAGGGCAAAGAAAATAAAGCCCGCTATTCACCAGCCGTTCTTAAACTTTCACAAGAACATGGAATTGATTTGAAACAGGTAGAAGGTACAGGCGCAGGAGGCCGGATTACCAGAAAGGATTTATTAAAATTAATTGAGTCCGGAAATATTCCAGCTGCTGGGCAAAAAGAAGCTCTCCCTATAGTAGAACCTGTTAATGAAATGTCCCAGCCTGCAGCAGTAAAGCCGGCTCCACAACCTGTCCCAGCTGCGGCCAATATCTCAGCCTCCGCCGGCGATATTGAAATCCCGGTGACAGGTGTACGCAAAGCGATTGCGGCAAATATGCTTCGCAGCAAGCATGAAATTCCACATGCATGGACAATGGTGGAAGTAGATGCAACGAATCTTGTGGAATACCGTAATTCGCTTAAAGAAGAATTTAAGAAAAAAGAAGGTTTTAACCTTACTTATTTTGCGTTCTTTGTAAAAGCTTGTGCACAGGCTTTGAAAGAATATCCGCAAATAAACTCAATTTGGGCAGGGGATAAAATCATTCAGAAAAAAGATGTGAATATTTCAATTGCTGTAGCAACTGAAGACGCCCTATTTGTTCCGGTTATTAAAAATGCCGACGAAAAGACAATTAAGGGAATTGCCCGTGAAATTTCTGAATTAGCTTTAAAAGTAAGAAATGGAAAACTGAAGCCCGAGGATATGCAGGGAGGGACTTTTACAGTAAACAATACAGGCTCGTTCGGATCTGTTCAATCTATGGGGATTATTAATTACCCGCAAGCAGCGATTTTACAAGTTGAATCCATAGTGAAACGCCCTGTAGTCATGAATGGTATGATTGCAGTTCGTGATATGGTCAACCTTTGCTTATCACTTGACCACCGAGTACTGGATGGTTTAGTGTGCGGCCGCTTCCTTGCCAGAGTGAAAGAAATTCTCGAAAACATGTCCCAATCCACCACTTCCATTTATTAAATCCGCTTATCCGCCAATTAACCTAATTGGCGGATGTTTTTCCTGAGATTAGATGGGAAGGGGTTACACATTTTTTAAAATCCGGGAAACTCCCCAAATGACAGCTCCACTTATCAAAGAGGTGTACCATGCAAAATCCATTGAAGGTCCAATGCCCGGCAGGAAATACCCAGCAGCTATAACGATTCCCATTGAAACGGCGCCATAAAGACCAGCCTTTACTGAATCACTTAAACTGCTGTTCTTTTCTTTAAAAAGGGAATGATTAATGATTTTAAAAATATACCGTACACCGAAAAGGCTGAATCCAACAATTAAAAAGACAATAATTGACGTTTTAACTGGATAAACTGTAATATTTACATCCTTGAAAAAAGAGGCTCCAAAAATAATAACACCACGAATTAATAAAAAGTAACCTAACAGATTCAGAGCAATTTCTGAAAAAAATTTAGCTAAGTTTTTCCTATTCTCCCTTGGCAGCTGTTCAATTAATTCATCAGCAAATCTCTTCGGATTATTCCCAAAAATTTCCGCTGCAGTCTTTCCTTCTTTTTGCCCTTCAATTAAATGGTCCAATATCTCCATTAAAATTTCTTCAGATTGCTGCTCTGAAAGAAATAAATGCAGTCTAATATATAGTAGAAAATCAGTATAATATTTTTCGTTTTCTGGAGTTAGTTCAGTCCTTCGATGATTATTCATTTCAATTAACTGCTTAGCTTCAATCATTTGAATTCCCCCTTTTTAATAATGAGTTTGCAGGAATTACAATTTGTTCCCACTCTTTTGCGATCTCATTCAAAACTTTCATTCCAGCTTCGGTTAAAAAATAATATTTTCGATTAGGGCCTGACGCCGAAGGCTGCATTTCCCCGCGAATATAGCCATTCTTTTGCAGCCTTAATAAAACTGGATAAATGGTGCCTTCACTAACATCTTTAAGTCCTGCTTGTTGCAGTTTTTTTGAAAGTTCATAACCATATGCAGGTTCTTTTTCAATGACCGAAAGTACACACCCATCCAATATTCCTTTTAATAACTGGCTTCGTAATGACATAATAGGCTTCCTTTCAGATAGTATATGGTAAAACAAGGTAGTGGTTTGTAAAATAACTACTTTGCATTACAAAGTAGTTGATTATAGAATAAAATGGAAAAGTATTTCTGTCAAGCAGTAATTGCGAGTTAAAGGAAGCAAACTTTCAGGAACAGCTTGGCTTGTTATGAAGGTGCTTATGTTTTCTTATTGCCTGATTACAAATTGTGTCCTAAAATAGTATATACATGGAAGGGGGATAAGGTTTTGGATGAAATGAGAAATCAGAATTTTCCAATAGGGTCATTGGACGATTGGTATGAAAAGGCTGTTCAGTCACTAAAAGGAAAAAGGGCAGAATCATTGCAAACCAATACATATGAATCGATTATTTTGAAACCGCTTTATACCAAAAAAGATGAACAATCCGTATCGAACTACCCTGGAGGGTCAGATTTTAGAAGAGGGACTGACCTGTTAGGCTACGTTAAGAATGAATGGAAAGTCGCACAGAAGATTCAATACGAAACCTTTGAAGAGCTAAAACAAAAGCTTGAAGATGCCTTAAATAAGGGACAAACTGCTAATGCCTTTGAGATTTCTAAGACAATAGCTGCTAGTTTTTCAGAATTAATAGGGGATAAAGCGGGAAAATATCCGTTTGCAATTAATTCAAAACAGTACCAGGCGGAGATTTTAAATAATCTATCCAAAACGGGAGCACAGTTATCTGGATATATTGCTAATGATCAAATAGCATTATTTGCCGAAGAGGGAGTTCTTCAGGAAGAAGCACTACAAAAGTGGGCAAATGAAATAAAGCAATTAAACAATCAATATCCCAATTTACGTACAATTCTTATTGATACAACAGTTTATCATAATGGAGGGGCTAATGCTGTTCAAGAATTAGCTATCGCAGCAGCCACCGGTGTATTTTATCTTGATAAACTGTTAGAGGCAGAAGTTAATCTCGAAAAAGCTCTTTCCAAAATGATTTTTCAGTTCTCCATAGGAAGTAATTTCTTTATGGAATTGGCAAAGATTCGAGCAGCTAGACTGCTATGGAATCGAATTACAGAACTATATGGAGCCGAAGAGAAAGCACGAGGAATGCAAATTTCAGCAGAAACCTCCCGATTTACAAAAACAATTCATGATCCAGAGGTTAATCTGCTTCGGTCCGGAAATGAGGCTTTTGCAGCCGTTTTAGGGGGAGTCCAATACTTGCATGTGGAGCCATTTGATGGAATCACTGGCTCAAGCCCTTTCTCAGAAAGAATTGCCCGTAATATGCAGCTGATTTTAAAAGAAGAGGCTCATTTGCAAAAAGTAGCTGACCCGGCCGGTGGATCTTGGTATATAGAAACGTTGACAGATGAATTGGCAGAAAAGGCATGGGCATTTTTTCAAGCAATTGATGCGAGAGGCGGAATTCTTGAAGGGTTAAAAACAAATTGGCTCCAGAAGGAAATTGCCGAAGCTTTTGCGAAAAAAAGCTATGATGTCATGACGAGAAAACAAAGCATCGTTGGGACAAATGTTTATGCAAAACTGGATGAAACGGTTACGTATAAAAAAGAAAATAAAGTTATAAAAAATAATAATATAGAATCCATACCTCAAAGAAGATTAGCAGAGTCATATGAACAATTGCGAAGAAAGGCCCAAAATTTGGCTGACCAAAAAGGGACTGTACCGGCTGTTGGAATGCTCTGCCTTGGGGAATTGAAACAATACAAGGCAAGGCTTGATTTCATGAAAGGCTTCTTATCTGCAGGCGGGATCAATACAATTGAAAGCCATGCAATACATTCCATTGAAGATGCGAAACAATTCCTTACTTCATTATCTGCTCATTTCATTTGTATTTGCGGAACGAATGAACAATATGAAGCACTTGGACATGAAATGCTGAATTCTTTGAAACAATCGTTTCCAACGAGGGAATTTTTCTTGGCAGGGCTTCCTGAAAAGGAAAGCCAAAATCAGTGGGCGGCTGAAGGAATTAAACAATTTATTCATGTTAAAAGCAATTGCTATGAAATACTTTCTGCCATTTTAAATGAATTGGAGGTGACAATGGATGAAAAACAAAAAGCCTGATTTTCAAAACACTCCATTGTTTGATAAAACACCGCAAATGACAAAAGAAGAATGGAAGAAAAAAGTAGAGCAGGAAATAAATGATTCTATCGAAAATCTGCTCTTTGAAACCAATGAGCAGATCAAATTAAAACCTCTCTATACGAAAGAAGATCGGAAAGGAATTGAACATCTGGATCATCTTCCAGGACTGCCGCCATTTACAAGGGGACCATATCCAACTATGTACGTGAATCGTCCTTGGACAGTTAGACAATATGCCGGATTTTCAACAGCCGAGGAAAGTAATGCCTTTTATCGCCGAAACTTGGCGATGGGACAAAAAGGTTTATCAGTGGCTTTTGACCTTGCGACCCATCGAGGGTACGATTCTGATCATTCACGTGTTGTAGGGGATGTTGGAAAAGCGGGTGTGGCCATTGATTCCGTACTTGATATGAAAACTTTGTTTGCTGGAATTCCACTGGATCAAATGTCTGTTTCAATGACGATGAATGGTGCGGTGCTTCCGGTGCTTGCCTTTTTTATCGTAACAGCCGAGGAGCAGGGGGTTACCCAGGAAAAATTATCGGGCACAATTCAAAATGATATTTTAAAAGAATATATGGTTCGAAATACATATATTTATCCGCCGGAAATGTCAATGAAAATTATTGCTGACATTTTTGAATATACATCCAAATATATGCCAAAGTTTAATAGCATCAGTATTTCCGGATACCATATGCAGGAGGCTGGAGCACCCGCAGATATAGAGCTTGCATATACCCTGGCTGACGGCTTGGAATATGTAAGAACGGGTCTTAAAGCAGGAATTGATATTGACTCATTTGCCCCAAGGCTGTCATTTTTCTGGGGTATTGGCATGAATTATTTTATGGAGGTTGCTAAATTACGGGCTGCAAGGCTGATTTGGGCAAAAATGATGAAATCCTTTCATCCGAAAAATGAAAAATCTATGGCACTTCGCACTCATTCACAAACATCCGGCTGGAGTTTGACAGAGCAAGATCCATTTAATAATGTAGCCAGAACGTTAATTGAAGCCCATGCTGCAGCAATGGGACATACTCAATCCCTGCATACGAATGCACTAGACGAAGCGATTGCCCTGCCGACTGATTTCTCTGCACGGATTGCCCGCAACACACAGCTTTTCCTCCAAGAAGAAGCTGGAATTACCAAGGTAATTGATCCTTGGGCTGGTTCCTATTATGTTGAAAAGCTGACCGATGAACTAGTGAAAAGGGCCTGGAGCCATATAGAGGAAATCGAAAATCTTGGCGGTATGGCAAAAGCAATTGAAACCGGCCTTCCAAAAATGAGGATTGAGGAGGCGGCCGCCAGAAGACAAGCACAAATTGATTCCGGCAAGGAAACGATTATAGGTGTTAACCGCTTCCGCCTTGAAAAAGAAGAGCCGCTTGATATTTTAGATATTGATAATACAGCCGTCCGGCTAAAGCAGATTGAAAAATTAAATTCCCTTAAAGCTGGACGGGATGATCAGAATGTGGAGGAGGCTTTGACCGCTCTTGCACAGGCTGCAAAAACGGGTGAAAGAAATTTATTAGAGCTTGCTGTTCAGGCAGCACGAGTTAGAGCATCATTAGGAGAAATTTCTGATGCTATTGAAAAAGCCGCAGGACGTCATAAAGCGGTAATCCAATCCATCAGTGGTGTATACAGCTCAAGCTACAGTAATGAAGAAGAAATTGCCGCAGTAAAACAAATGTCTGACGAATTCCTTGAAAACGAAGGAAGAAGACCGAGGATTTTAATTGCAAAGATGGGGCAGGATGGACATGACCGAGGTGCCAAAGTGATTGCCACCGCCTTTGCGGATCTTGGTTTTGACGTTGATATTGGTCCATTATTCCAGACTCCGGAGGAAACAGCGCTGCAAGCTGTTGAAAATGATGTACATGTTATTGGTATGAGTTCGCTTGCTGCCGGACATAAAACACTTTTGCCAGAGCTTGCTGCTGAACTGAAAAAATTAGGCCGTGAAGATATTCTAATTGTAATCGGAGGTGTCATACCAGCTCAGGATTATCAATTTTTATATGACCATGGTGCATCCGCCATATTTGGACCTGGGACGGTCATTCCGGTTTCTGCACAAAAAGTCATTAAAGCTATTTATCAACAGCTTGGTTATGAGGAAGTAGAAACTAATGGCCGCTGATGATTATAAGCCTGAATGGAGTGACCCGGATAATCCTGACCTTTGTTCAAGTGTGGTAAGAAAAGGAGAACCGATAGAAGGGCAGGAGAGTTCTCTTCAAAAAAACAGCCGTTTTACCAAACGAAACGTGCAGGAGCCTGCTATAGAAGAGTTGTTCAATGGTGTCCGAAACGGAAACAGAGGTCTGCTCGCAAGGGCGATTACGCTTATAGAAAGTAATGCACAACACCATTTCCAAAAGGCACAGGACCTTTTGCAAAAACTTCTGCCATACAGCGGCAATTCAATTCGGATTGGGATAACAGGGGTGCCTGGAGCTGGAAAAAGTACATTTATTGAAGCTTATGGAAATTATCTTTGCAGCAAGGGATTAAAGGTAGCGGTCCTTGCCATTGATCCAAGTTCAAGCATCAGCGGGGGCAGTATTCTTGGTGATAAAACCCGGATGGAGAGGCTTGCAAGGAATCCGCGGGCATTTATCCGCCCTTCACCATCTGCCGGAAAACTTGGCGGTGTCCACCGAAAAACCCGGGAAACGATGCTTGTATGTGAAGCAGCTGGTTTTGATGTAATTTTAATTGAAACCGTTGGTGTCGGGCAAAGTGAAGTTATTATCAGAGATATGGTTGATTTCTTTATGCTGCTGGTATTAACGGGTGCAGGCGATGAATTGCAGGGAATGAAAAAAGGAATTATGGAACTTGCCGATGCCGTTATTGTTCATAAAGCGGACGGTGATAATAAGCCGAGGGCAGAAAAAACAAGGCATGAGTATAAACGAATTCTTCATTTTCTTCAGCCTGCAACAAAAGGCTGGGAAACGAAAGCATATACCTGTTCTTCCTTTACTGGGGAAGGCATCAGTGAAATTTGGGAAATGATTAAAAACTTCGAAGAGACAGGAAAAGATTCGGGAGTTTTTGGAGAGAGACGAAAAGCACAGGCGCGTGAATGGCTTTATGCATTAATTACAGACCAGCTGCACTATCATTTTTATCATCATCCGGAAATTAAGAATCTGCTGCCGAAATTAGAGAATGAAGTCATTGCCGGAGATCAAACTGTTGCTTCGGCAGTGGACATTCTTTTTAAACAATTTCATTTCTAAGTAATACTATTTGGAAAAAATGCATTTCACCTGTTAATATGGTAGCATAGGCTAAATTAAAGGAGTGAAAGAAATAGATGAGTATGGATTTTAATATTTTTATGAATGATGTTGTCCGCCAGGCGCGTCAGGAGATTACTTCTGTTGGTTACGAAGAGCTTACAACACCTGAAGAAGTAGAAGAAGCATTAGAGCGTAAAGGAACAACCTTGGTAATGATTAATTCGGTTTGCGGCTGTGCCGGGGGCATTGCCCGTCCTGCAGCTGCTCACGCGATTCATTATGATAAACGTCCTAACCATCTTGTAACAGTATTTGCCGGACAGGATAAAGAAGCAACGGAAAAGGCGAGAAGCTACTTTACTGGTTTTCCGCCATCCTCACCATCCTTTGCATTGTTAAAGGACGGAAAAATTTGTTCTATGCTGGAAAGACATCAAATCGAAGGGTATGACCCTGCAACAGTAGTATCAAAATTACAGCAGGAATTTGAAAAATACTGTGAAGAAGTATAATTTAGAGAAAAAGTCAATCTCACATGAGGTTGACTTTTTTTAGTCTGGGAAAAATTACTTTTTAAAAAAAGGCTGGTTATTTAGAAAAATATATTTGCATAATAATAATTCTGTGTTAAAATTCATTACATTGAATAATTATTAATTCAGTCGCCTATTAATCAAATTATATGAAATACATCAAAGGGGGAATACCAAATGAAAAAGGTACTTATACTATTGTTAACAATGGTAATGGCAGTAGGTCTTGCTGCTTGCGGAACTAGTGATAAAGAGAACAAAGCGGGCAGCAGCGATAAAAAAGTATTGGTGATGGGCACATCTGCTGACTATGCACCATTTGAATATGTTGAAACAGAGAAAAGTGATGAGATTATTGGGTTCGATGTTGATTTAGGAAAAGCTATTGCTAGTAAACTAGGTTATAAAGTAGAAGTAAAGGATATGGATTTTAATGGATTAGTACAAGCCCTTAAATCAGGTCAGGCAGACTTTGTAATGGCAGGTATGACTCCAACACCAAAAAGAAAGAAAAACGTTGATTTCAGTGATATTTATTACACAGCTAAACACATGATTGTTTCCAAAAAAGAGAGCAACATTAAATCTTTAGAAGACTTAAAAGGAAAAACAGTTGGAGTGCAGCTTGGTTCTATTCAAGAAGAAAAAGCGAAAGAGATTGCTAAGCAGGTCGATATTAAAATAGAAGACCGTAACCGTATTCCAGATCTAATTCAAGAAATGAAATCCGGCAGATTTGATGCAGCAATTATTGAAGATACAGTTGCTAAAGGATATATCAATAAAGAAAAAGATCTTACAGATTTTACGATTAGTGACAAACCTGAAGATGCAGGATCCGCAATTGCTTTTCCAAAAAACAGTGAATTAACAAAGAAATTTAATGAAGAGTTAAAGAAAATGAAGGAAAATGGCGAACTTGATAAATTAGTTGTAAAATGGTTCGGCGGAGAACAGTAATTTTCTTGACTAGAGACGTTTGGGAGAGGTATTTTTCTTCCGGACGTCTCTACTATTTTATTGAAAGGAAGGTATATGATGGACTTAGATTTTATGCAATTTATCCCATCTTTGCCCTATATTTTAAAAGGAATTCTTGTCACTTTAAAAATTGTCGTTATTGCGGCAGTTTTAGGGTTTGTCTTTGGAATCATCCTATCGTTATTTAAAATAAGCAAAGTCAAAATTCTTGGATGGTTTGCCGATTTTTATACATCTATATTTCGCGGTACACCTTTAGTCCTGCAATTAATGATCATTTATTTTGGTTCACCGCAGATTTTTGGTTTCCAAGTTGAGCCATATACTGCTGCCATTTTGTCTTTTTCCCTTAATTCGGGTGCTTATATTTCAGAAATTATTCGTGCCGGTATTATGGCCATTGATAAAGGCCAGCAGGAAGCTGCGATGGCATTGGGCGTACCTTATGGAAAAATGATGTGGGATCTTATCCTCCCTCAGGCGCTTAAAAACATTCTTCCTGCATTAATGAATGAATTTATTTCGCTTACAAAAGAGTCAGCGATTGTCACAACAATTGGTGTTATGGATATTATGCGTCGTGCTTACCAAGTGGGGGCACAATACTATTCTTATTTTGAACCATTAATTCTCGCTGGTATTATTTATTATTTAATGGTTATTACCTTGACTCTATTAGGGAAAGCAGTGGAAAGGAGAATGAGACGCAGTGATTAAGGTAGAAAATTTGTATAAAAATTTTGGGAATCTTGAAGTTTTAAAGGGAATTTCAACAACCATTAATACTGGTGAAGTTGTCGCAATCATCGGCCCATCTGGTTCGGGTAAATCTACCTTTTTACGCTGTATGAACCTCCTAGAAACGCCAACCAAGGGGAAAATTTGGATTGGGGATCAAGAAGCAACAGATAAAAAAACAAATATCATGAAGATTCGGCAAAATGTAGGGATGGTATTTCAGCACTTTCATCTTTTTCCTCATAAAACAGTCCTGCAAAACCTTACCTACGCACCAATGAAGGTAAAAGGGCTGTCAAAGGGACAAGCTGAAAAAACTGCTTTTGACCTATTAAAAAGGGTAGGCTTATCGGAAAAAGTAAACGAGTATCCTAAGCGATTATCCGGGGGTCAAAAACAGCGGGTTGCTATTGCAAGGGCCTTAGCGATGGAACCTGAAGTCATGCTTTTTGATGAACCGACGTCTGCCCTTGACCCGGAAATGGTAAAAGAAGTATTAGAGGTTATGAAGACACTGGCTCATACCGGGATGACGATGGCCATTGTAACGCACGAAATGGGCTTTGCCCGTGAAGTAGCTGACCGGGTGCTATTCCTTGATGGCGGGATTCTTCTTGAAGATGCACCACCTAAGGAGTTTTTCTCTAATCCAAAAAGTGAGCGGGCACATGAATTTTTAGAAAAAATGCTATAACAAAAAAGATGGTCATTTGTGATTAAGTAGTTCCGTTTCGGTGGAGAAACATACCAAACAGCATGTTAAATAGGAGACAAAATCGCATACGATTTTGTCTCCTATTTTCCTCTTTATATCAACGACCAAGAGCTATAACCACTTTAATTAGCCAGCAAAATCGCAGCCTAAAAAACATATTGACAATAGTTGTTGTCAATGTGCTGTGCTAATTACTTGTTAATTCCTAGGCAATTTACTAGGTTGTTTTTTACTGAGGTTCACTTGGTTTTTTTGAAACACAAGTAGTCTAATCCATAATTGGGTAACCGGCGAAGGTAAAATAAGCGGAGATTTTTCCGCTATATGCAGAATGGAGCTCGTTTCGAGGAATATAAGGGGAGGTTTTCCGTTTATCCAAAGCAAAATTACCTAATTTCATATTTGTCGAGTCAATTGGTAAAAAATACGAAACTGTCTCTCATCGGTGTTATGAAGGACAAAATTACTGTAAAAAGGACGAAACTGTCTTTCATCGGCGTTATGAAGGACAAAATTACTGTAAAAAGTACAAAACTGTCTCTCATCGGTGTTATGAAGGACAAAATTACTGTAAAAAGGACGAAACTGTCTTTCATCGGCGTTATGAAGGACAAAATTACTGTAAAAAGTACAAAACTGTCTTTCATCGGCGTTATGAAGGACAAAATTACTGTAAAAAGGACGAAACTGTCTTTCATCGGCGTTATGAAGGACAAAATTACTGTAAAAAGGACGAAACTGTCTTTCATCGGCGTTATGAAGGACAAAATTACTGTAAAAAGGACGAAACTGTCTCTCATCGGCGTTATGAAGGACAAAATTACTGTAAAAAGGACGAAACTGTCTTTCATCGGCGTTATGAAGGACAAAATCAGGCGGAAACCCTCCGTCTATTTTAGCTATTTTCAGTGTTTTTTGTTACTTAAAGGAAATTTCTCCGCCTATTTATCAAATTTGCCTCAGCGTTTAACGACTTGTACAACCTCTCCATATTAAAGAGCTTTTTTGTGTGCTAGTTATATTTTTAATTACTTGTTATTCATGCAACGCATTCTTATGTTATTTGTGTTGTGGTTTTAGATATTCTCCACATTATCGGAACTACTTAATTTGTGATGATCATCTTTTTTTGTTAGGAATAAAGTGAATGACTATATGAAGAATGATGCAAACTAGGAGGAAAAAGGAAGGTGGATGATTTGCCTAACCTCTTATCGTCATTTCTTCTTGTTTTTTTTCTCTCGCCACTATGGCCCTTAGGACCAAATCCTTTACCTGGCAATCCATTTGTGATTATAAATAAAAGTCAAAATGAACTTGCCTTTATAAACGACAACAGGGTGCAGACAATTGTCAGTGTTGGCACCGGCAAAACAGAAGAATTGACTCCTGAAGGTCTGTTTACCATAACTGTAAAAGCGGAAAATCCCTACTATCGTCGTAAAAATATTCCCGGCGGTGACCCCAACAATCCTCTCGGTGCAAGGTGGATTGGCTTTGATGCCAGGGGAACGGACGGCAGAATATACGGCATCCATGGGACGAATCAGCCAGCATCGATTGGTAAATATGTTTCCCAAGGCTGCGTTCGAGCACAAAATGAAGTAATCAGCTCTTTATATCCGCAAATACCTCTTGGAACCAAAATATTAGTGATATCCTCCCAAAAGTCATTTGAACAACTGGCAAGAAAATATCAGGCCATTAAATAATAAAAACGGGATTGTTCATACGAACAGTCCCGTTTTATATATTTAAGATAAAAATTGGCCGATTCCAATAAGGAGGGTTGAGGCAAGCATTGCGAATAACATTAGATAAACAATAATTTTTCTCGTATTTTTCTTTTTCAATATGGATTCCTCCCTGGGACTTTACTATTAATATATATTGTACAAGGAAAAATCAAAATGGACAACGGAAACAACTATGCAATTCAGGAAGGATTTATAAAATTTATCACGAATAAAGTAATTGTCGAAACTATGTTAAAACTGAAACAGAGGGATTAAAAATGATAAAAAAAGTAGACCATATTGGCATTGCAGTGAAATCGCTTGAAGCTGTACTTCCTTTTTACACAGAGGTATTAGGTCTCCCTTTACTAAAAATTGAAGAGGTTGACAGCCAAAAGGTAAAAGTTGCTTTTTTAAAAGCTGGAGAAATCAAATTAGAACTTCTTGAGCCGACGTCAAATGAAAGCGCTGTTGGCAAATTTATCGAAAAGCGCGGAGAAGGTATCCACCATGTCGCTCTCGGAGTAGATTCCATTGAAGAAAGAATAAAAGAATTAAAGGAAAATGGAATTCGTATGATTGATGAGAAACCTAGATCTGGTGCAGGTGGAGCTGATATTGCATTTATGCATCCAAAATCTGCATCAGGTGTGTTATTTGAGCTTTGTGAAAAGAGAGAGAAGAAGGAGTAATGAATATGGACATCTATGAAAAAATTAATGAATTGTATGATAAGCGCAGAGAAGTGGAACTTGGCGGCGGAGATGAACGGATTGATAAACAACATGAAAAAGGGAAATTAACAGCCCGCGAGCGAATTGAACTATTGGTCGATAAAGGCAGTTTTGTGGAACTTAATACATTTATTGAGCACAGGACAACAGATTTTGGAATGGATGAGCAAAAAGGTCCCGGTGACGGAGTTGTAACCGGTTATGGAAAAGTTAACGGACGGCCGATTTATCTGTTTTCTCAGGACTTTACGGTATTTGGCGGGGCCCTTGGGGAAATGCATGCCAAGAAAATTGCCACTGTCATGGACTTAGCTGCAAAAAATGGCACACCTTTTGTCGGCTTGAATGACTCAGGAGGTGCACGGATTCAGGAAGGAGTCGTATCCTTGGATGGCTACGGTCATATTTTCTACCGTAACTCCATTTATTCGGGGGTTATTCCGCAAATCTCTGTCATTATGGGACCATGTGCAGGAGGAGCTGTTTATTCACCAGCCATTACTGACTTTGTTATTATGGTTGAGAAAACGAGTCAAATGTTTATTACGGGTCCAAAGGTAATTGAAACAGTTACAGGAGAGAAAATTTCCTCGGAAGACCTTGGCGGGGCAAATGTACATAACACCATCAGCGGAAATGCCCATTTTCGTGCGGCAACAGAAGAAGAGGCACTATTACAGGTCCGAAATCTATTAGGTTATTTGCCGCAAAATAATCAAGAAACAACACCGCATGCGGCTATAGAGGAATCAGATGATTACCGTCCAGATCTTACCGATGCGATTCCATTCGATGCAGTCCGGCCATATGATGTCCGAAAAGTCATCGATCAGGTTGTTGATCATAATTCCTTTATGGAAATTCAGAAAGACTTTGCAAAAAATATTGTTGTAGGTTTTGCTAGAATAAAAGGGGAAACAGTTGGATTAGTCTGCAATCAGCCAAAAGTGATGGCGGGAGGTTTGGATATCGACTCCTCAGATAAAGCTGCAAGATTTATTCGTACTTGCGACTCCTTTAACATTCCGATTATTACATTCGAAGATGTGACCGGCTTCTTCCCTGGAATTAAGCAGGAACACGGCGGTATCATTCGCCACGGGGCTAAAATTTTATTTGCCTATTCTGAGGCGACTGTGCCAAAGCTTACGGTAATTTTACGAAAAGCATATGGCGGTGCATATGTGGCACTGAACAGTAAGTCAATCGGGGCAGATCTTGTCTTTGCCTGGCCAAATGCAGAAATTGCTGTTATGGGCCCTCAAGGTGCCGCTAATATCATTTTTGCCAAGGAGATTCAGAACAGTGATAACCCAGAACAAATCAGACAGGAAAAAATTGCAGAATATCGCGATAAATTTGCCAATCCCTATGTGGCCGCATCAAGAGGAATGGTTGATGATGTGATAGACCCGCGGGAAACAAGAATTAAAATCATTCAAGCATTAGAAATGCTCCGTAATAAAAAAGAATCACGGCCATATAAAAAACATGGGAATATTCCGCTTTAATCTTATGAAGCCCCGTTATTTGATGCTAAGATATGGAAAAGGTATACTAATATAGTGAATACATATTACGGAGGGTTCAAAAATGATCAATCAAGAACGCCTGTTAAATGAATTTTTAGAGCTGGTGCAAATTGATTCAGAAACAAGAAATGAAGCTGAAATTGCCAAAGTTCTAAAGCAAAAGTTTACAGATTTAGGCCTAGAAGTCTTTGAAGATGATACAATGGCAGTAACAGGACATGGTGCAGGAAACTTAATTTGTACACTGCCTGCGACGAATGAAGGAGTCGATCCGATTTATTTTTCCTGCCATATGGATACTGTGACACCTGCAAAAGGCGTGAAGCCTTCCATTAAAGATGGCTATGTTGTCACAGATGGAACAACGATTTTAGGTGCGGATGATAAGACAGGCATTTCCGTTATGCTTGAAACCATCCGCTTATTAAAAGAACAAAGTCTTCCTCATGGGTTGATTCAATTTGTTATCTCTGTCGGCGAGGAATCAGGACTTCAAGGGGCTAAGGCAATCAATCCATCACTTTTGAAAGCAAAATACGGCTATGCTCTTGATAGTGATGGTTTAGTTGGGAATGTGGTTGTGGCAGCACCAACGCAGGCAAAAGTAAAGGCAGTAATCTATGGTAAAACAGCTCATGCAGGTGTTGCACCAGAAAAAGGAGTTTCTGCTATTACAATTGCCGCTAAATCAATTGCAAAAATGCCGCTTGGACGGATTGACAATGAAACGACAGCAAACATCGGCCGGTTTGAAGGCGGACAAGCAACGAATATTGTTTGCGATCGTGTTGATATCTTAGCTGAGGCCCGTTCGCTGATTAATGAAAAAATGGAAGCACAGGTTAATAAAATGAAAACGGCATTTGAAACCACTGCTGCAGCAATGGGAGGAAGAGCAGAGGTCGACGTGGAAGTGATGTACCCAGGATTTAAGTTTGGCGGTGGCGACGAGGTTGTTGAAATAGCCCGGAAAGCAGCTTCTAAGATAGGACGCAGCTGTGAACTCTTGCATAGCGGAGGAGGCAGTGATGCCAATGTATTTAATGGCTTTAATATTCCAACGGTCAACCTTGCAGTAGGTTATGAAGAGATTCATACAACAAATGAGCGGATGCCGGTTGCAGAACTATACAAGCTTGCAGAAATGACTTTAGCGATTATCGATGTTGTGACAAACCAATAATTTCTTAACAGGAGAGCCTAAAGTTTGGGCTCTCTTTTTGATATAATAGAGGGAGAACATTGTAAGGATGTGTCAGCATGAAAGAAATGTATCCCAAAAACGGCAGAGTCATTTTGCATGTGGATATGAATAGCTTTTATGCCTCAGTGGAAATGGCCTATGACCCGTCACTTAAAGGAAGGCCTCTGGCGATTGCCGGTAATGTTGAAGAAAGACGGGGGATTATCGTTACTTGCAGCTATGAAGCTAGAAAATACGGGGTTAAAACCACTATGCCATTGTGGGAAGCGAAAAAGCTTTGCCCTCATTTAATTGTGAAAAAACCTAATTTTGACCGTTACCGTGCCGCATCCATGGGCATGTTTGGAATTTTAAGGCAGTACACTCCGCTGGTTGAGCCTGTCTCTATTGATGAGGGATATATGGATATTACAGACAGCTTTGAGCTTGGTTCTCCTATTGAAATTGCTGAAAGCATTCAAAAGCAAATTCTTAAACAGCTGGATCTTCCATGCAGTATTGGAATTGCGCCAAATAAATTTTTAGCGAAAACCGCTTCAGATATGAAAAAGCCAATGGGGATCACTATTTTGCGAAAACGGGATATTCCTGCTGTCCTTTGGCCGTTAGAGACAAATGAAATGCACGGGGTCGGCAAAAAAACAGCAGAGAAACTTAAAACAATTGGAATTCATACCATTGGCCAGTTGGCGAAAGCAAATGAGATTCAATTAAAAAAACTTTTAGGGATTAATGGAATCCGTTTAAAAGAACGAGCAAATGGAGTGGATAAACGCCATGTAGATCCGGAATCAGTAGAAGAATTTAAAAGCATCGGGAATTCTACAACACTTCCGAGGGATATGACCAACCAGCAAGACCTTTTTCACATACTGGAATCCTTGGCGGAAACTGTCTCTATCAGGCTGAAGCGAAAAAATGTCTTAGCTGTCACCTTAGGAATTACTATTCGTTATAAGGATCGAAAAACCATTACAAGAAGCAAAAAGCTGGGAAATCCGATACAGCAAAAAGAAGATATCGCCTTAGCTGCCAAGCAGCTTTTTCTAAAACATTGGAATGGCGACCCTGTCCGATTATTAGGAATCACCGGATATGACTTAGTGGAGCCTGATTTTGCTTATAAACAATTGGACTTATTTTCTTATGAGAAAGATGCTCAAAAGGAACCCTTGATTCAAACGCTGTCCAGTTTAAGGGAAAAATACGGGAAAAATATTATTGAAAGAGCTGGTTCGCATCAATTGGACCCAAATAATCAAGTAGGTACTTCCACTAGTTTTAATAAGGATTTTCTTCGTTCTTTTTCACAACAAGATCGAGAAAAAGAGTAAAAGCTCCACTGCCGATAGTCAGCATGTGGAGCTTTTGTTTTTATTTACAGTTATCTACATCTAGATTTGTGATTGGCCACCAGAAGAATCCATCTTTTTCTAAAAGTTTGTTTGCTGCTTCTGGTCCCATTGAACCAGCCTGGTAATTTGGAAAATCAGCTTTTTCATTTTCCCATGCCTTTGAAATCTTATCAACAAAAGCCCAGGAATAGGCGACTTCATCCCAGTGGGTGAAATTTGTAGCATCGCCGCGCATGCAGTCGTAAAGCAGTTTTTCATATCCTTCTGGAGTATTCATGGCATTTGTGCCTGAATTTGAAAAACTTAATTTCACTGTTTGTGCATCAAGCTGACTGCCAGAGCCCGTTTGTTTAGCATTCAGGTGTAACGTAATGCCCTCCTCAGGCTGAATATGAATTACCAGCAGGTTTGGATTAAGCATTTTTTTCGGCTGGTAGTATAAGTTCATAGGGATATCTTTAAATTGAACAACGATCTTTGTTGATTTTGTTTCCATTCTTTTTCCTGTACGAATATAGAACGGAACACCTGCCCAGCGAAAATTATCAATCATAATTTTTCCGGCAACAAAGGTTTCAGTGTTGGATTCTTTGTCTACCATTGGTTCATCACGATATTCTGGAACCTGTTTGCCCTCAATTGTTCCCTCACCATACTGACCGCGAACAAAATAATCTTTTACTTTTTTCTGTTCAATCGTACGAAGCGAACGAAATACTCTTACTTTTTCTGAACGGATTTCATCGGTTGTAAGGGAGATAGGGGGTTCCATTGCAAGCAGAGCCACCATTTGCAGCATGTGATTTTGCAGCATATCACGCAATGCGCCGCTTGATTCATAATAACGGCCGCGTTCTTCCACTCCGAGAACCTCACTGGATGTCACTTGAATATTGGAAATATAACGGTTATTCCAAAGTGGCTCAAATATGGCGTTGGCAAACCGGATGACCTCAATATTTCGGACCATTTCTTTTCCTAAATAGTGATCAATCCGATAAATCTCTTCTTCGGAAAAAGCGGTTCTAATTTGTTGATTTAATTCCATAGCCGATTCCAGGTTATGCCCGAATGGTTTTTCAATCACCAAGCGTTTATAACCTTTTACATCGGTTAAACCGTCTGATTTTAAATGCAAAGCAATTGGTCCAAAAAATTCTGGTGCCATTGCTAAATAGAAAATCCGATTTCCTTGAAGCTGATAATGTTCATCAATTTCATCGGCAAACTTTTTTAGTGCAGCATATGAACTTGAATCTGATACATCGTGTGATTGATAATAAAAATGGGAAATAAACTTGTCAAGGTCACTCTTTTCCCCCATTGCAGATGTCACAGACTCTTGTACAGATTGTTGAAATTCCTCATTGGAAAGAGTTCTTCTTCCAACACCAATCACAGCAAATTGTTCAGATAATCTTTGACGTTCAAATAATCTGTAAAGGGATGGGAATAGCTTTCGTTTTGCTAAATCTCCTGTAGCCCCGAATATCATAATTAATGAAGCCATGTTTTGTTCCATGTTTTGTAACCTCTTTTCTTGCAGCATGCTGGCTTATGTATTTTATGAACAAAGACAATACTATCTGTTTCTTTTAGATTTCTCAAATATAATGATTTGCATGTATCCAAATTCATTATTAGTACTGGAATTTAGGAAATTATCCTTCTTTTATGCTATATTATCCATATGGCTTATGGAACGGAGGCTTTTATTATGGATTTGTTTTTCTTGGGAACAGGCGCAGGCATGCCTGCTAAACAGCGTAATGTCACATCAATTGCTCTCAAGCTGCTTGAAGAGCGTGGTGCCATTTGGCTGTTTGATGCAGGTGAGGCTACCCAGCACCAAATATTACATACATCTATTAAACCGAGAAGAATAGAAAAAATTTTCATCACCCATCTTCATGGCGACCATATATACGGTCTTCCCGGCCTGTTATCAAGCCGTTCCTTCCAAGGGGGAGAATCGGAGGTTACGTTATATGGGCCAAAAGGAATTAAGGAATTTTTAAATGTCAGTTTGTCGGTCAGCCAAACGTATTTGAAATATCCCTTAACAATTGTTGAGATTGAAGAGGGTATTGTGTTTGAGGATGAGCAATTTTTGGTAGAGGCGAAAATTTTAGAGCATGGGATTACATCTTATGGATATCGAATGGTTGAAAAAGACAGACCCGGAACATTGCTGGCGGATAAACTGAAGGAGGCTGGGGTACAGCCTGGACCGATTTTTAGAAAAATTAAGAACGGGGAGGCTGTAACGTTAGAGGATGGGAGGATAATTGAACCATGTGAATTTGTTGGTCCTGCTCAAAAAGGAAGAGTTGTAACAATCCTTGGAGATACCAGGTATTGTGAAAACGCCGTTTTACTGGCGAAGGATGCGGACTTGTTAATTCATGAAGCCACTTTTTCAAAAGAAGAGGAAAAGCTCGCTTTTGATTACTTCCATTCAACAACCCATCAGGCCGCTAAAATTGCCAGACAGGCTGAATGTAAGCAATTATGTTTGACCCATATTAGTTCAAGATATAACCGCAATGATTGGAAAGAGTTAGTTAATGAGGCAAAGGAAATCTTTGAGAATACAGATATAGCTGAGGATTTTAAGGAGATTACAATACCATATAAATAAAAATAGGATCTAAAAGACCAAATCTAGCGGCAAAAATAAAAAATGGCCTCAGATTTTCTGAGAGCCATTTTCTTCGTTTATCTCCAACCGCGTTGATATTGGACAGGAGCTTCTATTTCAACCCCGAGCGTTTTGGCTGCTGTTCTTGGCCAGTATGGGTCACGCAGTAACTCCCGTGCTAAAAAGACTAAATCTGCCCGATTGTTTTGTAATATTTCCTCCGCTTGAATAGGTGAGGTGATTAAACCGACTGCTCCGGTATCTATTTCGGCTCCATTTTTTATGGTTTCTGAAAATGGAACCTGATAGCCGGGATACACGTTAATCCGGGCTTGTACTACTGCACCGGAACTAACATCGACTAAATCAACACCTTGTTCCTTCATCCAATTGGCAAAAATTATATAATCTTCCGGTGTTAACCCTTCCTCATGATAATCATTTGCCGAAACACGAACAAACAATGGTCCTTCCCAAACGGTTTTAACTGCATCAATCACTTCACGAAGGATGCGGTAACGATTTTCAGCAGAGCCGCCATATTCATCCGTTCTTTTATTGGAGAGCGGAGAAAGGAATTCATGAATTAAATATCCGTGTGCACCATGAATTTCAATTACATCAAAGCCAGCTTTCTTTGCGCGCTCAGCCCCTTTTTTAAATGCTTCAACAGTTTCTTCAATATCTGCTTTCGTCATTTCCTTCGGTGTTTTTGATTTTTCATTAAAAGGAATCGCTGATGGGGCTATAATTTCGCCTTCTAATTCTGCCTTTCTGCCGGCATGAGCCAGCTGGATGCCTATTTTTGTATCATGCTCTTTTACAAGTCCGACAAGTTCTTGCAGCCCTTCAACATGTTCATCGCCCCAGATTCCTAAATCCTGCGGCGAAATCCGCCCTTGAGCGGTGACGGCTGTTGCTTCAACAATGATTAATCCTACTTGTCCGACTGCTCTAGTTGTATAATGTGTTCGGTGCCAGTTCTGGACATGTCCGTCCTTATTGTGGCTGGAATACATACACATTGGTGACATAACAATTCGATTTTTTAAAGTAACGTCCTTAATTGTATAAGGAGAAAATAATTTTACAGTCAACTTATAAACCTCCTTCAATAAATAACCACTTTTAGTATAGCAAATGTACCCAAAATAATGTGCTATCTAACCTTTATCTTTCTCTTTTAACTCACTTAGGCGGTACGTTGTTCCCCGCCAAACAATTCCACCGCGTTGAAATGTCAGCAGGCTTGCCCTGATTATTGAATAAATAAATAATAGGGCGGTAATCGGCAGAACTAGAAACATAAAAGGGGAGAAAACAGTCATTCTTTTGATGATGTACACATAATGAATTCCGCTGATCATGATATTTCCTAAGCTTAAAAGAGCAACTATCTTGTGGTCCGAAAAGACGGTAATAAACGGAAGGACATTTGTAACAAATACTCCAAATATAGCGAAGAATACCATGCTGATGCGGTAATTTAATCCGGCAAACGTATTTTTCTCCAAACCGATAAATGCTTCCTTTAAAGTTCCATACCACTCGACTTCAATCAATTGCAATGCTGTGACAATTCGCTGCCGGAATCCTGCTTTTTTCATTTTCATGCCCAGCTGCAGGTCATCATCGGGGCGCATTTTAATGATTTCATGAGTGCCAAATGCCTCATAGGCTGATTTCCGTACAAGATTAAAAGCTCCGATTCCTGTGCCTATTTTGGATTTTGGATGATTTGCCATCCATGGCCGTTTATAAAAAGAAAAGCCAAATAGGAAAAAGGCAACGAATGTTTTCAGCCAAAATTTTCCAGCGGACAAATTGGGTGCTGCCGTTAAATGATCCAGCTGATATCTTTCAAAGTAATGCATTGCTTTGGAAAATGCCTCCGGGCGGTAATGGACATCTGCATCGGTAAATAACAGCCGTCCGCCGGAGGCTGTTAAAGCTCCCGTATACAAAGCATGGTTTTTCCCCAGCCAGCTTTCTGGCAGATTCTCTATATGGATGACGGAAATACGCTCATCTTTTTCCGCCAATTCATCCATCAATTCTCCTGTCCGATCACTTGATCGATCATTTACCAGAATCCATTCCACATTACTGTAAGTTTGCCTCAGCTGACTTAGAATGCTTGATTTAATATGTTTTTCTTCGTTTCTTGCCGCGACAATGACGGATAAGAGCGGTCCAGTTTTTAAGCCTTCTTCATTTTCTAATACCTCCAGATTACGCATGCCTAGAAGGGCATCTGCCAAAAAAATCAGCCAGACAATGATGCCGATAGAAAATAAAATGGTAAGTATAATTTCCATCATCCAAATCCTTTACCCAAGTTTTTTCTTTCAGTATATGAAAGATGGAGTGAAAGTACCCGTCGAAAGGCGCTTAATGAACCTTAAGCTGAGAGCATAAAGCATCTCCCATTTTCTTAGACTGGGCAGAAGCTGTCTTAATACAGGAAATAAAGGCTTGCTTGACGCCGCTTTCTTCCAGAATTCGCATCCCTGCTTCTGTTGTTCCTCCAGGGCTTGTAACTTCCCGCCTTAATTGCTCCGGCGGCTTTGAAGAATTTTTGACCATTTCTGCTGCTCCTATTAATGTTTGCACGATGAGTTCTTGCGCAATTTGTTTTTCCAGTCCGATTTCGACTGCACTATTTTCCATTGCCTCAATTAGGTAATAAATATAGGCAGGGCCGCTGCCAGAAAGTCCTGTCACTGCATCCAGCTGTCCTTCTTCTACAAAAGTTGCCAAACCAACTGTTTCGAAAAGCTTCCGTACCATTTCCAGCTGATTTTCAGTAACACGGTCATTTACAGCAATGGCAGTAGCGGACTTTCCTACCGCTGCGGATGTATTAGGCATCGCCCTTGCAATTG
This sequence comes from Neobacillus mesonae, assembly GCF_023715155.1. Classification (GTDB taxonomy): domain Bacteria; phylum Bacillota; class Bacilli; order Bacillales; family Cytobacillaceae; genus Neobacillus; species Neobacillus mesonae_A. Next base: position 229,667 of record NZ_JAMBNQ010000001.1, read on the forward strand.
CCAGCTGTTTGCCTGAAAGCATTTCGATTGTATTTATTGAAACCCCGGCGAGAACAGATACAACTAACATTTCTTCCGTTAAATAGGCACGAATTTTATCAATTGCGGCAGAAGCATCCTTTGGTTTCATTGCAAGTATGACAATGTCAGTCCCTTCAAAAAGTTCATTTAAATTGTAGGATCCATTGATGCTGTATCGATCTTTTAAAGATTCTAACCTTTCTTGATTGGAATGATTGGTTACCCAAACATTTTTCCTACTCACAAATTCATTTTCTAGAATTCCCGAAATTAAAGCCTCTGCCATTGAGCCGCCGCCGACAAATGTTATTTTTTTCATAAACCTTTCCTCCCATTAGTTTTTAAACAATAAAAAGACCCTTCATCCGTAAGGACGAAAGGTCTTAGCTTCCGCGGTACCACCTTCATTTACTCCGATGAAAACTAATTTCTAAGGAGTTCACTCAACACCGTTAACGCCGGAATACGTTAGGTTTTGCCTAAATGCTCCTAAGGTAGGTTCAATGATTAAGAGGGCGGTGAAGCCTTTCAGCCTGGTTGAGCCTCACTCTCTTTCGCCATTTCTCATTTACTTGGCCTTACTCATTGCATAAATAAAAATGAATTAAAGTTTAATAGTGATTATGCAAGATATAAAGGTAATTTGTCAAGCGGAAGTTTCCGGAATTTTTCGTTATTAATAAACAGCTATGTGAAAATAATGACAAATATTGAAAAAACCGCTAAACTTTAAATATATATACCGGCACACTACTATATAACAATAAGATTAGGGAGTTTTTAAATTGACAGAATGGATTGATGGAATTGCTAAAATATCTCTGCCGACTCCGTTTCCAGTTGGGGATGTAAATGTTTATTTGATTAAAGGGGAAAGGCTGACACTAGTAGATGCAGGTCCAAAAACGGAAGAGGCCTGGGCTGTGCTGAATGATAAATTAGCTGAACTTAAGCTTTCATCAAAGGACATTGATCAAGTTATCCTTACTCATGATCACCCGGACCATGCAGGATTGCTCGATTTTTTCCCTGATTCGATGGAGGTGTATGGCCACCCATTAAACGAGCGCTGGATTCACCCTAAAGAAGAATTCATTCGTGAACTAGAAAGCTTTTATTTTAGGCTGCTTCAAAAGTCAGGTCTGCCTAAAGAGTATCTTCTGTCTGCTTCAGATGCCAAGAAAATGTTTCAATATGCTTGCAGACGCTCATTGACTGGGAACCTTCTTGAAGGTATGACACCGCCAGGACTTTCTGATTGGAAGGTGATTGAAACGCCGGGACATGCCCAAAGTCAAATTGCGCTTTTTCGCGAAAGAGACGGGGTATTGATTGGCGGGGATGTCATTTTAGCTCATATCTCACCGAATCCCCTGATTGAGCCGCCCGTACCTGGTCAAAAAGAAAGACCCAAATCACAGCTTCAGCATAATCAATCAATGATAAAACTATTGTCCTATCCGATACATATAGCTTATACAGGACATGGGGGAGATGTCTTTCAACTAAAAGAACTTGTTGAAAAAAGAATTTCCAGCCAGCATGATCGAGCGATGAAGGTTAATCATTGGCTGAAGGAAGAGAAGCTAACTGTTTTTGAAATCTGCAAGCGGCTATTTCCGACGGTCTATAAGCGTGAATTAATCTTTACCATTTCGGAAACAATTGCCCAGCTTGACTATTTAGCCTCTATTGGGGAAATTATTAGTGAGGGTAACCAGCCCGTTCTTTTTCAAGCAAAGTAATAAGAAGAGGTGAATAAATGGCCAGACAGCAATTGAAAGAAAGAACGATCGTGATTACCGGTGCTTCTGGAGGAATTGGGGCAGAGATTGCCAAGCTTTGTGCAGCGAGCGGGGCCAATCTTGTTCTTCTTGCCCGCAGTATTGAGAAATTAAAACAGCTGAAAGCTGAATTAGAATCTGATCATCAGGTGAGAGTGGATGTTTTTCATCTTGATGTTTCCGATACTGACGAAGTAAAGAAAGTGTTTCAGCAAATTTTTGATATGACCGAAGACATTGATATTCTCGTCAACAATGCCGGTTTTGGGATATTCCGCGAAGCCCATGAAGCTTCAATTGATGAAATCAAAGGGATGTTTGAGGTAAACGTCGTCGGCTTAATGGCATGCACCAGCATGGTCCTGCCGAAAATGCGTGAACGGCGATTTGGTCAAATTATCAACATCGCTTCTCAAGCAGGGAAAATTGCCACTCCCAAATCAAGCGTATATTCGGCCACGAAGCATGCTGTATTAGGCTATTCCAATGCACTGAGGATGGAATTATCGGACTATAATATTCAAGTGACAACAGTAAATCCTGGACCGATTGCTACAAATTTTTTTACTATAGCAGATGAACAAGGAACATATGTGAAAAATGTTCAGCGGTTTATGCTCCAGCCAGAATTTGTTGCTCGTAAAATTGTAGACAGTATGCTGACGAAGAAACGAGAGATTAATCTGCCTCGCTGGATGAATTTGGGCAGTGTTGCCTTTGTTCTTTTTCCGCGGACGTTTGAGAAGATTGGTAAACGTATGCTTGGCAAAAAATAATGTACAAACTAAAACCGCGGTTCGCGGTTTTTTAGTTGGAGTCGTTAAAGGTTCACTTTGTTAAAAATTCGTATACCACATCATTTACAACCTCGAATAAATCTTCTTCTGCTTCTTTCTCTTTTGCTTTTAAAATCCGAGTCGCCAGTTCCTCTAAATCACTGTTACTAATCGGTATTAAATCCGATTCATGGTATTGTTTAAAACAATTTCTAATCATTTTCACCACAAGCTTTTTTTCCAATGGAATGCACCTCACCCACATTATACCCTGTTAATGCTTGGTTGAAAGATGAAAAAGGGGGGACCTAACCTAACTGGTCTGGTCCTTTTTTAATTAAATACAAGCTTCATATTCTCTCATAATATTATCTATGATGGTTTGAACTGGCAGAATGTCCTTGATTTCATGCACTCTGGCACCAGCAAAAACAAGGCCATTCTCACAATCTCCGTTCATAGAAGTAATTAATGAATCAAGTGTACAAAAACGATAGGAACAATCCTTTAGACAATCAGTGCATTTCTTAATTTTTACCTTTTTGTCATCAGAAATAAGGTCAATGAAATGGTTCTTAATCGCACGGCCTTGAAGCCCAACCGTAGTTTTTACTAAGACCGTATCTTCCTGCCGGGCTTTGACATATTTCTCTTTAAATGTTGATGGTGCATCACATTCTTCACTGGCAACAAACCTTGTTCCCATCTGTACTCCAGAGGCCCCAATCCGTAGGGCGCGGGCTAAATCTTCTCCAGTCAGGATCCCTCCAGCAGCAATTACTGGAATTTTAACCGCTGCAACCACCTCCGGCAATATATCAAACAAAGGCCGTTCGGTACCAAGGTGTCCGCCTGCTTCGAAGCCTTCTACCACAACAGCAGCAGCTCCTAGGCGTTCGGACATCTTGGCTAGCCTTGCTGAAGATACAATCGAGATGACGGGGATTCCGGCTTCCCTTCCCCAAGCGTACATATCTCTGGAAATACCGGCACCTGATATAATGAAATCAACTTTTTCCTCAATAGCTGCTTTCATTTTTTCAGCAAAGTCATTCATAGCAAAAAGAACATTTACTCCAATATACCCTGAATTCGTTATCCTTTTCTTTGCCTCCCTTATATGCATTCTCATCTCCTTAATAGTTATTCCTGTTCCTGATATGATTCCGATCCCTCCTGCATTAGCAACAGCAGATGCCAGTCCGCTTAAAGAAATACCGACACCCATCCCTCCTTGCATGATTGGAACCTTTGGCATCATGTGTCCGACTTTTAATTGTGGGAAATCCAAGAAAAAACCCCATTTCACTTTTTATTTTTGAGAAAAATTAACACCTTTTCATTGTAGCAAGATGGTTTCAATAACAAAGTGAGTAAATTAACACCTGCTCCTAAAAGTTGATAATATTTTTATTGAGAGTGAAGTCTTTCTGAGTATCAAAAATTTTCCATTGAATACGAACGAATATTCGTATAAGATAAAGAATAGAATAAAGAACAAGTGTTCTATAAAATATTTGTGAGGGAAAAGCGATGATTGATTACAGCACATTGCCACATAATAAAATCTTATGTGTAGACATAAAGAGTTTCTATGCCAGCTGTTCTGCTGTGATGCTGGGTTTGGATCCTTTGGAGTGCTATATCGCCATTGTTGGTGACAAAGAGCGGCAGGGGAGTGTGGTGCTGGCGGCTTCACCTCGGCTAAAAAAAGAATTTGGAATCAAAACAGGATCGAGATTGTTTGAAATTCCCAAAGACCCAAGGATTCAACTTGTGGAGCCCAAGATGGCTGCCTATTTACGTATTTCCACCGAGATTACCCGCGTCTTTAACCGCTATGTTCCAAAAGAAGCCATTCATGTTTACAGTGTTGATGAAAGCTTTATCAAAGTAGATGAGGTTCTGCATTTATGGGGGGATGCCCGTACCATTGCTGAAAAAATCAAGAAGGATATTGAACGGGAGTTTCAGCTCCCATGCACAATTGGAATTGGCCCCAATATGCTGATGGCAAAGCTTTGCCTTGATCTGGAGGCCAAAAAGAAGTGGATTGCCGAGTGGACATATGAAGATGTACAAACAAAGCTTTGGAAAGTATCGCCTTTGAGAGAAATGTGGGGTATTGGCCGCCGGGTGGAAAAAACATTAAACGGTATGGGAATTTTCACAGTCGGCCAGCTGGCCCGCTATGATTTAGAAATACTGGAAAAGAAATTCGGTATCATGGGCAATCAGCTTTATCATCATGCCTGGGGAGTGGATCTCTCCGACTTGGGTGCACCGATTATCGAAGGACAGATCAGTTTTGGCAAAAGTCAAATTCTCTTAAGAGACTATAAAGACGAGGAAGAAATCAAACATGTCATTTTAGAAATGTGTGAGGAAGTGGCACTCCGGGCAAGAACCTGCCGGAAAGCCGGGAGAACAGTAAGCCTTGGGGTCGGCTACAGCCAGGATGAATTTGGCGGCGGTTTTCATCGTTCCAGAACGGTTCAGCAGCCGACAAATGTTACGATGGATCTTTACAGGATTTGTATTGAGTTGTTTCGAGAGCATTATAATGGCAAAACAGTCAGGCAGATTTCGATTTCCCTTGGCAATATTGTGGACGATGGTGAACTTCAGCTGGATCTTTTTGACACGGGGGCATATAAGAGAAGAGAACTTGGTTATGTTGTTGATTCTGTCCGCCGGCGCTTCGGGCCGGGTTCTTTATTAAGGGCTGTTTCCTATACATCAGGGGGAACGGCAAGGCGCCGGGTCACGCTTGTCGGCGGGCACAAAATGTAAAAAAGAACAGCAGAAGCGCTGGTGTTATCCCGCCTTAAGATTATGAGTAAACAAAGAGGACAGGTGGGAGATCAACTGCCCGTAAAGGTGTCCGATTGTTCAACTAACCATTAGCAGCGGGAGATGAAGAAGCCCCCACTGATGGAAGTTTCACTTTATTAGATATGGAAAGAAGGAGTACGCATGATTCGCGACCGCGGAAGAATCAAATGGACTTCCATGATGCTTCCTGAGCATGTAAAATTGCTTAGGGATTGGGTCAAGGAAGACCAGTACGAACAAAAAAAGGAAATGGATGAGCAGCAGCTGGAACGGATGGGTGAAACCTTAACTGAGGCCATCGAATTCAATCAAGATGTAACGATTACCTATTATAGGAACTACAATTATGAGATTGTTATTGGAAAAGTCCATTACTGGGATGAACTAGGGCATAAGCTCCATATTGTGGACCGCTTTGAAGAAGTGCACCGGATTTCAATGGATGCTATTGCAGATATTCGGCTGACAGCAATGTAAACAAACAAGAGCGGATTCAAAGATTTTGAATTCCGCTCTATTTATCTTACTCTGTTTTAGGCACCCGAACCTGGGACTCAAAGTGTCCTTTATGGGAACCGTCACAAAATGGTTTGGTATTTGATCTGCCGCAGCGGCAAAGGGAAAAGGAAGGCTTTGTTGTATAAACATTACCTTCGCCGTCCAGCAATTCTACATCACCAGTGACTCTCAATGATCCATTATCGTTTACCTTAATTTGTACTTTTGACATACGAACCAGCACCCCTCGTAAGAAATTTTTGTGTTTGTTAAATTGAGATTAACTGGAATTGGAGGAAAATGCAAACAATATCCTGCGAGCAAAAAAGATTCATTCTAAAGGTACATATGCTAATATCGTCATATGTTGAATAAGGAGTGATTTAAACTGTGGAAATCTTCATTACAGAAGCGGCAGCAGCTAAAATTAATGAAAAAACCGCCGGCCGCAAAGGTTATCTGAAACTGAAATACGATACAGACGGCTGCGGCTGAGCAGTCAACGGTGTTGCAGCCTTGTGGTTCACAGGCGAATTAGATGTAGATGATATCGAAATTGAAACAAATGACAGGTCCGTGTATGCTGAAAAATCAAAGCTCGTGTTCTTTGATGAACAAATGAAAATTGACTTTTCAATAAGTACAAATTGTTTTCAGCTTAAAAGTCCGCAGCAAATTCTAAATGCACGAATGGGATTCATTATAAAAAATAAAACAGACTGATCCCTAAAGGAAAGGGACAGTCTGTTTTAACCTGGTAAAGAAGCCTGATGAACATATCTTTGTAAGAATTCATCCACTACCCGCTCATAATCCTCACGATTTTCATTATAAGACTGGGCATGCCGGCCCTTCTCTGCAATATAAAGCATTTTAGGCCCCTTTTTATGTTCAAACAATTCTTTAGTCATTGAGGGTAAAATAAAATCATCTTTGCGGCTGTGGATAAATAGAACAGGATGCTTGATATTCTCAATCGCTGAAATAGGCGAAACATGGCGTATCGAATATTTATCACGAAAACGGAGAATTGCATCCCCAAGAGGAAGCAGAAGTGCTGGGGTAATTTTAAAATCCTTTTTGATGACATGGGAGAGCTGCTGTTTAAAATCGGAAAATGGACAATCTGCAATGTAAAAATCAGCACCATCCTCAAGCAGTCCGGCATATAAAAGCATTGTTGCTGCTCCCATTGATTCTCCGTGAATCCCTAAAAACAAATCCCCGCCTTTCTCATTTTTGAGCCAATCTACAACCGCTTTTAAATCGAATTTTTCATAATGTCCAAAACTTGTTGTTTTTCCCCCGGATTCCCCGTGCCGGCGATGGTCATAAATCAAGGTATTAAAACCGCGTTCAAGAAAAAGATTTGCATATTTGATGGAGTTAACTTTGGTTTCTGTTACACCGTGTGCAATAATCACATAGCGGTTCGTTTGATGCGGCTCAGCAAGCACTGCTTTAATCATATAACCGAAAGGGGAAGGAATATCGATATATCGCCTGGGCAGAGATTTTAATTGCTCTGGATTCAGTCTGCCGGCTTCTTTCTCGCGTCTTAAAATGAAATCCTCGTCCTTTTTTTTCATATACATGAGACGATTTGTAAAATAAATGCCAAGTATGAGCCAGAAAAATAAGACAATAAATAAGGTGCGAAATGCCTTTTTCAAAAAATGGGCGCCTCCAAACTTACAGATTTTAGCAAAATTAATTTTACCATAAAAAAAGCCGCTTATACTAATGAGCGGCCTCCTGAAGCTAATTATTGTTCAGAGTTCTGACGCTTTGTAGGATGAATAGCTTTTTCAACTTCTTCAGCAGAAATCATCCGCTTGCCGGTGCCTCCTGTTTCAGCATAATTTTTGCCTGCAGAACTGTATCCTTTTTCACGCTTTCGACTCATAAAAAAAATCCCCCTTCAAGATAGTATCATCTAATAAGATGCATAGATGAAAGAACGATTATTCATGGGGGCAGGTGTTTTTGCTTGCAAGCGGATATTATAAACAGCCTGCTTTTTACATGATTTTCATTGCCGGTGGTTGTATAATATGAACAAAATCTTCTTTAAAGGAGAGCAGCGATATGAAAAAAAAACAGCATAAACCAACAACTAAAAAAGATGATTCCTCTTTGACACTGAAGGATATGATTAATCCGGATTTGATAAAGAAATTAAAAGATCAGCAAAATGAGCTGAAAGTGGAGGAAGAAAAAAGGAAGGAGCAGGAAGAACAGAGAAAGCGTGAGGAGAGAAGATTAAAGGAAAAGAACAAATCGTTTGAAGAACTGTTAAATGAAAGCAGCATGAATTGGAAGGAATTTAAATAAAATGAAACTTCAATCAGTGGAGGGTTTTTCCCATCCACTGATTGTTAGTCCTGTTGTACTAACGCTATTATCGCTGCTATCGCACTGATAAAGAGTTAGCGCAAACCCGATTGGCTCAGGTTAAACTTCTCTTATACACGGTTAAGTCTCGCTGTATCTCACCAATCGGCCTTTTACCCGCTTCTTTCTGCTGGCTGCTAAGTCTTGAACAGAGGGGCTGCGGCCCGTTTAAAAAGGTGCTTGGCTCACCCTTTAACGATGGTCCTTATAAACGTTTGCTTTAGTTATTTTTTTTATGAAAGCCATTTCTTCTTCTGTTAAAGGGGTGCTCCTTACTGCTTCGGCATTTCGATGAACCTGCCCGGGACTGCTCGCACCAGCAACAATGGATGAAACTGCCGGATTTGCTAAGTTGAATTGCAATGCCGCTTCAGTAAATGAACGGGAGCCGGCAGCCTTTTCTTTTAAGGAAGGCAGTATTTCTTTTAATTCCTCTAAACTATAATCCAGATATCCTTTTTCAGAAGCTTTTTCTAACAGCTTATCACTCAACAGACCCTTAGCGAGCGGTCCGCGCGTAACCACGCTAATCCCATGCTTATGCAACAGCGGCATAGCTTCTTCCTCAGGACGCCGGTCCAGCATGCTGTACTGCATCATCACGGAAACGATATTAGATTTGTTAATATATTCTCTGATCACGTTTGGCCGGATGGAAGAAATTCCATAATAGCGGATGATTCCCTCTGCTTTTAATTCTTCAAATGCCTCGATCGTTTCTTCAATCGGATCATCAAGTGTGCCGCCGTGCAGCTGATATAAATCAATATAATCGGTGCCAAGGCGCTTAAGGCTGTTTTTCACTTCTTCCTTGATATAGTCTTTTGATGGATCCCATGTCCAGCCAGTCTTATCATCCTTCCAGCGATTACCCACCTTTGTGGCAATGACCACTTGTTCTCGGTACTCTTTTAATGCCTTTCCAATCAAGCGTTCATTTTCACCAAATTCATATAAGTCAGCTGTATCAAAATAATTAATCCCCTCTTCAAGGGCCGCTTCAATGATTCTAAAAGCAGTCTTTTCTTCCGTTCCGATGGACATACAGCCAAGTCCTAGTTCAGTCACATATAAATCAGAATTTCCTAATCTTCTTTTTTTCAAAAAATCACCCCGCACTTTTCTTACAATTTTAGTAAAGAACGGGGCAAACTACAAATATCAAGTATTATTTTGGGAGAGTCTTTTGAACCCAATCAGAAAGAAAAGTATGTTCTTTATTATATTCCTTTAACTTTTGTACCACTTCCCAGCCTTTGCCGACAAGGATAATTCCCTTCTCATGGACGTATACCTTCATCCATACCCCTCCAATTAAAGTATGGTAAAATGTATGACGTAAAGAACGGATTAGAACAGGAGTTGACAGTAATGAACAGTCTTGAAGAAAAAACGCTTCACAGCGAAGAAATATTTTCGGGAAAAGTTATTAACCTCCAGCTGCATGATGTTGAACTGCCAAACGGCAAAAAAGGAAAACGTGAAATTGTAAGACATCCTGGTGCCGTTGCTATTTTGGCTTTAACCAGCGACAAAAAAATAGTCATGGTCGAACAATTTCGAAAAGCTTTAGAAAAGACGATTGTCGAAATCCCTGCAGGTAAGCTTGAAAAAGGAGAGGAACCAGCAGGCTGCGCCCGCCGGGAATTGGAGGAAGAGACAGGTTATGTCTGTGATACTCTTGATCTGTTGACATCCTTTTATACTTCACCGGGATTTTCCGACGAAATCGTTCATGTTTTTTTAGCAAAAGGTCTGACCAAAAAGGAAGATTCTGCAGCATTGGATGAAGATGAATTTGTCAATTTAGAGGAGCTTACCTTAGAAGAAGCCCTTCAATATATAAAGGAACAAAAGATTTATGACGCGAAAACCATTTATGCGGTCCAATACTTACAATTACAAGAGGCGTTGACAACTAGATGAATCACTGCTACGTAGATTTACATATACACATTGGAAGGACATGGACAGGAAAGCCTGTTAAAATTACTGGAGCCAAATCACTTACCTTCACAAATATCATTGAACATGCCAGGCATATTAAAGGGCTCAATATGATTGGAATTATTGACAGCCATTCACCTGAAGTCATTCTTGAAATGGAAAGCCTGATTGAAAGCGGCGAAGTTTATGAGCATCCGGATGGCGGTCTTGTTTTTGGCGATTTGACCATCATCCCGGGTTCGGAGTTGGAAATCTATGATGAGGGGACGAAGGGTCCGATCCATTTACTTTGCTTTATGCCGAATCTATCAGCAATGAAGGAATTTTCGAATTTCCTTTCCGGACATTTAAAAAATATCCAGTTAAGCTCGCAGCGTATATATATAACGGGCCGTGTTTTACAAAAAAAGGTCAAAGATATGGGCGGTATTTTTATCCCAGCCCATGTGTTCACTCCATTTAAAAGTTTATACGGGAAAGGTGTAATGCGTTCCTTGACGGAAGTGCTTGATCCGGAGCTGATTGATGGGATTGAATTAGGATTGAGCTCTGATACGAAGATGGCTGACCAAATCGGTGAAATCCATAGATACCCCTTTGTAACGAATTCTGATGCCCACTCACTAGCCAAGATTGCCCGGGAATATCAAGTTATGGCAATGGAGGAACCAACATTTGCTGAACTGGGAAAAGCATTAAGAGGGGAAGATGGAAGAAAAATCATTGCTAATTATGGGCTGGATCCACTGCTTGGCAAATATCACAAAACGGTTTGTGCCAAATGTCTGCACCCTGCGCGTGTTGGGGATCAAATTTGTGAACAGTGCGGAAGCAAGAAAATTGTTAAAGGGGTGGCTGACCGCATCCTTGAGTTGAAAACCAAGGATTCAAGCCCTCCAGGACGCCCGCCATATGTTCATCAAGTGCCATTAGAATATATTCCCGGTCTTGGCCCGCGCCTGCTGGAAAAATTGGTGAATCATTTCGGAAGTGAAATGGCTATCCTCCATGAGGTACCATTTGAAGCATTAAAAGAAGTGGTGCCTGAGAGAATAGCTGTCCTGATTATAAAAGCAAGAGAAGGGACCGTGCATCTTGCAGCCGGCGGCGGCGGCAAGTACGGAAAAGTCGCAGAGCAATAAAATAGTAGAACCCGGCAGTTTAAAAAATCTGCCGGGTTTTGTTTTCTACTTTTTTTAATCATAGAATTACTAGACTGGCATAGAATGTAGTAATTGACCCGAAAGGCAGGAGGAATTAGAGATGAAAAAACGATTTTACCAGTCCGATGCAGCAAATCTATTCCGTGAACATTCCTCAATATTTTTATTTATTGTCGTTTTATTTTTAATGGGTGTGATCTTTGGCGCAATTGTTGTAAATAGTATGAGCTATACACAAAAAGAGGATCTTTTTTACTATTTATCCCAATTTTTTGGTCAAGTATCAGATGGGAAGGTTGCCGAGCAGGGTGATATGTTTATCCAAAGCTTTCTCCACAATAGCAAATTTATTGGCCTGATTTGGATTCTTGGAATTTCAATCATAGGTCTTCCGGTTATTCTTATTCTACTTTTTGTGAAGGGAATGGTTGTCGGTTTTACGGTCGGTTTTTTAGTCAGTCAAATGGGCTGGAAAGGGTTTATGCTTGCTTTTGTCTCAATCCTGCCGCAAAACATCATTACTATTCCAGTGTTTATCATTATGGCATCATTATCCGTTATTATTTCATTGAAAATGATAAAAAAGCAATTTATGAAAAAATTTGCCCAGCCAGTCATGCCGTTATTTAAGGGGTATATTATTGCTCTAATTGCAGCTGTCATTTGTATCTCGGCAGCATCGGGTGTTGAAGCTTATTTCTCACCGTGGTTTATGAAAACAGCTATTAGCACTATAGGTTTAAAATAATTATTATATAATAATGTTTATTGTCACTTATTTATAATAATTTTATTTTGACTCTCCTCCATCATCTGCTATAATGAGAATTAACAGTGGCGAGGGAGGGACAAAAGGCATGGAAACTAGACTAGAGAGAATCAAAAAGCAGTTGCACTCAGCCAGCTACAAACTCACACCTCAGCGCGAAGCAACCGTTCGAGTTTTACTAGAAAATGAAGAGGATCATTTAAGTGCAGAAGATGTGTACCTCCTCGTAAAAGAAAAATCGCCTGAAATTGGTTTAGCAACTGTTTATCGAACCTTGGAATTATTAACAGAGTTAAAGATTGTCGATAAGATAAATTTTGGCGACGGTGTATCACGCTACGATCTTCGGCAGGAAGGTGCAGCTCACTTCCATCACCATCTTGTTTGCATTGAATGTGGTGCTGTAGATGAGATACAAGAAGATTTACTTGAAGACGTTGAAGCAATTGTAGAACGCAGATGGAATTTTAAAATAAAAGATCACCGGCTTACATTCCATGGCATCTGCCACAGGTGTCAGGATAAAGTAAAAGACGAAGATACAGAAGATTCATAACCAAGGTCCTTTTTTAATGAAAGGACTTTTTTATTTTCCATCCTCTTATTCTCATTTAAATAGGTATAAAACTTGTCCGATTTGGCATACCTTTTACTAGGATATTCTTTCTAAAAGTGTAAGAAGGCAGGTAAAAGGGGATTACCTTAGCAAATTAGATTATGGGGGATGGAAAATGGTTTCATTCATAAAGTTGATCATGCAGACCTTGAAGGTATTTATCATATTCACCGGGTGCACAGTGCTCTTTTATTATGGTATTATGTGGATATCTGAAGAATATCAAAACTATCATCGCTATGATGAACCTGAAGGATCGGCATTGCGGGTTTCTAATCCGGTGAAAGAGGATAGCCCTGCCTGGCTGGATCGGCTAAAATTGTTTTATTTAAATGGGGAGTAAGGCGATGGAAGAACAAATACAACCGTTTTTGCATTTTTTAGCAGTGGAAAAAGGACTTGCGCAAAATACTATTAAGTCCTATGAACGTGATTTAAAAAGCTATATTCATTATTTAAAAGAAGTTGAATCAATTGAGGTTTTAAATTATATTCAGCGAACCCATATTGTTCATTTTCTAAAGTTTTTAAAAGACCAGGGGAAATCTCCGAAAACAGTGGCAAGGCATATTGCATCTGTAAGGTCATTTCATCAATTTTTATTAAGAGAAAAAGAAACAGAGCAGGATCCAACCGTTCATCTTGAGGCTCCTAAATTAGAAAGGACGCTGCCTAAAGTTTTAAGTTTACAGGAAGTGGAGACCCTTTTAGATGCTCCAAAACCTCATGATCATTATGGGCTGCGGGATAAAGCCATGCTTGAACTTCTGTATGCAACAGGAATCCGTGTAAGTGAATTAATCGGAATGGATGTTGAGCACATAAATATACCAATGGGTTTTATTCGTTGTTTTGGTAAGGGAAATAGGGAAAGAATCATACCAATTGGAAGGACAGCTGTGGGGGCTGTTCAGCAATATTTAGATGCAGGAAGGCCGTTATTTAATTCAAAAAATCAAAATGAACAGGCCTTGTTTTTGAATCATCAAGGTAAAAGATTAACAAGACAGGGCTTCTGGAAAATTTTAAAAAAATTAGCCCGTGAAGCAGGGATAAACAAAGAATTGACGCCTCATACGCTTAGACATTCATTTGCCACGCACTTATTGGAAAACGGTGCTGATTTGAAAGCTGTTCAGGAAATGCTGGGACATGCAGATATTTCGACCACACAAATTTATACAAATGTCACCAAAACAAAAATAACGGATGTATATCGAAAATTTCATCCGCGAGCATAATAGATTCATAGCTTTAAGAAAATTAAAAAGTTAAACAAACTGCCTAAATTAAAAAAATGTAAAGGCAGTTTTTTTTCTTGTAATTTAACATGTATTTAGTTAAATTAAAGATGTCAGACTTCTGACGAATGAAGCGAACTTTTTAGGCTAATCTTTCTTTATAGGGGAAACATATAATGGTATTGAAGACTAATGAAGGTAAGCCTTTAATCAGCTAATGGTCAGCAGGACAAAAAGGAGGAAGAAAAGATGTCTTTGCATACATACAAACGTATTTTTATTATTGTAATGGATTCAGTAGGGATTGGAGAAGCACCGGATGCTAAAGAATTTGGCGATAAAGGTGCAGATACACTCGGCCATATTGCGGAGCAGATGAATGGTCTCCATATGCCAAATATGGGTAAACTGGGCTTAAGTAATATTAGAGAATTAAAAGGAATTGAAAAGGCAGAAAAACCGCTGGCTTTTTATACAAAAATGATGGAGGCTTCAAATGGAAAGGATACGATGACGGGTCACTGGGAAATTATGGGACTTAACATTAAAACTCCGTTTCAGGTTTTTCCTGATGGATTTCCAGAGGAATTGATTTCTGAATTAGAAAAACGTACCGGCAGGAAGGTAATTGGGAACAAACCAGCCAGTGGTACAGCCATCATTGAAGAACTCGGTGAAGAGCAAATGAGAACTGGAGCAATAATCGTATACACCTCAGCCGATTCTGTATTGCAAATTGCCGCCCATGAAGAAATTATTCCGCTTGAAGAATTATATAATATTTGTAAAATTGCCCGCGAGCTGACTCTTGATGAGAAATATATGGTAGGACGCGTAATAGCTCGTCCTTTTATCGGAGAACCAGGCAGCTTTACACGAACACCAAACCGTCATGATTACGCATTAAAACCATTTGACAGGACTGTTATGAGTGAGTTGAAGGATAACGGTTTTGATGTTATTGCCATCGGAAAAATTTCTGATATCTATGACGGGGAAGGTGTGACAAAATCGCTAAGAACTGTTTCTAATATGGACGGGATGGATAAACTGGTTGAAACCCTTGATATGGACTTTACCGGAATCAGCTTTTTAAATTTGGTGGATTTTGATGCATTATACGGACATCGACGCGACCCTGAAGGATACGGAAAAGCGCTTGAAGAATATGATGCCCGCCTGCCTGAAGTATTTGCAAAAATGAAGACGGGAGATTTATTGGTTATTACAGCTGATCATGGAAATGACCCAATTGCACCTGGAACAGACCATACAAGGGAGTATGTACCATTACTCGTCTATTCAAAAGAGATGACGGAAGGCAAAGAACTTCCTCTTCGCAAAACATTTGCGGATGTTGGCGCAACAGTTGCGGAAAATTTTAAGGTAAAACTGCCGCAATACGGCCAAAGCTTTTTAGGTGAATTAAACTAATCATTAAACTTTAAAAGAAAAAAGTACTATTCAAAGGGAATAAAGTATTATACGTCTAAAATACGTCTAAATCGTTCGTAAAGTGGTGAAATGATAATGAGAATGGTCGATTTAATTGAGAAAAAACGTGATGGTCATGAACTTACGGCAGAAGAAATACATTTTATCATTCACGGTTATACGGAAGGTTCCATTCCTGACTATCAGGTTAGTGCTTTGATGATGGCTATCGTTTTTCGCGGTATGACAGAAAGGGAACGCGCAGATTTAACCAAGGCAATGGTGGAATCAGGAGATCAAATTGATTTATCACAAATTGAAGGTATAAAGGTAGATAAGCATTCGACAGGCGGTGTGGGGGATACAACTACACTTGTTCTTGGTCCCTTGGCAGCGGCTGCTGGAGTGCCAATTGCTAAAATGTCAGGGCGCGGCTTAGGACATACAGGTGGAACAATTGACAAATTAGAATCTATTAAAGGTTTTCATGTGGAAATCGATAATGAGGAATTCATTGACTTGGTGAATAAAAATAAAATTGCTGTGATAGGGCAAAGCGGTAACTTAACACCGGCAGACAAAAAGCTTTATGCACTTCGTGATGTAACAGGTACAGTGGAAAGTATACCACTGATTGCAAGCTCCATTATGAGTAAAAAAATTGCAGCAGGCGCTGATGCCATTGTCCTGGATGTTAAAACCGGTGCAGGTGCATTTATGAAGACACTTGAGGATTCGCGCGAACTGGCTCAGGCAATGGTACAGATTGGAAATAGTGTCGGCCGAAAAACGATGGCTGTCATTTCTGATATGAATCAGCCGCTCGGCTTTGCGATTGGAAATGCCCTTGAAGTAAAGGAAGCGATTGATACTTTAAAAGGAAGAGGGCCTCAGGATTTAACAGAATTATGCCTTACACTTGGAAGCCATATGGTATATTTGGCGGAAAAGGCGGATTCTTTAGATGAAGCTCGAACAATGCTTGAAAATGCTATTAAGAATGGAACAGCGCTTGAAAAATTTAAAGAATTTCTAAGCTCTCAAGGTGGAGATGCATCGATTGTTGATCATCCGGAAAAACTGCCGCAGGCAAATTATATCTTTGAACTTGAAGCAAAAGAAGACGGCTATATAGCTGAAATAACTGCTGACGAGGTAGGAACAGCCGCGATGCTGTTAGGAGCCGGAAGAGCAACAAAAGAATCCGTCATTGACCTTGCGGTCGGCCTTATCCTAAGAAAAAAAATTGGGGATAAAGTCAAAAAAGGAGAACCCCTTGTCACCATCTACAGCAATTTTGAAAATATAAATGAGGTTAAACAAATGCTGTACGAAAATATCAAAATTACTTCGGAAAAGGTAACTGCACCAACTCTCATCTATGAAGAAATAATGGAATAGGGTGCTGGAAGCCATGTGAATTTTTCATATGGCATCCGGCATCCTATTTTTTTTATTTATTTCGGTGGAAATAATTGTATAAAGTAATTTATTTTGGAAAAAATGGTGGCTATAAAGATTGGAGGGTTAATGTGAATGAAACGATTGGTTTCTGTTACAGCAATATTAGTTATGCTTATGGGTTTACCGATTACTTCTGCCTTTGCTGCTGAAGAGAAGAAGAGTTCAGAAATTGTCACCGATGTCAGCTCAGCTATTTTAATGGAAAGAGATACAGGGAAAATCCTCTATGAAAAAAATAGTAACGAAAAACTTCCGCCTGCTAGTATGACGAAAATTATGACAATGTTACTCATCATGGAAGCCATTGATAAAGGAAAACTGTCTTGGGATGAAAAAATTCGAGCCAGTGAGTATGCAAGTTCAATGGGCGGTTCACAAATATTTCTTGAACCAGGAGAAGAAATGACAACAAAAGAAATGCTAAAAGGCATTGCTATTGCATCGGGAAATGATGCCTCTGTAGCAATGGCAGAAAGAATTGCTGGTTCAGAAGAAGCTTTTGTAGATATGATGAATAAGAAGGCAAAAGAATTGGGATTAAAGCATACCTTCTTTAAAAACCCAACAGGCTTACCAGAAAGCGGTCATTATAGTTCTGCGTATGATATGGCAATAATGGCAAAAGAACTATTAAAATATGAGGACATTACAAAGTTTACGGGATCGTATGAGGGATATTTACGAGAAAATACAGACAAAAAGTTCTGGCTCGTCAATACTAATAAATTAGTGAAATTCTATCCTGGGGTAGATGGTCTAAAAACGGGTTTTACAGCGGAAGCAAAATACTGTTTAACTGCTACAGCCCAAAAGGATGGCATGCGTGTTATTGCGGTTGTTTTTGGTGCACCGACAGCTAAAGTGCGGAATGCTCAGGTAACAAAAATGCTTGACTATGCCTATAGTCAATTCCAAACACACCCAATGTATGAACGTAACCAAGTGATTAGTCAAGCAAAAGTAAGTAAAGGACAAGAAAAAACAGTGCAGGCTGTTACGAGTGAATCACTTTCCTTACTGACAAAAAAAGGCGAAAAAACAAAAGATGTTAAGCAGAAAGTGAGCATTCAAAAACATTTAAAAGCTCCAATTCAAAAAGGGGATAAGATTGGTACCATTAAACTGATCAAAGATGGCAAGGTAGTATTGGAAAGCCCGCTTGTAGCCAAGAAAAGTGTTAAGGAAGCCAGCTGGTGGACGCTTTATAAACGTGCATTTGGAATGTTTACAAAGGCGGGGGAATAAGACATAAAAGTGTCGAAAGCCGAGGTTTAGACACTTCTTTTAGCGAAAAACGACTAGTTTTGTATTTGAGGAAGGAAATTTAAACACAAAAGTAGAATTGACTCACTAACCCAGAAAAGCTAAAAGCTCCTAAAGAAGGGCTGGGCATTTTTAGCTGGACAAATGAAGGAGGACAATGGATAGTGAGTCTAACGATTGAGTTTGAAACCAAACATGATGTTTTATGTATTCGTTTAGGCGGGGAACTGGATCATCACACAGCAGATGAACTTCGAGAAAAAGTGACAGCTGTCATTGAAAGAGATGAAATTCGCCATATTGTCTTGAACTTAGAACAACTCACCTTTATGGATAGTTCAGGTCTAGGCGTTATTTTAGGAAGATATAAGCAAATCAAGCAGGTTCACGGTGAAATGGTGGTTTGTGCCATTACCCCGGCAATTCAGCGTTTATTCGATATGTCTGGTCTCTTTAAAATTGTCAAAATGGAACCGACTGAAGAATTTGCGCTGCAAAAATTGGGGGTGGCCTAAAATGAAAAATGAAATGAGCCTGCAGTTCAGTGCCCTGAGTCAAAATGAATCGTTTGCCCGTGTTACGGTTGCTGCATTTATAGCTCAATTAGATCCGACCATGGATGAGCTTACAGAAATTAAAACGGTGGTTTCAGAAGCCGTCACGAATGCAATTATCCACGGATATGAGAACGATCCAGAAGGCATTGTTTATATCACTGTGACCATTGAGGACAATACAATTGATATGACGATTAAAGATGTTGGCGTAGGAATTGTTGATGTGGAAGAAGCTCGCCAGCCATTATTTACAACAAAGCCGGACCTGGAACGCTCCGGTATGGGTTTTACCATCATGGAAAATTTCATGGATGAGGTTGAGGTTCTCACACAGCCAGGCAGCGGAACCGAAGTTAGACTACGAAAGCATTTACAATCACACAAAATGCTTTGCAATTAAGGAGACTTGCCAATGGATGTGGAGGTCAAGAACAACAAAAATCAGACGTATTTAAAGGATCATGAAGTCAAGGAGCTAATCAAGAGAAGTCAAGATGGAGATCAGGAAGCAAGAGATGTCATTGTAGAAAAAAACATGCGGCTTGTTTGGTCGGTCGTTCAACGGTTCCTTAACCGGGGATATGACCCTGATGATCTTTTTCAAATTGGCTGTATTGGGTTATTAAAATCAGTTGATAAGTTCGACCTTTCCTATGATGTGAAGTTTTCCACCTATGCAGTTCCAATGATCATCGGGGAAATCCAGCGATTTATCCGTGATGATGGAACTGTTAAGGTCAGCCGGTCACTGAAAGAAATGGGCAATAGAATTCGTAAAGCAAAAGATGAATTATCGAAAACACTTGGAAGAGTGCCTACTGTTAATGAAATATCTGAATATCTTGAGCTATCACCAGAGGATGTAATCCTTGCCCAGGAAGCCAGCCGTACACCTTCATCGATTCACGAGACGGTCTATGAAAATGATGGAGATCCCATTACATTACTTGATCAAATCGATGATGGCAATGAGGGAAAATGGTTTGATAAAATTGCCTTAAAAGAAGCAATCCGTGAACTGGATGAACGAGAGCGGTTAATCGTCTATTTAAGGTATTATAAGGATCAAACGCAATCGGAAGTTGCCGGGAGGCTGGGGATTTCTCAAGTACAAGTGTCAAGGCTGGAAAAAAAGATTTTACAGCAAATGAAGGACCGTATGGATGTTTAATTCCATACGGTCTTTTTGTATGCTGCAGCAGCTAAATTTTCTTATAAAAAACCATTTTTTACACATACTAGTTTTAAGAGAATTTTGCTTGTGGGAAGTGAGAAATTTGGAAAGAACCATCTACATCCGCATGCGGAATCGTGTTCAAACCCGCCCTAATAAAACGATTTATTTAAAAGATGCTGCCCAAATCATTGCCGATGAAAGATTGCTTCCAAAACTGCAGCAAATGATCATACACCAGTTAACTGAAAAAGAAGGAAATATAGTAATAATTGATGTTATGAAGGTGATACAGATTATTACCAGCCAATTTGCTGACCTGGAAGTTCAAACAATTGGCCCTGCTCAAACAATTATTGAGGTGGCAGCGAAAAAAAAGGGAGTTTCTATTCCTTTTTTTCTTTTAATATGGTTTCTATTGTTTTTTGGATCAGCCTTGACTCTTATGAATTTTCACGATGATGTCAGTATGAGAAGTGTGCAGGAGAAAATTTATACAATTATTACCGGCAAAAAGGACGCGAAGCCGCTGCTTTTCCAAATACCTTATTCTATTGGACTTGGTCTAGGCATGATTTTGTTTTTTAATCATGTATTTAAAAAGAGGATTAATGATGAACCAAGTCCACTAGAAGTTGAGATGTTTAATTATCAAATGGATTTGGATAATTACGTCATCATTAATGAAAATAAAGAAAGTATGAAACGAATCAATGACGATTAAAGTGATTATGATTGTTTTTTTAGGACTAGCCAGCGGGCTGTCTGTTGGAGCTGGTTTTGTTGCTTTCTTGACTGTTATGGGAATCATCCCAAGGCTGACGCAGCTTACGAAAACAATGAAAATGATTCATTCTTATGAATGGTCGGTTGTTATTGGAGCTCTAGCCGGTGTGGCTTCCAGTTTAAGAGACCCGGCATTAAATATTTCTCCCTTATTTTTAATTCCGTTAGGACTTACAGGCGGAATTTTTGTTGGAATGTTAGCGGCAGGTCTTACAGAGGCTTTAAATGTCTTCCCAATTTTAGCAAAGAGAATTCGCTTAGACGGTGAAATTGTCATTCTAATTATGGCAATTGTATTTGGTAAAATTTTTGGCTCCATTTTTCAATGGCTGTACTTTGTTCATCGTTAAAGACTTTGGAAAGGATAATCCATATGAACACACGAAGGCGTGTTATTTTAGTGACAGATGGAGATGAATATACGAAAAGGGCGCTTGAGCATGTTGCAAAAGAAATTGGTGCAAGATGTATTTCAAAATCTCAAGCGAACCCATCAAAGCTCACAGGGCCTGAATTAATCGAATTAATTAAGCAGGCCCCCCATGACCCTGTATTAGTTATGTTTGATGACAGCGGTATGGTGGGGGAGGGGGCTGGTGAGAGTGCGCTTAAACATGTAGCATTGCATCAAGATATTGAAGTGTTAGGTGCAATTGCGGTGGCAGCTAAATCAAAGCATGAAGAATGGACACGGATTGATGTAAGTATTGATCGAGAAGGGAAGTTAACCCCATACGGTGTTGATAAATATGGTATACCAGAACTGGAAATAGGAAGAATAAATGGGGATACTGTTTATTCTCTCGATACCTTAAATATCCCTATTATTGTGGGAATTGGCGATATTGGAAAAATGGCAAGACGAGATTCCTATAAACTTGGAGCGCCAATTACTAAAAAAGCTGTCGAACTAATACTTGAAAGGAGTGGTTTTTTTGACTCATAAGCAGGTTCAAAAATGGCCAATCCCGATATCGGTAAATGAAGTTGAACACTATATGAAACAGCGTGTAGGCCTTGGCGTGAGTTTTGACCTTGGGATAAGAAAGTTAAAAATATTGAAAAAAGACGTCCATATCTATTACGTTAATGGTCTATGCGATACGATGTTTATCATTCAATTAATTAAAGAACTAGTGGAGATCAATTATCATGAAAAACTTTCAGGTGATCTCTTTAACCGCATTGAAAATATGCTCCTTAATCAGTCTGTTGAAAAAACACAGGAACTTGATACATTAGTTACCGAGGTGCTTTCCGGTCTGATTGGTATAGTTGTAGAGGGCGAAGATACCGCGTTTATTATTGATGTAAGAAGCTATCCTGGACGTGCTCCAATGGAACCAGATACGGAAAAGGTTGTTAGAGGAGCGAGAGATGGTTTTGTTGAAAACATTGTTTTAAATACTGCCTTAACAAGAAGAAGAATCCGTGATGAACGGCTTCGGTTTGAAATGCATAAAGTAGGAAAACGTTCAAAAACAGATGTTGCTCTTTGTTATTTACAAGATGTCGCAGACCCTGATTTATTAAATATTCTTCGGAAAGAGTTACAATCGATTAACATAGATGGAATTCCAATGGCTGATAAAACGCTGGAAGAATTTATTGTTAACCAAGGGATGAATCCATATCCAATCGTCAGATATACAGAAAGGGCAGACGTTGCAGCAGCACATGTATTAGAAGGACATGTCGTCATCTTCTGTGATACATCGCCAAGTGTCATTATCACACCTACTACCTTTTTTCATCACGTCCAGCATGCCGAGGAATTTCGTGAATCACCAGCAATGGGGACATTTGTCCGGTGGACCAGATTTTTAGGAGTATTTACCTCAATATTTTTATTGCCATTATGGCTTTTACTTGTATTAGAACCATCGTTATTACCTGATAAACTGTCATTTATTGGACCAAATGATCAGACGAATATTCCGATTTTGATTCAATTGTTTTTGGCTGACTTTGGGATTGAATTCTTAAGAATTGCAGCCATTCATACACCTACTCCGCTTTCAACAGCAATGGGTTTAATTGCAGCAGTATTAATCGGTCAGATTGCAATTGATGTGGGTTTATTCGTTCCTGAGGTAATTCTATATGTTGCCGTCGCGGGTATTGGCACCTTTACAACCCCAAGTTATGAATTAAGTGTTGCCAATAAAATTGCGAGATTGCTGTTATTACTGTGTACGGCATTTTTTCACCTTCCTGGATTTGTCATTGGCTCGACCATATGGTTTATCTTTTTGGTACATATGCGTGCGCTTAATACACCATATTTCTGGCCTTTCTTGCCATTTGAACCAAAGGGCTTTTTACAGATTATTTTCCGAAGGGCTATTCCCGGATCACTGCTCAGACCAAGTATTGTCCATCCAAGGAACCGCTATCGTCAGCCCCCTGGAGAGGAATAGAAAAAAGAAAAAAATTGCAGAATGGAACAACTTATGCTACAGTAATTTTACTTAAATAAAGTATTAATTAAAAATAGGCAGCATCTTTAGCGGATTCTGTCTATTTGTTTATTATCATTTAGGATTGTCTACATAAACTGTAGTGAGACGTAACGGAGAGAGGGAAGGGAATGTATTTTTACGGAACAACTGGAGTAAATAAAAGCGGACATTTGGAAATAGGGGGAGTTGACAGTGTTGAATTAGCAAAAAATTTCGGGACTCCCTTGTACGTTTATGATGTGGCCCTAATTAGAGAAAGGGCACGTGGATTTAAACATGCATTTGATGAACAAAATATCAGAGCTCAAGTAGCTTATGCCAGTAAAGCATTTTCGACAATTGCCATGGTACAGCTCGCCGAGGAGGAAGGTTTATCACTTGATGTCGTCTCTGGCGGTGAATTATACACAGCTGCAGCGGCAGGTTTTCCTGTCGAAAGAATTCATTTTCATGGTAATAATAAAAGCCGGGAAGAATTAGAGATGGCATTAGATTATCAAATTGGATGT
Source organism: Neobacillus mesonae (assembly GCF_023715155.1). GTDB lineage: Bacteria > Bacillota > Bacilli > Bacillales > Cytobacillaceae > Neobacillus > Neobacillus mesonae_A. Next base: position 253,360 of record NZ_JAMBNQ010000001.1, read on the forward strand.
ATAGTCATTGATAACTTTCATGAAATAGAATTATTAAAATCAATATGTAAAGAACAAACAAAAAAAGTAAATATTCTTTTAAGGGTGACGCCTGGGATTGAGGCTCATACCCATGATTATATTTTAACAGGACAAGAAGATTCAAAATTTGGTTTTGGTTTGCAAAATGGCCAAGCGGAAGAAGCTCTTGCACAAACTCTTCCATTTAAGTATTTTAATGTTCTTGGACTGCATTGTCATATTGGTTCTCAAATTTTTGAAACCACAGGCTTTTTGCTTGCGGCCAAAAAGATTGTGGAAAAGATGGCTGAGTGGAAAGAAACAATTTCCTTTGAAGCAGATGTATTAAATTTAGGCGGAGGTTTCGGAATTCGCTATACAAATGAGGATGAGCCGATCCCACCATCACAATATGTAAGTGAAATAATTAAAGAGGTAAAACAGCTTATTGACCATTACTCTCTTAAAATGCCGGAAATTTGGATTGAGCCGGGCCGCTCTCTTGTAGGAGATGCAGGAATTACATTATACAAAATCGGCTCTTCAAAAGATGTCCCTGAAGTAAGAAAATATTTAGCCGTCGATGGCGGTATGAGTGATAATATAAGACCAGCCCTTTATCAGGCAAAGTATGAAGCGGTCCTTGCAAATAGACCTTTAGCACAAACAACTGAGACCGTTTCAATCGCTGGAAAATGCTGTGAATCAGGTGATATGCTGATTTGGGATTTGCCACTCCCAGAAACAGAGGAAGACGACCTGCTGGCTGTTTTTTGTACAGGTGCATATGGCTATTCTATGGCTAATAATTATAATCGTTTACCAAGACCTGCTGTTGTATTTGTCGAAGATGGCAAAGAGGTTCTTGTTGTAAAAAGAGAATCCTATGAAGATTTAATTAAATTGGACTTACCATTAAAATAAAAAAATAGGCTGCCGCGATTTTTATTGCGGCAGCTCCTTTTTTTTTAGAAAAGGCTATGTTAAACTTGGCTGTTGATTTTCGCTCCACAAGGAAGTCTTCGTCAGCATGGGCATCGCACGACTAAAAGCGATAGCTTTTAGAAGGAGGCACAAGCTGTTCGCGGGCGTTCCGTGGATTGTCCTCCGCTAACGCCTGCGGGGTCTTCCCCCTGGCACGTACTACCGCAGGACACTGAATTGACATCTTCGAATCTTCCCACGGACGAAGGACATGCGTTAGCATTTACGAGGAGTCTTCGTGCTTTCCGCTGCAATTAACAGGGGTTTAAAAATCAACACCACTCTTTAACTGAGCCTAAGAAAAGAATGATTTGATTGTATCAATTAACCAAATAAAAAATTGTTTGACTTTTTCAAGAAATCCTTGTCCTTCTTCAGAGTGCAGGAATTTCGAAATGCGGTCTTTGGCTTTATTCAATTGGTCGCTGACTTGATTCCAATCAATATCCAGGCTTTTGAGTTTATTGAATAAATCTATCAGTCTTTGCATTTCTTTTTCACTAAGCGTCACATTTAATTCTTTTGCCGCCTGCTCAATAATTCTTCGAAGTTCCTCATCATTTTTGGGTTTATTTTTGGCAATTTCCTCTTTTACTTTGGCAATTAATGCTGCGGCATTTTTATCGCCAATAGAGTCACCAAGTTTAGCTGTTTCAACCATTTCCTGATTTGCAGCTTGTTTTACATCTTCTGGAATCGTTTTATCTGCAGATATTTCATACGCTTTAATAATCCCTGTCAATGCAGCGGTACCTGATACCGAAATCGGTGCAGTAATGTAAATATCCGCATCCTTAACACCCGCGGTGATAAGGGCGTTGACATACATTTCATCCGTGACCCAATTGATATTTTTGGTTTTTACCGAAATTCCTGAACCCTTTGGAGCGATCGTAATGGCGGATGATGAAATAGCCCTGGTACCAATCAAAGATTTGGCAATATATTTTCCTAAGTATTGATGTTCTTCTTGATTGGATACTGTAACAATTTGTACATCTTTAGGTGCACCCATTTCATTTAATAAACTGGTCTTTTGACCTTCGGTTAGATTTTCACCCAAAGTAACAATCATATCACCCTCAGCCAAATCCGCAAAACTTCTTAAAGGGTAAATAAATATAAATAGACTCAATAGCAGAATAATTGTTTTTTTCATTAAAATCCTCCTTGATAAGAAATGGGCAGTTCTTTAATAATATAACCGATTCCATTATATTTAACGAAAAAAACAAATTACAAGTTTCATAGTCATAATATTAATTTTTTAAATGGAAAATGGATTATTTTTATTTTTTGTTGTAGAATGTACCCAAGCAGGGATGTTGTGGAGGATAAACTTTTATGGGAAAAAGCAGATGGGTTGTACTGGGGATTCTTATTTCTGCTTCTTTAATATGGGGAGTAATCTACTGGATTTTTATTGTTCCAAAGTAATAAAGAGTTTGAACAAATAATATAATTATTCAAATTTACCATTGAAACATTATTTTTTTACCTACATATTATAAATAACTGGTTTATCAATTTGCTTATTTGGGAAAAATATACTATTGCTAAACCGAATGTTTAGTCGGTTTATTTAATTTAATGAGGGATTAAAATGTTAATTCGTTACAAGAAGACGTTAGAAAAAATTGCGATGGGGCTGCTGTCTTTTATGCCGAATGAAAAGGATTTAAAAAAACTCCAGCAAACAATGAAGGAGTATGAAGAAGAAGAAAATAGACAGCTGTTTTTATGGAAAGAAGAGGACATTATTGGACTTCTTGGAGTTGTTGAGCATTCCGGCCAAGATTCCATTGAAATTCAACATATATCCGTTAACCCCTCACATCGATTCCAAGGGGTTGGTAAAAGAATGGTGAAAGCACTTAAAGATATGTATCCGGATAAAGAAATCATCTCCAACAAAGACACCGCAGCATTTGTTGAAAAATGTGATGTATGTTAAAAGGAATTCATAATATCTGGTACAGCCCTAGTTTAGGAATTTGAGGGTTAGACTTTGGAGATGAACAATTCTCAAAGCAAGTAAAAAAAGGCAGCGAAAAAATTATTTTTTGCTGCCTTTTTTCATAATAAGCATCTTTTTTCTTTCTTCGATAACATCAGTTCTATCACGTAATTTATGGCGATGAACGAGTTGTTCGTTCGCTAAATCACTTTCTTTTCCCCATACCAAACCCCGCTCTCGGCAGGTTTGTGAACATATTTCCACTAATGAAGAATCATTAAAGGGGAAAGAAAAGCTTGTATAGGTTTGTTTGTGTTCTATCATCTCCAAACGTTCTGTCAATAATGGTAAAAAAACTGCTTCATTAAGACCGATTTTGGGCAGAAGAGCGGAATGATTTTTAAAAATCATTATTGCTTTTTCTAATGTTCTTTTTGCACCAATTAAATTTTTTCTGCGGTGATGATAAGTTGATACTGCAAGTAAGATGAGTCCAACCCAAAGGGAATCTTTGTTTCCAAAGTCAACTTTTTTCCAATAGTCTTCAAGTATTTCATGGCATTCGAAATAGTCCCGGTCTCCATGAAAATGAATTAAATATTCGATATACTCCTGTGGGTACAATGGTTTCCCCCCCGTTTTTTTACATCCAGTTTAACATATTAAAGCTTATTGCTCCCAAAAAATTCAAATAAAAGACCCGTCAAATAGACGGGTCCTTCAAACTCCCTTTTTAAGGGGATGTTCATTTTATTTATCCAAGCGCAAGCACATGATATAGGCGCTTGCGCTTTTTTTATGTTGGCAGCATATGCTTCAATTCGTTTTTACCAGACCCAAGCCGCACCAACAATAATTAATAAAATAAACAATACTACGATTAACGCAAATCCGGATCCAAATCCGCCTGCTACTACGCCATCAGCCATATCTAATACCTCCTAATATTGTTTTAATCTTCCACTAAAGATATGGATATTGTTGATCCCTTTTAGCGGACCGCCAATCGGCGTGTTTTCTTTACTATCATATGTAGTTGATTTGTCCAGTGTTAAGGGCAAATATCATGATTTTGATAAATTACAAAGCTGCAGTGATTTTTTTCTATTGGATAACTTAATCGAATCCTCTATACTATAATAGGTTAAATGAATTAATTTTAGAATTTTGGTGAGAAGATTTATGCCATATCAGGTGAAAATTGATGCCTTTGAAGGACCATTAGATTTACTGCTTCATTTAATTAATCGGCTGGAAATTGATATTTATGATATACCGGTTGCCCAGATCACTGAGCAATACCTGTTATATATTCATACGATGAAAGAGTTGAGGCTTGATATCGCCAGTGAATTTCTGGTGATGGCAGCAACCTTGCTTGCCATTAAGAGTAAAATGCTGCTGCCTAAGCATGAGGAAGATTTACAAGATGTGGATCAAGAATTTGCTTATGAAGAAGACCCAAGGGACGAACTTGTGGAGCGCTTGATTGAATATAGGAAATTTAAAGAAGCGGCCCAGGATTTAAAAACGATGGAAGAAGAGAGGGGGCTCATGTTTACGAAACCGCCTAGCGACCTTTCTGATTTTATCCAGGATTCCGAGCCCGCTAAGACTGAATTGGATGTCACTCTATATGACATGCTGGCAGCCATTCAAAAATTACTCCGCAGGAAGAAGCTTCAGCGCCCTATGTCGACGAAAATTACCCGCCAGGAAATATCGATTGAATCGAGAATGAACGAAATATTAGATGAATTAAAGCAGTTTAAAGGACGGAAGAATTTTAATGATTTATTTGCAACACCAACGAAGGAACATATTGTGGTAACATTTTTGGCCATCTTAGAACTAATGAAGCGGAAAAAAATAGATACCATGCAGCAGGAAAACTTTGGTGAAATTTATGTAGAAGCTGTTAAGGAAGGAGCCGATGTAATTGGAAATTATTAATTGGACAGGCATCCTGGAAAGCCTCTTATTTGCTGCAGGTGATGAAGGACTAACATTAAAACAAATTGTTGAAGTACTCCAAGTAAATGAACCAGAAGCAAACGAAATCATTGAGGAGCTCAAGCAAGAATATGCAAAAAATGATAATAGGGGTCTTGTATTAATTCAATTGGCAGGGACTTATCAATTGGCTACTAAGAAAGAAAATGCTGATTATTTAAAAAAGCTAGTGGACTCTCCCAATACCTCTGCCTTATCGCAAGCTGCATTAGAAACATTGGCTATTGTTGCTTATAAGCAGCCAATTACTCGTGCGGAAATTGAGGAGATCCGCGGGGTGAAAACGGAAAGACCGCTTCATACGCTTATGGCCAAAGCGTTAATCAAAGAAGCAGGCCGCGCTGAAGGAACCGGCAGAGCGTATTTATATGGAACGACAAAGGAATTTCTTGATTATTTCGGTTTGAAAAGTCTTGAGGAGCTTCCAAAGCTGCCTGACAAAGTAGAAGATGATTATGTTCAAGAAGAAGCAGATTTGTTTTTTGAGAAATTTCAAGAAACATTAAATTCTTAACCCTTAGGTTGTTGCTGATTTATGCTAAAATATAGGATGATTGTATAACATGCAATTATAAGGAGAGGGATTAAGTTGCTAATTAAAGAATGTAAAGGCTACGAATTAGAAAAAGAAAAATCAAATACATCCGAGGATTTTTTTAACAGAAGTGAATTAACTTTTGTAGAAGATGGAGTGGAAAAAACACTGCATGTCCTTTATGTTAGATATTTTGATGAAATTTTTCCCGAATTCACCCCTTTTCAGCAGGATCCGGTTTTTTCTGGAGATGGATATGAAGTGAACTTTAAGGATATTGTGGCACTTGTTTGTCTGCTTAAAAACCCTGAATTAAGGGAGCGCAAGCGTCTTTATATTAATTCAAAAAATGAATTTGCTTCCTATTTCAAAGAAATTAATTTTGACAGATTCTCTGAAATTTTTTCCGCTCTTCAACAAGGAAAAGGATATGAGCTGCGTTCTTCTTTAGAATTTATCACACAGCCAAAATAAAAATGAATAATATGCAACAAGGCTGCCAAATTGAAGTGAACCCCTTAGGCTGGATTAATAATCCGCTTAAGGGGTTTTTGCTGTTCTTAAGAAATAATGATGTTCATAACATTAATACTGGATTGGACCTGAATAGGGGAGTGGTAAATAATGAACCGCTTTAACCGTTATGTTGATCAATTGTTTAAATGGAATGGGCAAATGAGAGAATTTCTTCAATCGGAGCAGGTGGCCAGGGAGTCTGAATTATGGGAAAAGCTTGATCAGTTTGCTGAATTGATTGAAAGTACAGACCATGATTTATCAAACGAGGAATTGTTGAACCTGCAAGTAAAAGCAGAGCATATTCATGAGGAGCTTGAAAATTATTTTAATAGAAAACAAATACGTGAAATAGGGACGATCATGGTGGTTGAAAAGCATGTACCGCCTGGAGGACATACTCTTCCAAAGCTTCCTTACGAATATAATGCTCTGGAGCCATATATTTCAGAGGAAATCATGAGGCTCCACCATGAAAAACATCATCGTGCTTATGTGAATGGATTAAACAAAGCCGAGCTGGAATTGAAAAAAGCCAGAGAATCGAATGATTTTTCATTGATTAAACATTGGTCCCGCGAGCTTAGTTTCCATGGCTCCGGTCATTATCTTCACACCCTTTTTTGGAGAAATATGAGCCCAAATGGGGGCGGTTATCCTCAAGGTATAATAAAAATTGAAATTGAAAATTATTTTGGCAGTTTTAATGCTTTTCAAAAACAATTTTCCGAATGTGCAAAGCAAGTAGAAGGTGTCGGCTGGGCCTTGTTAGTCTGGTCGCCAAAGGCAAGACATTTAGAGGTTTTGCAGACAGAGAGGCATATGCTGTTTACTCAATGGGGTACGATTCCACTGCTAGTATTGGATGTATGGGAACACGCTTACTATCTTCAATATAAAAATCAACGGGATGATTATGTTGATAATTGGTGGAATATCGTCAATTGGCATGAAGTTGAAATGAGATTGGAAAAAGCTGCAGATATCAAATGGCCATCGGTATAAGAGTGGGAACGGCATCCAAGCATTGATGCCGTTTTCTTGTCATATCATAACTTGTCCTGCATAAGATTTAATAAAGTGAAACTTCAATCAGCGGGGGGGTTTCTTATCCACACTGATTGTTAGTCTCGTTGTACTGACGACTCTATTAACGAGCCTATCGAACCGATAGCAGAGTCAGTACGAACCCGATTAGCTCAACTAAACCTCTCTGCTTATGCATCGGTAAGTTTCGCTGAATCTCAACAATCGGGGCGGATACGGCAGTTATCCTCCGCTTAAACTACCTGCTTGCTCTAATCTTTAAAACAAAGGGATTTTACTTTCCAGTTAATGGAGGATAAAACTAAAGTGTAACAAAGTAAAAAGATTCTGGAGCGAAGCAATACTTAAAAAAAGGACGAGGGTTGCCAATGAAAACGATACGGAAGCTGATAATCTTTACCTTTATCATTACATTATTTATCGCAAATATTCCTAAAAAAGCGGAAGCTTCTTTTGGAGTAAGTGCGGCAAGTGCTGTGTTAATAGAACAAAAATCCGGACGCGTCCTTTATGAGAAAGAGGCATATACCAAGAGAAGAATTGCCAGCATTACAAAAATAATGACAGCCATTCTTGCTATTGAATCCGGAAAAATGGATCAAACTGTTACGGTAAGTGAAAATGCAGCCCGTACAGAGGGTTCGAGTGTCTATTTAAAGCCTGGACAAAAAATAAAACTAGAAGATTTAGTATATGGGTTAATGCTGAGATCTGGAAATGATACAGCAGTTGCTATTGCCGAATATGTCGGAGGAAGTGTTGAAGGCTTTGCATATTTAATGAATCAGAAGGCAAAAGAAATCGGTATGCTGAACACACATTTTGCCAACCCTCATGGACTTGATGATCATGAAAATCATTATTCAACTGCCTATGATATGGCAATTTTAACCCGTTATGCAATGCAAAACAAAACCTATCAAAAAATTGCAGGAACAAAGGTACATCGCGCACCAAACCCAAATGAAGATTGGGATTATGTATGGAAAAACAAAAACAGACTTTTGACTAAATATAAATATGCGACCGGCGGGAAAACAGGCTTTACCAAGAGGGCAAAAAGAACATTGGTTACTACAGCCTCAAAAGGTGATATGGACCTTATCGCTGTCACCTTAAATGCACCTGATGATTGGAACGACCACATTTCCATGTATGACTATGGTTTTAAAAATTATGACATGGCAGAAGTGATTGAAAAAGGAAACCTCGATATTGTAAAAAATAAATACTATAAAAAAAATCAATTATATATAAAAAAGGAAATCCTCTATCCGGTAACAAGTAAGGAAATGGGATTATTTACTGTTAAATATAAATTAAACAAGCCTGAGAAGAAGTGGATTCAATCGAAAAAGACAGAACATGTTGCAGGGCGTGCTATCGTTTTTTTAGACGACAGGGCAGTGGAGGAAACTCCCATTTTCTATCAAAATACTCCCGTTAAAAAGAAAGGTTTCATAGATTTTATGAAAGACATTTTTCTGTCAATTATGGGTGTGAAGTTAAATGGTTAATTATATTTGGGTAGGCATGACCATTATTGGCATTATCTTTGCACTGATTAATGGAACGATGGATGAAGTAAATAAAGCAGTTTTTGATGGTGCAAAAGAGGCAGTAACAATTTGCATTGGTCTAATCAGCGTTCTTGTCTTTTGGCTGGGGATGATGCGAATTGCGGAGGAATCAGGACTATTAGAAAAATTGTCCAAACTATTCCGGCCCCTGGTGAAATTCATTTTCCCTGAGGTGCCTGTTAATCATCCTGCAATGGGGTATATATTATCCAATATGATTTCTAATATGTTTGGCCTGGGAAATGCAGCAACTCCTCTCGGAATCAAAGCAATGGAACAGCTGAAAAAATTAAATGGCCGCAAAAATTCAGCCAGCAGGTCCATGGTTACTTTCCTTGCCATTAATACTGCCAGTATCACCATTATACCAACAACTGTTATCGCCATTCGGATGAATTATAATTCCGCATCTCCCACAGAAATTGTGGTACCAACCATTATTACTACTTTTTTATCTGCAGTTGCAGCAATTCTTATCGATCGTTTTTTCTATTACCGCAAAAAGCCTAAAGGATGATGATATATGGCATTGCTTTCGACCATCTCAATAACATTTATACCACTTTTAATTGGCTTTATTTTGCTATACGGTACGTTTAAACAAGTGCCAACATATGAAAGCTTTGTAGAAGGTGGAAAGGAAGGGATAAAAATCGCGGTTCAAATTATTCCTTTTTTGGTAGGAATGCTTGTCGCGATATCTATTTTCAGGGCATCAGGGGCGTTAGATGCCTTAATGAACCTGCTTAGGCCGCTTATGAATTCTATCGGTGTCCCGGCGGAAATTGTACCATTATTGTTTATACGGCCAATTTCAGGAACTGCGGCGCTGGGGATGACTAGTGATTTAATAGCTGTTCATGGACCAGATTCTTTTATAGGCAGACTTGCATCTATCCTTCAAGGAAGTACAGATACGACTTTTTATGTTTTAACGGTTTATTTCGGTGCTGTTGGAATTAAAAAGATGGGTGATGCTTTAAAGGTCGGATTGTTAGCAGATGTAGCAGGAATTATTATATCCATCATAGTTGTAACATTGATATTTGGAGCAAAATAATGAATAAAAATAGTTTAAATGCGGGTCCAATCATTTGGAGCCGCTGTTTTTATTTTTTTTCGATAATAGTCTGTACTTTGAAAAGTGGGCAATTTATGTCATAATTCAGTAGGATGAGTGATTAAACCCCATTAAACGAATGAAGCTTACAGTGGCTTAGATTGTCATTGATCTTAATCGGTTTAAAAATTTATGAGGTGAATAATATGGAACGACTGCAAAAGGTCATAGCCCGTGCAGGCATTGCTTCAAGAAGAAAAGCAGAAGAGTTAATTAAAGAAGGCAGGGTAAAGGTAAACGGAATAATTGTCACAGAGCTTGGGGTTAAGGTAACTTCCTCCGACCGGATAGAGGTAAACGAAATACCGATTGAACGAGAGGAATCTGTTTATTTTCTTCTATATAAGCCAAGAGGAGTTATTTCCAGTGTCAGCGATGATAAAGGAAGAAAGGTCGTGACAGACTTCTTTGTTGGGTTAAAAGAAAGAATTTTTCCAGTTGGAAGACTTGATTACGATACTTCTGGTTTATTGTTGTTAACCAATGATGGAGAATTTGCGAATTTACTTATGCATCCGAGCAGCGAAATTGAAAAGGTTTATGTTGCCAAGGTAAAAGGAGTTCCCTTAAAGGAAAAACTGAAGAAATTAGAAAAGGGAGTTCGTCTTGAAGATGGAAAAACTGCTCCTGCAAGGATTAAAATGCTTTCATTTGATAAGAAAAAGCAAACGGCCATTATTGAAATCTCCATTCATGAAGGCCGAAATCGTCAAGTAAGAAGAATGTTTGAAGCAATCGGACACGAAGTACTGAAATTAAAGCGGGAGCGCTATGGTTTCTTAACATTAAGCGGTTTAAAAGCTGGAGAGGCAAGAGAACTTACCCCTCATGAAGTAAAACAATTAAGAGCTGCTGCCATGGAAACCAAAAAAAATCAAAAACGGTGATGATTTTTTGAATTGGAAAGTTTATCAAAAAGTTCATAGAAACTTCACAAATACTATATGTGGTAAACACTACCTAAATAATGAAAAATGATATAATTTAGCTTAACTGTGATAAGTTGTAACGGAGGGGTGAAAATGAAAAAACGACGGTTAATCATGCGTTCAATCATTCTTGCTGTGCTTGTGGCGGCTGTAGCTTATACACTATATGCAAATTTTATGAAAGACCATGCACAAAAAGTGTCTGTAGGGAAACAAGCACCTGATTTTGTTCTTACTGATATGCAGGGAAACAAGCATCGCTTATCTGATTATAAAGGCCAGGGTGTATTTTTGAATTTCTGGGGAACTTGGTGTCCGCCATGTAAAAAAGAAATGCCTTATATTAATAACCAATATCACCAATTCAAAGACCAGGGTGTTCAAGTCCTGTCTGTTGATATCCAGGAATCTGAACTTGCAGTGAATCAATTTATTGAACGTTACAAGCTTGATTTTCCAGTTATGATTGATACCAATAAAGAAGTTATGACTGCATATGGTATTGACCAGCTTCCAGCTACTTTCCTGATTGATAAGGATGGGAAAGTGGTGAAGTATACTACCGGCGAGATGACAGAGAATATGGTTAGGCAATATATGGAGAAAATAAAACCATAACGGTTTATAGGGAGTTTTTCAATCATGAAGGATGTAAAATGTGAATGTGGGCACGTTAATCCCCATGGAACCGTGCTGTGTGAAGCGTGCGGGAAAATTCTTGTTGAGGAAGAGAACGAGAAACAGCTCCTGGATATGCGGTATGAAGGGAGTGCCCGCCGTTCACAAATATATCAAAAAACGGTTGTTGATAAAGTATGGAACTTTTTTTCATCTGTCAAAGTTGGGGTTTGGCTGATTATCATTACTTTAATTGCTTCTATACTAGGAACGATTCTTCCACAGAAAATGTACATAAATCTCCCTCCAGAAGTTTATTATGAAAAAGAATACGGCTGGTTTGGGAAATTATACTACCAATTGGGTTTCCATGATTTATATGGTTCTTGGTGGTATTTACTGTTGATTGCAATGATAGGTATATCTTTAGTTATATGTAGTCTTGATAGGGTAGTGCCGCTCTATAAAGCATTAAAGGCGCAAAGGGTAACACGGCATGAAGGCTTTTTAAAGCGGCAGCGTGTTTTTGGGGCTAGTCATAATGTGGATCAAAGGGATATTGAGACAGTAAAACAGCATTTGATACAAAAACACTACAAGGTCCGTGAAGAAAATGGAGACCTGTTAGCGGAAAAGGGACGATTTTCCCGATGGGGTCCATATGTTAACCATGTGGGATTAATTATTTTTCTTTTTGGTGCCATGCTTCGTTTCATACCAGGTATGTATGTGAATGAAAATCTTTGGGTCCGGGAAGGGGAAACAGCCTTGGTTCCCGAAACAGGAGAAAAATTCTATGTGCATAATAATAAATTTATCTTAGAGCATTATGATAAAGAGAAAAATAAGACATTTGAAAAAGCACTTGATAGAGCCGGTAATGTCGTAAAAAACTATCAGTCTAATGTTGTGCTCTATCAGCGTTCAGGTGAAAAAATTCCAGGTGAAAAGCCAAAGCTTGAAAAGGTAAAAGAATATAAAATTCGAGTCAATCACCCATTAGAATTTGAAGGCTATTCAATATACCAGTCTTCGTTTAGAAGTGAAATGGATTCTATGACTTTTGCGTTAATAAATAAAAAGACTGAAAAATCTTTTGGGGAACTTACGATTAATCTTAGGACTCCAAAGGAAAAGTATGATTTAGGAAATGGCTACTCCGTGAAAATTCTAAACTACTTTCCAGACTTTGAATTTGCCGAAAATGGTGAACCGAGTACGAAATCCCGTGTGCCAAATAATCCTGCATTTATTTTTCGGATGACCGCACCGGACAAACCTAAGGGAGAAACCAGCTTTGTTGCTATTAGGCAGACAATTGAACCCTTTGGAAATAATACCTATAAAATGGCATTTAAACGAATTGGCACAACAAATGTTTCTGGATTTACAGTTCGTAAAGATTCATCGATTTGGGTCATTATTTTTGGAGGAATATTATTCATGATTGGTGTTATTCAAGGTGCTTATTGGAATCATCGCAGGATATGGGTACAAAATAAAAATGGTGATGTTTGGATTGCCGCACATACAAACAAGAATTGGTATGGATTAAAGCGGGAAATTGAAAAGGTGCTGGAAGATACAAAATTAAAGATGCCAGAGGATCAGCTTCAGCGTGAACAAAAGGATAAGGAGGGAGTTTAGTTGGTAGAGCTAAGTGGTAATTTATTGTTTATTGCTTTTATTCTATATTTAGTGGCTACTCTTTTTTTTGGCGGATCAATTAAACAAAAGAAAGACTTAAATGATACAAAGACGACCAACAAATGGGGGAAAATTGCTGTATTTTTAACCATTATTGGTTTTATCTCACAACTTGGTTATTTTATTATCAGATGGATTGTTGCCGGACATGCACCGGTTAGTAATATGTTTGAGTTTACGACGTTTTTTGGTATGGCTTTAGTTGGTGCATTTATCGTTATTTATTTTATTTATCGTACTACACTCTTAGGATTATTCACTATGCCTGTAGCCATTTTGGTCATTGCATATGCTAGCATGTTTCCTAGAGATATTTCACCATTAATTCCGTCTTTGCAAAGCTATTGGCTTTATATTCATGTTACAACTGCAGCGATTGGAGAGGCCATCTTAGCCATTAGTTTTGCTGCTGGATTAATATATCTGGTGAAGGCTATTGATCAAACGAAATCGACCAAGAAAACTTTTTGGCTGGAATTCGTTATGTTTTGTTTAGTTACGGTTATTGGGTTTGTTGTGGTTTCTTCCGTTTTTGCCGGAATGGGGTATCATGAGAAATTTAATTGGGTTGATAAAAGCGGAAACCAAGCTCAAATTGAATATACGATGCCGGCATTAACGGGACCGCATGAAGGAAAATTACTGACAAAAGACGGATTTAAGCCATGGGCAGAAATGCCTGCATTTATCAATGCGAAAAAGTTAAATACCGTCATTTGGTCTGTTGCGGCTGGTATTGTGCTCTATGGATTGATTCGATTAATTATAAGAAAACGGATTGGATCGATGCTTAAACCGCTTGTGAAAAATATAAAACTTGATTTTGTGGATGAAATCAGTTATCGTTCTGTTTTAATTGGATTCCCTGTATTTACTTTAGGAGCGTTAATTTTCGCTATGATTTGGGCACAGGTTGCTTGGTCACGTTTCTGGGGCTGGGATCCAAAAGAGGTATGGGCCTTAATTACTTGGCTATTCTATGCTGCCTTTATGCACTTAAGGCTGTCGAAAGGATGGCACGGAGAAAAATCAGCATGGCTTGCTGTCATTGGCTTTGCCATTATTATGTTTAACTTGGTAGCAGTTAATCTCGTCATTGCGGGCCTTCATTCTTATGCTGGTTCATAATGAATAATATAAAAGCCTTCACTTGCGAAAAGTGAAGGCTTTTTACAAACACTCGTTTACACTGTTCTATATTTGTCATATTATTGACACTTTTAAAGGCATTTATTAACCCTGAACATATAGCAAAATTGGAAACCATTTTGTAAAATAAACACCATGGGGGGATTATTAATGGAAAAAGAAGTGAAAATTTTAGTAGTAGATGATGAAGAAAGAATCCGCCGCCTTTTAAAAATGTATTTAGAGCGGGAAGATTATATTATAGATGAAGCTGAAGATGGAAATGTGGCTTTATCAAAAGCATTGGAGAATGATTATGATATTATTCTTCTTGACCTTATGATGCCTGGAAAAGATGGAATTGAAGTCTGCAGGGAGCTTCGGGAAAAAAAATCCACACCCGTTATCATGTTGACAGCAAAAGGGGAGGAAGTAAACCGGGTTCAGGGTTTTGAGGTGGGTACAGATGACTACATTGTCAAACCATTCAGCCCAAGAGAAGTTGTTTTAAGAGTAAAAGCCATTTTAAGAAGATCATCACAAACAAGCTTTTTACAAACAGAAACTACAACGAAAGATGTCATCGTTTTTCCTCATTTAACGATTGATAATGATGCGCACAGAGTGACTGCTGAAGGCAGAGAGGTCAGCCTGACGCCTAAAGAATACGAGTTGCTTTATTTCCTGGCAAAAGCGCCAGACAGAGTATTTGACCGCGAACAGCTTTTAAAAGAGGTTTGGCATTACGAATTTTTTGGTGATTTGCGAACAGTCGATACACATGTTAAACGGCTTCGTGAAAAACTAAATAAAGTATCCGAGCCTGCCGCAAGAATGATTGTAACCGTTTGGGGTGTCGGCTACAAGTTTGAGGTAACCAATGAATGACCTTTTTACGAAGTGTTGTAGGTAAGCTTTGGTTTACCATCCTTTTATTAGTCTCATTTGTTCTTTTTATTTTGACGGTTATGCTTCTTGAGTTTTTTCAAAATTATACAATTGAAGAAACAAAGAATGATTTAACCAATACAGCAGAAAAAATTGCCCGGATCTTAGAAGAACATCCTAATGAAAAACAGTCAATTGGATTAGAAATATCCTGGGAAGTAATAGACAAAGTTACGAAAGTAGTGATCATAAAAAATAATCATGAAGTCTATTACTCCCCTAACACGGAAAATGAACAAAAGTTAACGATTAACGATATTTTAAATGATCCGGAATTATCAAAAGTGTTTCATGAAAATAAAACCGTTGAAAAGGTATCTAACTTATCAACAAGTAATTCGGTTAATGATGAAAATGCCAATTATTCTATCATAGGTGTACCTTTGCATCTTTCAGGTGATAATGGTGCTGTTTTTATTTATCAGTCGCTTGAAGTAATGAGGGACACATCGCGCTCGACAACCAAGTTTATCTTATTGGTTGCTGGTGTTGCTATTGTTTTGACAACCATTTTTGCTTTCTTTTTATCAACAAGAATTACCGCACCGCTTCGAAAAATGAGGGAGGCAGCTTTTGAGGTTGCAAAAGGAAAATTTGATACGAAAGTCCCGATTCTTACACACGATGAAATTGGAGAATTGGCAACGGCTTTTAATCAAATGGGCAGACAGTTAAAGTTCAACATAAATGCCCTTAACCAGGAGAAGGAACAACTGTCAAGTATTTTAAGCAGCATGGCAGATGGAGTGATTACATTTAACCGTGATGGAACCATCCTAATTACCAATCCTCCAGGTGAACGTTTTCTTCAATACTGGTATTATGAAAAAGAAGATCATACTGCTTCTGAAGCACTGCCTTCACAGGTAATGGAGCTTTTCCAGAAAGCAGTAGAAACTGAAAAAGAACAAATGGGTGAGATTTCACTCCAAGGCCGTCATTGGGTAATTTTGGTGACGCCTCTTTATAGTAATCGATTTATTCGCGGTGCAGTTGCTGTATTAAGGGATATGACAGAGGAAAGAAAATTAGATAAAATGAGGAAAGATTTCATTGCCAATGTTTCACATGAGCTGAGGACCCCTATTTCAATGCTGCAAGGATATAGTGAAGCTATTGTTGATGATATTGCCCAATCACAGGAAGAGAAAAAAGAAATGGCCCAAGTTATTTATGATGAATCTCTTAGAATGGGCCGTCTTGTTAATGAACTGTTGGATCTTGCGAGAATGGAAGCAGGGCATATTCAATTAACAAAAGAAGAAATTGACCTTAACACTTTTATTAATCGTATTATTCATAAATTCCAAGGACTTGCTAAAGATAATGAAATTTATCTGAATACTGAAATAGAAAATGGTATTCATTCTATCTATCTTGACCCTGATCGGATTGAACAGGTTCTAACCAATTTAATTGATAACGCCATTAGGCATACTCCAAAAGGGGGTTCAGTTAAATTAACGGTTTCATTAGAAGATAAAGGAATTAGGATGAATGTTATTGATTCAGGTTCAGGCATTCCAGAGGAAGATTTGCCATTTATTTTTGAACGTTTCTATAAGGCAGACAAAGCGAGGACGAGAGGAAAATCGGGCACAGGACTTGGACTTGCTATTGTTAAACATATTATAGATGCCCACCAAGGGGCTATTTCAGTTCATAGCAAACTTGGTCAAGGGACGACATTTTCCTTCTTTTTGCCTCGAAAATAGGTAAAAACAATCAAAATTTGCCGATTGTTCTTGATTCACGGGAAACATTTAAGAACCCCGCCCATTTTAAAATGGAGTATGGTTTTTAAATGTTTTTTTGTTTTGATTTCTAAAAAACACCTTCCTTTTTTTAGTAATACAGTCTATATTTAAGAGATGAAACCAATCATACATAAATAACGACTAATTTAATGAACGGGGAGGAGAATTAATGGACTCCGTTTTCGATGAACTTTATAACAAATACCACCAAGATGTATTTCAATTTTTGTTTTATATGGTAAGAAACAGAGAGCAGGCAGAAGACCTTGTTCAAGAGGTCTATATTAGAGTATTTAAGTCTTATGATCGTTTTGAAGGGAAAAGCAGTGAAAAAACATGGCTTTTTTCAATTGCCAGGAATGTGGCCATTGATTATTTTCGTAAACAAAAGGGCTGGAAAGATAAATTAATGGAAAAGTTCGATTGGTCCGCCAGTCAAGTAAAAGATTCGGACCCTATTCCAGAAGAGATTGCAGTCCAAAAAGAAGAAATACAATGGGTTTATAAGTCAATGGAACATTGTACAATGGATCAGCGGGCTGTCATTACTTTGCGTTTTATCCATGATTTATCAATAGCTGAAACAGCACAAACTTTAGGGTGGACGGAAAGTAAAGTAAAAACAACGCAGCACCGTTCATTAAAGTTAATAAAGAGACATATGGAGACCTTTTATGTAAAGGAGGGATCAAATAGTGATGAAAAAGTCAGAGTGGAGCGATAGAGAAATTGAAGAACTATTAAGACAAATGCCGAAAGTCAAAGATCATCGTAATCCCATTGACATGAATCAAAATTTCCCCTTCAAAAAAAGAAATGCTTTTCCATGGCTTGTGCCAAGTATTGCAACAGCAGCTGCAGTATTCCTATGTATTATTTTAGGTACAAAATTTATAGGTGGTCCAACATCTCAGTTATTCCAAGAAAAGTCCCTGAATGAGAAATCTCTCAATCAGCAAATAACATTGAAAAAAGAAAATATTCAGCCGAAGGACCAAACGTTTTCGGGTTCCGATAATCGAGAGCCATTGAAATCATCTATATACGAAAATGAAGTAAGAAAAGGGAAGGTCATTACCTATTGGATTCCGGATGAACAAGCACAAAATATTATTCCCATATCTACAATTGTTCATAATATAAAAAATAAATCGCGGCTGGATGTATTTAATGAAAAAATGGCCCAGTTGAATGAAAATGAATGGGGATTGGATGATTTTTACCCGATCAATGCAGATTTTAATTTTAATGAAAAAAGCGGGACCGTTGATGTTAACGTACCAGCAGACCATGAATATGGTAAAGGGTCGAGCAATGAGTTAATGTTTATTAATATTATAAAAAAAGATATCTCATCAAACAGTAATGTGAAAAAGGCAAGATTATTCACGGATGGAAAACCGGGAATTGAATTTGGAAATACGGGTATAAAAAATGAAATTATGATACAGCCCGAAAGGCATCATGCATATTTATTTTATTATCCAAATCGACATGAATCCCCCTATCTTGTACCAAGTATAGAGCCCTTTGAAAATATTAGAGATGCATTCAAAGCGATGAAGAAAGACCGAAATGGGTTAAAAAAATCGATGCATCTTAAGATAAAAGAAAACGAATTATCGATACGAAATAAAGTATTATATCTGCCTGTAGAAAGGGATTCGAAGATTAAAAATGACCAGCTAACCGTATTTTCTTACGAAGCCTTATTACTAACCGCTAAAGAATTTGGGATGGAAAAGGTGGTTATTACAGATGCTCCGATTAAACAGATTGGTCCTTTTGATTTAACTAAAGAAAACAAAGTACCAATAGCACCCAATATGCGTAATATTGAATAAATTAAAACTTTAGCGGGGATTTTTTATCATCCGCCCATACTTTCAGGCTTGCATTATGCTTTAAAGCCGGTTTTTACTGCCAGTTAATCTGTTTTTTTTCAATCAACCGTTTCGGTTGATTTTCTTTTTGTCTATTTTTTTGTATAAAATGACTGAAGTCTCCAAAATATAACAAATATGTTTGACCCAGCCCCATGATTTGTTCTAAAGATGAATATAAAAACATATCGTGAGGAAGAGAGTTAGATTTTAAGGAGGAAAAGGGAAAGTGCGTGATTACATAAGGAGATTTTTGATTGCCATACTGATGGCGCTTTGTGTAAGTTTATTATTCTTAGGAGGAAGACATTCAGAAGCAGCTGGTTTGACTGAAAGTAATGGTCATAAACATTGGATTTGGCCGTCAGATGGCATTATTTCTGACACATATGGGACCAGAAATGGTAAACATAAGGGAATTGATATTGCAGGTAAAAAGGATGCCCCCATTCTATCCGTTGAGGATGGAGTGGTGGAGAAATCCTATTTCTCCGATACATATGGAAATGTAGTATTTATTAAACATCCTAAAAATTTGGTAACAGTTTATGCCCATTTGAATAAACGGGAAGTTTTTGAAGGGCAGAAAATAAAACAAGGTCAAATTATTGGTAAAATGGGTCAAACTGGACAAGCTACCGGTACCCATTTACATTTTGAAGCACATCAGCTGGAATGGAGATATGATAAGAAATATGCCATTGACCCGGAAAAGCTTCTGGGCAGTACGAGTGTGGGTGAATTTGTCCAAGGCGGGGTGGCTAGCAACGAAGTCATTACCGTAAGCATTCCTTATCAAGAACACATCAATTCAAATGTACCTGCAGGAAAACAAAAGAATACTTATATAGTCCGTCAGGGGGATACACTATATTCGATTGCAAAAAGGAAGAATATGACGATTGCAAGAATTAAAGAGTTAAATCACCTGAAATCCGACATTATTATGCCAAATCAGATTTTAACTGTAAAATAAAATGAATAATATCTTGATTTTGAACCCGCAGTGAATTTAGCTGCGGGTAAATTTATGTTTGTTAAAAATTAATAAAGTTTAGATAGATGGTTTAAATACTTAACAAAGCTGCTTTTTTTCAGTATAATAAAGTTGTAATTTCATATCGATCTATCTTCGGGGCAGGGTGAAATTCCCGATCGGCGGTATTAGAGAAAATCTTAAGCCCGCGAGCCTTCTAAAGGCAGGATTTGGTGAGATTCCAAAGCCGACAGTATAGTCTGGATGGGAGAAGATGGAGGTTCTGCAGACGTTCAAAAATTTTCTATGGATTGAATGTTTATTTAGTGTGCCTAACCTTCTCCCTCAAGCATATTTCTTGAGGGAGTTTTATTTTGGGTGCCTAAATGCTGAATCTCTCTTCCTAACATGATGGATCAAAAAAGGGGAGAGGAAAATGAAAATGAAAATCACAAAGGTCAAAGCAATGGTATCAATTGCGATGTTGAGCAGTATAGCTTATTTAATTATGCTGCTAAATTTCCCGATGCCGCCATTTCAGAATTTCTTACTGGTTGATTTTAGTGACATCCCGGCACTAATTGCTGCATTAATATTTGGACCAATGGCCGGTATATTAGTTGAGTTTTTAAAAAATTTGCTTGACTTTGTTATGATTGGAAGTCCGACAGGGGTACCGGTAGGACATATTGCTAATTTTCTGGCGGGAGTTTTATTTATATTGCCTACTTATTATGTTTACAGCAAGCTTAAAACAAGAAGAGGCATGACAATTGGTTTAATTGCTGGAACAGTTATAATGTCTATAATGATGAGTGTATTGAATTACTATTTCATTTTACCGGCATATACTAAACTGATGGGTTTTCCAGATTTACGTAATTACGTTGTACCGGGCATTCTGCCTTTTAATATACTGAAAGGTGTTTTAATGTCAATTGTATTTATGTTATTATTCACCCGGATGCGGTCGTGGATTAATAAACATTCAATTGTCAAACATGCTTAATGTTCCAAAAAGCAGCCTTGATGGCTGCTTTTTCTATTCCATGATAATAATAAAACCCCTCATCATAATGGATGAGGGGTTAGCAGCTTAATAATATCTAATGGTAAAAATATTATTCGAATTTAGTTGGATTGCCATCAAATGGCTCGTCAGCAACCTTAATGGAATCGGTAGGGCAGCCTTCAAAAGCATCCATCATGTCATCGATTAGTACATCTGGAATTTCAACAATTCCTTCGTTATCGTCAAGGGTTACAAATGCAATCCCGTCATCATCGTAATCATAGATATCTGGTGCTGCTGCACCACATGCACCGCATGCAATACAAGTTTCCTTATCAACAATAGTGTACTTAGCCATGTAAAAAACCTCCCAGTGATTATCAAAAAGAATACTTTGTTTTGTTTAACCAGCAAAAATACTGGTAAACGCTTTTCTCACTCTATTGTAAGACTGTATCGACAACTTTTCAATAGAAAAATAATTATTCATAGAGGGCTTTGGATATTTTCGCAGCATCACTATTTTTAATCAGTAAGATTTTCTGTTTCATGTTAAAATATATAAAGGTTTTAAACGAATCATGTCGAATAAACGAGAGTGGTGATTCAAAATGGCGCAGTTGGAATCCATTATTCTATATTGTTTAAAGCAGTTGAATAAAGAGAGAACTGTTTATTCCATTTATCACCTTTTAAATGGGAAAAAATCTTCGCAAACGATACAAGATGCACACTTATTTAATTTAAAAAAGTTCTTTGGAATTATGGATGTATTAACCAGAGAAACGTTTAATCAGCGAATTGAAACACTTCTAAATCAGAAATTGATATACAAAGTAAAAGATCAAACTTTTTTTCCAACTCCATCTGGAGACTTATTTTTAAAAAACAACCCTTTATTAAGGGAATTAAATGGCTGGGAATTTCATCAGCTCTCTACCTTGTTTTGGGAAAGGCTATCTTTATTGATACAAGTAGCATCGAATTTTGAATACCATGAAACAAACTACGTTCCAATTCAAAAAAACAAGGATGTTCATATTTGGTTAAAATCAACTTTAAAGGATATGAAAGTCTCTAAAAATAAGATGGCCAGCCAAATTTATGCTGAACTTCTTGATTGCTTTTCAGAAAATAAAGGACTTGATCCGTCTGTTTTAGTCTATCGGTTAACCGGATATCAGCAAATTGGCTTAACAGGAACGCAATTGGCCCAAAAACTGTCCATGAGCTATTATGATTATTATCTCCAATTTGTTCATATCATTCATTTCATGATGGAAACGTTACGGGTAAATCCTGACAGGTTTCCGGTGTTATCATTTCTTTATAATGGATTAATAAAATCAAATGAATTAACACAATCCTCAAAAAAGACATGGCAGCTATTAACGAAAGGTTATTCTCTAGAACATATTGCTCAAATTCGTCAATTAAAATTAAGTACGATTGAAGACCATCTTGTAGAGATTGCCCTTAATATCGATCGTTTTTCAATTCATGAATATGTGGATCCCAATCTCCAGGATGAAATTTTACGTTCTTCAAAGAGTGCAGGCTCAAGACAATTAAAGTTAATCAAAGCAATGGTAACAAGGGCAAGTTATTTTCAAATTAGGCTTGTATTGGCAAAGTTTGGTGATAAGGCATGGAGTTAGAACTTTTATTAAAAAAATATTTTGGATTCTCTTTTTTTAAAATAGGGCAGAAGGAAGTTATTTCTTCACTACTAAACGGGGAACACACTTTAGCAATGCTGCCGACAGGAACAGGCAAATCACTTTGCTATCAACTGCCAGGTTATATATTAGAAGGGCAGATTTTAATTATTTCACCACTTTTATCGCTTATGCAAGATCAAGTGGAGCAAATGAAACGATTTGGTGAAAAGAGGGTTGTTGCCCTTAATTCATTTTTAAGCGTGGAAGAAAAGGATTACGCTCTAAAGTTTTTAACCAAATATAAATTTATTTTTATTTCGCCGGAAATGCTGCGAATTCCATACATCATCAAAAGATTACAAAGTTTATCCATTTCATTATTTGTTGTAGATGAAGCCCATTGTATTTCTCAATGGGGGTATGACTTTCGTCCCGATTATTCGAAATTAGGTGAAATTCGAAATGCTCTGGGAAACCCTCTTACTTTAGCATTAACCGCAACAGCAACGGCAAAAGTTCGTCAAGATATTGTTCAGTCACTTAGACTAAATAAAGTGAAAAAAATTGAATCCTCAATCGACCGTCCTAATATTGGGTTATATGTGGAAAAAGTTCCGGATTATCGTGAGAAAGAAGAGCGTGTCCTCGAACTTGCTGCCAAACTTAAAAAACCGGGAATTATTTATTTTTCCAGTAAAAAGGCTGCTGAACATATGGCTGAAATGCTTATAAACAAACAGATTTGCCGGGCGAGTGCTTATCATGGGGGAATGGAACAAGATGCGAGAATATTGATTCAACAGCAATTTATCCATGATCAGCTTGATATCATTTGTGCAACAAGTGCTTTTGGTATGGGGGTTAATAAAGAAAACATCCGCTTTGTTATTCATTATCATATGCCGATGCAAATCGAATCCTATTTACAAGAAATAGGCAGGGCGGGGCGTGATGGTAAACCAAGTATTGCCATCCTTCTTTACTCGCCTGGAGATGAACAGCTGCCCATACAGCTTTCTGAAAGTGAACTTCCATCGAATCAACAAATAGATTGGTTATTTAATAAAACAGACCTTTATATAGGAAGAAATTTTGGTGAAGGCCAATTAGCAGAAACATTAAAGGAGCTTGGCGGATTTTCAGAAGTACAATGGCGTATAGTAGAAGAACTGGTTAATCGCCCGCCGCAAGACGTGAAAAGTCCTCAGCATTTAAAAGAAATGATTCAGGATTTTGTGGAACATCGTCTGCAGGCAAAGAAAGCAAATATCTTCCGAATGAAACAATGGATTGATGCAAAAACATGCAGGCGTAAATTTATGATGGAATACTTTGATGACAGATCAAATACGGTGGTTACTCCATGCTGTGATCAATGTGGATTAGTAATAGAGCCATATTATCAGTCAGTAAGCCGGCGGCATTTTAGTACAAGTGAAAGCAGCTGGAAGGACTATTTAATCAAACTTTTAAATAATAGCGGGTTGAGTAAATGAATAATAACAATAAATACAATGAAATGATTGCAGGTTTAACAGATAAAGAATTACTTTTTCACTTGTATCTAACACAGATTATCATTCTTATTATATCGGCTATTTTAAGCTGGTTATTATTCGATGATCTTTCTTATTTGGACCATTTTTCGATAAAGGACCCTGATATTTATAAGATTGGAATATTATCAGGGCTGGCAGTGGTTGTTTTAGATATAGCCTTAATGAAAAGTCTGCCGTCTCATTTTTATAATGATGGCGGTTTGAATGAAAGGATATTTAGGAAACGAAATGTCCTTCATATTTTCTTTATTGCAGCTATTGTTGCCTTTAGTGAAGAATTGCTGTTTCGCGGTATTATCCAAACAAAAGTGGGACTTATTTTTGCAAGTATTATTTTTGCTATTATCCACTACCGTTACCTGTTTAATTGGTATTTATTCATTAATATTGTTTCCCTTAGTTTTATCATAGGTTTTATTTATCAATGGACGAATAATTTTGCTGTAACAATTATAATGCATTTTGTCATAGATTTTTTATTAGGAATATATATAAAGTTTAAAAGACCTTTGAACGTTGATGAAGTGAAAGAAGGAACGGGGGACTGCTATGATGAATAAAGAAGAGCCATTTAGGGAACAGGCTGAACGGACAAAACAGCGTATTGATAGAATCGTTGAGACAACAGATGCTGGAGGCAGCCTGCCGCCCCGTTCTAAACTTCATACCCGAAAAAGAAAGAGAAGAAAATGGAAGTTTAAATATCCGCTTATTCGAATCCTAGTCATATTTTTCATCTTACTGCCTATTATTATTTTCAGTACTATTTCTTATTTTGACGGTAAAAGAGTGATTCATGTAAAAAAAAGCACGGGCAGTTCCAATTACTATGAAACCATTCATTTGGACCAATCAAATAATGAGTAGACGCCCTGGCCAATCCGTTTTGGATTGGTTTTTTTGTTAAATAAACATAAACAAAAGGACAAGTTCATACATATATTTCTAGGATGAAGGGGGGATAAAATGGATACTCCGATTCAATTGTTAGACCATACAGATCCAGCAACAAAACAAATGCTGGAAAACTTAAGAAAAAGAAAGGCCAAATTTGATATTGCTGAAAAACGTCATTTTTATTCTATTTACGGTACACTTGGATTTGCATTCTTATTCTGCTGCTATTTTTACTTTAACATTGCCGAGCACAATTCTTATTCTTTTTTTGCCATGTTCTCTGCCGCATTAAAGGATGGGTTAAACCTGATTCTCTTTTCTATCACCTTAATTAGTTACGGTGCTATGAATGTATTTAGAAAGCAGAAAGATAAAAAAGAAAAGGAATACCAAGAATTAAGGTGTGAGATTGTTGACAGGAGTAAAGACTTATGGAAAAAAGAAGAGGAATGGAAAAACCGTCATCTAATATTTGAAGTGATGAAAAAACATTATGATATTAACCTATATCATGAGAAAAAATGAGAAGTTAAAACTTTATTATATGCAAGGATATTTACCCATCATCTAGAAATATAATAAGATGAAAGAACTATACTCCTTGAGGTGATGGAATATGTTTGTGAAACATATGATGATACCAAAACATGAATGTATCACGGCACAAGAAAATGATACATTAAAGGATGCATTGGAAAAGCTGGAACAGAATCAAATTGACGGGCTGCCAATTTTGCAGGGGGAACGTTATCTGGGGGTTGTGACAAGGGTTGGAATTTACGCGAATTTTTTTCATACTGATAAAACAAGGGAGGAATATCTTAAGACAATACGTGTAAAAGATATTGCCAGCCACCAGGAAAAGTATTTAACAGGTTCAGAGTTATTTGAAAAGACGATGTTGGATTTAAAGGATTTTCCACTGCTTGCAGTAGTGGATGAAAAAAACCATAAATTTTTGGGAGTAGTAACACGTTCAGATGTACTTGGTTTTTTTGAAAGTGCTTTTGGTGTTAACCGGCCTGGTATCAGAATTGCTTTCACATCGGTAGAAACAGAAGGAAGGATTGCCCGTCTGTCTGAAATAGCCCATCACTTCCACGAACACATTATTTCACTCGTTACATTTGATGAAACTGATAAACTTGTCCGCAGAATTGTTATGAAGATTGAAAAGAAGAACAATATCGATAAATTTGTAAAAAAGCTCGAAGAACATGGATTCCGTATTTTAAACATCCAAGAAATATAACGATTTCATAAAGAAAGGTTTACAATCCCTCTCATATATTTTTATGGAGGGTTTTTTTATGAATAGATTTTGTTTTATCTGTACAAATTTCTATTTATCTCCATTAAGTTTCTTGTCCTTGTTTTGTTTATGATATGATTTTATTTAGAAATTGGCTGTGTTAAATAACGGTGTGATTTTTTTAAACCCTGTTGATTGCGGCAACGGCTCCCTGGAAACTTGTGTCTCCTTCTTGTAAAAGTTATCGCCTTTTAGTCGTGCGCTGCCTATGCTGCCAAGTATGGAGCGAAAATCAACAGCTGAATTTAACACATCCTAAAATTAAAAATAGAAACGGGGAAATAGGACTATGGTGAGTTATATAGTAATCCTATTCATTTTTGCAGTTTGCCTTTTACTATACATGCTGCGAGAAGCTTTTCTTAATAATGTCGTCCGCCATGAATTTTGTTTTAATAACTTTCCATCATCTTTCAACAAGGTAACCATCTTTTTTATTTCTGATATCCATCGAAGAACGATTTCTGACAAAATCATTAATGAGGTACAAGGTAAGACAGATATCGTTATCATTGGAGGAGACTTGATGGAAAAAGGTGTTTCCTTTAAAAAAGCAAAAACAAATTTACGTAAATTAAGGGAAATCGGACCTGTATATTTTGTTTGGGGAAATAATGATTATGAAATTGATAATCAAAGATTAGAAAAAATCATGAATTCAATGGAAATAAAAGTATTAAGAAATACGGCTGTTACATTTGAGTCAGAAATGGGGGAAAAGTGGGCTCTCCTAGGTGTGGATGAAGTAGGAAATGAGCGTGATCGTCTTGATTTAGCACTTAAAGATGCAGAAGAGTCTAATTTTAAAATTTTAGCAAGCCACTATCCAGATATAGTTGAAAAAATCAAACCTGAAAATGGAATTCGTTTGGTTTTAAGCGGACATACACATGGGGGACAGATTCATATACTTGGATACAGCCCCCAAAAAAGAGGCTGCGTCAAACAATTGAATAATGCAACATTGCTTATAAGCAATGGTTATGGGACAACTGCAGTTCCTTTAAGATTGGGCGCACCAGCTGAATGTCACTTAATTTCTATTTCAAGATGTTAGTGACGGTTTAGTAAGACAATTCACCAACCCCTTCTCAAGGCATACATTAAAAACAAGAGTAGTTATGAGCAGGGGGCTAAAACATGCGCTTAGAACGCTTAACGGCAAATAAGATTAAAATTTTTTTAACCTCTGATGATTTAATGGATAGGGGGCTCACCAAAGAGGATATTTGGAAAGATGCCGGTAAATGGAATCAGCTTTTTCACGACATGCTTGAAGAAGCAAGTATGGAATTAGATGTAGATATACAAGGTTCTGTAGCAGTTGAAGTGTTTTCTCTTCAGGCTCAAGGCATGATTATGATTATCACGGTTGAGGAATTTAAAGAATATGATGAGATGCTAAATGATGGTTTTATTGAAATGCAAGTAAGAGCTTGCGGCTTTGAAAAGCTCTTATTCGAGTTCGATGATTTCGAGAATCTTATAAGTGTTTCAAAAAGGCTTTCTACAGCAGCCCTGTTTGGCGGAAGTTTATTTTCTATGAATGGACGCTATTATTTATTAATGGATCAATTAGAGACAAAGAAAAATGAAATGGCTGCATGTATTCTTTCAGAATTTGGGAATGCCTCCATACTTAGTCCGCATATTCTAGCTGAATATGGCAAAGTAATAATGAAAGACAAGACAGTAGAGACCATCATTAAATATTTTAAATAATCATAAAATGAATAATATTTTTGTCGAAGGGATTTGGGGGAAAAACCCCCCGTGGCCTTATCCCTTCTCTTTTATATTTATTGTTTTTGCACGGTTATTCACCAAAAATACTATTCAAGAAAAACATAGAATGGAGCCGATTACATAATCGTAAAATAATAAATAGAAAGCTCATTTTTGTTCTTGCATAAAAATATTAAAGGTGTATACTTGTGTCTGAAAGCGGACAACATTCGTAAAAGTGATTTCTTAGGAGGTTTACAAATGGTAGCCGAAAAAGGTATTGATAAGACTAATCAAGCGGAACAGCATGATGTGTTAAAATCAACGCAGACTGTTATTCATAAAGCCCTTGAAAAGTTAGGTTATCCTGAAGAAGTATACGAGCTGTTAAAAGAACCATTACGTATGATGACAGTTAAAATCCCAGTAAGAATGGACGATGGGTCCGTTAAAATATTTACGGGTTACAGAGCACAGCATAATGATGCTGTTGGACCTACCAAAGGTGGAATTCGATTCCATCCAGGTGTGACAGAGACTGAAGTGAAAGCCTTATCAATTTGGATGAGCTTAAAATGTGGTATTGTCGATCTTCCTTATGGAGGCGGTAAAGGCGGTATAATTTGTGATCCGCGTGATATGTCATTTAGAGAGCTTGAAAGGTTAAGCCGCGGGTATGTCCGTGCCATCAGCCAGATTGTGGGACCTACAAAAGATATTCCTGCTCCGGATGTATTCACAAACTCCCAGATCATGGCATGGATGATGGATGAGTACAGTCGAATTGATGAATTTAATTCACCTGGATTTATTACAGGCAAACCGCTTGTTCTTGGCGGTTCCCATGGACGTGAATCAGCCACTGCAAAAGGAGTTACCATTTGTATCGGTGAAGCGGCTAAAAAAAGAGGTATTGACATTAAAGGTGCAAAAGTGGTCATTCAAGGTTTTGGGAATGCCGGAAGCTATTTATCAAAATTCATGCATGATGCTGGTGCAAAAGTAGTCGGAATTTCTGATGCTTACGGTGCACTTTATGATCCTAATGGTCTTGACATTGATTATCTTCTTGATAGAAGGGACAGCTTTGGTACTGTAACTAAGTTATTTGACAATACCATTACAAATAAGGAATTGCTTGAATTGGATTGTGATATCCTTGTTCCTGCAGCAATTGAAAATCAAATTACAGAGGAAAATGCCCATAATATTCGTGCGAATATTGTTGTGGAAGCAGCTAATGGACCTACAACCCTGGAGGCAACACAAATCTTAACAGAACGCGGCATTCTTTTGGTACCTGATGTTCTCGCATCAGCAGGAGGAGTGACTGTATCATACTTTGAATGGGTTCAAAATAACCAAGGTTATTATTGGACAGAAGAAGAAGTAGAGGAGAAACTGGAAAAGATTTTAGTAAAGTCTTTTAATAATATTTATGACACTGCTCAAACACGCCGAGTTGATATGCGTCTTGCTGCATATATGGTTGGTGTAAGGAAAATGGCAGAGGCAAGCCGCTTTAGAGGATGGATTTAAGATTGAAATATAACAGGAAAACTCCTATCATTATCTGGTAGGAGTTTTTTTATAGTATAATTTTTAAGTCATTGTCTTTACAGAATTGTCTAGCTCCATAAGGAAAGCTTATTTAGCTTAGTCTTGCACAAAGGAAAAGCGTCAGCTTTTTAAGGAGCGCCTAGCCGTTTTTTGCCCTTAAATAAGGCTGCTTTGAGCATCTTGCGTAAAGCACAAGCTTAAAGCAGCTAAAGGTCAAATACCTTCGGCTCTAAAAGTCCAAAAGCGATTTTGGGGACCGAAGAACATTTGCTATGCCTTTAGGGTGACTGTTAAGTAAAGATAGCGAAAATATTCATCACAGGAACAAGATGTGCTTGGTCATGGCGCTTGTGCTTTTTTAAATTATATGTTTTTTTATAAGGAGTGTATTTGTAGTGCACAACGAAGATATCACCATTATTGGGGCTGGCCCCTGCGGCATGGCAGCAGCAATTGCCCTGCAGGATATGGGGAAAAAACCGCTTATTATTGAAAAAGGAAATGTAGTTAATTCTATTTATAAATATCCGACACATCAAACCTTCTTCAGCACAAGTGAAAAGCTGGAAATCGGTGACATGCCATTTGTCACTGACACCTATAAACCTAAAAGAAATCAAGCCCTTGTCTATTATAGGGAAGTGGCTAAACGAAAAAATTTGCGAATTAATGCTTTTGAAGAAGTATTAAAGGTGGAGAAATTGTCTCAAGGCTTTACAATTCAAACCTCTAAAGACACCTATCATTCTAGATATATCGTGATTGCCACTGGGTATTATGACAACCCGAATTATATGAATGTGCCCGGCGAAAATTTACCAAAGGTATTTCATTATTTTAAAGAGGCACATCCTTATTTCGACAAAGATGTATGTGTTATCGGTGGAAAAAACTCCAGTGTTGATGCAGCAATCGAATTGGTCAAAGCAGGGGCAAGAGTAACGGTTCTATATCGTGGAAAAGAATATTCTCCGAGCATTAAACCTTGGATTTTACCAGAATTCGAATCATTGGTTAGAAACGGTATCGTTCAAATGCATTTCAATACGAATGTAAAGGAGATAACAGAAGATAAAGTCATTTTTATAAAAGATGAAGAAGAGCTGGAAATTCAAAATGATTTTGTCTTTGCTATGACGGGTTATCACCCTGACCATCAATTATTACAATCTATCGGTGTAAGTATTGATGAAGAAACAGGCAGGCCGATGATCAATGCTGAAACGATGGAGACGAACATCAAGAATGTTTATATAGCAGGGGTTATCGCTGCCGGTAATAATGCAAACGAAATATTTATTGAAAATGGCCGGTTTCATGGCAGCCTAATTGCAAATGACATCTTAGAAAAAGAACAAAAGGGTGAATAGTTTTGGAAAAAGTGGTTTTGTTAACTACAGGGGGAACAATAGCAAGCAAGCCAAACAAGGAATCTGGAAAATTAGCATCAGGTGCTTTAACGGGAGAAGAGTTAGCTTCAATGTGTCAGCTTCCCGATAATATCGAGGTGATTGTTGAATCTGTATTTCAAAAGGCCAGCATTCATATTACTTTTGATGATTTACTTGTTTTAAAAGATAAAATTGAACACTATTTTCATGACGAATCAGTTTCAGGAGTTGTTGTTACTCATGGAACAGATTCGATGGAAGAGACGGCTTATTTCCTTGATTTAACGATAAATGATCCCCGTCCTGTTGTGGTAACAGGTTCTCAACGTTCTCCGGAGGATTTGGGAAGTGATGTCTATATTAATTTACGGCATGCTATATATACCGCATGTTCAAAAGATTTATACAATGCAGGGGCTGTCGTCGTTTTTAATGAACGCATTTTTGCTGCCCGGTATGTGAAAAAGGAACATGCTTCCAATATTCAGGGATTTAATGTGTTCGGTTTTGGTTATTTAGGTATCATTGATAATGATCAGGTACAAGTATATCAAAAACCACTGAAAAGAGAATTTTTTGCTGTCAAATCACCCATACCGGAAGTGGAGATTATCAAATGTTATCTTGGGGCAGACGGCAAATTTATTAAAGCGGCAAGAGAAGCGGGAGTGAAAGGGATTGTCCTGGAAGGTGTGGGCAGAGGACAGGTTGCTCCAAATATGATGGAAGAAATTGAATTGGCTATAAAAGAAGGGGTCAAATTAGTCATTACGACAAGCGCAGAAGAAGGGGCAGTTTATACTACCTATGATTACAAGGGAAGTGCTTATGATTTATATAAAAAGGGAGTAATTCTTGGGAGTGATAATGACTCGAAGAAGGCCAGAATTAAACTGGCTGCTGCCTTGGCCAGTGGTTTGGAAGATATTGAATTTTAAACAAATTATCCCAAATTGGTGAAACTTTCATTTTATTGAACCTGATATTCATGGTACGATTATACAAAATGGATTTTTGAAAAGAGGTTCATCATGCTCGGAATCTTATCTGCAGGAATTGCTCCTGGGCTTGCTTTGCTTAGCTATTTTTATTTAAAAGACGAATACGAGCCAGAGCCCGTTTCTTTAGTCTTACGGACATTTCTATATGGGGCTCTGCTTGTGTTCCCAATCATGTTTATTCAGCATGTTTTCGAGACGGAGAATTTGGTTAAATCTGACCTTTTTGATGCATTCTTCAGTACAGGCTTTTTAGAAGAATTTTTTAAATGGTTTCTTCTTTTCTATGCTATATATC
Organism: Neobacillus mesonae; assembly: GCF_023715155.1. Lineage (GTDB taxonomy): Bacteria > Bacillota > Bacilli > Bacillales > Cytobacillaceae > Neobacillus > Neobacillus mesonae_A. Next base: position 285,471 of record NZ_JAMBNQ010000001.1, read on the forward strand.
AACATGTTGAATTTGATGAACCATTTGACGGAATTGTATATGGAGTGGCAGTTTCACTAGGATTTGCCACAGTGGAGAATATCTTTTATTTAGTTGCTAATGGTGTGGAACATGCTATGTCCCGGGCGCTTTTACCCGTATCAAGTCATGCTCTATTTGGTGTTATTATGGGTTTTTATCTTGGAAAAGCAAAGTTTACAGAAGGATCTAAAATAAAGTGGTTACTGCTTTCGCTTATCCTTCCTTTCGTTCTTCATGGTTTTTATGATTTCATTCTTCTTTCCTTAAAAAATTGGATTTATATCATTTTTCCTTTTATGATTTTTCTATGGTGGTTTGGCTTAACCAAGGTGAAAAAAGCGAAGATATTAAGTGCAAATCACTTCAAAAAACAATATGCAGCAAAAAAAACCCTTCACTCGTAATGAAGGGTTTTTGTATTTAATGGAATAAAAACACCAATATAACAGAAAATAGGGTTACTGTAAAAAGATTTACAATGGGGGTTCATATTCCATGAATAAAAAAATCAAGTTAATAAAATTCATTTTGATGATTGCATTGGTCAGTACTGCACTTCCTTTTTCTCAGGCAGATCGGGTTCACGCATTTTCAAATCAAGTAATTCAGCAGGGGGCAGTTGGCAATGATGTCATTGAACTTCAATCCAGGCTAAATTATATTGGATTCTATCACGGGAAAATAGATGGAGTATTTGGTTGGGGAACATACTGGGCGCTGCGTAATTTTCAATATGAATTTGGGCTGCCAATTGATGGGTTAGTGGGTGAAAGTACTAAAGCTAAGTTATTAAAAACAACAAAATATAATAAAGGAAATACCGCAGGAGCAAATGGAACTGCTAATAAGACGGCAAAAAAAGCAACTGCTGTAAATATTCCAAAAGGTTTTTCACAAAATGATATACAATTGATAGCAAATGCTGTTCATGGTGAGTCAAGAGGAGAGCCCTATATTGGGCAAGTAGCGGTGGCAGCAGTGATTTTAAACCGGGTTAATAGTTCCTCCTTTCCCAACACTGTTTCTGGTGTTATTTTTGAGCCTGGTGCGTTTACAGCTGTTGCAGACGGACAAATATGGCTTACACCTAATGAGACTTCAAAAAAGGCAGTTATTGATGCGATAAATGGCTGGGACCCTACAGGAGAAGCACTTTATTATTTTAATCCTGCTACAGCAACAAGCTCCTGGATTTGGTCAAGACCGCAGATTAAAAAAATTGGCAAACATATTTTCTGCAAGTAGAGGTGAACGAAATTGATTAGAGGTTTATTAATTGGAGTACTCGCACTTGGTGTCATCGGCACCGGCTATTGGGGTTATCAAGAACATCAAGAAAAGAATGCAATTCTCTTAAATGCTGAAAATAACTATCAACGTGCCTTTCATGGACTTTCCTATCAAATGGATTTATTGCACGACAAAATTGGGACAACTATTGCAATGAATTCCAGACAATCATTGTCGCCTTCTTTGGCAGAAGTCTGGAGGATTACTTCAGAGGCACATAATGATGTAGGACAGCTTCCGCTTACATTGCTGCCATTTAATAAGACCGAAGAATTTCTTTCAAACATCGGAAATTTCAGCTATCGTACTGCAATAAGAGATTTAGATAAAGAGCCATTAACAGATAAAGAATACAATACCTTAAAAGTTCTTTATAAGCAGTCTGGAGACATCCAAAATGAACTTCGTAAAGTTCAGCATATGGTTTTAAAAAATAATCTCCGCTGGATGGATGTAGAAATGGCACTCGCCTCTGGTAAAGAGACGACTGATAATACCATAATAGATGGTTTTAAAACAGTGGAAAAAACAGTGACTGGTTTTGACGAAACTGACTTTGGACCAACTTTTTCCAATATGCAGAAAAAGGATGAAAACTTCAAAAATGTATCAGGAAAGACGATTTCAAAAAGTGAAGCTGCTGCAATTGCAAAAAAATACATGAATATGAAGGGAAATCTAAATGTAAAGGTAACGGAAAATGGAAAAGGCTCTGATTACGGTTTTTACAGTGTAGCAGTTAAAAATGAGAAAACTGGACAAGAATCCAGTATGGATCTAACGAAAAAGGGCGGACATCCTATTTGGTTTATTAACCATCGGGATGTAAAAAAGCAAAAATTAAGTTTGAATGATGGCATGATAAAGGCACAAGCCTTTTTAAAAGATACTGGATACCCAGATTTAGAGTTATTCGAAAGTACTCAATATGATAATGTGGGTGTATTCAATTTTGTAACGAACAAAAACGGGGTAAGAATATATCCCGAAGCTATAAAGCTAAAAGTTGCCTTGGATAATGGCGATATTCTTGGAGTATCAGCAGAAGAATATTTAAAATCAGTTCAAAAAAGAAATATAGGTAAACCGGCCATAACTCTTGAGCAAGCACGTGGTAAAGTTAATCCTAATTTAAAGGTAATGGAGGACAGGAAGGCAATAATAGTGAATGATTTAAATAAAGAAGTATTATGTTATGAATTCCTAGGCACCATTAAAAATGACACGTATCGAATTTTTATTAATGCAGAAAATGGAAGAGAAGAGGAAGTTGAAAAATTAAAGGATTCAGAGGCCGTATACGAGGACGTGTTATAAGGAAAAGCAGATGCTTTTCCTTTCTTTAAATGGATAAATTAACATTTCCTCTCCGATACTAGGAGTATCTGGAATTGGAGTGGATCCTATTTGGAAAAATTCGAGAGATTATTAATTAAATTAATTATCGTTCAATTTATATTTCTTTGTTTGGCACAATTTTTATTCCATCAGCTCGATTTATTGCCCTCAATAAAAGAATTAACTAAATATGAGGGAGTAAATGAAAATACCATTACCGATATTCTTCAAACCTTAAAGGAAAAATAAAGCAGGACAGCCTGCTTTATTTTTATGAAATTATATGCAAAATTTAGAGGCATTTCTTAGAGTTATGGTAAAATAGATAGTAGACAGCTTAGAGATGAACTTGTTTTATTTAGGAGGATTTATGAAGAAAAAAATATCTATTGCCATTGATGGACCGGCAGCAGCCGGTAAAAGCACGGTTGCAAAAATTGTGGCTGAAAAATTATCTTATCTGTATATTGATACAGGGGCAATGTACAGGGCCTTAACGTTTAAGGCAATTGCAGAACACCTTAACCTTGAAGATGAGGAAGTATTATTAGATACTCTTTTAAGAACTAAAATAGAATTGCTTCCTTCAGATAATGGGCAATTAGTATTTCTTGATCACGAAGAAGTAACAAATGAAATTCGCACCTCTGATGTAACAAATTCGGTTTCTATTGTTTCTAAACATCCAAAGGTGCGGGAAGAAATGGTAAGAAGACAGCAAAACTTCGCTGCAGGCGGCGGGGTGGTAATGGATGGCCGTGATATTGGCACCTATGTACTGCCTGAAGCGGAAGTAAAAATTTTTTTACTTGCCAGCGTTGAGGAACGAGCCTTGAGACGTCATTCTGAAAATCTGCAAAAAGGCTTCACTTCTGATCTTGAAAAATTAAAACAAGAAATTGCCCTCAGGGATAAGATTGATTCAGAACGAGAAGCAGCACCATTAAAGAAAGCCGAGGATGCAATTGAAATCGACACAACCTCTTTGACGATTCCAGAAGTAGTCGATAAGATAATGACTCTGGTGGATGAAAGGATTGGATAGAATTGACTTTCTATGCATTTGCTAGATCAGTGGTGAAATCGATTTTTAAACCATTGTATCGGGTTCAGGTAATTGGGAGGGGGAATCTTCCAAAAGATGGCGGAATCCTTTTATGCTCTAATCATATCCATAACTTTGATCCGATTATTGTGGGAATTTCAGCACCAAGGCCGATTTATTATATGGCAAAAGAAGAAATTTTCCGTGTCCCAGTATTGGGGGGGATTGTAAGAAAATGCAATGCCTTTCCTGTAAAACGGGGAATGAGTGATCGTGAGGCACTTAGGAAGGGATTAAGTGTTTTAAAAGAAGGACATGTTTTGGGACTTTTCCCTGAGGGGACCAGGAGCAAGACAGGAGAACTGGGAAAAGGGCTTGCTGGAGCAGGATTCTTTGCCTTAAAGACGAATGCTAAGGTTGTTCCATGTGCCGTGATAGGTCCATATAGAAGCTTTCATAAAGTGAAGGTAGCTTTTGGAAAGCCAATTGACATGGAAAAAATGAGAAAAGAAAAAGCATCTGCAGAACTGGCGACTGAATTAATTATGGATGAAATTCATAAACTTATTAAAGAGCATTGGTAGGTTCTGCTTGACAAAATAGCCTATTTATAAGAAGTTATTAATTGAGATTCTTTTTCGAATATTCTTAGTTTAACTAGAATAAATTCCCTATTAAGTTCCGAAATGTTCAAATTGTATTAAAAGAATTTATATATTTTGCAGCCGATAGGTTTAAGGAGGATTACATATGTCTGAAGAGTTAAATCAAGTAGAGGTAAAAAGCTTTGAAATTGGTGACAAAGTATCTGGACAAGTTACAAAAGTGGAAGAAAAACAGGTTTTAGTTGATATCCAAGGAAGCAAACTTGATGGAATTATTCCAATAAGTGAACTTTCAAGCCTGCATATTGAAAAAGCATCAGACGCAGTTCAAGAAAATGAAGAATTGGAATTAGAAGTACTTAAAGTGGAAGAAGAGGCATTAATTCTTTCAAAAAGAAAAGTTGATGCTGAAAAAGCATGGGATCGTTTAGAGCAGAAGTTTCAAGCTGGTGAAGTGATTGAAACCGAAGTTAAAGATGTTGTAAAAGGCGGACTTGTGGTTGATTTAGGAGTACGCGGTTTTGTTCCAGCTTCATTAGTTGAAACTTATTTTGTTGAAGACTTTAGTGATTACAAAGGACGGACAATGACCTTTAAAATTGTCGAACTAGATAAAGAAAAAAATCGCTTAATTCTTTCTCATCGTGCGGTAGCGGAAGAAGAAAAGGGCAGACAAAAACAAAACCGCCTGGATGAGCTTGAAGCTGGTCAAGTAATTGAAGGAACAGTACAAAGAATTACTGATTTTGGAGCCTTCGTTGATATCGGCGGTATTGATGGACTTGTCCATATTTCCCAATTATCACATGAACATGTTGACAAGCCTTCTGATGTAGTAAATGAGGGACAAAAAGTACAAGTGAAAGTTTTAAGTGTTGACCGAGATAATGAAAGAATTTCTTTATCGATTAAAGAAACTTTACCAGGACCATGGACAAATATATCTGAAAAAGCTCCAAAAGGCAGTGTACTAACTGGAACTGTAAAAAGACTAGTATCATATGGTGCTTTCGTTGAAGTTTTCCCTGGAGTTGAAGGACTAGTTCATATTTCTCAAATTGCCCATAAACATATTGGTACACCACACGAGGTATTAAAAGAGGGTCAGGAAGTTCAAGTCAAAGTATTAGATGTTAATGAAGAAGATCAGCGTTTATCATTAAGCATTAAAGAACTTCTGGAGAAAGAAGCCGAAGAGAAGTTTGATTATGAACTTCCAGAGGAAACAAAAGGTTTCCAATTAGGAGAAGTTATCGGCGATCAACTAAAGAATTTAAAAAAATAATGGTGATAATCAGTGTCGAGATCTGAAAGAAAATGGGACCATATCCGTTTTGCCCTGAAAAATCAAGAAGAGGCTAAGTTCTCTTCATCGTTTGATGAAATTAAATTTATTCATCAAAGTCTGCCAAATATCAGTACGCTCGATGTTCGATTGGATCATAGAATTGGCGAACTTTATTTAAGTTCGCCAATTTTTATCAATGCGATGACAGGCGGCGGCGGGGACAAAACCTACCGAATTAATGCAGAACTTGCTCAGGCTGCAAATGCTTGCGGGCTTGCTATGGCTGTTGGCTCGCAAATGGCTGCAATCAAGGATAATTCGGAAAAGTATACTTTTGAAGTGGTTAGGAAAGAAAATCCTAACGGAATATTAATTGCCAATCTTGGAAGTGAAGCAACTATTGATCAGGCCAAAGAGGCAGTTGATATGATTGAAGCAAATGCACTACAAATTCATCTAAATGTCATTCAAGAATTAACGATGCCTGAAGGAGATAGAGATTTTACTGGGGCTTTAAAAAAAATTGAAGCTATTGTCCGTTCAGTGGAAGTTCCTGTTATCGTAAAGGAAGTCGGCTTTGGAATGTCTCGTGAGACCGTCAAGTCACTTTCCTCAGTTGGAGTATCAATTATTGACGTTGGCGGATTTGGCGGAACAAATTTTGCCGAAATAGAAAATAATCGCAGGAATAAACCTTTCTCCTTCTTTTCTGACTGGGGCATCCCAACACCTATTTCTATCATCGAAGCTTCTTCGGTAATAGGGCAGCAAACTGCCATTTTTGGCTCCGGAGGTTTTAAAGGTGCCTTGGATATTGTCAAAGGGTTAGCAATTGGGGCAGAAGCAATTGGAATGGCTGGGTATTTCTTACGAATACTTGTTGAAAAGGGAATCGAACCATTGATGGAAGAAATTGAAACTCTTCATCGAGAAATAACTTTCATTATGACAGCCTTAGGGGCCTCTTCTTTGGCGGAATTAAAACGAGTTCCGCTAATGATCTCAGGAGAAACACATCATTGGTTATATCAACGAGGAATTGATACATCTAAGTATAGCAGACGCCAGATAAAATGAGATTTATACAATCATCAGTAATAAAAGCGGCTGAACCAAAAGGCGGTTAAAAACGACTTTTCGGTTCAGCCCTTTTCTTTAAAATAATTTATTGGATATTATTGGATAGAATATTTCTTCCTGTTTATTTCTCCGCTTTTTGTTGTTTTTCATTGGATGTTGTCCTTTTTTTAAATTATGGGCAACATAAATAAGCTCCCATTCCGCGGTTGTTTTGGAAGTCCTCTTAATGTAAATCGTTGGAAGTGGCTGTTTACTTATTTGACTAATACTGGCCTTATTTCTATTCTCCGTTGTCTTTGTCTATATTTCTTTTCACTTCCTCCGAGGTTAATCTTTCACGGACTTCTTGTCGTTGATTCTGATTCTTCATGTCTGGTGTTGTGGTGTGTGGTAACTTCATGATATTAATAGAATGATTTTCTTACTTCTTTTCGCAGACATTACTATTTCGTCTTTGCTGGTTGAAGTGGAAGGCGCGCAGACTCCTCTTAAATGCTAACGCATTTCCTTCGTACGTGGGCGGATTCACCCTGCGGGAGTACGGGGCAGGGGAAAAACCCCACAGGAGCGTTTGCGACGAGGAGGCTCGCTGGCACGCCCGCGGAAAGCGAAGCGTCTGGAACGAAAATTCAACAGACCAGATTCAGAACAGTAAAAATAAAAGGAGGGCTGTCCCCTAAATTTTATACTTTTGGGACACCCTCCTTTATTTTTTTATTATCTTTTACCGTCATTTAATCCTCTTGCTTCCTCAGGACTAGATAATTTAGATGCACCAGGATAATGAAGTGCTTGATCACGATCTGATTCAACTCTTCTGCTTGCTTTTAATTTTTTCTCTTGGCGGTCTTTTCCCAAAATCCACACCTCCTCTTTATCCCGCTTTAACGGGCAGTAAGACCCTTGCTTCCACTGTTTGCGGGGGATCGACTGCCCAATAAATGACTTGCCACCGTGATTTTTGGCGGCTTAGTTGAACCAATCGGGTTCGTACTGTCTCTTTTTTAAAGCATTAGGCTTGATAGTAGAGACAATTGAAGGGACTAATAATCAGTGGGGGGAAGAAAAAAACTCCCACTAATTATTTATAAGATGAGTCACTCCTGAAAATATTATTCAATAGGGTATGAAAGTACATAATTGATACCAATAATGGGGATAATAGGAGGTGAGTATTATGGAAGGTTCCCTGTTTTTGTGGTTTTTTTGGAGTGTTTGGGTGTTTGTCACTTTTTTAGTAGACAAGAAAAATCCTTATCGTTTGAAACTTGCGGCCATTTTGTTGATTGTCATTTTTTTATCCAATAGCTATTTTTCAATTGGAACCATTGAAATTACATGGAGCGGCCTATTTTTATTACTATGTTCTTATTTCTTTATATCAAATGAAAAAGTTATCATTATCATTTATCATTCTATTTGTTCATTGATCATTTCCATTGCTTACGTTTCCTTTCATTTATTTGAGATTTTTGATCCCGTATGGTTGATTTTTAAACCGGAATGGATGATTAGTATTTGCATGTGGTGTTTAGCGGTTCTATTACAAAAGAACCTAAAAAGCAGAATAATTATTGCTGTCAGCGGGACTTTACAAGGGGATTTTTTAACTGCATTTATTTTGGGCAAACTTCAAATTCCATATTCAGTTGCAGCTTTTGCTTATCTAGATGTTTGTTCAATTATTGCAGCTTTACTAATTTGCTGGAGTATAATCGAAAATGCGGGAGCATTTCTTCAAAACCATATACCCTTTTTGGAAAAAGCAAAACAAAAATCGTCATAGAACTGCAGCTTTTTACAAAAAAATCGTTCATCCAGCGTTTTTGCTTTTCTTTTCATTGCGGGAAAGGATTAACATTTGCTACACTATAAAAGTTGGCCCTTCAAGCATCAGAAGGGTTTCTTTTCATTCACTAACATTATGACAGTTTTTTACTTATGACATAGAAAGGATGGCGATTTATTTGGTTAAACCTGTTATTGCCATTGTTGGGAGACCAAACGTTGGAAAATCCACTATTTTCAACAGAATTGTTGGAGAAAGGATTTCTATTGTTGAAGATGTACCAGGTGTAACTCGTGACCGGATTTACAGTTCCGGGGAGTGGCTGACACATGAATTTAATATTATTGATACAGGCGGTATCGATATTGGTGATGAGCCTTTTTTAGAACAAATTCGGCAGCAGGCTGAAGTTGCTATGGATGAAGCTGATGTAATCATTTTTTTAACAAATGGCCGTGAAGGTGTAACAGCTGCTGATGAAGAAGTAGCTAAAATTTTGTATAAAACAAAAAAACCAGTAGTGTTAGGGGTAAATAAGATTGATAACCCGGAAATGCGGGAGCAGATTTATGATTTTTATGCCCTTGGATTTGGTGAACCCATTCCTATATCTGGTTCACATGGACTGGGACTTGGAGACTTATTAGATGAGGCTGCAAAACATTTTCCGAAAAACGAACAATTGGATTATGATGATGATGTAATTAAATTTTCGTTAATCGGAAGGCCGAATGTAGGGAAATCCTCTTTAGTAAATGCTATTTTAGGTGAAGACCGTGTTATCGTCAGCAATATTGCTGGTACTACCAGGGATGCTATCGATTCTCCATATACATATAATGGACAGAAATATGTCATTATTGATACAGCTGGTATTAGAAAAAAAGGGAAGGTTTATGAGACAACTGAAAAGTATAGTGTTTTACGGGCGCTTAGGGCAATAGAACGTTCAGATGTTGTTCTTGTGGTGATAAATGCGGAAGAAGGAATCATTGAACAAGATAAAAAAATTGCCGGATATGCTCATGAGGCGGGAAGAGCAGTTGTAATTGTCGTCAATAAATGGGACGCTATTGAAAAAGATGAAAAGACGATGAAGGAATTCGAGCAAAAAATAAGAGATCATTTCTTATTTCTTGATTATGCGCCCCTTGTATTTTTATCTGCTAAGACGAAAAAACGAATTCACACTCTGCTGCCAATGATTGATTTGGCAAGTGAGAATCATTCGATGAGGGTTGAAACCAGTGTCTTAAATGATATTATTATGGACGCTGTTGCGATGAATCCGACACCGACAGATAAAGGAAAACGATTAAAAATTTATTATGCAACACAGGTTGGTGTTAAACCGCCTACCTTTGTCATTTTCGTAAATGAACCTGAACTGCTGCACTTCTCCTATGAGCGATTTCTTGAAAATCGTATTAGGGATGCTTTTGGCTTTGAAGGAACTCCAATTAAAATTTTTGCCAGGGAAAGAAAATAAGGTTAGGCAGGTGTAATCATGAATACAAAACAGGAAACAATTACTGTTCTTGGAGCAGGAAGCTGGGGAACAGCTTTAGCAATGGTTCTTGCAGATAATCACCATGAAGTACGGTTATGGAGTCATAATGATCATCAGGTGAGAGAAATCAATGAAACACTTATGAATAAAAAATACCTGCCAGAGATTTCTCTATCAGAATTAATAACTGCTTATGCATCGCTCAAAGAAGCTTTGGCGGGTATCGAAACAGTCATTTTAGCTGTTCCGACAAAGGCGATTCGTGAGGTAGTCGGGAAAATGAGGGAAGTGTTGACAAAGCCAATCATGATTGCACATGTAAGTAAAGGGATTGAGCCGGATACACTTCTGCGGATTTCCGAAATCATTAAAGAAGAGATGCCTGAAGATTTATTGCAGGATATTGTAGTCCTTTCAGGTCCAAGCCATGCTGAGGAGGTTAGTCTTAGACATCCAACAACTGTAACAGTATCCTCAGAAAATATGGCTGCAGCTGAAAAAATTCAAGATTTATTTATTAACCATAATTTTCGAGTATACACAAATTCAGATGTGATTGGTGTAGAAATTGGCGGAGCATTAAAAAATATAATAGCCTTAGCAGCTGGAATAACAGATGGCCTTGGTTATGGTGATAATGCGAAAGCTGCATTAATAACAAGAGGACTTGCGGAAATTTCCCGTCTGGGAACTAAGATGGGAGCAAATCCATTGACTTTTGCTGGCTTAGCAGGAATTGGTGATTTAATCGTTACCTGTACAAGCGTACATTCAAGAAACTGGAGAGCAGGTAATATGCTGGGGAAAGGAAAATCGCTGGACGAGGTTCTAAACAGTATGGGAATGGTTGTAGAAGGGGTAAGGACTACAAAGGCTGCTTACCAGCTTGCAAGCAAATATGATGTAAATATGCCTATTACCACCGCTCTTTATAATGTATTGTTTAATGGTAAAAATGCAAAAGATGCGGCAGATGTGTTAATGTCTAGAGGGAAGACACATGAAATGGAAGAATTAGTGAATATCTTAGAGGAAAGAAATGAGTAAAGTAAAAATACCTGCACTCATTTCAAGAAATTAGGCGTTCGTTGATACGTTTGTAACTGTAGATGCATACAATGCAACGAAGTCAAATGGTAGTATGACGCCTGGTGAATGGGTAATTTAGTCTTAATCAGCTGAAGTAAAGAAATCGCCCCCCTTTACTTCAGTTTTTTTGTGTCCAGCTTTTTGCAGCGTTGAGACGAAACTGGTAAAATCCCTTTCCTCTTTTCAGTGCTTATTTAGTCCACATTATGCTATAATAACAATCGATTAAAGGGGGAATGAAATTGTCGCCAGGTATGATAAAAATGTGGATATCAATTGCGGGAATGGGTTTAATGTTCCTTGCTATTATTACGATTTATTTAAGCCGTTATAAACTTAAAGGTTTCTTGCGGATGATTACAGCCGTCCTTGCTTATTTATTTATGATTGGTGCAGGTATTACACTGCTGATTGTATTCCTCGCTTAATTTACGCAAATTACATAATAAAGGTGATTATATGAAGTGGAAAATGCTTGCCCTGCTTTTTGCTCTAACTGCTTTGCTTTTATCAGGATGTATGTTTCCGAAGGAGGAGCTGGCCCAGAATCAGGTCCCATATAAAGATCAAATCCAGGCAGTTCAACAGGCAGTGAATGACTTTAAAAAGGATAAAGGGGGAATTCTCCCAATAAAAACGAAAGAAGCAGATACTCCTATTTACCAGAAATATCCGATTGATTTTAAAAAAATTACCCCGCAATATATGGCTGAGCCTCCTGGAAACGCATTTGAGAGCGGAGGGATTTTTCAGTACGTACTTGTAGATGCGGAAACAAATCCAACAGTTAAATTACTTGATTTGAGGACTGCTGAAGCGATTCGTGATATTAACTTGAGAATTAAAACAAAGGGATACCCGCCATTTGGCAAAGAAATTTCAAAAAATGTGTATTCTATTGATTTTAAAAAATTGGGCTATCAGGAACCACCGTATGCTATCAGCCCTTTTACAAATAAAAATCTTACTTTTGTTGTAACTTCGAAAGCGGAAGTTTTTGTGGATTATCGTCCTGATCTGTTTGAAGTACTAAAAAATACAAAGAGAGAAATTAAGCCTGGTGAAGATATACGCTCCATTTTAGTGGATAATTCGATGTTTGTTCCGGCATATTCATTACCTTATACAATTGATCCAAAAACAAATGAACCGATATTCTTACAGAAGTAGCTTTACTCTTAACAAGTTTTGGATACTTTTTCGTTTGCTGATTTTAGTCATAACCCTTTTCCTGCGAAATATATTGTAGGAGAAGGGTTTTTTTGTGAAAAATAACTGATTATTCACCAATGCTAATAATCATGAAATTTAAATAGAAACCCTCCATTTATTTGAATCTTAACCACCAAGGAAAATAAAACATATTTTTATGATTTCCAGAGAAGGGGGTAAAAATTTTTTCAAAAAGAGTCATAACACGATAGGACAACATCATAAACATATACTGTCCTAAAATACCTAAATGGATGAAACTATCCCACTTTAGTCTATGATCAGGAGGGGATCACTTGGAAAAGGTCGATATTTTTAAAGATATTGCCGAAAGAACTGGCGGCGATATTTATTTAGGAGTAGTAGGAGCAGTACGAACTGGAAAATCTACGTTTATTAAAAAATTTATGGAGCTTGTCGTGTTACCGAATATACACAGTGAAGCGGATAGATCCCGTGCACAAGATGAGCTGCCACAAAGTGCTGCTGGAAAAACAATTATGACGACGGAACCGAAATTTGTACCGAATCAGGCAGCATCTGTTCACGTTGACGAGGGTTTAGATGTTAATATAAGACTTGTTGATTGTGTAGGGTACACTGTTCCTGGAGCAAAAGGGTATGAGGATGAAAATGGGCCAAGAATGATTAATACACCATGGTATGAAGAACCTATTCCATTTCACGAAGCAGCAGAGATTGGCACAAGAAAAGTCATTCAGGAACACTCTACAATCGGGGTTGTCGTCACAACGGACGGAACGATTGGAGAAATTCCAAGAAGCAACTATATTGAAGCAGAAGAAAGAGTAATTGAGGAACTGAAAGAAGTAGGCAAACCATTTATCATGGTGGTAAACAGTGCACAGCCATATCATCCGAGCACTGAGACCCTAAGAAACAATTTAGCTGAAAAATATGATATACCTGTCCTTGCCATGAGTGTGGAGAGTATGCGTGAAAGTGATGTGTTAAATGTCCTTCGTGAAGCCTTGTATGAATTCCCAGTACTTGAAGTCAATGTAAATCTTCCAAGCTGGGTGATGGTATTAAAAGAAAATCATTGGCTCCGGGAAAGCTATCAAGAAGCTGTAAAAGAAACAGTAAAAGATATTAAAAGATTACGAGATGTAGATCAGGTTGTCCAGCATTTCAGTGAATTTGAATTTATTGATAGGGCAGGACTTGCCGGAGTTGAGATGGGTTCAGGGGTAGCAGAAATTGATTTATTTGCGCCTGATGAACTGTATGATGATATTTTAAAAGAAATTGTCGGGGTAGAAATAAGAGGGAAAGACCATTTGCTAGAACTGATGCAGGACTTTGCACATGCCAAGGCGGAATATGACCACATTTCAGATGCTTTAAAAATGGTAAAACAAACTGGATATGGGATTGCATCGCCATCTCTTGCAGACATGAGTTTGGAAGAGCCGGAGATAATCCGGCAGGGTTCCCGATTCGGTGTAAGATTAAAGGCCGTAGCTCCTTCCATTCATATGATTAAAGTCGATGTTGAATCGGAATTTGCACCGATTATCGGGACGGAGAAACAAAGTGAGGAGCTCGTCCGTTATTTAATGCAAGATTTTGAGGAAGACCCGCTGTCAATCTGGAATTCAGATATTTTTGGACGGTCTTTAAGTTCAATAGTCCGCGAAGGAATCCAGGCAAAGATTTCCTTAATGCCCGAGAATGCCAGATACAAATTAAAAGAAACACTGGAAAGAATCATAAACGAAGGATCAGGCGGTCTAATAGCCATTATTCTCTAATTATGGACTCCAAATGGGGGTCCTTTTTTTTGATTAAATCGAAATCTATGTGAACAAATGAAAAGTTTACCATTATTTCATGAATTTTTCTTGAAAGCTTGAATTGATTGTGATAATCTTTTAACAGATTACGTTATAGTGCTGAAAACCTTAATATAATAGGGTTTTAGCTGGAAATTAGATGAAAAAGGATAAACTTTCCTGCTTTTACAATAAAACTGCACTTTGACGTATAGAAATTCAAAAAATTGTTTAGAAATGTAGATAAGTCATCTCATTAATCTGGATAATTCTTTGGGAGGAGGTGAAAGGCATGAACAAGACAGAACTTATTAATGCAGTAGCAGAGGCTGGAGAACTTTCTAAAAAGGACGCTACAAAAGCGGTAGATGCTGTATTTGATACTATTTTAGATGCTTTGAAAAACGGTGATAAGGTCCAACTTATCGGTTTTGGTAACTTTGAAGTACGTGAGCGTGCTGCACGTAAAGGTCGTAACCCGCAAACAGGTGAAGAGATCGAAATCAGTGCAAGTAAAGTTCCTGCTTTCAAACCAGGTAAAGCGCTTAAAGATGCTGTAAAATAATTACATAAATATTGCTTTGAGCGGATGCTTAAGCAAAAAGGTCATGACTCAATCATGGCCTTTTTCTTTTATTTATTTTTAAATTCCTTCCCCTGTTCTAAAAACGGTTCCCCGCTGATTTCTATTTTTTTGCCTGCATAGAAAGGATTATGCTAATATGTATTATGTATTTGTCATTTTAGAAGACAAACGTAGGAGGAATTAGAATGTCAGAAGTGAATCGTGCCCAAATAGAAGAGGCGGTACGTTTAATATTAGAAGCAATAGGCGAAGATCCAAACCGGGAAGGTTTGTTAGATACACCAAAACGAGTGGCAAAAATGTATGAAGAAGTTTTTAGCGGTTTAAATGAAGATCCGAAACACCATTTTGATACGATTTTCAGTGAAGATCATGAGGAATTAGTTCTAGTAAAGGATATCCCTTTTTATTCTATGTGTGAGCATCATCTTGTTCCATTCTTTGGAAAAGCACATGTAGCATATATTCCGCAAAATGGTCGTGTTACCGGTTTGAGCAAGCTGGCCAGGGCGGTTGAGGCCATTGCACGGAGACCGCAGCTTCAAGAACGGATTACGTCAACACTTGCGGACAGCATCATGGAAAAATTAGAACCACATGGTGTAATGATTGTAGTAGAAGCAGAACACATGTGCATGACCATGAGAGGTGTCAAAAAGCCAGGATCCAAGACTGTTACAACTGCGGTCAGAGGAACACTTGCTAATGATGGAACTGCTAGGTCCGAGATTCTATCTTTAATTAAAAATTAATAAAGATTCAGGGGTGCCGACATTGGAAAAAAAGCAATTACCAAATAACGATTATGTTGTTATTAAAGCAAATGATGATGGTGTTAGTGTGATCGGTTTAACACGGGGTTCAGACACAAAATTCCATCATTCTGAAAAGCTTGATAAGGGAGAAGTACTAATTGCCCAATTTACCGAACACACATCGGCTATTAAAATTAGGGGTAATGCAAAAATTCTCACTCAATTTGGCGAGGTTGACAGTGAAGTAAAGAAATAAAAACCAATGTATTAATCTGTTATTCTTCTGCCAATTAAAGATGTAGAAATATATTTATTTTATGAATTCTGGCCCACGAGAAAATCTTTTATGATATAATGGTGTCTGCCTTGTGTTTACAATAAAATAATCTTGGGCTTGAATTTTTCTCTTATTTTAGGTTAAACAATACATAAAGAAAATTACTTCGGGGAAGCAAGGGTGATATGCGTGCAGGATATTTGGCAAAAATTCACGAACATTAAGGGAAAACTTGATACATATGTTTTAGACAAATATTTGCTAACAACGATAGATACTCCTGTTATAGATGATGATAAGCTTTTAATCCTTGTTTCTATAATGGAATTTCTTGAATTGCCCTATAATAAACTTGAGAATCTCGCGCTATCAACGATGCTGATTCAGACTGCCCTTGATACCCATGAACATATTTCCAGAACGTCAGAAGACGAGAAAAAACGTCAGTTAACTGTATTAGCAGGTGATTATTATAGTGGTTTATACTATAAATTACTTGCAGATTCGGAAGAAATTTTCATGATTGATTCCCTTTCAAACGGCGTAAAAGAAGTGAATGAATATAAAGTTTCCGTTTATCATAAAGAATCAGATAGTGTTGAAACATTAATTAAAAATGTAAAGATGCTTGAAAGTGCATTACTAGAAAGATTCACCAGCTATTTTAAGGCCGATTTATGGAGTGAGTCCGCAGCGAATCTATTACTATTTAAACGATTACTAAATGAAAAGAAACTGTATTTGCAAAAAGAAGGCTCGATAGTTTTCGATGCCATTATGAATTTATCTAATTTCTCTAGCAGCAATGATAAGGAGCCAAAAAAACAGCAGCTGATAAAAATCTGTGATCACTATCTTGACTGTTCAAAACAAATTGTTGAGAATGGAATGAATAAGATTCCGTTTCTAAATGAGTTGCTTCGGAGCAGAATAAGTTCTTTGTTAAAACAACACCAGCCATATGCAGAAACTTTTATGGAAGAAGGGTAAGAAGATGCAGCAATCGAAAGAAGAAAGAGTTCATCATGTGTTTGAAAAAATATCTGAAGACTACGATAAAATGAACTCTGTCATCAGTTTTCAGCAGCATATTAAGTGGCGGACAGATACGATGAATAGAATGAATGTGCAGCCTGGTTCAAAAGCCCTTGACGTTTGCTGCGGCACAGCTGATTGGACGATTGCACTAGCAGAAGCAGTTGGACCATCTGGAGAAGTAACAGGTATAGATTTCAGCCAAAATATGCTGAATGTTGGCAAAGAGAAAATTGAACATCTAGGCTTAAAACAGGTGAAGTTAATTCATGGTAATGCAATGGAACTTCCTTTTTCTGATAATAGTTTTGATTATGTAACTATTGGTTTTGGGTTGAGAAATGTGCCAGATTACTTACAAGTATTGAAAGAAATGCATCGGGTTGTAAAACCAGGCGGAAAGGTAGTATGCCTTGAAACTTCCCAGCCGACAATGTTTGGATATAGGCAGCTCTTTTTCTTTTATTTCCGCTTTATCATGCCCTTGTTTGGGAAAATGTTTGCGAAAAGTTATGCAGAATATTCTTGGCTCCAGGAATCTGCCCGTGAATTCCCCGGTATGAAAGAATTAGCACGATTGTTTGAGCAGGCTGGATTGAAAAATGTGAAATATAAGCCTTATAACGGCGGTGCGGCGGCTGTGCATATAGGAATTAAATAATAATTACTTTCCGCATGATGAAAATGGGTTAGAAAAAAGGAATTAACAGAAACAGGATGAAAAGCTGGGTGAATACGAATGAAATTAAAAATGATGTATTCATTTTTGACTTCGGATATAAATATAATTGAAAAAGCATTAGAAGAGACCATTGAAGCAGAATCTCCACTCTTGAGACAAGCTTCATTACATACACTGCAGGCTGGAGGGAAAAGAATTCGTCCTGTTTTTGTTTTGCTGGCTGGTAAGTTTGGTCAATATGATATTAATGTAATGAAAAATGCAGCTGTTGCACTTGAACTTATCCATATGGGGTCACTGGTCCATGATGATGTAATTGATGATGCAGATTTACGCAGAGGGCAGCCGACTGTGAAAGCAAAGTGGGACAGTCAAACAGCCATGTATACGGGAGATTTTGTCTTTGCCCTTGCTCTTAGATTGATGGCTAAAATTGAAAAAACGGCTGCACATAAGATTTTAGCTAACACAATGGTGGAAGTGACTATTGGAGAAATCCAACAAATTAAGGATAAATATCGGTATAATCAGAACTTGCGCGATTATCTTCGAAGAATTAAACGAAAAACCGCACTACTCATTGCAGCAAGCTGTCAATTAGGTGCCATTGCTGCAGACGTGGAAGAATCAATACATAAAAAGCTTTATCTTTTTGGTTATTTTGTGGGTATGTCTTTTCAAATTACAGATGATATATTAGACTTTACTGCAACTGAAAAGGAGCTTGGAAAACCTGCCGGCAGTGACCTTCTGCAAGGAAACATTACTGCACCTGTGCTTTTTGCGATGGAAAATAAAGCAATTCGTCAAGAAATTGAAAAGGTTCATGAGAATATGCCAGCTTCAGAAATGGCCAATATCATTTCAATGATTAAACAATCAGGGGCAATTGAAAAATCAGTCGCTTTAAGCGATCGGTACTTAGAAAAAGCTTTAATGATTTTAGAATCCCTGCCACAACATAAAGCGAAAAAAGCTTTGCGGGACATTGCTAAATTTATCGGCAGAAGGAAATTTTAAGATATCACTAATTGAAAAAGTTTTCAATTAATGGTACGATTTTCATGGATTGTTTTGGAAACAGTCATTATACATATTTTTAGGAGTGGAATGGATGGAAAAGACATTTTTAATGGTGAAACCTGACGGTGTACAGCGCAATTTAATTGGTGAAATTGTTGCTCGTTTTGAAAAGAAAGGTTTTCAGCTTGCTGGTGCAAAATTAATGAGTATTCCAACTGAATTAGCGGAAGAACATTATGGTGAGCATAAGGAGCGTCCGTTTTTTGGCGAATTAGTTGACTTTATTACCTCAGGACCAGTATTTGCTATGGTGTGGCAAGGAGAAAATGTGATTGCGACAGCACGTCAAATGATGGGTTCAACTAACCCTAAAGACGCTGCGCCAGGAACAATCCGTGGTGATTTTGGTCTTACTGTAGGGAAGAATGTAATTCACGGCTCTGATTCACCTGCAAGTGCAGAACGTGAAATTGGTTTATTCTTTAAAAACGAAGAATTAGTTGATTACTCAAAACTAATTAATGATTGGATTTATTAAAGCAAGCATTAAAGCACCTGTTGTTTACAGGTGCTTTAATTTTTGTAAGCGGATTTAAAAAAATCCCCTTTTATTCTGAATTATTCTACTAGAGTAATTTCTTCTAATATGATATATTGATACATAATTCTTTAATGAGTTGAAGGGAGAAAGAGTATGGGAATGAGATATTTAACAGCGGGTGAATCCCATGGACCACAATTAACTACCATATTAGAAGGACTGCCTTCCGGGATGCCGCTTATTGCAGAAGACATAAATGCAGAACTATCTAGAAGACAAAAGGGATACGGCCGCGGCAGAAGAATGCAGATTGAAAAGGATACTGTCGAAATCATGTCAGGTATTAGACATGGAAAAACGCTGGGATCTCCCATTGCATTAGTTGTAAAAAATAATGATTGGAAACATTGGACAAAAATTATGGGTGCAGAGCCTCTAGAAGAGGGGCAGGAGGACGAAATTAAACGTAAGGTTACACGCCCTCGCCCAGGACATGCTGATTTAAATGGTGCAATTAAATATGGCCATAGGGATATGAGAAATGTCCTAGAAAGATCTTCTGCTCGGGAAACAACTGTAAGAGTAGCTGCAGGTGCAGTCGCAAAAAAACTGTTATCTTTAGTTGGAGTAGAGATTGTAGGACATGTAATCGAAATTGCTGGAATTAAGGCAAAGGTGGACAGTTCTTTATCAATTACCGAATTAAAGGAACGGACTGAGAATTCACCTGTCAGGGTCGCAGATCCAAGTGTGGAACAGGAAATGATGGATGCGATTGACGAAGCGAAAAAAAACGGCGACTCTATTGGCGGTGTTGTTGAGGTGATTGCTTCCGGGATGCCTTCGGGAGTAGGCAGTTATGTCCACTATGATCGCAAATTAGATGCAAAATTAGCTGCGGCTATTGTCAGCATCAATGCTTTTAAAGGTGCTGAAATTGGCATCGGTTTTGAAGCCGCTAGAAAACCAGGAAGCGAAGTTCACGATGAGATTGCATGGGATCCAAAAGAAGGCTATTACCGGAAGACAAACCGTTTAGGGGGCTTTGAAGGCGGTATGACTACTGGAATGCCTGTTGTAGTCCGCGGCGTTATGAAACCTATTCCGACCCTTTATAAGCCGCTAATGAGCGTCGATATTGAAACAAAAGAGCCATTTGCTGCAAGTGTAGAACGTTCCGACAGCTGTGCGGTTCCAGCATCTGCCGTAGTGGCTGAACATGCCGTTGCATGGGAACTTGCAAGCGCCTTAGTGGAGCAATTCTATAGTGACCGCTTTGACACTTTTGTTGAAGAAATTAACAAGCAGCGTTCTTTTGCGAGGGAATTTTAATGGAAACAATTCAAATTGACACAAATTCTAAGCAATATAATGTTTTTGTTGGTGAAGGTGCAAGTAAAGAGATTGCAAATTTTTTAACGATGAATTTCCCAAAGTTAACAAAAGTGTTAATCATCACTGATGAAACAGTTGCAAGACTCCATCTAGAAGAGCTGATGCCGCAGCTCCAAAAGTGGAAACCAGCTGTTTTTACTGCGCCAAGCGGTGAAAAGGCGAAAACGTTTGATATATATTATCAGGCTTTAACTGCAGCACTTGAAAACCATCTTGATCGGAAATCGTTAATTTTGTCACTTGGAGGAGGAGCAGCAGGGGATTTGTCAGGTTTTGTCGCATCTTCTTTTATGAGAGGAATCCCCTTTATTCAAGTCCCAACGACAATTTTAGCGCATGATAGCGCAGTTGGCGGAAAGGTAGCAATCAATCATCCTCTTGGAAAAAATATGATAGGTGCCTTTTATCAGCCTGAAGCAGTTTTTTACGACTTGGATTTTCTTAAGACATTGCCTGAAAAAGAAATACGTTCCGGGTTTGCAGAAGTGGTTAAACATGCAATTATTCATGATGGGCAGTTTTATGAATGGCTTTTAACCAATATCAATGATTTAAACTCACTTACATTAGAACAATTAACTTATTCGTTAATCAAAGGAATTCGTGTAAAAAATCACTTTGTCAGCCAAGATGAAAAAGAAATGGGGATTCGTGCCTTTTTAAACTTTGGCCACACACTTGGTCATGCTATAGAGGCTGAAATGGGATATGGTAATTTTACTCATGGAGAATCCGTCATGATCGGGATGATATTTGCTTTAAAACTGAGCAAAGAATCAGTAGAACTTCATTTCAATCTTGAAGAATTTGTTGATTGGGTTGAAAAGCTGGGATATCAAACCACTATACCTGCTCATTTATCGAATGACAAACTGCTGGAGAAAATGAGACAGGACAAAAAGACTATCGGCGAATCAATCCGCTTTGTATTGCTTGAAGAACTTGGAAAACCTGTATTAATGGAAATAAGTGATACTAAATTAGCAGATGAATTACAGAAATTTAGAAATTAGGGGGGAATTTCATGATAAGAGGGGTAAGAGGAGCAACCACGGTTTCCAGTAATTCAGCAGAAGAAATTCTTCATGCTACTGAAGAGTTAGTGGCTAAAATGATTGAATTAAACAAGATTCAGCCTGAATTAGTTGGATCTGTTTTTATTTCGACAACTGAAGATGTCAATGCAGTTTTCCCTGCAAAAGTTTTGAGGAATTTCGATGGATGGAAGTATGTACCTGTAATGTGTATGCGTGAAATTCCGGTTCCCAATTCTTTAGTTAAATGCATTAGGGTAATGATGCATGTCAATACAGAAATACCACAGAAAGAAATTAATCACGTTTACTTAAATGATGCCATAGTGCTGCGCCCAGACTTGGATGCAAGGTGATAATTAAAGAATAGTAATTTGTTGAACGGAGTGAACAAATATGAGATTTAAAGAACAATTATTAACACTGACTCCTTATCAGCCAGGAAAATCCATTGAATCAGTAAAACGAGAGTATAATTTGGAACATATTGTAAAGCTTGCTTCCAATGAAAATCCTTTTGGATGTTCGGAAAAGGCTATGAACGCAATTAAAAAACATGCAGTTAGCCTAGCTATTTATCCTGATGGATATGCAACATTGTTAAGAGAAAAAGTCGCATCTTTTTTAAATGTTGAAGGAAATGAATTGATTTTTGGAAATGGATCGGACAACCTTATCCAAATTATTTCACGTGCCTTATTACATCCAAACGCCAGCACCATTATGGCTGATCATACCTTCTCGCAATATAAACACAATGCTATTATCGAAGGAGCAATCATTAAGGAGGTTCCGACAATTGATGGTGAGCATGATCTTGATGGTATGCTTGCTGCGATTGACGAGCAAACAAACGTAATATGGATTTGCAGTCCAAATAATCCGACAGGTACATATATTCCTGAACAAAAAATTACAGCATTTTTAGATAAGGTTCCGAAAAATATTCTTGTGGTTTTAGATGAGGCGTATTTTGAATATGTCGTGGCAGAGGATTATTATGATTCAATCCGTTTAACCCGCAAATATCAAAATTTAATTGTATTAAGAACATTTTCAAAAATTTATGGCCTTGCAGCTTTAAGGATTGGATATGGGGTTGCCAATACAGAAATTATTAAGGCACTAGAACCTGCCAGGGAGCCATTTAATGTTAATACTTTAGGCTTAATTGCTGCAGCTGCGTCAATTGAAGACAGGGATTTTGTAGAAACTTGCAGAGAAAAAAATAGACAGGGTTTAGAACAATACTATCGTTTTTGTGAAGAACATAAACTGGAGTTTTATCCTACTCAAACCAATTTTATTTTAATTGACTTTAAAGTAGATGCAAATCTTGTATTTCAATACTTATTAGAAAGAGGATTTATTGTCCGCTCCGGCAAACCGCTTGGATACCCGAGCAGTGTTAGAATTACTGTTGGCTCATATGAACAGAACAAAGGACTGTTAAAGGTTTTAGGGGAATTCTTAGCGGAAAACAAAAAATAGGGAGTTCTTTTCTTTTTGGGGGGATTTTGATTGAATGGCCGGGTATTTGTGATTGGCTTAGGGTTAATCGGCGGATCGCTTGCACTTTGTATCAAAAAACAGCATAAAGAAGCAATCATAAAAGGATTTGATATAAATAGGGAACAGGCGAGACTTGCTAAAATGCTGGGAGTAATCGATGATGCAGCA
This sequence comes from Neobacillus mesonae, assembly GCF_023715155.1. Lineage (GTDB taxonomy): Bacteria > Bacillota > Bacilli > Bacillales > Cytobacillaceae > Neobacillus > Neobacillus mesonae_A. Next base: position 308,542 of record NZ_JAMBNQ010000001.1, read on the forward strand.
GAAAATATTCCTGAAGGGGCAAAAGATGCCGATTTAATTATTATTTCCGCCCCTGTAAATGATACAAAATCTATCATTCGGGCACTTTCCAATTTACCTTTAAAGCCGAATGTCATTGTGACAGATACAGGAAGTACGAAGAAAACGATTGTAGAAGCGGCGGAAAGCTTAAAGCAGCAGGGTGTTACGTTTATTGGGGGACATCCAATGGCAGGTTCCCATAAAAGCGGTATTTCTGCCGCAAAAGAAATATTATTTGAAAATGCCTTTTATTTGTTAACACCTGATGAAGATGTAAAAACATCAGAAATTGAAGATTTAAAAGAATGGCTAAATGGCACAAACGCAAAATTTTTAACAATCTCTCCTAATAACCATGATTATCTGACAGGAATCGTCAGTCATTTTCCGCATATCATTGCTGCATCCATTGTCAGGCAGACAGAAAAATTATCTGAAACAGAGCAATTGATTCCTAGACTTGCAGCAGGCGGATTCAGGGATATAACCCGTATTGCTTCAAGCAGTCCAAAAATGTGGAAAGATATTTTGCTTCATAATCGAGAGGTTTTAATTGAACTTCTTAATCAATGGCAAAAAGAAATGGACGGGGTGAAGGGACTACTTGAAAGTGGAAAAGGAGAAGAGATATTTGACTATTTCCTGCAGGCAAAACAATTCCGTGACGGGCTGCCGCTGAAGGAAAAAGGAGCTATTCCATCCTTTTATGATTTATATGTAGATGTCCCTGACTATCCCGGGGTTGTTTCAGAGGTTACCGGATATCTTGCACGGGAAAACATCAGCATTACAAATATCCGGATTCTTGAAACACGCGAAGATATTATTGGTGTTCTGGTGATAAGCTTTCAAACGGAAGAGGATCGTGAGCGTGCAGAAAAATGTATTCTTTCCTATACAAGTTTTAGCACTTCATATGGTGCTTAATATGATTGAAAAGGTGATGAAATGACGGCAATTAAACTTAAATCTCAGATAAATAGGTTAAATGGAGAGGTTGTAATTCCCGGGGATAAATCAATTTCCCATCGTTCCGTTATGTTCGGGGCCATTGCACACGGAGAAACGACGGTTACAAATTTTCTCCCAGGTGAGGACTGTTTAAGTACGATTTCCTGTTTTCGAAAGCTGGGGGTTCAGATTGAAGAGGAAAATGGCAAACTGCGGATATTTGGTAATGGATTTGAAGGATTAAAAGAACCTAGTGAAGTATTGGATGTAGGTAATTCCGGAACCACAATTCGATTACTTATGGGGATTTTAGCAGGCCGGCCGTTCTTCTCAACCCTTGCAGGTGATCAGTCGATTGCTAAAAGGCCAATGACCAGGGTGACTGGACCATTAAAAAAAATGGGGACGTTCATTGATGCTAGAGAAAATGGTGCCTATACTCCAATAGCAATTCGCGGCGGGAATTTAAGACCCATTCATTATCAGCTGCCTGTGGCCAGTGCTCAGGTGAAATCCTCCATTCTCCTTGCAGGTCTTCAGGCAAATGGGGAGACAACAATTGTTGAACCCTCTGAAACAAGGGACCATACAGAAAGAATGATTCAGCAATTTGGCGGAGAAATCTACAAAGATAATCGGACAATTACAGTCAAAGGCGGTCAAAAACTGCAATCAGCAACTGTTCACGTTCCTGGGGATATCTCCTCAGCAGCCTTTTTCCTTGTCGCTGGGGCGGTTGTTCCTGGAAGTGAGATTTTGTTGAAAAATGTCGGTTTAAATCCAACAAGAACTGGAATTCTTGAGGTTCTAAAAAATATGGGTGCCAATATAGAAATATTACATCAGGATACGGATTCATTTGAACCATCAGGAGATATCATTATAAAATCCTCCAGCTTAACCGGAACAGTGGTTGAAGGAGATCTGATTCCAAAATTAATTGATGAAATTCCAATTATCGCCCTTATGGCCACACAGGCAGAAGGTAAAACTGTAATCAAAGATGCTGAGGAATTAAAAGTAAAAGAAACCAATCGGATAGATACTGTTGTAAATGAATTAAAAAAACTTGGTGCGTCCATCGAAGCTACTGCGGATGGTATGATCATTTATGGTCAAACTAGACTGACAGGAGGCACTGTGTCAAGCCACGGAGATCACCGCATTGGGATGATGCTGGCAATTGCTGCACTGTTAAGTGATGATGAGGTTATATTGGAAAATCCAGAATCTATTTCAGTTTCATATCCAAATTTCTTTGAACATCTTAATAACCTTACTAATTAGGCCGCCTTCATAAAGCGGCTCTTTCTTTTTGAATGGACGTGTTAAAAATATATTTTTAAAGAGCCAAATTTAACAACCTGGTATACATCCATCCTCATGAAAAATTCGTCCCTGTTGACATAGTTTATGGAAATGCCGCATAGCTTGTCTTAAAAAGCAGAAAGGGTGGCGGGATGGCGTATATTATCGAAAATGCCAATATACTTAAAGACAATGAGCTGAGCGTTCAATCATTAATGGTAGAAGAAGACAAAATATCAGCAATCTTAACCCATTCCAGAAAATACCGGCTATTTAGGATGAATTATGAACCCTATATTATGGCCCCATCTTTTGTCCTTTTAAATTCATCAATCTCATTAACGCAGTCCTTTCAAGAATTAAAACAAGTAATAAAAGACAAGTTTCTATTAAAGGGATGTACCACCATATTTACGTATATACCTGTTTCCTACGAAAATGAATTAGGTGAAAAAGTAAAGAAAGTAAATACAGTATTGATGAACAGTCCTCTCGATTATATTATTGGAATAAAAATTCCCTTACGGCTTATTACTCCTTCGTTTATCAGAAAATGTAAAAGGGAAAAAATCCCTGCTATATTTGTAGAGCTTGAGGAACCAGAATCTTTAAAGAATATTCCATGGGGATGGATTAGAGAAGCGTTGTTTCCATTCAATTGTCCATTTATCCCAATAATTTCTTCCGCCAAAAAGAAGGAAGCTAAACCAACCTTGTCGAATTGGAAAAATACGATGGTAAAAGAGAAAATTCCCGCATTATATGAGGAAATTGAAGAAAATACCCCTATTTCAAAATATGTTTTAAATAAAATAGGCCTTTATCCGCAGAAGTCGAGCCTTATGAATGGAACAGAATTAAGCTATAATTTATATTTAAAGTCACGGGAAATCAAGAATGTTGATGAGTCAGATTTATTTCATTATCATAATGGTAGACTTGTTATTACAGTACACAAGGGGAAGATTGTCCGGTCGTTAAATGAGATTTTATTTAGACCAGGTTTTGGAGAACCTGTAATAGTGCGGACACCAGCTTTTTTCTCCTTGTAATTTTAGTTAAAGAGGTAAAAATTCTATGGATCGAGTCAATAAAATTATTCAATTATTAGAAAACGGCCAACATAAAGAAGCCTTAGATGAATATAATGTTGTATTAAACAGAGGCAGTCATGAGGAGAAATTCCTTTTAGGGGAAGAATTATTTCAGTATGGGTTTCTTGATGAGGCCAAGGCATTAATTGAAAAGCTCCTAAGCGTTTTTCCTGAGGAAGGCGAGCTTCTTATTCTATTAGCTGAAATTTTGGTTGAAGCTGGTCAAGAAGAAGAGGCGATTCTTGAATTAGAAAAGATTTCAACCGGGGATGCGAATTACGGACAATCATTATTACTGCTAGCAGATCTTTACCAAATGGAAGGATTATATGAAGTCTCTGAAAATAAGATTTTGCAGGCAAAGGAACTATTGCCAAATGAAGTTATTATTGATTTTGCCCTTGGTGAACTATATAGTGAGCAAGGCGAGATTTTAAAGGCTAAGAATGCCTATGAAGCAGTGCTGAAGGAAACGAATGAAATTGCAGGAATTAATATCCATGCCCGGCTGGCTGATTTACTTAGTTCATCAGGTGCTTTTGAAGATGCTTTAATCTATTATGATAAAGCACTTGATGAGAAACTGGAGATTAATACATTATTTGGCTACGCTTTTACAGCCTTGCAAGCAGGCTATAATCGAACAGCAATTGAAAAGTTCACAGAGCTAAAAGGCCTTGATCCTGAATATCACTCGCTTTATTTACCGCTCTCTTCAGCGTATGAGAGAGAAGAAGAACTTGAAAACAGCCTGCAAACTGTCAAAGAAGGAATAAAACAGGATGAATTTAATAAGGAGTTATTTTTTAAAGGCGGAAAAATTGCATTAAAACTGGGGATGGAAGAAGAAGCAGAAAATTACCTGCGAGAATCAATTGTACTAGATCCAGAATATTTGGATGCAATTCTAACTTTGAACAAACTCTTTTTACAACAGGAACGTTTTGAGGAAGTTCTAAATTTAATAACAGAACTTAATTTAATGAGTGAAGACGAGCCTCAGCTTTTATGGGATGCTGCCGCAGCTTACGCAGGAATAGAGGAATTTTCACGCGCATTAGACAAATATGAGAGCGCATATACTTATTTCAAGAATAACGAAACGTTTTTACTTGATTACGGATATTTTTTAATTGAGGAAGGAAAAAACGACCTGGCTGCCGAAATTTTTAAACAGGTACTCATTAAAGACCCAACCAATACTGAGGTGCTTGATTTACTTGAAAGACTGACTGATTCCGAAAATGAAAACTAAAGCTGAATATGCAGAGGAGGGAAACGACGATGGCAACCCCTGTTTCTGTCAACGAGAAGAAGGATTTTATTCGCTGGTTTTTAAATCATTATCAATTAAAGAGAAGAGAATGTGTTTGGATTTTAAACTACTTAATGAGCCATGATCAGCTAATGGAAAAGGTTCATTTTGTTGAGCAGGCACAGTATTGTCCACGCGGTCTAATCATGTCGACGCATTGTGTAGATAAAGTGCCGTTTCGCTTTTACAAGGAAAACGTAATGACAACAGATGCTGAAAAATCTTTTCATGATATTCGCCTGAATCGGGACGAGGATATTTATATCCAGCTAAACTTCAATGCTTCAAATCAGGCACATCAATATGTGGCAGTCCTAGAAGAAAATCCATATGTCCCTAAACATCTGCAGGTGAATGAAAAAGACGGTATGATTGCAGAGCAGATGCTTAAAGAAAGCATCGAACGGTTTCAAAGGGAAAAACTTCTCCAGCTGATTGATGATGCACTAGACAGACAGGATCGGGAAGCTTTCCTTTCCCTAACAGAAAAATTAAATCAACTATCACAAAATGAACAAGAGGGGAGTTTGCGATAAGCAAACCTCTTTTTTTTATTTAGAAAAAATTAAATAAATTTTTCTGTGAATCATCTCGAACTAGTAATCTGGATGTGGGTCCAGCACTCAGCGCCTCAGGGCCTTATGGTTGTCGGGGCTTTCCACTAAGGAAAGCATCAAAGAGAATCTGCGTCTGCAAAACAAGCTGTGCTTGTTCCGCAGAGGCAAACACTTTTTTTCTTTGCTTGATAATTTTTCATATTCTTCAATATGTTTAAATGTTTAGGGAATAATGGTACTATTGGGGTAGTGAATTTTAAAGGTTGGTGCAAAAAATGAAATGGTTACCTCAAGATGTTGAGACGTACTCTGCTGCTAAAGAATATGTTGATACGGCTGTTGTGCCGTTATATTCCATCACTATAGGAAAAGGGGTAAAGCAATCCGCTGCGGCATCTGAATTTATTACATTATTAACAAATTATTTAGAAAGACAATTTACCGGCAGAATTCTATTGTTTCCACCCTTCACCTATCTTGGAAATGAGCAGGATGAAAAAGTATTGACTGATCTCAAGAAATGGGAGGAAAGTATCCTTGATGCTGGATTTAAACATGTTTTCTATGTAACTTCTGATTTTGAGTGGCGAAGCAGGGAAGGTGAACTGAATGGTACGTTAATTTGGCTGCCGGCTATTCCGCTTGAGCAGATGAATGATACACAAAAATTAACGATGATTGACAGCCAAGTTCAGCAGCTTTTAACGATTTTTACACAAAAGTGGCAAAAAAGTGACTAATTCACTGTTTATTACCTTTTTTAAAATAGTATGATATTGACCTTGTCCGAAGATTGATATATCATTGTTATGTCCTAGTTTTATTGTGTTTAATTTAGTCCCGTGGACTTAACTTCATGAATGGAGGGGGGATAAGCATGAGTAAAGATCGCGTTTCAAGACGTCAATTCTTGAGCTACACACTAACTGGTGTAGGTGGATTCATGGCAGCAGGGATGTTAATGCCAATGGTCAGATTTGCTGTTGATCCTGTATTAAAGGCAGAAGCGGCAGGGGATTTTGTTGCAACAAAGCAGAAGGTTGCTGATTTAACAAATGAGCCTGTTCGTGTTGACTTTTCCTATAAGCAGAAAGATGCATGGTATGAATCTGATGTAACAGAATCTGCTTGGGTTTACAAGGATGATGCAGGTAAAATTATGGCTCTGTCACCTGTATGTAAGCATTTAGGCTGTACCGTTAACTGGAATTCCGACAAGGAACACCCAGAACAATTCTTCTGTCCATGTCACTATGGCCGTTATACAAAAGATGGAACGAACATTCCTGGTACACCACCGCTGGCACCGCTGGATGTGTACCCATACAAAGAAAAAGACGGATATCTTTATTTAGGAAAAGCTAAACCACGGAAGGAGGCGTAATCATTGTTAAACAAGATTTACGATTGGGTAGATGAGCGTTTAGATATTACGCCTTTGTGGCGCGATATCGCGGATCATGAAGTACCAGAGCATGTAAACCCTGCGCATCACTTTTCTGCGTTTGTTTATTGCTTCGGCGGTATGACATTTTTCGTTACAGTTATTCAAATTCTTTCCGGTATGTTCTTAACAATGTACTATGTACCGGATATTAAAAATGCATGGGAATCTGTATATTATCTTCAAAATGAAGTGGCTTTTGGACAAATCGTACGTGGAATGCATCACTGGGGAGCAAGTTTAGTGCTTGTAATGATGTTTTTACATACCCTGCGCGTATTCTTCCAAGGTGCTTATAAAAAGCCCCGCGAACTTAACTGGGTTGTCGGAGTACTTATTTTCTTCGTTATGCTTGGATTAGGTTTTACAGGCTATCTGTTACCATGGGATATGAAAGCGCTGTTTGCAACAAAAGTAGGCTTGCAGATAGCTGAGGCTACACCGTTCATTGGTTCGTACGTCAAAGTACTGCTTGCCGGACATGAACATATCGTAGGAGCGCAAACATTAACACGCTTCTTTGCGATTCACGTATTCTTCCTGCCTGCTGTATTATTTGGATTATTGGCAGCACACTTCATTATGATTCGGAGACAAGGTATTTCTGGACCACTATGATTTTTTGAATAATAAACAACTAACTATTTTTATTGATCTTAATAGAAAAAGGAGGGGATTGCTCGATGCATCGCGGTAAAGGTTTAAAGTTTGTAGGTGACTCTCGTGTTGTTGCACGTGAATCACGCACACCGAAGCTTCCGAAGGATTATTCAGAATACCCTGGTAAAACAGAAGCGTTCTGGCCTAACTTCCTTTTGAAAGAATGGATGATTGGAGCAGTATTCCTTGTCGGAATTTTATGTTTAACCGTTGCTCATCCAGCTCCGCTTGAAAGAATTGCGGATCCTACAGATACAGGCTATATCCCATTACCGGACTGGTATTTCTTATTCTTGTATCAATTGCTTAAATATACTTATGCATCTGGTCCTTATACGGTTATTGGAGCAATGATTATTCCTGGATTAGTTTTTGGCGGACTATTATTGGCACCATTTATTGACCGCGGACCGGAACGCCGTGCAAGCAAACGTCCATTAGCCACTGGATTTATGTTTCTTGCATTGGCAGGCATTACATTTTTAACTTGGCAGTCTGTTGCAACTCACGACTGGGCAGCAGCGGAACGTCAAGGTAAGATTGTTCAAAAAGTTGAGATTGATAAGTCGAGCGACGGCTATCAAATCGCTAGTAAAAATACTTGTATTACTTGCCATGGTGATGACCTTCAAGGAGGAGCTGCTGCACCTTCATTAGCAAATACCGGCCTTTCTGCAGAAGAAGTGGCAAAGATTGCAAAACAAGGTTATAAAAACATGCCTCCTGGAGTATTTAAAGGGAATGATGATGAGTTGAAGAAACTTTCTGAGTTCATCTCTGGACTTGGTAAGTAATATAATCGTAAAGCTGACGAGATTCGTCAGCTTTTTTTTAAGAAATGATAAAGGAGGAGCTGTTGTGCGCTGGGTTTATCCTCTCTTGGCTGCTCGGCCAACGTTAGTGTTATTGCTGATTGTAAATATATTAGGAACTATTTATGGATATTATTGGTATGGGTGGCAGCTAAAAGATACTCCTGCTATTTTTCTTCCATTTGTACCGGATAGCCCGACTGCCAGCCTCTTTTTTGTGTTTGTTCTAATTGCCTTTTTATTTAAAGGAAACTGGCCATTATTGGAGGCTTTAGCCATTGTCACGTTATTCAAATATGGTATTTGGGCAGTGGTGATGAACATTTTGGTTTATTTTGTTCAGGGAGGATTGGACTGGACAAGTTATATGCTAATTATTTCGCATTTTGCCATGGCGGTTGAAGGTATTTTATTCGCGCCATTTTATCGGTTTAATTGGAGGCATTTAGCTTTTGCTGCCATCTGGACATTACATAATGATGTAATTGATTATGTGTTTTTTATGATGCCAAGGTATCAAATGCTTGATCAATTCATGCCGGAAATCGGTTATTTTACATTCTGGCTTTCCGTTTTATCGATTGGAATAGCCTATTTTACAGTCATTCGTCCTGGACGCTTTAAGTTGGAAATTAAATAATTTCCGCTTCTGCTTTTCTTTTAAAATATTGGTCTAACCTTGTCCACCCTTTCATACATATTATTAGTAGCGAAAGGGGGGACTATTGTGAAATTAAAATGGCTTCTTTTAGCAGCAATGATTCTTATGCTTACTCCCATATCAGTAAATGCTGAGGTTCAAACACCAATGGAGAAACTAGATGATATTTCTGATGAAGCACTCCAGATGGTGAAGTTTTATAGATATGATGATGCAAAGAAACTACTGGATTATTTTTCGGACCAATTGCCCTATGCTTCTGGCACAAAGCAGCCGTTATCTATGGATGAGGTTAGAATTATTCATATCTCTCATGATGAGGCAATGGAGGCTGCTGTTAGTCCCACCATGAATCATGAAGAACGAATTAATAAACTAACGAAATTCCGACTTGTTATGGATGCAATCGTCTCGAGCCACCAGCCATTATGGACCGAAATGGAAAATCAAATCATGACTGCCTTTTCACATGCTAAAGAAGCAGCTGTAAATGGTGATACCGCCCAATTTCATACAAGCTTTAACAATTTTTTATCCTTGTATAACGTTATTTATCCTAGTATGAAAATTGATGTTCCTGCAGAAAATATACAAAGATTAGATGCACGGATAAAGTTTATTGATGAATACCGTACAGATATGATAAAAAATAAAGACAGCCAGCAAGAACTTGAGAAATTGGATACAGATTTAAAAAATCTTTTTGCCAATTTGGAAGATGATGAAGCAGATCCATCATTATGGTGGGTTATTATTTCCACTGGCAGTATTATTATTATGACACTGTCATATGTTGGATGGAGAAAGTATCAAGGAGAGAAAGAACTAAAGAAAAATGCTCGGGGAGAGCATAAAGATTGACGCGTCTAATCGGCTTAACTAAAATAATCTAAATAAAGCTGGTTAGGAGTGTAAAAATTGTACCTAATATATTTTGCTATCATTGTTTTGATTCCCATATGGGCACAAATGAGAGTGAAAAGTACATTTACTAAATATTCAAGAGTTCCATCTTCAACTTTAAGAAGCGGTGCTGAGGTTGCTAGGGGAATTTTAAATGCTAATGGATTATATGATGTTGGTGTAGAAGAGGGACAGGGATTTTTAAGCGATCACTATGATCCCCGCTCAAAGACGGTAAGATTGTCACCGGAAAACTTTCGGGGCCATTCTATTGCATCTGCTGCCGTTGCGGCTCATGAATGCGGGCATGCAATTCAGGATTCTGAAGGGTATGCCTTCTTACGTTTCCGCTCCGCTTTAGTACCTGTTGCTAACTTTGGGTCGAATGTTTCTTGGATTTTGATTATGATTGGGTTATTAGCTCATTTTTCAGGGCTTCTTTTACTAGGTATAGTATGTATGGCGGCGGCTGTTCTATTTCAGGTTATTACGCTGCCAGTTGAGTTTAATGCTTCCAGCCGCGCGATGAATCAGGTCGTATCTCTTGGTTTAATTTCAAACCGGGAAGAAAGGGAGGCAAAGAAAGTTTTAAATGCCGCTGCACTAACATATGTTGCTGCCGCAGCTGTCGCAATCCTTGAACTATTGAGGCTTGTACTTATTTTCACGGGTATGAATCGAAATGATGATTAAGAACAGTGCAAACGCTCGCTCATTTTCACTAGCAAAAGGCAATGTCTCTGATGACATTGCCTTTAGTCATTTAGAGGCATTTTGTTTTCATCAAGTGTGAACCCTTCGCCGGCCACATCATGAACAATAGAAATAGATACAAAGGCATGCGGGTCAATAGAGGTAATAATATTTTTTAACCTGATGATTTCATTTTTAGCAACAACACAATATAAAACCTCACGTTCGTTTTTTGTATAGGAACCGTATCCCCTTAGTACTGTAACACCACGATCCATTTTTTCCATGATTTTCTCAGCAATTTTTTCGTTTTGTTCCGAAATAATCATTGCTCCCCGCGCTGAATATGCCCCTTCTAACATAAAATCAATTACTCTTGCACTGACAAAAACAGCTACAAGTGTATACATTGCTTGAGTGTATTTTAGGTAGGTCATTAATGATAGTATGATTACACAGGCATCAAACATAAACATCGTTCTTCCCATATTCCAGCCGAAGTATTTCTGGACAAGTCTAGCAATAATATCCACCCCTCCGGTAGTACCGCCAAATCGAAAAATAATCCCAAGGCCAATTCCAGAGAATACTCCTGCAAAAAGTGCTGCTAATGTTAAATCATGCTCAAGTGACATATTAAGGGAAATCCGCTGGAAAACCCACAAAAAGATAGAAACGCCAACAGTACCTAAAATTGTATATAAAAAAGTATTTTTTCCTAGTATTTTCCATCCGATGAAAAATAAAGGAACATTTAATAACAGGTTAGTATAGGATGGATCCCAGTGAAACAAGAAATAAAGTAAGAGAGTAATGCCGGTAAAACCACCCTCCGCTAATTTATTTTGCATGTTGAAATTAACGAGTCCAAATGACATAATTGCTGTTCCTAATAAGATAAAAATAATATTCTTTATTTTAAGTCCAAATAGCATAGAACATTCCTCCTTTACCATATTTTAACACCGGTGGCGAATTTAATTATAGCGAATATGGTATATAAGAGCAATTAGACGCCAGAAAAATACAGTTTAGGCGAAAACATTTGTAAAACAGGATTAATTTAGCTAACATAAAATAGAAGTAAAAGAGGAAATCAAAAACTATTCTCTGCAATGTAATGAAATGAGGGTGTAATCTGTATGACAGCTGGAAAAACGGTAAGAGACCTTCAAGGTGAAGTTGATGCATATATCGGTCAATTTAAGGAAGGCTATTTTAGCCCGCTGGCCATGCTTGCAAGATTGACTGAAGAACTTGGTGAGCTTGCAAGAGAAGTTAACCATTATTATGGTGAAAAACCGAAAAAATCAACAGAAACTGAGAAAGCAATTGAAGAAGAACTAGGAGATCTTCTATTTGTGCTAATCTGCTTAGCTAATTCGTTACATATTGATTTAGAAGATGCTCATGATTTAGTCATGAAAAAATTTAATACGAGAGATAAAAATCGTTGGACAAGGATAGAAAAAGAGTAACAAAACTAATGGGAGTGAAGAAAATGGATACAATTAAAATTATCATTGCAGGGCCGCGCGGAAGAATGGGACGTGAAGCCGTTGATTTAGTGATGAACACTGAACATTTTGAATTAACCGCAGTGCTCGACCATAAAAATGATGGCATGATGTTAAGTGATGTACAAGGCTTTCAGGGAGTCACCAATGTACCGGTTTATACAGATATTGAAAAATGTCTGCAAAATACGGAGGCCGATGTCCTAATTGATTTAACCACCCCTGAAGCTGGTCCATATCATGTAAGAACTGCTTTAAACTATAATGTACGTCCCGTTGTCGGAACAACCGGGTTCACTAAAGAAGAATTACAAGAATTCGAAGAAACATGTAAGGAAAAAGAATTGGGCTGTATCATTGCACCAAACTTTGCGATAGGTGCGGTATTAATGATGAAATTTTCACAAATGGCAGCTAAATATTTTCAAGATGTAGAAATCATAGAAATGCACCATGATAGAAAGCTTGATGCGCCATCTGGAACTGCAGTTAAAACAGCTGAAATGATATCTGCTGTTAGAGAGGCTAAGAAGCAGGGGCACCCAAATGAAAAGGAAACAATAGAAGGAGCGCGCGGGGCAGATTATAATGGAATGCATATTCATTCAGTAAGACTGCCTGGCTTAATCGCACATCAGCAAGTGATGTTCGGTTCAGATGGTCAAACTATTACCATCCGTCATGATTCTTATAATCGGGCATCCTTTATGTCAGGCGTAAAAGTTGCAGTTGAAACAGTCATGAAGCAGAATACTTTCGTCTATGGTTTAGAAAATATTTTAGATTAGGAGTAATGACTATGAATATTGCTTTAATCGCTCATGATCAAAAAAAGAAGGATTTAGTACAATTTGTAACAGCCTACCAATCCATTTTTGCCAAACATAATTTACATGCTACGGGTACGACAGGGTTACGGATACAGGAAGCAACTGGTTTAAATATAACACGGTATCAGTCGGGTCCTCTTGGAGGAGATCAGGAAATAGGAGCAATGGTTGCCAAAAATCAAATGGATGCGATTTTCTTTTTTCGTGATCCGTTAACGGCACAGCCGCATGAGCCAGACGTTTCGGCACTTGTCCGTCTTTGTGATGTCTACTCTATTCCTCTTGCAACCAATATGGGTACGGCAGAATTGCTAATCAGGGGATTAGATGAGGGATTGTTAGACTGGAGAAATATCGCCAGGGAGAATAATAAAAAAAATGGAAAATAACTTTTTACATATTATGGCTTTTGGAGCTCATGCCGATGATGTAGAAATTGGCATGGGCGGTACAATTGCCCAATTGGCTTCTGAAGGAAAAAAAATTGGTATTTGTGATTTAACTGATGCCGACCTCTCTTCAAATGGTACTGTAGCTTTAAGAAAAATAGAAGCTGAACAGGCAGCAAAAACCTTAGGAGTTGTATTGCGAACTTCGCTTGGATTTCCAGATCGTGGTCTGTATTTAAAAGAAGAATACATAAATAGGATTGCTCAAATGATTCGGATTCATAAACCGAAAATCGTGTTTGCTCCATATCCGGCAGACAGGCATCCAGACCATGGGAATTGTTCCCGGCTAGTAGAAGAGGCTGTATTTTCTGCTGGCATTAAAAAATATCAAACGGAAGGATGCAATGAGCCGCATAAGGTTGAGCGATTATATTTTTATATGATTAATGGCTTTCATGAGCCGGACTTTACAATTGATATCACATCTTTCATCAATCAAAAGCTTTCCGCACTCAGGGCATATAAAAGCCAGTTTGAAAGGTCCTCTGAAAGCTTTAATACTCCGCTGGTCAATGGATATATCGAAACTGTTGAAGCGAGGGAAAGAATGTTTGGGAAACTGGTAAATGTGACTTATGCTGAAGGCTTTAAAACAAAAGTTCCGATTCTTATAAAGCATGACCTGTTAGGAGAAGAATGAATGAAGAAACTTAAGATAGGGATTACCTGTTACCCGACTGTTGGCGGTTCAGGTGTAGTCGCAACAGAACTGGGAAAATTACTTGCTGAGAAGGGACATGAGATTCATTTTATCTCTTCCAATGTTCCTTTTCGCCTGAAAAAGATTTACCATAATATTTATTATCATCAGGTAGAGGTTAACCAGTATTCTCTGTTTCAATACCCGCCATACGATATTGCCTTAGCAAGTAAAATGGCTGAGGTTGCAAAGCGAGAGAAATTGGATATCCTGCATGTTCATTATGCAATACCTCATGCGGTTTGCGCTATCCTCGCAAAACAAATGTTAGGAAGAAATATTAAAATTGTGACGACATTACATGGGACCGATATTACAGTGCTGGGTAATGATCCGTCATTGACAGATGCAATAAAATTTGGGATTGAAAAATCAGATATTGTTACCGCAGTATCTACTGCATTAGTGAATCAAACATATGAACTAATCAATCCTGATAAACACATTGAAACGGTTTATAATTTCATTGATGACCGGGTCTATCAAAAAACCGATGCACTTCATTTAAAAAGTGAATTTGGAATCAATGAAGAAGATAAAGTAATTATCCATGTATCTAATTTTCGAGCAGTAAAGCGGGTTCAGGATGTAGTAAAAACTTTTGCGAAAATTTCAGCAATTATGCCTGCAAAATTACTGCTTGTTGGTGATGGGCCAGAGATGACAATTATATCTAAACTGGTTCGACAGCTGGCACTAGAGGATCAGGTTATTTTTCTTGGGAAACAGGAAAACCTCGAAGAACTCTACTCTATTAGTGATTTAATGCTTCTGCTTTCGGAAAAGGAAAGCTTTGGTCTTGTTGTGTTGGAAGCAATGGCCTGCGGTGTTCCAAGTATAGGAACAAATATCGGCGGAATTCCGGAAGTAATTGATGACGGGGTAACAGGATATATTTGTGAAGTTGGTAACATTGAGGAGATCTCAAATAAAGCGATTAAATTATTAGAAGACACGAAACTGCATCAGCAATTTTCTCGAAGTGCAGTGGAACAGGTGAAAACGAAATTTAAGGCTGACGAGATTGTCAAACAATATGAAGAGCTATATTACCGTTTAGTGAATTAAGGTGAAGCAAATGAAAGAACCATTTTTATCAGCTGTCCCGGTTTTAAAACAGCTTGAGGATGCTGGCTTTGAGGCTTACTTTGTCGGAGGGTCTGTTAGAGATTATCTATTAAATAAAAAAATAAGTGATGTTGACATTGCGACTTCCGCAACACCAATGGAAGTAAAATCCATTTTTTCAAAAACGGTTGATATTGGGATTGAACACGGGACTGTTCTTGTCCTCACTGGCGGAAATTCATACGAAATTACCACATTTAGATCAGAAGGAAAATACGAGGATTTTCGAAGACCGACAGAAGTTTCTTTTATCCGCAGTTTAACAGAGGATCTCAGGCGCCGTGATTTTACGATTAATGCTATCGCGATGGATCGAACAGGTAAATTGGCCGATCCATTTGATGGACAATTGGCGTTAAAAGAAAGATTAATTCAATCAGTAGGTAATGCTGAAGAGAGATTTAGTGAAGATGCCCTTAGAATGATGAGAGCGGTACGGTTTGTCAGCCAGCTCTCTTTTCATATAGAAGAGAATACCCAAGCGGCATTAAAAGAACTGGCTCCACTGCTTGAAAATATTGCTGTTGAGCGAAAAAGAGCAGAATTTGAAAAGCTTATAACCGGCAGAGATTGGAAAGCGGCAATTAAAATAATCTTAGAAACGAAAATTTATTCCTATTTGCCAGGGTTGAACAATCGTAAAGCACAAATTGAAAGTTTATTATCCTACGATTGTGAGAATCTCACCAAGATTGAAATGTGGGCATTATTAATTTTCAGTCTAAAACTAAGCCAGCAGGATATAGAAAGCTTTTTAAGAGATTGGCGCCTTCCTGTTAAAGAAATAAAACTGATTCAAAAGATATTATCCCATTTAGAAATAAGGCTGCAAAGGGATTGGTCAGTTTATGATTTGTATTTGGCTGGAAATGAGGTAATTGCCTCAGTAGAAAAGCTATTTTTGGTGATTAAAGGAGTACATGAGCCAGAAAGGATCAGCGGGCTCATGAACCGATATGACAGCCTTCCTATTAAAGACAGCAGGGAGGCTGCCGTTAAGGGCAGTGATTTGATTGAATGGTTCAATCTAAGCGGCGGCCCTTGGCTAAAAGATACTTTAATGAAAATTGAACAAGCTATTTTGGAACGGAAAGTACTAAACGATAAACAAAAGATTAAGGAGTGGCTGAAAGAATGCAGTCAGAACTAAGAAAACAGCTGCTAGATGCTTTCACAAATGCCGGTGAATCCTATTTATCGGGACAATATTTAGCCGAATTAATAGGCTGTTCAAGAACAGCTGTATGGAAACACATTGAAGAATTAAGAAAAGAAGGATTTGAATTAGAGGCGGTTAGAAAAAAGGGCTATCGGATTATAAAAACACCTGAAAAAGTAACCGCAGACGAGGTGCTGCTTGGATTGACCACCAGTTTTATTGGAAGAAACATCCATTATGAAGAAAGTGTTGAATCAACTCAAAAAATTGCACACAATCTTGCATCCCAGGATGTTCCTGAAGGGACTGTGGTCATTGCGGATGAGCAAAAATCAGGAAAAGGGAGAATGAACCGTAATTGGTATTCTCCCAAATATACCGGTGTTTGGATGAGCCTGATTCTAAAGCCTAATATCCCGTTGACAAATGCTCCACAATTAACACTTTTGACAGCAGTTGCCGTTGCCAAGGGAATAGAAGAAGTTACTGAAGTCATTCCTGAAATAAAATGGCCGAACGATATTCTGATAGGTGGAAAGAAAGTAACAGGTATTTTAACAGAATTACAGGCCGAAGCTGATCAGATTCACTCTATAATTGTTGGAATTGGTATTAATGTAAATCAAAAGATCGAGGACTTTTCATCAGAGATTAAGGAGAAAGCAACCTCACTTTTTATTGAAAAAGGGGAAATAATTTCACGTGCTGCATTAATTCGCAGTATCTTTAAACATTTTGAAAAATATTATTTACTATATTTAGACCAAGGATTTTTACCAATCAAGCTTTTATGGGAAAGTTATGCTGTCAGCATTGGAAAAACCATAAAAGCTAGAACTTTAACAGATGTGATTGAAGGAAAAGCTCTAGGAATTACCAATGAGGGTGTATTAAAAATAGAAGATATGTCTGGTTCCATTCACCATGTCTATTCTGCTGATATCGAATTATAGTTATAGAAATAATTGTTGCGTGAATCTTGCAAATTTTGTACAATTTTAATGGGCAGTATCCAAAAAGTGAACTGCACCTTTTTGTATAACTATAAAAATTAAAAGGTTTCTGCCTAGATCCGTCAGCGGACAGGGACAGAGGGATGGAACAAGCAAAAGAGTACGGAATCCTTCTGCCTTCAGAAGGATTTTTTTATTATCTAGCGGAAGCAGCCCAGCCCCTTGATGCCACAAGACAAGCCGTCCAAAATAAAAGCTTGTATGTATTGTACTGGCTGGGGCTGACTGAGGGCTTACGCTTTTCTAATTTGCTCTTCAAACTGTTTTGTCACCTCTCCCATTAAAAAGGAGGGAATATGATGAAGCAAACGACAGATTTTTTAAAAATGAAAGAAGCTGGTGAAAAAATCGTTATGCTGACAGCTTACGATTATCCATCAGCAAAACAAGCTGAACAAGGCGGAGTGGATCTTATTTTAGTTGGGGATTCACTTGGCATGGTCGTTTTAGGTTATGATTCCACAGTTTCAGTCACAATGGAAGACATGATTCATCATGCAAAAGCAGTCAAACGAGGAGCAAAAAACACATTTATAGTTGTTGATATGCCGTTTCTTTCCTATCATTTATCAGTAAAAGACACTTTACTCAATGCTGGAAGACTAATTCAGGAAACAAACGCAAATGCCGTAAAATTAGAAGGAGCAGATGAGGTCATTGAGAAAATTTCTGCTCTTACGAAAGCAGGAATTCCAGTTTGTTCTCATTTAGGTTTAACACCGCAATCAGTGGGTGTACTAGGTGGATACAAGGTACAGGGAAAGGATGCCGGCGCTGCCAAGAAACTTTTAGAAGACGCTAAAAAATGTGAGGCAGCAGGGGCGTTCGCTATTGTTTTGGAATGTGTCCCAAAACAGCTGGCAGGTGAAGCGGCTAAATTACTTTCCATTCCGGTAATTGGAATCGGGGCAGGAATTGATGTTGATGGACAGGTTCTTGTTTATCATGATATTTTGGGTTACGGGGTTGACAGGGTACCTAAGTTTGTTAAACAATACCATTCTGTCCAACCATTTATGGTTGAATCAATCCAAGCCTATGCAGCTGATGTAAGAAATAAACAATTTCCTGAAGAAAAGCATTCTTTTACAATGAAAGAACAAGAATTAAAGGCTCTTTATGGAGGTTTACGATGAAAGTTGTAACAACAATCAAGGAAATGCAGGAAGAAATCGCTTTACAAAAGAAATGCGGGCAGACCGTTGGTTATGTCCCGACAATGGGATACCTCCATGAAGGCCATTTAACTCTGCTAAAACAGGCTGGAAAGGAAAATGATCTTGTAGTACTAAGTATTTTTGTTAATCCAATACAGTTTGGACCAGAGGAGGATTTAGCTTCATATCCGCGGGATTTCGAACGGGACCGTGCTTTGGCAGAATCTGAACATGTAGACTACATCTTTTATCCATCGGTTGATGAAATGTACCCAAACAAATTAACGGTTAGAGCAATTGTACAAGAGCGGACTGAAGTATTATGTGGAAAATTACGCCCTGGACATTTTGACGGTGTAGCAACTGTCATTACAAAATTATTTAATATTGTGATGCCGACACGAGCTTATTTTGGCAGGAAGGATGCTCAGCAGGCGGCAGTAATAGAAGGATTAATTGCTGATTTTAATTTTCCAATCACTTTAGTTGTGGTGGACACTGTTCGTGAAACTGACGGGCTGGCTAGAAGTTCACGAAATGTTAATCTCCTGCCAGAAGAAAGAAGGCAGGCACCTGCCTTGTATAAAAGCCTGAAAGCCGCAAAATCTTTAATTGAACAAGGGGAAAAAAATCCGCCAAGAATTGTTGAAGAGGTCACAAGGATCATTCAAACTGAGACAAGCGGGAAAATAGACTATGTTGAAGTTTACTCATACCCTGAACTTAAGCCGTTAAATTTTTTGGCCGGCAGGATTATTATTGCACTAGCAGTTAAATTTACACATGCTCGATTAATCGATAATTTAATGATAGAAATCGACTAGACAGGGGAGGAAACATTGAAATGTTTCGCACCATGATGAATGGCAAAATCCATCGCGCTACAGTCACGGAAGCTAATCTAAACTATGTAGGCAGTATAACTATTGATCAAGATCTTTTAGATGCTGCTGGAATGATGGCGAATGAAAAGGTACAAATTGTTAATAACAATAATGGAGCACGACTTGAGACATACATCATTCCAGGGGAAAGAGGAAGCGGGGTTGTATGTTTAAATGGCGCTGCAGCCCGGCTTGTCCAGCCGGGAGATATTGTAATTATTATTTCTTACGTGTTGGTGCCTGAGGAAAAGGCGGCGGCACATAAGCCTAAAGTGGCGATTTTGGATGAAAATAACCATATCAAGGAGCTTATTTACGCTGAACCAGCACATACAATTATGTAAAAATCCCCGTTTTAACGGGGATTTTCTTTTTATCATTTTTATGGTACCGTTTAAGGAACGAAGGTTTGGGGTGTAATTAAAATGTTAAATAAATTTGTTGTCATAGATTTAGAAACTACCGGAAACATACCAAAAAAAGGTGATAAAATTATTCAATTTGCAGCAGTAGTAGTTGAAGATGGAATGATTACGGAACAATTTTCGTCATTGATTAACCCCCAAAAGCCGATTCCAATGTTTATTGAAGAATTAACTGGTATCAATGATGAAATGGTGAAGAATGCACCTTTATTTTCAGAAATCGCTTCAAAAGTAGAATCATTGCTGGAGAGTGCCTATTTTGTCGCTCATAATGTATTATTTGATTTATCCTTTATTCAAGAGGAATTACTTCAAGCAGGTTATGAAGGATTTTATGGTTCTGTACTGGATACTGTCGAGCTGGCGAGAATTTTATACCCGACAGCTGATGGGTATAAGCTTTCTGACTTAGCCGAAAAAGAAAACCTGCAGCATGATCGTCCACATCAGGCTGACAGTGATGCTGAGGTAACTGCAGAGCTTTTACTAATTTTTTTAAAACGATTGAGCTCTCTGCCCCGTATTACGCTTGAGCAGCTTTTCCCCCTTTCAGGAGGTTTAAAAAGTGATCTCCATCAGCTGCTGGATGAAATGCTGGAAACATTGGATGAACAAGGGCAAAAGCTATCGAAGGGCATTGAAATATTTAATAATCTCGCACTAAAAAAGTCTCTTTCTCATAATGTTGAGAGTTTGGAAGATGAAAATTATTTTTATCCAAAAAATAATCAGGACAAAGTGAACATTTTAAAAAAGGGATATGAGTTGTTTGAGAACCGGACTGGTCAATTAAAGATGATGGATACGGTTTTTCATGCCTTTCAAAGGGAAAAACACGTCTTGATTGAAGCTGGGACAGGTGTTGGTAAATCACTTGGATATTTGTTTCCAGCTGCTTATTTTTCAAGGCAGGAACACAAGAAACCAATTGTCATCAGTACATATACCATCCAGCTCCAGGAGCAGCTCTTAAAAAAAGAAATCCCTTTATTGGCTAAACTTCTGCCCTTTAACGTTGATGCTGTCCTATTAAAAGGCAGAAGCCACTATATAGATCTTGAAAAATTTTATCAGACACTTTTCGATGAGGAAGATAATTATGATACGACTTTGACAAAAATGCAAATTCTTGTATGGCTTACTGAAACTGAAACCGGTGAGAAAGACGAATTGAATTTATCGAGCGGAGGGCTTATTTTTTGGGAAAAAATCCGAAGCGGCCCTGCGGTATTTTCAAAGAAACATGATTGGCTTGAAAAGGATTTTTACCTTAAAGCGAAAAAAAAGGCAGAAAATGCTGATATTATTATTACTAATCATCCTTTATTGCTGACAGATTTAAAAGAAAACGGTTCGGTTTTGCCAGAATATAATTTTGTTATTCTAGATGAGGGCCATCATTTTGAGAAAACCGCTTCACAATTTTTTGGTGCTTCTTTAGATTATTTTGCTATTCGTCTGCTAATGGGGAAATTTGGATTAGTGGATCAGCCGCATCTTTTTTATGAACTTGAAGAAGTCATCAAAACCATTTCTGACCGAATGAATGGACCTTTTGATTCAATTAAGCTTAATCAATTAATCTTGGATTTAACCTATGAAATAGATGAATTTTTTAAGCTGGTTGTTTTATTTGCGAAAAGAAACCTGGGTGCTGCAGAACGATATTATCGTGCTAAGGTTCGATTTTCCAAGTCGGCTGGGGGAAAAGAAGGAAGAGCATTATTTATTAGTGCGGAGAGAATTTCCTTCTTGTTAAAGGACATACAGACAGCTATAAAGGAACGGCTTGACTGGATTACAAATGAAAAAAAATCATTGTCTACTATTCAAGAAAACAAATTAGAAGAAATTCACTTGTTTTTAAGTGAATTGGAAGAACTTAGGAAGACCGTGATAGATTGTTTTATAAAGGACTCAAATGATGTAAAATGGATTGAAATTGATCTGCGCTCACCTCAAAATGTTACTACTTTTGTTACTCGGCCATTGGTGGTTGCTGATAAATTAAAGGAATTATTTTTTTCGATTAAAAAATCAGTGGTCATAACGTCTGCGTCGTTAACGGTAAATCAATCATTCGGTTACATATTAAAGGAACTGGGTCTTAACTCTGAAACAACTGAGCAATTGATGATTACATCGCCTTTTGATTATAAAAATCAGGTAAAACTTTTGATTCCTAAAGATATGCCAGAAATTAATGCTGTCCCTTTGGATGAATTTGTGATTACCTTAACGGAACATATTATCTCGCTTGCTGAAGCTGCAAAAGGAAGGATGCTTCTTCTTTTTACCGCCTACGATATGCTAAAAAAAACGTACGAACTGATTAAAGAAAGCGGCTTTTTACATGATTATGTCATCATGGCCCAAGGCATTTCCAGCGGAAGCCCGGCAAGGCTGACAAGAAACTTTAAACGCTATGAAAAAGCAATTCTTCTTGGAACCAGCAGTTTTTGGGAAGGCGTAGATATTCCAGGAGAGGATCTGTCAATTCTTTGTATCGTAAGACTTCCATTTAGTCCTCCAGATGAGCCTCTAACGGAGGCAAAAAGTAAATTGATTTCGATGAGGGGCGGCAATCCTTTCACCGAATATTCACTGCCTGAAGCCGTTCTTCGCTTTAAACAAGGTTTTGGCAGGTTAATACGAACAGAGAGAGACAAAGGAATCGTTGTCGTTTTGGACAAAAGAATAATAACTACTAAATATGGATCCAGCTTTTTGGCATCCATTCCACCTGTTTCAGTACAAAAGGGTCCAATTGATGAATTAGTCAATATCATTAAAACCTGGGTGTAAGAAAGGATTATGTATAACTTCAATGTGCGGGGGATTGCTGACGTAAATGCGGGATAAAATTGGAAAAATTGTACACCCTAGAAGTATATAGGAGGTGTCAATTTGAGAATAATTTTTATTCTATTGAACCTGTTTTTTACATTTTCATTAATTGTGAATGCAGCACCGCCTGTTTTAAGTCAGGTTGAAAAAATTCATTTAAATATCAAGGATCATGAAATGGCTGTAACCTTTTTAGGACTTTCTGAAGGTGAAGCAACACTTATTCAAGGTCCTAATGACGAAAACATATTGGTTAATACCGGTGGTAAAGATACGGAAGCAGAACTTGAGGAATGGCTTGGAATTTATCATGTAAAAAAGGTGAAATCTTTAATTTTGACAAAAGAATTAGCTGATATTAATCAAATCAATAGACTTGTTTCGAAATATAACATTAAGGAAATTATCACTACTGCAAAAATAAAAGAGCAGCTTCAAAGTGAGCTGCTTCCGGTGAAGATGGTTGTTACAGATTGGAAGGAAGGCACAAAGGAAGAAATCATTCCAAATGCAACAGCCATAGTTCAATATGCTGGAAATCAAAAGCAAGAAGGTATGGACTTTAAGCTGCAGTTTTTTGACCATAGTATTTTTTTCATGTCTTCCACCAGTCAAAGTGCTGAAAAGGTTTTATTAAAAAAGAACTTGGAAAATGTAAATGTATTTAAACTTCCAAATTATACAACTGACGACGTATTATCCGGATCTTTAATCCAATTTCTTAATCCTGAAATTGCTGTATTATTTTCTATTGCTGAACAACATCAGCCCAATTCAGCTGTACTAGAGGATTTACATGAAACATGGTCAGAAATTTATTACACTAAAAAGCATGGCACGATAACAATTAAATTTACGGAAACAAAATATGAGGTTATTACAATTCCAGCTGCTGAAGAATAATCACTTGAATCCATCAAAAAAATTCATCCAAAACATACTTGATTTAACGCATTTTTGTGATAACCTGTTATAATAATGAAGTAAATTAAAGAAGTGATAAAATTGAAAAAATGGATTCTTTCAATCTCAATCATATTAGCTGTTATTATTGTTGGGACTGCCATAAAGATATACTTTAGCTCCATGCAGCCCGTTAAGGCTGCCGAAGCAAAAGCGCTTAAACAGGCAGCAGATAAAGTAAAAGAGATCGATGATTTCCACATTTATAATGGACAAGAACAGGTAAATGTGATTGAAGGAAAAAATAAGCGGGGACAAAAAGTAATTGTTTGGATTCCTAACAAAAGTAAAAAAGTAATTGTAAGAAAAGCCAAAGATGGACTTACAAAAGAGGATGCTGTCAACAAACTGTTAAAAGAAAAAAGTCCCAAAAAAATTATTTCAGTACGCCTAGGAATGGAGAAAAATATTCCTTTATGGGAAATTTATTACCGTTCTGAAAATAACCTAATGAATTATTACTATATTGATTTTGAAACAGGGGATTGGCTGAAAAAAATTGAAAATCTATAGCTTTGATGGAGAATGGAGGAACTAGGAATGGTGTTGGAATTAGCTAACAGGGTGTTGTCACTGACACCGTCAACAACTTTAGCAATTACTGCTAAGGCAAAAGAATTAAAGGCAAAAGGGGAAGATGTAATTGGTTTAGGGGCAGGCGAGCCAGACTTTAACACACCACAGCATATCTTGGATGCAGCGGCTAAATCAATGAATGAAGGTTATACCAAATATACCCCTTCAGCTGGTTTACCAGCTTTAAAGGAAGCGATCATTAAGAAATTTGAAGCTGATCAACATTTGACATATACACCTGGTCAAATAATCGTTGGTAATGGTGCAAAGCATATTCTATATACTTTATTTCAAGTGCTTCTTAATGATGGGGATGAGGTAATTATTCCTACTCCATATTGGGTAAGTTACCCAGAGCAAGTTAAACTGGCTGGTGGTGTGCCTATTCATATTGAAGGCCAAGAGCAAAATCAATTTAAAATTACTCCTGAACAACTGGCCGAAGCCATTTCTGACAAAACAAAGGCAGTCATAATCAATTCACCTAGCAATCCAACTGGTATTTTATACACCCAGGAGGAACTTGAGAAATTAGGAAAAGTTTGCTTAGAAAAAGATGTTCTTATTGTATCCGATGAAATTTATGAAAAGCTTATCTATGGCGGTGCTAAGCATGTTTCAATTGCCCAGCTTTCACCTGAATTAAATGAGCAAACAATTATTGTAAACGGTGTTTCTAAGTCCCATTCAATGACAGGATGGAGAATTGGCTATGCTGCCGGAAACGAAAAGATAATTAAGGCAATGACCAATTTGGCCAGCCATAGTACCTCTAATCCAACGACAACTGCCCAATATGCTGCAATAGCAGCTTATAATGGGCCACAAGAGCCGGTAGAGGTAATGCGAAAGGCGTTTGAAGAAAGATTGGAAATTATTTTTGATAAATTAATCTCCATTCCTGGGTTCACATGCGTAAAACCACAAGGAGCATTTTATTTATTCCCAAACGTAAAGGATGCTGCTAAAATGACTGGTTTTAATACTGTCGATGATTTTGCTTCTGCTTTATTAGAAGATGCAAAAGTGGCCGTTATTCCAGGATCAGGCTTTGGAGCTCCAAATAATATCCGTCTATCTTATGCTACATCACTAGACCAGTTAGAAAAGGCAGTTTCCAGAATGAAGGAATTTGTTGAATCAAAGTCAAATGTATAAAAATTTTTAGCGAAAAGTCTGCGGATAGCAGACTTTTTGCATTCCTTTTCCAAAGCTGGATGCCTTAATGTCTTACTGGGAATAATCGTTCATGTTATACTGTTTAAGAGGTGTCCAAAGATGAAATCAAATGTATTAGCATGGCTTGAGGAAGGTAATATTACCATCCCTAGTTTGTTATTTTCTGAATATCGTAATCTTAATTTAAATGAAACGGAACTTGTTCTTTTATTAAATATTTTAACCTTCTTAGAAAAAGGAAACTATTTTCCGACCCCGGAAGAACTATCAGAAAGAATGACCATTACAACTGCAGAGTGTAATGCAACGCTTAGAAGCCTGCTGCAAAGAGGCTTTCTTGAGATTATTGACCATACTTCTAATGAGGGAATCCGCTTTGAAAAATACTCCATTAAACCATTATGGGAAAGACTAATTGATCAATTTTTAATGATTCATCAAAATAGTACTCGAGAAAATACGAAAAAAACAGATGAAACGGATCTATATACTTGCTTTGAAAAGGAATTCGGCCGCCCGTTGTCCCCATTTGAATGTGAATCACTTGCCATGTGGATGGACGATGATCACCATGATCCTGTTATTATTAAAGCGGCTTTGAGAGAAGCTGTAATGTCCGGAAAAATGAATTTTCGTTATATTGACAGAATTCTATTTGAGTGGAAGAAAAACGGAATAAAAACAATTGAACAAGCAAAAAATCAAGGTCAAAAATTTCGCCAAAAGCAAATGCAAAAACATAATCTCAGGGAAGAAACTCATAATCCTTCAGTTCCTTTTTATAATTGGCTGGAGAATTGACGGAGGTGAACTTTGTTGCTGAATAATAGTCAAATACGTTATTGTCTTGATAAAATTGGTGAAATGTTTCCTGACGCTCATTGTGAATTAAATCATTCAAATCCATTTGAATTGGTAATTGCTGTATCTCTTTCCGCTCAATGTACAGACGCATTGGTTAATAAGGTCACAAAGGAACTGTTTAAGAAATATAAAACACCGGAAGATTATTTAAGTGTCCCGCTTGAAGAATTGCAAAATGATATTCGTTCCATTGGACTTTATCGTAATAAGGCAAAAAATATTCAAAGCCTTTGCAGAATGGTTTTGGAAAACTATGGGGGAGAGCTGCCGGAGGATCGGGATGAACTGACAAAGCTTCCGGGTGTCGGGCGGAAAACGGCGAATGTGGTTGTATCAGTCGCTTTTAATATACCAGCAATTGCAGTAGATACACATGTAGAACGAGTAAGTAAACGTTTAGGGATTTGCCGCTGGAAAGATTCTGTTCTTGAAGTAGAGAAGACATTAATGAAAAAAATCCCCAAAGAAGAATGGTCTGTTTCCCATCATCGATTAATTTTTTTCGGGAGATACCATTGTAAAGCCCAAAATCCCCATTGTCCAAGCTGTCCATTATTAGAGTTGTGCCGGGAAGGTAAAAAAAGAATGAAATCAAAGGCGGCTGCAGTCAATGAATAATGAGATGACAAGCAACAGCATACTTGAAAAATGGAACAGCATCAAAACACAGCTTGAGTATTTCTTTCGTAAACGGGATCAAGAAAATACAGAAATTCTAATGAAACAGGGAATATCCTTGTTTATTCAATTTTTATCTTCAGTTAATGAAATGGTATTTCAGGAAGGGCAGGAAATACCCTATCAAAATATGAGTTTTAAACCGGTTAATCTTGAGGAAAGACTTGGTTTTATTATTTCCAGACCTAAGCTTTATCATTCTTACCGTCAGCTGTCAGAACTAATGGTTGAGTTAGAAAAATTATCAGCTAAAAAAGAGATTAAAAAAAAATCGTCCAGCTATAAAAGCTAGACGATTCTTTTTATGTTCCGCTTGAGCTTGAATCTTGTTGATTCACAGGGGGTTCAGTTGGACTTTGGTCTGTACTTTGATTATTGCCCTGACCCTGATCAGGGTTCTGATCCTGGCCGTTAACATTGCCTTGCCCCGTGCCATTACCTTGACCGCTTCCATTGCCTTGGCCTTTGTCATTACTTTGGCCGCTGCCATCATTTTGGCCTTTGTCATTACTTTGACCATTGCCATTGCCTTGATCTTGATCACTGCCATTACCCTGACCATTTTCATTCCCATTCTCAGTTCCAGGTACATTTGGATTTTCCTGAAGCGGGACTTCAAGAGATGTAGTAACCGGATCACTCTTTTTGCTGTCTTGGATAGCTGTTATAGTAAAGTTGTATTTTGTTCCCGGCACAGCAGGAATTGTTAATGTTTTATCATTAACGGAATAATGTTTCGTACCATCTGATACATCAAATGTAACAGGTCCGCTGGAATTTTTGTAATCCCACGTTAAAGTGATTTTTTCATTGGTCTCATCCAGCTTTGCATTAAAATTAGATGGAGCAGCTAATTTATAATATTTCTTAGAGACAGTTTTAGGTGCATGTCCTTTAACAGCATACTCAATCGATACTTGGCTGCTAGGAGTATACTGACTTGCAAGAACCGGAGGCATTGAACCTCTCTCAATTCGAACCTTTTGAACACTGCTGGGCATTGTAAAGTCAGGTGTATCCATGTCCTTAGAAACATAAGCCATTAAATCTTTAAAAATTAACTGTGCAATTCTTTGGTTGCTGCCTTCCGCCGT
Source organism: Neobacillus mesonae (assembly GCF_023715155.1). Classification (GTDB taxonomy): domain Bacteria; phylum Bacillota; class Bacilli; order Bacillales; family Cytobacillaceae; genus Neobacillus; species Neobacillus mesonae_A. Next base: position 336,427 of record NZ_JAMBNQ010000001.1, read on the forward strand.
AATTGGAGTACTGCGGTCTTTATAGCCTGTCCAGATTGAAGCTGTATAATTGGTCGTATAACCTGTAAACCAGGAATCTGGTACGGCTTTACTGTTAGGGATATTCCATTTTTTTATTTCGTCGTCTGTATAGTTTGTTGTCCCTGTTTTACCGGCAATTGGGAGACCAGGAACTTTTGCTCTAACACCAGTACCAGGATATTCCAGGACACTTTTTAGCATATCCGTAATCATGAACGCCGTAGAGTCCTTCATCGCTACCTTTGGTTCCGGTGCGGTGCTGATCATTGTTCCATCCCGGAGCTTAATTTTATTTACAGCATGTGGTTTTGTATAGATGCCATTGTTTCCAAAAGCACTATATGCACCAGCCATTTCAAGAGGGGAAACCCCGATGGTTTTACCTCCAAATCCGCCAATTGCATAAGACTCAAAAATCTCTTTTAGCGGGATGCCAATGCCAATAGCAAAATCCTTCGCCTTATCAAGTCCTACCTCTTGTAAGGTTTGGACAGCAGGACTATTCCTTGATAACTGCAGTGCTGTCCTGATTGTCATCGCACCTTTATAAGATTGGTCCCAGTTTCCAAATTTTTTCCCTGTTGAATAGGTTATTGGTTTATCCTCAATCATTTGGTATGTGCCCCAATTTAAATATTCAATTGCAGGCCCGTAATCCAGTACAGGTTTTATTGTAGAACCTGGCTGCCTCTGTGTATCAATGGCGTAATTAAATCCGCGTTTTACCGTTTGATTTCTGCCGCCGCCAATTGCCCGAATTTCACCAGTCTTTGTATCAAGAAGTGCAATTCCGGCTTGGAAGTTTTCGTCCGGATACGGCATTTCTTTTGAATTTAAAATTTCTTCTACATGTGTTTGGGCATTCTGATCTAATGTCGTATAAATCGTTAAACCGTCTGTGAAAATATCAAAGTCCGTATTTTGGTCTACTTCATCTATAACGGCATCAACGAAGGAGTCGAAAGGTTTATCCTTTACTTTTCGTTTTTCAGGTTTCAGAACTGTATCTTTTACAGCTGTTTTCATTGCATCATCCATTTGTTTTTTTGTTATGAATCCATGCTGATGCATTAAGCTTAGAACAATGTTTCGCCTTTTTTCAGCTAAATCAGGATGTGTAAAAGGGTTGTAATTGTTTGGACTTTGCGGCATCCCGGCAATTTGGGCTGCTTCAGCCAAGGTTAATTCCTTTAATGTTTTTCCATAATAAATTTTAGCTGCTGTTGCAATACCATGACTATTTTCTGATACAAATACTTTATTAACATACATTTCAAAAATTTGATGTTTTGTATATTTCTGTTCAAGCTGATAAGCAAGCCAAGCTTCCTGTACCTTACGCTTTAATGTTTTTTCATGGGTTAAAAATGAGTTCTTGACTACCTGCTGGGTAATCGTACTCCCGCCTTCCGCACCGAACCCATGTTGAAAATTGGCTAAGACCGCGCCGCCGAGTCGGATAGGATCAATTCCATGATGTTTATAAAAACGATAATCTTCAGTGGCTAAAATGGCATTTTCAACTACTTTTGGTATATCTTTATAATTTACATATTCCCTGTTAACGGCTCCTACCTCTGTTACAAGTTCTCCGTTCTTATCTAATATTTTTGAAGGGATTGGATCTTTTAATAATTTGGGATCAAGAGGAGGTGTATCCTTTACTAAATAAGCGAAGGTTCCTACTCCAGCAATAATACAAACAATTCCAAGAATAACGAGAGACAGCAAGATTTTCTTAAATAGTCCTCGTGATTTTTTTTGAGGCTTTTGTTTTGTTTTTCCCTGGAGTTTTTTTCGCCGCTCTTCCCTTGATTGATATTGTTCAGCCATTTTGCTTTTCCTTCCTTTCTAACCTTTCAACTGGGCTTTTAACATAGGTTGAGTGCATCTAATATTTTAATATAGTCGATTCTAGGTTGAAATCCAAGCGGAATGAAATGGCCATTTTGCTCGATTTCTTCTTTAGTAATGGACTTTCTGCCCCCATTCACCATTCTATCCCAAAATATCAGCAAATGCTGGGCACTAAGAAAATAGATGTGATCATATTTTGTAAACATCAAAATAACAAAGCAAATACCTCCCTGATCCATCACTTCTTTCATATGGGAAATTTGATGCTGATGGAAATTTTTCAAGGGAAAAGAGGCAGGGCTTTTCGTTTCCTTTGCTTCAAAATCAATATACTTTCCTTTATATACCCCATTATAATCTGTAGTTGACGCAATTTTAAAATACGCCTCTTTTATGACAGCAGCACTTCGTTTCGGATAATCAACCTGAACGATTTGAACTGGGGTCGGTTTTTTGTGAACAACGGCGATTTTTCGATCGCGGTAATATTGATTTGTTTCATTCAAATATTCCTCTAGTGTCATCCCGCGGTTTCCATATGATTCATTTTTTGTCTTTTTAACGGCTTCATTTTTGGGGAGCAATTTGCGTTCATATTTTTTGCCGTTTGGATAATTAATTTCCATGTTTCACACCCTTTAAACTTACCTTATCATATCAAATCTTGGGACAAATCGGATGCATAAAATAGCATGTCCAGTATAAATCTAATAATAATTGTATCGTCATTGTCCCGTTTTTTCATGAATCTTTTTTCATACAAAACATTCAGGGTACAACAGACCGTAATTTTTAAAAAATTTTCCTATGTAACTAAAAAACTATGGAAAATAATAAAGGGAAGTAAGCCTATATGAATCTTCTTACAATACAGGAACAGCACCTAGTTCGTCAAATACAAGCAGAGACAGACAAGAAAAATATGGATAATATATCTCGTACGAATGCTTATCTTTCTTATTTTAAAAGAAATCCAGATATTCTTTGGTCTTTTCTTGCCCATATGGTTTCCCGAAATGGTGGCTGGAACATGTGTGATTTAGCCGGGCATATATTTACAGAGCTTATACCGCCTCAAACCAGGAAACAGCTTTTTTTGACCTATGAGAGAGCCAATTGGCTCATTTTCCATGATGCTTTTCCACAACTGCTGCTCTACCAATATTCGACGAAATTCAACCAGCCTTTGTTTCACTTACTTCCTTATTTTAATGTATCATTATTTATTCAAAAAGAATGGATAAGGTTTTGGAAAAAGAAAGATAAACAACGGTTGACAACCGCCTTAATTATTAACGAACAGAATCTTATTCAAACACCGGTAATTGAACATCCAATTTATAAGAAAAGAGTTTTTCGAACACTTTTATTTAATTTTCAAGATTGGCTGCATTTTAGCAGTGTTTTATTTCCAACGTGTGGAGGGGAAGTATATGGTGCGAGTGTAAATGGTTTTCGGCACCTTTCAAAGCGGATTGATCTTGGAAAAAGATTAGCCAATATTTTGTTTACAAAAAGGTTGTTTCCTCATTTTTATGAATTCGCCGAGAAAACACCCCATACAGGTTCAAGATATGATTACGAGCAATATTTTAAACAGCAAACAGGGAGGAAAACTCCTATGCTCCGAACCAGTTTTCCGATTATCCGTCATAACCATTTTTCATACGAGGACTGGAGCTGTAATCGTATCATTTCTCCTGATTGGCTTTATGTTCCTTCAAGACATAAACATCCAATACATCTAACAGATTGGTATTTCACGAAAACGAATCAACTGGAACTTATGCTTTCACTTTATAAGGTTTTAAACTTAAAAAACTAAAAATAGAAAAAGCAAGGGGGATTCCCCTTGCTTAAAAGAAAACATTTTAGGTAGAAGGTCTGTCTGGTCCTTCAAGTTTTTTGTCACCATATCCGGCTCTTTTTTCAGTTTCAGCCTGCATAGTTTGTTTTTTATTTTCGTTTTTCTTTTTGGCCATTATGAAACACCTCCAATATTTAGCTTGTGCTTTTTCAATTTTTTCATGCGGATTCAGGATTTTGTCGAAAATAAAAAAGCAGCATGATGGATTGACACTTTCTTTGACGAATAGCTTCTAGTTTTGTCAAGCAGGAAGGAAGCAGAATCCTTCAAAGAGAATATAAGTGATTAAGAAACCATGAGGAGGATAATAAATGACTGATTCATCAACTGAAAAGGTAAAGGTTCTATCCATGCTGGAGGAGATTCAAGGCCAATTAGAAGAGTTAGAGTCGGTTCTGGAAAGTTCTTTCTCCAATCATCGAAATAAATTAAGAGGTAATGAACGGGAAAGATTATCCAATACAGCAATTAGACTATCCGTCATGGAACACAAATTTGCTCAATTAAATCATCTTTCCCCAGAAGAAGAGCTTGTCTATAACACTTCCCAAAGAATCCAAAACTTGAAATTAGCTTTTAAGTAATAGTAAGCTAAAGGTAATAAAGGACTAGGGGTTTTAGAAAATGGACATGAAAACCATTGAATTAACGGAAAAACTGTTACACTATAATAACTTATTTTTGTACCATTATAACGAGGTTCGTGAAAATGGTATAAAACAGGATTTTTATCATACAATTAAGCCTTTTGTGGATGAAGTAGAAGCATTAAATAATGAATGGAAAATATCCATGGAAAAGTGGCTTGGTAAAAATGATCCAAAACACATTCATCTAAAACAGGTGGAGACAACGGCTGAACACATAAAAAATTTAGCCATTCAATGTTTTTTTCCTGAAACCAGTAAGTCCAGATTTTTAAATTCGCAGAGGACCGTTGAGTTTTTCCTGGAAGACGTATTAATAGAAATGAAAAAAGATGCTTAACAGCAACTCAGATTTTCGGGAAAGGGTATAGTTCTCGGCAATTTTTCATCTTATCTGAACATAATACCGATATTTATTAAAAAATTTGTCCCTGCAGCCCAGCCTGATGATTTTCGCTCTGGGCATTCGCTTTCCACGGGGAGAGGTCTCAGCTTCCTCGGCACTTTGGGTGCTTGCGGGGGCCTCCAGTGACCTCCCAATCCTGCAAGAGTCGAGTACACTCCGCACCAATCAACAGGTGCGAATCAATCTAAAGATTGCAACACACCTTTTCAACCCAGCTAATGTGTTGCAATCTTTTTTAGATGTTGGCAGGCTGCGGTAAGAGGGGACTGTTCACTTGCTTTCTTCAATCCCCGTAACCAGCAGTATCCAACCATGCAGTACATTTGATTCTGCAAAGCTTCGCTCAACTTTTCCCATTCTAAATTTATAAAGCAGTTTACCTGATTTTGATAAAGATTTAACCTTACTATTTTTTTTGCTGTTTTCCGTGTTTCATTCTGTCCTCTTTTATTGCCTTGTTTAAGTCATCAAAATATTCTCGAGTATCAACTTCCACTTCTTGTTTTGTCAACTTGTTATATTTGCGTTTGCTTTTAAGTGTGTTGCAGCCGTAAATAAAACACGTCCGCCGACCATCTTATGAATCATGGCTAAAAGGATAATCTCATCCTAGGTATTAATATTATTATATAAATTAACGCGGTGAATTATTAAAGAACCCGTATAAAACAAAAGACCATCGAAAGTTTTTCGACAGCCTGAGATGATTAACAGCATCTTTTTCATTTTTTTAATTTCTGTTTTCGATGAGGGAGTTTTCAAGATCTATATCAGGCAGTACAGCCCCTTGACCTTCAAGTTCACGAACTAGCAAGCGATATTCTTTAATGCTGATTTCATTATGAATATAACTTTTTTTTGCAAAATCCATTAATGCATTAACGTCATCAGTGCTGAAATTTCTAGTTTGACTAAATTTTTCTTTTAATTCGTGAATTATCATTATGTTTCCTCCTTCATCCTTTTATTTATCGTACCATGAAATAAAGCGGTTTCTTAGTTTTTAAAAAATTTAAACTTTAGACAAAATCATTGTAATTTTGACATATATATTTCTAATTTGATGAATTCACCATTCATTTTTGTCCGTCATAAAGTGTAATAGTGATAAATGCGGAGGAGATGTTTGCCCATGTTTGCTAAAAAGAAAGCAATCAAAAATGTTAATAATGGGTTCCAGCGGCAAATGATGTACCAGGGCCCATTTGGCCGGCAGCAGAATCAGCAGCCCTTTTATCAGAATAAGCCCTTTTCAATGCCTTCACCTATGCAAAACCGGGAATGGAATCCATATCAACAGCAAAACCTTTATTATCCACAAGGCTATCAGCCATATGGAAATACTTATCAGGCCACACCTGTACATCCAAATATGTCAATTCCTAATCAATATTATTCACAAAAGGACTCTCAATTTTTATTCCAAAATCCTTTGCAGCCAAAAGAAGAAATGATGCCTAAACCATATATGCCAATGAATGGGCACCCAATTATGAACCCTTATCCTAAACAAAGTTTTATTCCGAAGCAGCCAAGCGGAGTGCAGTCAATCATGAATTCATTTAAATCACAGGATGGTTCAGTTGACTTTAATAAAATGATGAATACAGCAGGCCAAATGATGAATGCAGTAACACAGGTCTCATCGCTTGTTAAAGGAATTGGCGGTATATTTAAAGCATAAAAAGACGGCTCCTGAAGCCGTCTTTTTATCATTATGAGAGGATAAGAACATTTGCAAGCGGGGGATGCCCCTGTGCCTGCGTTTTTCTATTAATTAATCTATTTCAATGATTTTTCCTTTTTCACGGGGAATGCGAACCTGTAACAAACCATCACGGTACGATGCTTTAATCATTTTCTCATTGATTGCATGGGGGAGAGAGACGGTTCTGGAAGAGGCTTGACGGACAAATTTTCGACTGTATACATGGTTAATGTTATCCTCAGCTGTCTCCAGCTCATTATTCTCTACAGAAATGGTTAAGTAATTTCCAGTAATATTTAAGTTAATTTGTTCACGCTTTATACCTGGAAGTTCTGCAGTCACAATATATTCATTTTCTGTTTCTGTTGTTTCCAAATGAAATCCACTCTCAAATGGAAAAGGCGTTTTGAAAAAATCATCAATTGACTGTAAAAATCCTCTAATTGGCTTGTCGTTAAATAACTCATTCATTGCTTTTCTTAATTCGCCAAATGAATCGGCAGGCTTTTTGGAGTTATTCTTATCACTTGGAAGATTAGAAGACATCTAAATCCCCTCTCTTTCGCATTTTTCACACGATATCATATGCATGACAAATTAGGTATGTGCCAAAATTCGAGTGAGAGGGCAGAATGGAAAAGGATTGCTTAATCTAGGTACTGAGAATCATTTTTAAATTAGATGAATTTCTTCCATCAGAATTTCAATATCAATGATCATATTTCCATCTTCATCCACTTCAATTAAATCATCTTTTTTCATTTTGGTGAGCGTTCTGCTGATAGTTTCTCTAGTTGTGCCGATCATGTTAGCAAGGTCCTTATTTGTAAATTCCGATTTTAACAGAATCGTACCATCGTCTTGTTTCTTACCATGACTTTTGGCCAGACGAATTAACAATTTTACAATTTGTTCATAGGTATTATTGAGAATTTGCTCTTCCAGCCTGTTTTGCAAATCGACAATCTTTTCACCTAATACTTTAAAGACTTTAATACTGAGCTCAGGGTTTTCAATTAAGACGTGTTCAAATTTAGAAATAGGAATAGCAATAAGGGTTGATGGTTCCAGAACTTCAGAATAAGCTGGATAATCACCTTTTCTGAAGAAACCGACGTGAGGAAACATATCACCTTTTTTCATGATGGCAACGATTTGTTCTTTACCGCTGACATCACTTTTATAAATTTTAATTTTCCCATCGAATATAAAATAAACATTCTCAAGCGGGTCACCTTGAAGGAAAACGTGGCTGTGCTTTTTCCAATCCCTAACGATAGCAATGTCGGTAATTTTTGTTAGTTCATAATCATTTAAATCGCGGAATAGTGTGAACCCGGAAAGAAGTTTTTTTATTTCTTCTACTTTCATTCAATCACCTTCATCATAAAATCAATTATCTCTATTTTAACAAATAATGTTCCAATAGTTTAATTTTCAAATAAAAACTTTTTCTTCTGGATTAACAAAAACATGGGTAGAAAAAAGTACCATGTCATTCATAAACGTAAAATATGATTTTTCACTTTAACAACGAACGTTTATTCGCTAAAATAGAAGTAATGAGGTGAGTCGTTTGAAGTTGAAGAAAAGTTTGTCTGAAATCCTTACAGACTTAAAAATAAATGATGATTTTAAAGAAAATATTGTTACATGGCATACTATTCCTGAAAAACAGGCGCAGACTGTTCCATTGCCTGAGGACCTCCATCCAGCGTTAGTACAGGCCCTTCATTCAAAAGGGATTGATAAGCTGTATACCCATCAAAAGTCAGCTTATGAAGAAGTCAGTGCAGGCGGAAGCTTTGTCGCGGTTACACCAACTGCCTCAGGCAAAACGTTATGTTATAATCTCCCTGTATTACAAACAATTCTTACGAATTCAAATGCACGAGCACTATATATGTTTCCGACAAAAGCACTAGCTCAAGATCAAAAAAGTGAAATCAATGAAGTAATTCAAGCGGCAGGGGTTGACATCAATAGTTACACATATGATGGGGATACACCTGCAAATATCCGTCAGCGGGTAAGAAAAGCAGGACATGTGGTAATTACCAATCCAGATATGCTTCATTCTGCCATTCTGCCACATCACACAAAATGGGTCTCATTATTTGAAAACCTTAAATTTGTTGTAATTGATGAATTGCATACATATCGTGGTGTTTTTGGAAGTCACGTAGCAAATGTCATCAGAAGATTAAAACGGATTTGCCGCTACTATGGGAGCCATCCTGTTTTTATTTGTACTTCTGCTACCATAGCCAACCCTTTGGAATTAGCTGAGGCGCTGACAGAAGAAAAGATGGTATTAATTGATAATAATGGTGCACCCAGCGGCAGGAAGCATTTTGTTTTTTATAATCCGCCGATTGTCAATAAACCGTTAAATATAAGAAGAAGTGCGACACTTGAGGTGCGTAAAATTGCTGGAGAGCTTTTGAAAAATAAAATCCAGACCATTGTGTTTGCCAGAAGCAGAGTGCGGGTTGAAATTATACTGACATATTTACAGGAACTGGTGAAACATCAGCTGGGACCAAAGACCATCATGGGATACCGCGGCGGATACCTGCCGGCTGAACGGAGAAAAATTGAGAAGGGACTTCGGTCAGGGGAAATTTATGGGGTTGTCAGTACAAATGCTCTTGAGCTTGGTGTTGACATTGGACAGCTGCAAGTCTGTATTATGACTGGATATCCAGGAACTATTTCAAGTGCATGGCAGCAGGCTGGCAGAGCGGGCAGACGACATGGAGAGGCTTTGGTTATAATGGTGGCGAGTTCAAGCCCCCTTGACCAATATATCATTCAGAACCCGGACTACTTCTTTACAAAAAGTCCAGAGACAGCAAGGATTAATCCTGATAATCTCATTATTTTAATCGACCATATGAAATGCGCCGCTTATGAGCTTCCTTTCAAATCAGGGGAAGAATTCGGCTGTGCAGGCACTGAAGAATTGCTGGAATATTTGACAGAGGAACGGGTCTTATATCGCAATGGTGATAAATGGTATTGGATGAATGATTCTTTCCCTGCCCACAATATTAGTCTAAGGTCTGCATCACAAGAAAATGTTGTTATTATTGATCAATCTGATACAGCAAATGTAAAAGTCATCGGTGAAATGGATCGGTTTTCAGCTATGACACTCCTTCATGATGAAGCCATTTATTTGCATCAGGGAAGACAGTTCCAAGTAGAAAAGCTTGACTGGGAAGAAAAAAAGGCATTTGTCCGTGAAGTGGATGCGGACTATTATACTGATGCTAATTTAGCTGTACAATTAAAGGTTTTGGAAGAAGATAAGCTGCAGTCATTTTCGGATGCCGAAATTGGTTTTGGAGATGTCAGTGTAAGGGCAATGGCAACCATCTTTAAAAAAATAAAGTTTGAAACCCATGAAAATATCGGATCCGGGCCAATCCATCTTCCAGAGGAAGAACTGCATACAAATGCCGCATGGATTTCTTTACAAAAGCCTTTAGCTGAAATGGGGCAGGAACGATTGGAACAAGGGTTAGTTGGAGCTGCACATGCCTTAAATCATATAGCCCCATTATTTGTAATGGCCGATCCACAAGACATTCATGTTATTCCACAAGTCAAGGCTGATCATAATGAAAAACCAACCATCTTCTTTTACGATCGTTATCCAGGCGGTGTAGGGTTAAGTGAAAAAATATATAGTGATATGTTTCATGTGTTCCAGGAAGCCAAAAAACTGATTCTCCATTGTCAATGTGAATCAGGATGCCCTTCCTGTTTAGGTACAGAAGCAATCAGCGAAACGGCTAAAAAAGATACATTAAAAATCATTGATTCTTTTCTTTCGGCATCCGAAATCGGTAAGGAAGTGAGGACATGTCCTTAAAAAATAAATTAAACCGCTTGAGACCACATTTGTCGGTGGGGAACCAATCGGATAAAAGCATCATTTCAAAAGAATCACCGGACATTGAAGTTCCATTTCGAGAACGATGGGAAGAGGCAGATGTTTTCCCCTATTTTTTCGATCATAATTATTGTTTGATTAGGGAAGTAAAATACCCTCTCTCACAAAAACACGGATATTACCGTTTTCAAGATTTTTTGACTGCGGTGGATATTTGGAATAAACAGGATGTAAGCCACCCTTTGTCTGCCCGGGGGTTTGCTCCAGAGGAATTATTTTTCTTTGATACCGAAACGACTGGACTTGGCGGCGGTGTTGGCAATACTATTTTTCTACTTGGATATGCCAGTATAATGGAAAATCACCTTTTGGTACGTCAGCATATTCTTCCCAACCCTGGGGCAGAGGTTCCTTTGTATCAAAGTTTTTTAGAAAATGTAAATTATAAAACTCTTGTTACCTATAATGGAAAATCCTTTGATTGGCCGCAGGTGAAAACGAGACATACCTTGGTACGGGATCATGTACCTAAACTTCCGGCATTTGGCCATTTTGATTTATTGCATGCAGCTAAAAGGCTGTGGAAACATAAATTAGAGCGTTTAAAATTGTCAGTGGTTGAAAATGAAGTTTTAGGAGTCAAGAGAGAGGATGACATTCCGGGCTTTTTGGCCCCTATGATTTATTTTGATTTTATTGATAGTAAACAGCCGGACGGTATGATTGGAATCTTAAAACATAATGAAATTGATATCCTGTCACTTGTAACGTTATACACACATTTAACTTTTCAAATTTGCGGTATAGATCCTGGGCAAACCAGAATGGAGACGTACGAGGTTGGAAGATGGTTTGCATCATTGGGTGAGAAAGAAGAAGCAGAAAAGACATTATCAAAACTAAAAGATAATAAAGATGCAGCATTTTTTCGAGCAGCATTGGAATTGGGGTTTCAAGCAAAAAAAAACCATAACTGGGAAAAGGCGAAGACTTTATTTTTGGATGCGGCGGATTCAATGGATATGCTATTGTGTTTGAAAGCAAGTGTTGAACTTGCCAAAATTTATGAACATAGATTAAAAGATTTACAACAGGCATTTTTCTTTTGTGAAAAAGCAATCTCCCTGTCTGGGGCAATGACGGATCAAAAATTGCCGGATGAATTGACAGAAGAAAGGCTTTATAAGAGGCGCCTCCGTCTGGAGAAAAAAATGAAAAAGCCCCAAGAAATTCAGGAAATTTCATATAAAAACTTGTCGTAATACCATTTATTGCGCTTTTTTATTGAATGTAACAAAAGTTTCACAAATTTATTACAAAAACACCAAATTCCATATTGTTTATCTCTTGTTAACAGGGTACAATTTAAAATTGTTGAGTAAAAAACAACCCTTTAGAATTATATGGAGCTGGTCATTATGTATAAAGCAATATTATTTTTATTTTTCCTTGTAGTTTGCTTAACTGCAGTAGTTTTTACTAGTTTGAAAGACAGTTTTTATTCATTTTTTTAAAGAATCAGAAATCCATTTTGCCGGCATTACAATTTGGGCTATATCCATTTTAGAAATGGCCGGAAAAAATAGGTGTTTTCATTAGTACAAGAGTACTCCTTCATTCATAGGCTAGTAATGTAAATACAATATGAAATGAAGGGAGAATAAATTATGTTTCTTGGAGCTAATGTTACGCCGCCGGTTATTCATCCAACAACAAATTATGTGAATCATACTTTCTCAAAAACGGTGGTGCCTCATATTCATCCGGTTCACACCACAACAGTAAACCACCATATGTTTGAGCATAAACATTATTGTCCGCACACATCATCTTGCTGTGAAGATGTATGTAATCAGCATGTAAACTGCTGTAACCCATGTGCAACTGGCGGCATGGCGGCACCTAATGCTATGCCTAATGCTATGCCTGGTTATGGAATGGGCGGTCCTGGTTATGGAATGGGCGGTCCTGGTTTTGGCCCGGGAGGTCCTGGTTTTGGGGCAGGACCATATATGGGACCTAGACCTTAAATCTATTAAGATACTTTACAGGGGCTTTTAGCCCTTGTTTTTTATTTCTTTTTCTTACTATTATGGTATGCTGGTTGTATTAAAATGTTTGTCCTAATTATAAAATTTTTTTGCTAAAGGAGAAATTTCACATTAAAGTTTTGGCTGTTTCCGGTTATAAACCATTTGAGTTAGGGATTTTTAAAAAGGATCATCCATCGGCTGAATTTATCAAGGCAGCTATTAAAAAATCTATACTGCCTAAGGCTGAAGAGGGACTGGAGTGGATCTTAATCAGCGGTCAGCTCGGTGTGGAACTTTGGACTGCTGAAGTTGTTTTTGAACTGCAGGAGGAATTTCCTGAATTAAAGCTTGCAGTGATTACACCTTTTCTTGAACAGGAAGCTTCATGGAATGAAAATAATAAGGAGTGGTATGAATTTATCCTGATGCAGGCCGATTTCGTGGATTCTGTGACTAGAAAAGGATATGAAAAACCATGGCAATTCCGCTTAAAAAATCAATTTTTTCTCGAAAAAAGCGATGGACTGCTGCTCCTTTATGATCAAGAGAAAGAAGGAAGTCCAAAGTATATTTATGAATTGGCTGTAAAATATCAACAGGATCATAATTATCCAATTGAACTTATTTCGTTTTATGATTTACAAATGATTGTTGAGGAAGAACAAATGAAACATATGGATTATTAAGGCATAGCCTCCATTTTTCGCAATATAATGGTGTAGGAGTCGTGTACTATCTCTACATGAAAATTGACAAAATCGTATATTTTTGAAAAAATAGTATGTAATGATGGGCCAACTTGAGGTGATTTGAATGCTGTCAGATAAAGTGAAATTAACAGCTAAGGATATTTTGGAAAAAGAATTTAAAACAGGTGTCCGCGGTTATAAACAAGAAGAAGTAGATAAATTTTTAGATTTGATTATTAAAGATTATGGGACTATGCATCAGGAAATTGAAGATTTGCAGCAAGAAAATCTTAGGCTGCGAAAACAGCTTGAAGAAACATCAAAAAGACAGCCGGTTGCACAGCCTGCAGGAACAACAAATTTTGATATTCTTAAGCGGTTGTCCAACCTTGAGAAACATGTATTTGGCAACAAACTGTATGATTAACAGGAATTACCTAATAATAACCATTGAATTAACAGCATGAAATACATATACTATGTAAGTAATCATTCATAACGTTCGGGTAATCGCTGCAAAAAGCTTTTGCAAATTGTTGAGGAAAGTCCATGCTCGCACGATGCTGAGATGCTCGTAGTGTTCGTGCCTGGTGAATTCATAAGCCAGGGCAGCTGGCGGCTGCCAGTTGACGGCTGGGAAAATACCTGCGTCCTTTTGGATATGGTATGAGTACCTATAAAAGTGCCACAGTGACGTAGTCTTTCTAGAAATGGAAAGAGTGGAACGGGTAAACCCCGCAAGCGAGAAACCCAAATTATGGTAGGGGCATCTTCCCTTAGGAAATGAACGACGGGAAGGACAGATGATTAATCTGTAGATAGATGATTACCGCCTTTGTACGTGACATATGTCGTTTGCAGTACAGAGGAACAGAACATGGCTTACAGAACGTTATAATGAAAATATTCATGCAAACACAGCCCTCCAAATTGGGAGGGCTTTTTGTTTGTCGAAATGGTTCAATTTAGACAACATATAATTTAAGTACATAGTAAGTTTGCTGTCTAAATTTAGCGGATTTGCACTAACACATTGTTTTTCGGTTGAATTCAGGGTTTTTAGCCAATAATGTTATAGAAAATTTAACAAAGTATAAATTATAGAGATAAATAAGGGTGAAATTATGGGTACATATCAGATAATTGCAACAGCAGCAATGGGTCTTGAAGCTTTAGTGGCAAAAGAGGTTCGGGCACTTGGATACGATTGTCAGGTTGAAAATGGTAAGGTTATATTCACAGGGGATGAGAGTGCAATAGCACGTAGTAATCTGTGGCTAAGAACGGCTGACCGGATTAAGATAATAGTTGGAGAATTTAAGGCATATACCTTTGATGAATTGTTTGAACGGACGAAAGCTTTGCCATGGGAGGAGTTTCTTTCTGAAGATGCTGAATTTCCAGTAATCGGAAGGTCGCATAAGTCTAAGCTGTTCAGTGTTTCAGATTGTCAGGCGATTGTCAAAAAGGCTGTTGTTGAACGTTTAAAAAAACACTATAAACGGAATACATGGTTTGATGAAACTGGCGCATTATACCGCATTGAAGTTGCCTTATTAAAAGATACAGCAACAATCACAATTGATGCGAGCGGCCAGGGACTTCATAAACGGGGATACCGGGCTGAACAGGGAGAAGCACCTTTAAAAGAAACGATGGCTGCAGCTCTTATCATGTTGACAAATTGGCATCCAGACAAACCATTTTACGATCCTTTCTGCGGTTCCGGCACAATACCGATTGAGGCCGCATTAATTGGCCAGAATATCGCGCCAGGCTTTAATCGTGATTTTGTTTCAGAAGAGTGGAAATGGCTCCCTTCAAAAATATGGGATGATGCTAGAACTGAAGCAGAAGATCTGGCAAAATATGATCAGCCGCTTGATATTACGGGCTCGGATATTGATCATCGAATGGTTAAAATTGCACAGGAAAATGCCTTTGAAGCGGGTTTTGGAGATCTTGTTCAATTTAAGCAGATGCAGGTTAAGGATTTTACGACGACAAAGGAATATGGAGTTATTGTTGGAAATCCTCCATATGGAGAAAGAATTGGCGAAAAAAATGCGGTAGAAGCAATGTATCGAGAAATGGGACAAGTGTTTAGCAAATACGATACTTGGTCAATTTATATCTTAACCTCAAATGAACAATTTGAACAACTATATGGTAAACCTGCAACAAAGAAACGTAAGCTTTATAATGGTTCAATCCGTACTGATTTATATCAATACTGGGGTAAAAAACCACCAAGAAATCATACAGTTTAAGATAAGAACATCGTTTTATTGCCGTTAGCAGGCATGGGGAGGAAAGTAATGGAACAAAGCATACCTTTTACAGTTTCTAAAACAGAATCATTTTATGAAAAATTAAGTGAATGGATTGGCGATGTCTTTTATGATATATTGCCGGATGCAGGTTTTGAACTTCGGGATGAACAAGTCTTCATGGCTTTTCAGCTGGAGAAAGCTTTTAAAGAAAAAAAAGTCATGTTTGCCGAAGCTGGTGTTGGAACAGGGAAAACAATTGTTTATTTGCTTTACGCTATTATGTATGCTCGCTATACAAATCGTCCAGGTGTAATTGCCTGTGCTGATGAGACGTTAATTGAACAGCTGGTCAAAAAAGAAGGCGATATTGCAAAATTGGAACAGGCACTTGGACTAAAAATTGACGTCAGACTGGCAAAGTCTCAGGATCAATATTTATGCTTAAAAAAACTTGACCACGTAAAGAACTTTTCAGAAGAGATTCACGATATTTTTGAACAATTACCTGATTTTGTTCATATGAATGGGTCTTTGCAGAACTTTACAAAATATGGTGACCGCAGGGATTACTCAGCATTATCGGATGAAACTTGGAAGAATGTAAGCTGGGATCCTCTTCAGGACTGTTTTTCATGTGATAAGCGTCATCGCTGCGGATTAACATTGCACCGGGAATTTTACCGCCATGCAAAAGACTTGATTATTTGTTCGCATGATTTTTATATGGAGCATATTTGGACAAAAGAATCCCGCAAACGGGAAGGACAGCTGCCGCTTTTGCCGGAACATTCTTCTGTTGTATTTGATGAAGGGCACTTGCTTGAATTTGCTGCTCAGAAAGCATTAAGCTATCGTTTTACAGATTATACATTAGAGATGTTGCTGACAAGATTAATGGAGAATGAAGTTAGAGAAAAAACATTGTATACGATTGAAGAAGCGCTGATGGAAAATCATGCATTTTTCTCTTCCTTATCCCAATTTGCAAAGCGAATGCAGGATTCAGAAAAACACCTCATTACAAAACATCCATTAGTCATGAAACAGTGCCGTAAATTACTTTCAAAACTGCAAGAACTTGAGGAGGAGCTTGTATTTGAAAGTGAACTATTTGTCATTGATGAATATGTTTTAAAGATTGTGGAGGAATATTTAGAAAAAATAACGTATTCCTTATCTCTTTTCTTACAGGAACTAAATGGGATCACTTGGTTTGAAGAGATTGGGGAGGAACGTACACTTGTGATTATGCCGAAAATGGTAGAACAGGTGATGAGGGAGGAAGTTTTCTCGCAAAAGAAACCGTATATCTTTTCGTCTGCCACTTTGTCCAACCAAAAGTCGTTTGATTATATTGCGAGGAGCCTTGGAATTGAGCAATTCTTATCATTTTCAGTAGAATCACCGTTTGATTATGAGGCAATGATGAAAATCTACCTTCCCTCATTTACAAGTGGAGATTTCATTGGAAAACTTAATTATGTAAATGAACAAATCCGTCACTCAGATGGGAGAGCCTTAATCCTTGTCAATAATCAAGCAGAACTAAAGGCAATTAAAGAAAATCTAATGGAGGAGATATTTCCATTTCCGATTTATTTTGAAGGAGAAGAGGAAATCAGCACTTTAGTTTCAAAGTTTCAAAATGAGGAGCAAGCTGTTCTTTGTTCAGTCCATCTTTGGGAAGGGCTTGATATTCCGGGACGGTCGCTTGAGAATATATTGATTTTTTCATTACCATTTCCTCCAAATGATCCGGTCTTTACCGCTAAAAAGGATGGCGTGCTTGACCCTTTTTCAGAGGTGGATTTACCGTATATGCTGCTTCGATTAAGGCAGGGTCTAGGTCGATTAATTAGAAGTGAACAGGATCATGGTACAGTTCATATTTTATTAGATGAAAATCTTGATTTAACTGTTCTAGAGCATGTTAAATCGGTTTTACCGGTAAAAATAGATTAAAAAAAGCGGAAGGCCTGGACAAGGCGCTTCCGCTTTTCATTTTACCATATTCCTAGGGCTCTTTTACCGTCTTCCGTCATTTTATCTGGAGACCAAGCTGGCTGCCAGACAACGTTAACATCCACGCTTTTAACTTCCTCTAGTCCTTCAAGACATTGGCGTACTCCATTCGAAATACTGTCATGAAGAGGACAACCAGGTGTTGTTAAAGTCATCGTAATTTGAACATCACCATCGTCAGAGATACCAAGACCATAAATTAAGCCTAAGTCAACTACATTTATATTCAATTCGGGATCATAAACACTTTTTAGTGCTTCAAGAATTTTTTCTTCTAAATCCATGTTAAACACCTCGTTTATTTTTTTAGTACACTTATGATACTTAAGGCAATAATTAAAAACGTAATCGATACCACTATTTGGCCAATATTAAAAAGTATGAGAGATTTTATAGCCATCGAACAAAAAATGATTAATACCGCAGCAATAAATGATGAAAGAACAGGGACAATAAGTTTATCATTCATCATATCTTTTAATGACGGCACTTTCGTTTTCCCAATTTCTTTACTATATTTATATGTCCACCATAAAAATGGAACAATTTTGTATAAGTAGCCGGTAATGCTAAGGATAATCCAAAGCAAAATATAGGCATATACCAGAGGTCCCACCAGGTCTTTAAAGCTTGGTGTCCATAAAAGAATAAAGGCAGCCAGATGAATTAGATTTCCAAATCCAATAGCGGAAATGGCAAACGTAAATGGCTTATCAAGTTTTTTCTTCAATCTCTTTCTTATAATAATGCTTATATGCCAGCTAAAGATGGAGAAACCTGCCAACAGTAAAAAGAATCCAAGTTTTAATAGAATGTTTTGACCAGTTAAGAATGAAATTAGTGTTAGGATAAGTCCTGAAACATAAAAACCATAGACGAATTTTGCTTGAATCATGGGAAAACCATGTGACAATGAAAACATAGGGACCATCTTATAGGAAAAACCGAAAATTAACAGCGTAAACCAGCCGGTAAGGCCAAGTAACAAATGGCTTTGAAAAATTGCTTGGTAATGGCCGGCACCTGCACCAGTTTTTAGACTGCAAATTAAGGTAATACCTAAAGTAATGGTTAAAAATAAACAAACCAATGCTGTTCCGACAAAAGCGGTAAGGATATTTGGCTTTGCTTGGGTTTTTAATGTCATCATCATTTGGAATAAAAACATCAAGATTCCTAAAAGGGTAAGAATACCAGGAATCAACGCATTTTTTGGTGATAAATAAAGTGTTGCTGCAAAAGAGCTGATTCCAATAGCTGTAACAAAAAATTGAAGAAAGCCAAATTTTTCATTCCAGATTTTTGTCAAAAATGCTACTGGGACGAGCTGATACATTGAGCCCATAGCCGCCAATAATGCCCAGCCCAAGACCATAAGATGTGCTGCAGACCAGATAGCGGGAATTCTGAAAGCTCCTCCGGCCATCATTTGCCCATTGAACAGAAGGAGAAGCTGGGATACAACTAAAGCAATTAAACTGAAAATAATAAAGGAAAAAGGAAGTTTGATATTCGTTTCACTTCCTAGATTTTGAGGAAGCATGTTTTCACCTTCTTAACGGAAGATCTCAATTTTAAAACTTCCGTCTGATTGTTGTTCTGTTCGTTGTTTATAACCAAGTTCCTCCAATTGTTCATAAAGGAACATTGGACGTCTGTCGTTTATGATGGTTAATACTTCATCATCTTTCATTTTTGTTAGAGCATTTAATGTACGCATCATTGGCTGCGGCGGTTCTAGTCCGCGATTATCTAAAATTTTCATTTGCGTTCGCACTCCTTATTTGGTTTTTGTAAAAGTTACTTTCCAATGTTTTTTTTCAATTTCCTCTTCTTCATGTGAGAAGCCCTTTGCTTTTAATACAGTAAAAAGCGGTGTCGGCTTAAAGGGTGCATGCAGGATAAAAATATCATCCTTTTTACATTCCTTTACGGCTTCCATAATTTTTTGGAATGGCTCAATTTTATTCTTTAAGTCCTCGCGTACATCTATTTCAATAATTTTAGGTTCCATTTGAATTCATTCCTTTTCTATATTTATTTAAATAAATAATTCTGATTGGAGGGATTCACGGTCTATGTAATATTCACCCATTTCCCCCTGAAGGATATGTTTTTTCTTTTTTAATTGATTAATCGTTCGACTGACTGTTTCTCTGGACGTTCCAATCATATTGGCTAATTCTCTGTTGGTGAATTGTGTTGTCAGTTTATATTTGCTGCCGATTTTTTCGCCATTGGTTTTACAAAGCCTCATAAGGAGCAGGATAATTTGCTCAAAGGTATTGTGAAGTACCTGGGCTTCCAGCCTGGCTTGTAAATCTATTATCTTTTCCCCAAGAACCTTAAATAATTTGATACACAACTCTGGATTTGAAATAAGAATTTCTTCAAATTTATCTATCGGAATAACGATTAAATTTGCGTCTTCCATGACCTCTGCATATGCAGGATATTTTCCCTTTCTAAAAAAACCGGCATGGGGAAATAGTTCTCCAGGCTCCAGTACTGAAACGATTTGCTCTTTGCCTGTAAAGTCAGTTTTATAGATTTTAACCTTGCCGCTCTGAATGAAAAACACTCGGTCAAGGGGATCATCCTGCATAAAGACATACATCTTATGCTTGTAAAACCTTGATTGAGCAATTTCAACTATGGGCGCCAGCTCATCTGATGACAGCTCTTTAAAAAGACGGACATCAGACAGACTTTTTTCAATATCCTCCAGCCTCATTTACATCACCTTCATGTTAATAATTCCTTTTCATTAACATTGTAGCAATGAAATCACATGAAATATGTGACCTGAATCATAGATTTGATGTTTTTTGAAAATAATTCTCAATGTAACATAGAAAAGAAAAAAATCCGCAAAGCCTAGCTTTGCGGATTTTTTTCTACATTATCTATCTTTTCGTGACAATCAAAGCAGTAAGTCTGTTTATCATCTGTAATAATACCGTTAAAAAAACCGTCTAAACAATAAATTTCTTTACCACAGCACTTACATGTACCTGCCAATTCTTTCAATTTTACTGCCTCCTTTTTATAGACCCTTATAGACCCTTATAGACCCTATTAATAAAATCATGATAAAGGTGTGATAGGCTTCACTATTAATTGGTAAAACATTTTTTATAATGTAATAGAGGTTAACAAATTAAAAGGAGTGATAATGATGCAAACTTTTGCAAAGATTATTAATGTACCAGATTATCCACCAAGAGAAAAGCATCCAACAGTTTTTAAAGCATTTGATGAATTGGCATCTGGAGAAACAATGCAAATTGTGAATGACCATGATCCCAGGCCGCTTTTATATCAATTCATGATGGAAAGACCTGAACAATTTACTTGGGAATATTCCGAAGAAGGCCCTGAATCATGGAAAGTATCAATTAGCAAAAAGTAAGGTTTAACTCATTTTATAATAATCGGATATCTTTTAACTCTCACTTAACGTTTTATTTATGTAATTTCCATATTGCATTCTCTTTTTTCCTATAAACTTATTTTACAACAGAATTCATTTCTGTTGTTTTTTTTTTAATAATTTTTTCAGAAGAGTATGATAAAATTAAACATAAAAAAGGAGGGGGAGCCAGTTGTGAATCTTAAGCAAACGGAGAAAGAGTTTTTAGATTATGTAAAAAAGATGTCGGCCTATAATGAGGCGCTTGGTGTAATTTATTGGGATTTAAGAACGGGAGCACCCAAGCAGGGAGTGGAACAAAGGTCGGAAGTAATTGGTTTGTTATCCACTGAAGTTTTTAATATGTCAATATCAGAAGATATGGCCGCATACATAGCTAATCTTTCAAAAGTTGAACTGCCAGATAAAACAAAAAAAACTTTAGAAGTATGTAAAAAAGAATATGACCGGAATAAAAAGATTCCGGAAAATGAATTTAAAGAATTTGTTATTCTCCAGTCAAAGTCAGAAAGCGTTTGGGAGGAGGCAAAAGAAAAGGACGATTTCAAGATGTTTCAGCCATATTTAGAAAAATTGGTTGAAATGACAAAACGGTTTGCCGGTTATTGGGGTCATAAGCAAAATATATACAATGTCCTGCTGGATTTGTATGAGCCAGGCATGACAGTAGAAGTTTTAGATAAGGTGTTTGGTGAACTAAAAGAAAAAATCATCCCTTTAGTAAAACAAATTTCAGCTTCACCAAATAAACCAAAAACAGATTGTTTATTCCATCTATTTTCAAAGGATAAACAACTTAAATTCAGCTTAAGGATTCTAGAACAGATGGGCTATAACTTCGAAGCCGGGCGGCTTGACGAAACAGTACACCCATTTGCAATCGGTTTAAATCCAGGTGATGTAAGGGTTACTACCAGATATAATGAACACGACTTCCGCACAGCTATCTTTGGCACAATCCATGAGGGCGGTCATGCGTTATATGAACAAAATATTTCAAAAGACTTAATTGGCACACCTCTTTGTGATGGGACATCAACTGGTATCCATGAATCACAGTCTCTTTTCTACGAAAATATCGTTGGGCGCAGCCTCGCATTTTGGAAACAGAATTATAAGCTGTTGAAAACCTATGCCAGCGGTCAGTTTGATGATATTGGAGTAGATGAT
Organism: Neobacillus mesonae; assembly: GCF_023715155.1. Classification (GTDB taxonomy): domain Bacteria; phylum Bacillota; class Bacilli; order Bacillales; family Cytobacillaceae; genus Neobacillus; species Neobacillus mesonae_A. The sequence continues at coordinate 358,454 of NZ_JAMBNQ010000001.1, forward strand.
TTTTACCGTGCAATAAATGAATCTAAGCCTTCTTTTATTCGGATTGAGGCAGATGAGCTAACCTATCCGCTGCATATTATCATCCGTTATGAGATTGAGAAGGGATTATTTAATGGTCAAATCGAAGTGAAGGACCTTCCGGACATATGGAAAGATATGTATGAACAATATTTGGGAATCCGGCCTAAAAATGATGCTCAAGGGGTACTTCAAGATGTTCACTGGGCGGGTGGAAGCTTTGGCTATTTTCCATCATATGCTTTAGGGTATATGTATGCCGCTCAATTCAAGCAGGCGATGTTAAAGGATCTGCCGAATTTTGATCAATTATTGGAAGAGGGAAGATTGCTGCCAATTAAAGAATGGCTGACAAAAAGAATTCATCAATATGGAAAATTGAAGAAACCGCTTGAAATTTTACAGGATGTTACAGGTGAAGGATTAAATGCAAAATATTTAATTGATTACTTATATGAAAAATATGGGCAGGTGTATCAGTTAAATTGAAGCGCATATATCCGATTATTTTAATTACAGTCAGTGCATCATTATGGGGGATCATAGCCATATTTGTACGGAAACTTTCAAGTATTGGCCTTTCCTCCATGGAGATAGTAACCATTAGAGTGGTCATTGCGGCCATATTGCTTGCGGTTATAGGCCTTTTAAAATTTCAGCCTGAGATGAAAATTCGTTTAAAAGATATCAAGTTATTTATTGGAACAGGTATTTTTAGTATCGTTTTATTTAATTGGTGCTACTTTACCTCAGTGAATAAAATGAATTTATCCTTGGCAGTAATTTTATTATATACATCACCTGCATTCGTGACTATATTATCGTTTTTATTTTTAAAGGAGAAGATGAATTGGATAAAGGGTGCATCTGTTATCGGTACAATTATTGGATGTACCCTGATTGCAGGAGTCAGCCAAAACGATACCGTCTCTTTAAGTACACTCGGAATTATTACAGGACTCGGAGCAGGTTTTGGATATGCTTTGTACAGCATCTTTGGGAAATTTGCATTGGATCGGTATTCTTCGTTTACTGTCACTTTTTATACGTTTTTAGTGGCAGCCATTACTTTGATTCCGGTTACACAACTTTGGAATAAAGGGGACTTATTGTTTAGCAGAGAAGTATTATTATATGGAGGAGGTTTAGGAATCTTTCCAACGGTAATTGCTTTTTTATTATATACAAAAGGTCTTGAGAAAATTGAGAGCAGTAAGGCGGCAATTATCGCTACGGTGGAGCCGGTCGTGGCAACACTATTAAGTGTAATACTTTATAAGGAAAGCTTCGGTTTAGTTCAGGCAATTGGCACCCTGATTATTCTATCATCTGTAATAATAGTTAATATTAGTATTCCCAAAAAACAAAAGGCGTCAATCTCTTTGGATTGACGCCCTTCATTATTCCAAGGACCTGCAATTTTCATTCTACCATGTTCTAAATCCTTTTGATCCTGGAGGGGCATTTTGGATAATATCGATAAATGGAATCGTATATGCAAAAAGAATCAATGCTGTTAAAATTCCAAGCCACAATTTCCAGTTTTCGAATACCATTGGGGCTCTTTCTTCCGAGTTTTCTGCTTCCCCGACAGGAAATTCTTCATCTCCTTTAGGAGCAAAAAACGCAAGATTAATGAATATTACTAGTACTAAAATAATACCGATGAATAGAATGGTACCGCCGACCGCTTGAGCAATTTGGTAAGGAATCCATTCTAGAGCCTGCTTAGAATCGCCATATGTTGAGAAGGAAGAGCGACGCGGGCCGCCTAGAAGTCCTTGGATGTGCATGGACCCTGACATGAACGCCATTCCAATAAACCAAACCCATGCCTGAATGATTCCTAATTTATTCATTTTTTTCGTTAGCTTTCTTCCAGTTAAATGAGGAATCAGCCAATAAGAAATTCCAAAGAACGTTAAAATAACCGATGTTGCTGCTGTCAAATGGAAGTGCCCTGTTACCCAAATTGTGTTATGAACAACTTGGTCCATTTGGTTTGAAGCATTGATAATACCGCCTGCACCAGCAGGGATAAAGGCTGCCATACCTATAAATGGTACGATAAATCGAGCATCATTCCAAGGAAGGACCTTAAACCAACCTAAAATTCCTGTTGCCCCCTTGCTGCGGCCATATCTTTCAAATGTTGCAAATAGAGAAAATGCAGTCATTAACGATGGGATGACAACCATAAACGTTAAAATTACCTGAAAGAATTTCCATGCCGGATCAATACCTGGTTCTGTCAATTGGTGGTGAAAACCAACTGGAATTGAGAAAAGCAGGAATAGGATAAACGATAAACGAGCTAAAGAATCAGAGAAAATTTTTCCGCCAATAATTTTTGGGACAACAGCATACCAGCACATGTAAGCTGGAAGCAGCCAAAAGTATACGAGCGGGTGTCCAAAATACCAGAATAAAGTACGGCTGACAAGAACATCTACTGTATCTACCAAACCTAAAGACCAAGGAAGCAATTGGAATAAAACAGTGGCAGCAACACCTAAAGTAGCCACAATCCACAAGACAGTATTAATAACGGCCATAAAGCTTAATAATGGACTTGGTACTCCGGGGTGGTTTTTACGCCATTTGGCGTAAGTCATAATTTGTGCTATCCCGTCAACCCAGCTGCCGACAACGACAAAAGTTAATCCTAAGTAAAAAATCCAGTGTGCCTTTAGCGGGGCATAAAATGTATAAAGGACAGATGCTTCATTTAATAAAATCATTGTACCAGACATTAAGGTTCCCGCTGTCATCATCCAAAATCCGGTCCAGCCAGTTCGTCTTGCGGCACTTGAGTGTGGTCCGGCAGTTCTGCTGACGGCAGCATATTGGAATCCCATGATAAAAAATGTTGTAAGGACAAGTCCCATTAATACACCATGTGCAGTTAGAATCTGATAATAGCCAATTCCAAATGGAAGTTCAAATTTACCAGAGCGGACAAGGGTTTGCAGTAACCCCATAAGCCCTCCTATAGCGAGTGCCCCAAATGCAACAAAGAAATGTGCCATGGAAAGCTTTGCATCTTTAGAATCTACTTTAACTATAGCTTTTGCATTGTTAATCATTTTTTAACCACCTCAATCTTTGAAAACATTAAATGGTGACCTGAACCGCAATATTCATTACAAACAATCAGATACTCGCCCTCTTTATCAAACGTTGTTGTATATTCGCTGATATAGCCAGGCTCCAGCATCATATTGATGTTTGTTCCAGCAACCTCAAAACCGTGAATAACATCTTTAGTTGTTGCAATAACTTTGACCTTTGCACCAAGCGGAATCTCCACCTTTGCTGGATTATAGGAGAATGCTTGTGCAACATAGACTAATTCATAATCCCATTCTTTTCCTTCAACCTTGTGCAGACCAGGCTTATCAAATGGTTTTTGCTGATCCACCTTTTCCGGGTCGATTGTTAATAAACAGCTTGGCGGTTTGTTGCCCATATAGAAAGCACTTACACCGACTGTTGTTAAAAAAATGATCAGACAGCTGATTCCTAAAATCAACCAAATCTTTTCAAGCTTATGCATGTGCATATTTCTTTCCCCCTCTAATCCAATTAAAAACGATCTACGAATAGATAGTAGACTCCGAGCCATGAAACGATAATAAATAACAATAAAAATAACACTGAAGCCATTGTTCCTTTTAGAGAAGACCTGTCTTCAATTTCGGTATTCTGTTTTGCTTTTAATTCAACCTTCGCCATCTCTATGCACTCCCTTCAAAAACATAAAAAATAAATTAGTCATTTCTCTTTCATAATACAAAACAATTACGTAAGGAAAATATCAAATTTCCATTTTCACAAATTGTTCATTACTAATGTATCTACTATGGTAATGATATAAAGTTGATACAACAGTGATTAATGTCACAATCAGTGCTGTCCAAATGTGACATTAATGTGAATTATCACTTCTCTTCTGTGATGTGGATAGTTCAATGTTAGTAATCTAAATCACACCTTGTCCTGTCACCGCATATGAATAACAAAAATAAAATAATAAAAATCAAATTTTTAATCCAGGAAGAGAGTGATGGGAGTGGAGAAATATTATTGTGAACAGTGCCGTTTATTGTATAACAAAGTAGAGCACTGTAAAGTATGTGGAACTCTGGCAAACAATAAAATTAAAATTGAAATTCAAAAACAACCTGAGAAATAAAGAGAATGAGGGAAGAAATAAATTTTTGTATTTTTGTACAATTGGAAAAGATTGTGTAATGCTTGTCCATTCAACCTGTTATATAATGAAAGGGCACAACAACAACAACAACCTTCAAAACGTTGGCTTCTCCAGAGCGGGGGAGCTTTTTTTATTATATAAGACTTTAAGCTTCGACTTTAAGAATGGCCCAGTTCCAAAATCCACAAAAACAAGTTGAATAAAATCCTCTACACTGGAAAAAATACCCTCAAAAACAATGAAGGGGTTTGATTATGCCTACAATCGTTTCATCCGCAGAAGTTATTCCTCCTTTTGAAATTAAGCAAGAACAGGCAATAGAATTTGCAAGAGACCTTTTTTCCAATTCTTACAAAGATATTGAGAGGCTTTTGAAGGCGTTTCAAAACGGCCAAATTGAAAAAAGATATTTTGTGAAAAATGTAGACTGGTTTAGACAAACCCATACGTTCGAAGAGAAAAATAATGCCTATATTGAGGCTGCCGTTACTTTCGGGAAAAAGGCTATAGAGAAATGTTTAAACAATCATTCATTTTTAAAAAGCCCCATTCCATTTGAAGAGATCGAGGCTATTTTTTTTATCTCTACTACAGGGTTGGCTACCCCGACAATTGAAGCTAGAATTATGAATCTGCTGCCATTTAATCCAAATACAAAACGGATTCCTATTTGGGGGCTCGGCTGTGCTGGAGGAGCTGCAGGTCTATCAAGGGCATATGAATATTGTTTAGCTTTTCCAGAGGCAAAAGTCCTTGTTCTTTCAGTGGAATTGTGCAGTCTTACATTTCAGCATAATGACCTTTCAAAAAGTAATTTAATTGGAACATCACTTTTTGCGGATGGGATTGCGTGCATATTAGTTTGTGGTGACGAATGTAATTTGGAACATTTTCGTAAAAAAAAGACAATGCCATCCATCATTGCTGTTCAATCCACCCTAATGCCGGATTCTTTAGATGTTATGGGGTGGGACATTAAGAATGATGGGTTATTTGTAGTCTTTTCAAGAGATATTCCCCGGATTGTTAAAGATTGGCTTAAACCGAATGTTATGGATTTTTTACAAAAAGGACGTATCGATTTAGAAAGATTGGATTACTTTATTGCCCATCCCGGCGGCAAGAAGGTATTAGATGCCTATGTTAAAGCATTAGAAATCCCGGAATCCATGACCAAAGTATCCTTGGATGTGCTCAGCCAATATGGAAATATGTCTTCTGCGACCATATTTTATGTGTTAAAGCAGTATTTGGAAATGGAAATTCCAAGGGGTTCTTACGGCTTGTGCACTGCACTTGGACCAGGATTCAGTTCAGAATTGCTGCTGTTGAAGTGGTTTGAATGAAGGATTTGTTTCCGTTTATGTGTTTTATGGCTTATTTAATCATCATTCGTTTAATCGAACTCATGATGGCAAAAAAGAATGAAAATTGGATGAAGCAGCGTGGTGCTGTTGAATTTGGCACCTCTCATTATCCATATATGATTATGATGCATGTCTTATTTTTTGTGTCAATGATTCTTGAAAAGGTATTTTTAAATCGAGAACTTTCTCCAGTATGGGCATCTATTTTAATCATTTTTATCACGACTCAATTCATGAGAGGCTGGGTTATTCTTTCGCTGGGCAGATATTGGAATACGAAGATAATAGTTATACCAAATGAGAAGGTCATTATGAAGGGGCCATATCGCTTCATAAAGCATCCAAATTATGCAGTTGTTTCACTGGAATTTGTGCTGGTTCCTTTATTGTTTAATGATTATATTACTGCATGTATCTTTACTGTATTAAATATTTTCATGTTAAGAGTACGGATTAAAGCAGAAGAAAAAGCACTCCAAAGTTTAACGGAATATGAAGGAAACTTCCATGGATCAAATCGGTTTATTCCAAAGTTTATAAAGTAAAACCTCAATCAGTGGGGGATTATCCTAAACTAATTGGTTAGTCCCGTTGTACTGTTTTTAATACCGTTGCTATCGCACCGATTAAGAGTCAATACAAACACTGGCTGGATCAGGCTGAACATCTGCTTATGCATCGGTAAGTTTCGCTGTGTCTCTCCAAACGGGCGAATGCAGCAGTTGATCCCCCCCTTTAACTTCTTGCTTTATGTAAGCATTGAAGCGGGGGTCTTACTGCACGTTAAATCGGGATAAAATAATTGGAACCATTTCTTATGGACAGTTGAAAATGATTATCAGCTATGTTATTATTTATTTAACAATTAATAATGAAAGTCATTCTCAAAAAGTGAGGGTGATAAGGAGAGTGTTACATATGGCTTATGCATTTGCCTTCGGAACGATTATTATTTACGCATTTGTCATGAAACATGTTTTAAAAAATGTAACTCATTGAAATGAACTTAAAAAAATCAGGGAGTAATATACTCCTTGATTTTTTTTGTGGAAATTTCTGCTGATGCGTGTATGAGGATAGGAAAAGTTCGAATTATCGTATAAAATAGAAATTATTATTATTATTATGTTATTAAGGGGAAATATGAGTAATGCTGAAAACAGCCAAACAAAATGAGACAATCAAGACATTGAAACAGAAAATCGTTCTGTTATATGAATATTTTATCGAGCAGAACGATATAGAAAATGCGGAAAAAGTAAAACAGCTTGCAAAAAAATTAGCAAATCAAGAATATACGATTGCTTTTTGCGGTCATTTTTCTGCAGGAAAATCGACGATGATCAATCGAGTGGTCGGTGAAAATTTATTGCCGTCAAGCCCGATTCCTACAAGTGCTAATCTTGTTAAAGTAAAATCTGGCGAAAATTACGCCAAGGTATTTTTTAAAAATGAAAAACCACGGTTATATTTAGCTCCCTATGATTATGAGCTTGTCAAAAATTATTGTAAAGATGGCGACCAAATTGAAGAAATCGAGATTAGCAACAGTGATTCACAACTGCCTGTAAACACCGTTATCATGGATACCCCAGGTATTGATTCAGCAGACGATGCACACCGAATTGCGACCGAATCAGCTATTCATTTGGCTGATTTGATTCTATATGTAATGGACTATAACCATGTACAGGCAGAACTGAACTTTTTATTTACTAAAGAATTGACAGAGGCTGGAAAAGAAGTTTATTTAGTTGTGAATCAAATTGATAAACATAAAGATGAGGAACTAAGTTTTAAAGACTTTCAAAAAAGTGTGGTTGATTCATTTGGTTCTTGGGGAGTGAAACCTGCAAAGATTTTTTATACATCTTTGAAATACCAAGATCACCCGTTAAATCAATTCCAGGAGCTTCAGGAGTTTATTGCCGACCATTTGGCATCAAAGGATCAATATTTGCTCCCATCTGTTTTTAACTCCTTGAAAAAAATTGCCCGAGAACATGTTGAGCAAACAAGTAAACAGGAAGAAGAAAGACATTCTAGTGCTTTTGACAGATTAAATGAGTTATCCGAAGAAGAAAAAGAAGGATTAATGGATTCCTTTCAAAAGCTTTCTTCCAATCTTTCGATAATAAATGATGGTGTTTCAAAAAAGGAAAAAGAGTTTGATAATGAACTCCAAGAAATATTAAAGAATGCTTATTTAATGCCGTTTCAAACTAGATCACTTGCGGAAAGTTATTTGGAATCATGCCAACCGGAATTTAAGGTAGGATTTCTATTTTCTAAACAGAAAACCCTTGATGAGAAAAACGCAAGGCTTGAAAAGTTTTACGAAGATATTACCGATAAAGCGAAGTCTCAGCTTGAATGGCATTTAAGGGAGTTCTTACTAAAAACATTAAAAGAGTCAAAATTGAATCAAGGTGAGCTCCTGGAACTCGCACAATCGTTTTCACTTACTGTTCCTAAAGAAATATTAATAGACGCTGTTAAGACAGGGGCCCGCTTAACTGGTGAATATGTACTTCATTATACTGATGATGTTGCGAACGGAATTAAGAAGATTGCCAGGGACCAATTGTCTGTATTTAAAGATCAATTTCTTAAAGCAGCAGCCGACCAGACAGCAAATTTAAAGGCGCAATATGAAAAGGAATTTGGCAAAATGGAAAGATATGTAGATGCATTATCAGAATTAAATGCATATCAACAATCCATTGCTGAAAAAGAAAAACAACTTCAATTAATCATAAGTCAAACAGAGGCCTTTGATGGTGATGACTATGATTTGTTTGAACAGGATGAAGAAGAATACGAAGTTATTAAGTTGGAACAGAAGCCGGCTGCAACAGCTGAAAAATATGAAAGTCAAGCGGTTCAAACCAATGAACCTATTTCGGTTCCTGCTAAAAAAATAGAAAAGCAAGCTGAGGATTATTTGAAAACCACCGTTTCACGTTTAAAACTTGCTTCCAGCTTAATTGCCGATTTACCAGGATTTCAAAAGCTTTCAGGTGAATTAGTGGAGAAAGCAAGCCGATTAGAGAACAAAGGGTTTACTGTTGCATTATTTGGTGCCTTTAGTGCAGGCAAATCCTCTTTTGCCAATGCTCTGATGGGGGAAAAAGTGCTGCCTGTTTCACCTAATCCGACAACTGCAGCCATAAATAAGATTAAACCGGTAACAGCTCGATATAAACATGGCACTGCACTGGTTAAATTTAAGGAAAAGGCAGCAATGCTTGAAGATGTCAATCGTTCCTTAAAGGTTTTTGATCTCCATGCAAATGATTTTGAAGAAGCGGCAAATGTAATAAAACAAATTATGCTTGAAAAAGGTCAGGCTGGTGTTTTAGAGAAAACACATTTTGCATTTTTGCAGGCATTTACAAAAGGATATGCATCCTTTGTCCCGCTTCTTGGAACGGTATTAGAAACAGATATAAACGAGTTTAATGAGTTTGTAGCCTTGGAGGAAAAGTCTTGTTATGTGGAATGGATTGAACTCTATTATGACTGTGACTTAACCCGAAAAGGGATCACGCTGGTGGATACACCGGGGGCTGATTCAATTAATGCCCGCCACACTGGGGTTGCCTTTGATTACATTAAAAATTCTGATGCTATTTTGTTTGTAACTTATTACAATCATGCCTTTTCTAAAGCCGACAGGGAATTTTTAATTCAATTAGGCAGGGTAAAAGAATCCTTCCAGCTTGATAAAATGTTTTTCATTATTAATGCCATTGACTTGGCAGAAAACGAGGAAGAGAAAAAGGCTGTTTGCAATTATGTGAAAGAGCAGCTGGTAAAGTACGGAATTAGAAATCCGCATCTTTATCCATTATCAAGTCTATTAGCATTACAGGAGAAGACCAATCAACCAGTTTCTGAACCTTCGGGGATGACCCATTTTGAGCAGAATTTTTCAGAATTTATTTCTACTGACTTAACCGAAATGGCTGTTTCTTCCGCTGTAAAAGAAGTGGAACGGATACAGGAAGTCATCAGCAAGCTGATACAAACATCAAAAGAAGATCAAAGTATTAAACAGAAAAAGCGGTTAAATATAGAACACCAAAAGGTTGAAATTGGAAAGTTATTAAAAGAGCAATCAGCTGATCATTTAAACAGCCGTATGCGGCAGGAGGCAGAAGAGTTAGTTTATTACATCAAACAGCGTGTCTTTTTCCGGTTTGGTGATTTCTTTAAAGAGGCGTTTAATCCATCTACTTTAAGAGATGATGGACGGAATTTAAAAAAATCTTTACAAGGGGCGCTGGATGAATTTTTAGAAAGTATTGGATTTGACTTTGCACAAGAGATGCGGGCAACAACTGTAAGACTCGATCGGTTTGCAGAAAAATTGTTCTCGGAATATCAGGAGGCTTTGATTCGTCTTTTACATGAAATTAATCCTGATTTGTCTTTTTCAAAGTTTGAGGTTCAAATCACTAATCAGCTTGATTTCCCAATTGCTTTTATCACGACAGACCAACAAGCCTTCAATAAGGCAAAGTCCTATTTCAAAAACCCAAAAGCGTTCTTTGAAAAAGGTGACAAGGAATTGATGCAGGATGAGCTTCAACAGGTGTTAGACCCACTGGCTGATGAGTATTTACGACAGGAAGCTGGGAAAGCAAACCGTCATTATGCTGCAGAAATAACAAATGAATTCAGCCGCTTAATGAAGCTGGCAGAAGAGCAGATTGATGATTTCTATTTAAGTTTACTAACGGCATTAGATGGTGGTGTGCCGCTTGAACGTTTAACAGAAATTCAGCAAAAATTAATGAATTAGAGAAAAATGAGGGGGGACATCGCAAATGAAGTACATTGCCGATAAAGAGTCGACACTTAAAAATTTGCATGACAGCAAGTTTCGGATTGTCGATTGCCGGTTCTCATTGGCAGATAAAGATAAAGGCAGCCAGGAATATAAAAAAAGCCATTTGCCAGGAGCTGTATTTTTTGATTTAGAAAAAGATTTATCAGGCGTTGTAGATATCCATGGCGGCCGCCATCCGCTGCCAAACATACAAGAATTAATTCAAAAACTGGAAGAGGCAGGAATTGATGAGACGGTTACTATTGTTGCATATGATAATGGTGAAGGTGCGTTTGCAGGCCGATTTTGGTGGCTGATGCAATATTTAGGTCATGAAAAAGTATTTGTTCTGAATGGCGGATTTAAGCAGTGGAAGGCTGCTGAATATCCGTTGACTACGGATATTCCTGTATTTGAAAAAACTCATTTTAACAGCAATATTCGTCATGAACTTTTGGCTGATGTTGACGAAGTGAGAGCGGTATCTGCTGGAGAAAAGGATGCTGTATTGATTGATTCACGGGAATCTAAGCGATTTTTGGGAATTGAAGAGCTGGTTGATAAGATAGCGGGACATATACCGGGGGCCATCAATAAGCCTTATTTGGAAGGCTTTATTAATGGCCAATTTAGGTCAGTTCAGGAGCAAAAAGAGAGATTCTCTGATATCGGCTTAACTACACAAGTCATTGTTTACTGTGGCTCAGGTGTGACCGCAGTTCCAAATTTTCTTGCATTAAAAGAAGCAGGCTTTGAAAAAGTGAAACTGTACTTAGGAAGTTTCAGTGATTGGATTAGCTATAAGGAAAATGAAATCGACTAATTTTAAGTCCGGTTTTATGTTATAATGGAAGACGTATTGTTAAGCGCCCAGTAATCAGTGCATTCTGCTAATTGGGCGCTTTAACTTTGTTGGGAGGTTAAAAAAATAATGACTCAAAAGCCATCATTCATGCTGGTTGACGGGATGGCATTGCTGTTTCGTGCATTTTACGCAACGTCCGTTTCCGGACATTTTATGATTAATTCAAAAGGAATTCCAACGAATGGAATTCATGGGTTTATAAAGCATATGTTTACCGCTGTTTCTACGTTTAAGCCGACACATTTAGCCGTATGCTGGGATATGGGCAGTAAAACGTTTAGAACGGAACTGTTCCCGGATTATAAAGGGAACCGCGGAGAAGCTCCAATCGAGTTAATTCCCCAATTTGACCTTGTTAAAGAGGTTGTGGAATCATTTGATATACCTAACATTGGGCTTGAAGGATTTGAAGCTGATGATTGTATCGGGACAATTGCAAACCAAATAAAAGAATTCACCCATGTCTCCATTTTGACTGGTGACCAGGATATTCTGCAGCTGCTTGATGATCAAGTTTCTGTTATTTTACTAAAAAAAGGTTTTGGCAACTATCATGTCCATACACCCGAAACATTTTTTGAAGAAAAGGGAATTACACCAAAACAAATGATTGATTTAAAAGCCTTGATGGGGGATTCCAGTGATAATTATCCTGGGGTTAAGGGGATCGGCGAAAAAACTGCCCTGAAGCTTTTAAAAGAATATAATCATGTTGACGAGATTGTTTCAAACCTTGACAAGTTATCCAAATCAAACCGGACAAAGATAGAACAGGATTTAGAAATGCTCCATCTATCCAGAAGGTTGGCGGAGATTAAATGTGATGTTCCTGTAAGCTGTACGATTGAAGAAGCTGGGCTAAACATTAAAAAGGAAAAAGCATTAGATAAGTTAATGGAGCTGGAAATTCGCGGCCTGCAGCGGCTTCTGCCAATGGAATCATTTATATCATAGCTAAGAACGCTGGCTGCCACTTTTGGGGCAGCCAGTTGCCCATTGATATTCGTTTATATTTTGGTATTAGATTTTTTTGCACGATTTTCCAATTTGCTTTTAGGCTCCTCAGCAAACTCAGCGTCTTGTCCATATCCTTGAGGATTTACTCCGGGTGCCTTAACCCCCCGGTTTCTACTTTTTTTACCCATTAACAATTCACCTCCACAAATTTTAGTATTTCCGTTTCGAATAATAAAACACCGCTTTCTAAACAATAATGGAAGAGGTGATGAAAATGAATAAGGGAGTTTATTTGTCCCTTCTTAGCATAGCACTTGCTCAAGGTGTAAAGATTCCATTGTATTATATAAAAAAGAAGGAGTGGCGTCCTGATTTATTTTTTAGTACAGGCGGGATGCCGAGCTCCCATTCGGCGGGTGTCTCCACCTTAACAACGTATATAGCTTTACAGCGTGGGATGCCAACATTTGACTTTGCTTTGTCCCTTATTTATGGCTTAATTGTAATGTATGATGCCCAAGGAGTAAGAAGGCAGACTGGTGAACTTACTTTAAAAGTAAATTCGCTTAATGAATTAATTGAAAAGATTCATAAAGAGGAAAGTCTTGAATTTAAGGAGGATGCTCCTAAAAAGCTGAAGGAAGTGCTTGGCCATCAGCCGGAGGAAGTATTAGGCGGGGCGCTTTTAGGGGTATTAGTAGGAATGGCAGGTCATAAGTTTACAAAAAAGGATAGTAAAATCAATAAAATTAGGTTAAGATTTTAAATGAATTTGCAAGTTTTTTGGAGGGGAATGTTAGTACGTGCGAACAGTGGAAGATTACCTGCAATACTTGAAGGGAAAGGGCCTTCATTTTAAAGAAGACTCAATAGGTTTTATTTATTTCGGGAAACAATATACGAATGCATCTGATGAATTGATTAACACAGCAATAGAACTGACATTAAAAGCCCAGAAGAGCTTTGATGGCAGTTTTTATGTTTCACTGTTGGAAACATTTACTACAAATCAAATCATTACCAGAAAAGATGCCCTAAAATTTGTTGAAGAGCAAGAGTTGTTAGCTATTTAACATTTTAGAACATTTAAGGTTATTTAAAGGACCCTGTTGATGGCAGCGGAAAGTACGAAGACTCAAGTATATCTAACGTATTTCCATCTTGCGTGAGTGCCTGCAAAGGCGTAAATCATTGTCTCTCATAAGTTCGGGCACGAAGTAGACTCCGCAGTCGTTAACGGCGAGGAAACACCAGCTAACCGCTTTAAGTCCTGTGATGCCTATGTTGCTGAAGACTTCCTTGTGGAGCGAAAAGCAGCAGATATGTTTAACGCACTCAATTTTAAAAAGCTCCCTTTCTAAAAGAAAAGGGAGTTTTTTCCTAAGATTCATAAGAATATTGTCATGATGGAGTTCGTATATATCGAAGATGTAGGATAAATCATTAATGAAAGGCTGAAAATAATGAAATTCAGGCTTGAATGGGAATATAAATTAAAAAATAGTGAAAAGATCCAATGTACATCTGAATGGGTGCCAGGGGAAACCGCCATTCAGATGGGAGAAGAACTTGAAATGAGCGGAAAAGTAAACAATCTGTTTTTTTATGATGAAAAAGGGACATCATGGATTTTAAAGGAAATGAAAAAGTTATTAACAGAGATTGAGGAAGATCCTCATGAAGTAACCGTTTATTTTGACGGCGGTTTTCAAAGGGAAAATAATCAGGCAGGACTTGGTATTGTCATTTTCTTTAAACAAGGAAAAAAAAGGTATCGAATCCGGGCCAATGAATTAATTGATGAAATGGAAACGAATAATGAAGCCGAATATGCTGCAATTTACTATGCCTTAAATATTTTGGAGGATTTGGGTGTAAAGCAAATGCAGTGTGAATTTAAAGGAGATGCACAGGGGTTATTAAAACAGCTTGAAGGAGAATGGCCTTGCTATGAAGATGTTCTAAATAAATGGCTTGACCGGATTGAGGAGAAAATGAAAAAGCTGGATATCAGTCCAACATACACAGTAATTCCTAGAAAGGAGAACAAAGAAGCAGACAGACTGGCAACTCAGGCATTAGAGGGAAAAGAAATCTTCTCCAAAATGCTAATCCTATAAACATCGGAGGTGCAGGAGTTTAGTGAAAGAATCTATAAGAAAAGAAGTGATCCATCAAGTTGAAAGTTTGATGGCCGAATATTGTGATGGCTGTTTTGTACACAAACAGTTAAAAAAGGACGGAGGCAGAAGATATGCCCATCGCTTCTGTATTTCACAATGCACCGTTGGAGAAAAATTGCAGGAGTATGGAAGAAAGTTAAATAAACAATAAAAAAGGCTGACATTGAAATGTCAGCCTTAAAATTTAATATTGGATTATAGTTTTACTACGTTAGCAGCTTGTGGTCCACGGTTTCCTTCAACGATTTCAAAAGAAACTTCTTGACCTTCTTCTAGTGATTTGTAACCTTCACCTTGAATTGCACTGAAGTGTACGAATACATCGTCGCCGCCTTCAACTTCGATAAAACCAAAACCTTTCTCGTTGTTAAACCATTTTACTTTACCGTTTTGCATGTACTTCTTCCTCCTAAGCCTTTCGAGGCACCACTTTTTAAGTGCCAAAGTTAAATATTACCATGCATACTAATTCCAAAGAGTCAATCCTTATGTAATTCGTCTACATGATGCTTTAAATATACAATAAGAAAAATTGCCAGTCAAGAAAGGGAATAAGGGTTTTTAAACAAATCATGAAATTTCTTCCGCATTTTCTGGCAGTAAGACCCCCATTTCAAGAATTCAAGTTAAACAAGTGGTAAGCGGCTGATTTAAGTTTCACTTTATGAAAAACTTTTTTATTTTTATGCTGATAACATAAAAATACAGGTGAACTTCATATGCTAGAGAAACTAGTTTAAATAGGGGTGCGGATAATGTATCGTTTTTCGATTAAGGAGGATGAATGGATATTACGATTCTCACCAAGGATTTCCATAGATGCTGAAGAACGTCAGGCCATTTTAATGTCATTGCTGCATATAGGTGAAAAATTGTCAAATTACTCCCATGGTGATGCCTTCCTCATGTTTACCAAAAAAATTGGGGCAATTGTCTTCGATGTCGAAACCATTCCATCATTTATTTTAACTGTTTCAAATATTATTTCAGATGAATACTGGTATATTCAAGAATGAACCAACTAAAATAGTTTAAAGAGTGGTCAATAGATCACTCTTCTTTTCATTTAGCCAAGAAAAAATTTTCCCATATTATTGATATGAAAATTTTCATGGTAAAATAATATGGTACGTTATACTGGGATTGTATAAAAGGGGCAGGAGAAATGAAGGTTATCATTGCTGAAAAGCCGGATCAAGGTTCTACCTTGGCATCGGTTTTTAAACATAAAAGACAAAATGGATTTATTGAGGTTTTTCCAAATGAGCTTTTTCCAGATGGTGCTTATGTAACATGGGCAATCGGCCATATTTGTCAATTAGTCCAGCCGGAAAAATATGAGCCAGGATGGAAAAAATGGTCCTTGGAAACTTTACCGATTATCCCCGGTCAGTTTGCCTATGAAGTAACAAAAGATAAATCAAAGCAATATGCTGTCATTAAGAAATTGGTTTCTGACCCTCATGTAACGGAAATCATCCACGCAGGTGACGCTGGACGTGAAGGGGAATTAATTATTCGCAACATTTTGAGACTTGCAGGCTGTCATAAGCCCATGAAACGATTATGGATTTCATCCTTAACTGCAAATGCGATTCTTGACGGATTTAGAAAATTAATAGATGAGCAGGAGACCCGTAACCTATATTTTGAGGCCTATACCCGCGCTTGTGCGGACTGGGTTGTGGGAATGAATGCTTCAAGGCTCTATAGTTTAATATTACAAAAAAAGGGATTTTCCGACGTATTTTCAGTTGGCAGAGTTCAAACCCCAACATTAGCCCTCATTGTGAAAAGAGAGTTTGAAATTGAAAACTTCAAATCCGAGCCATTTTGGGAGGTCCAAGCCCAATTTTCAATCAACGGAAAAAAATATAGCGGCAAATGGCAAGACAATGGTGAAACTAGAGTAAAGACAAAAGAATTGGCAGAGAAGGTAGCTGCATTTTGTCTTAATAAACCTGCAGAAGTTAGTGAAGTGATTTCTGAACGTAAAGAGTTGCAGCCGCCGCTGCTTTATAATTTATCTGCCTTACAAGCTGAGGCCAATAAACGGTTTAAATTTCCACCCAAAAAAACACTTGATGTATTACAGAAATTATATCAAAAAGGTAATGTATCATATCCAAGGTCTGATTCCCGCTGCGTTACAAAAGAGGAAGCAGCAGGTTTTCCGGACATTCTTACAAAATTAAGTCACTTTAAAGATTACCAGCCTTTATTTCCTTTACCAATTTCCTCAATTGCAGAAAATAAAAGGTATGTAAATGAAAAGAAGGTAACTGATCACTATGCAATTATTCCAACAGAACAGATTCCGAATATAGAGAAATTAAGTCCTGATGAGCTAAAGATTTATGATCTAATTGTAAGGAGTCTAATTGCTGCCCATTACAATAAAGCAATTGCTGAATATACGACTGTAACAACACTTGTAGATGGCAGAGCACAGTTTATTTCAAAAGGAAAGGTACAACTAGAAAAAGGTTTTAAAAAGGTGCTGGCTCAAAAGGAAAAGGATGAAGAACCAGCACTTCCTAAGCTGGTAAAGGGAGACCAAGGCCAGACTGTTAAGGCTGAAGTGAAGGAGAGCCAAACACAGCCTCCTAAGCGCTATACAGAGGGACAACTGATTACATTAATGAAAACGGCTGGAAAACATATTGACGATAAAGAACTTGAGAGAATTTTAACAAAAACGGAAGGGCTCGGTACAGAGGCGACTAGAGCAGGAATTATCACTATGCTGAAGGACAGAGCATACATTGAAGTGAAAAAGAATCTAGTTTATGCCACCGCAAAAGCTAAAATTCTGATTGGGGCTGTTGGCAAGGAAATTCTAGCTTCGCCAGAAATGACGGCCAAATGGGAACAGAAGCTGAAGGAAATATCAGAAGGTAAGGCATCCCCCAACCATTTTATGGAACAAACTAAGAAAATGGTCCACCATTTAATTAACGCCACCGTAGAGCAGGCATCTAATTGGACTTTTTCAAATGAAGTTTGCGATAGTTTTACACCTGGGAAACAACGCGGGAAGAGGAGAGCCCCTGTCAAACTTGGGTCATGTAAAAAATGTGATGGTACAATTATAGATAAGGGCAGTTTTTACGGATGCAGTAATTATAAAAATAATCATTGTGATTTTACCATTTCTAAGAAGATTTTTGGTAAAACAATTACCCAAAAGAATGTAAAGCTCCTTTTGACAGAAGGAAAGACAGAAATTATTGAAGGATTTAAGAATAAGGATCGAAGTTTTAATGCAAGACTGTACTTTGATGAAATAGAAAGTAAGGTAAAATTTTCATTTGAAAAAAATCTGCCGGTAAACTGATAGGGAAGACAGGCCTGTGATAAACAACCTTGTCACTCATTGCCTTCTATAGTAAACTTTTTAATGATGATTAGTAATGGAGGTTACGGGATGCCAACACCAAGTATGGAAGATTATATTGAACAAATTTATATTTTGATTGAAGAAAAAGGATACGCCAGGGTTTCTGATATTGCTGAAGCGTTATCTGTTCATCCCTCCTCAGTAACAAAAATGGTTCAAAAGCTTGATAAAGATGAATATCTGGTTTATGAAAAATATAGAGGACTTGTACTTACAACAAAAGGTAAAAAGATTGGCAAGCGGTTGGTTTTTCGACATGAATTATTGGAACAATTCTTGAAAATAATTGGTGTAAAAGAAGAAAACATCTATCATGATGTTGAAGGAATTGAGCATCATTTAAGCTGGGATGCAATTGATCGAATTGGAGATCTTGTTCAATTCTTTGAAGAAGATGACAGTCGTACCCAAGCTTTACTGGAAATCCAGAAACAAAATGAAAATGTATAAGAAAAGCACTCAGCAATAAGCTTAAGTAGTTCCGTTTTGGTGGAGAAACATACCAAACAGCATGTTAAATAGGAGACAAAGTCGCATACGATTTTGTCTCCTATTTTCCTCTTATATATCAACGACCAAGAGCTATAACCACTTTAATTAGCCAGCAAAATCGCAGCCTAAAAAACATATTGACAATAGTTGTTGTCAATGTGCTAATTACTATGTTAATTCCTATGCAATTTGCTAGGTTGTTTTTTACTGAGGTTCACTTGTTTTTTTGAAACATAAGTAGTCTAATCCATAATTGGGTAACCGGCGAAGGTAAAATAAGCGGAGATTTTTCCGCTATATGCAGAACGGAGCTCGTTTCGAGGAATATAAGGGGAGGTTTTCCGCTTATCAAAAGCAAAATTACCTATTTTCACATTTGTCGAGTCAATAGGCGGAAACCCTCCGTCTATTTTAGCTATTTTCAGTGTTTTTTGTTACTTAAGGGAAATTTCTCCGCCTATTTATCAAACTTGCCTCAGCGTTTAACGACTTGTACAACCTCTCCATTAAAACATATTAAAGACAAAAATCCCAAGCTTTTTTGTGTGCTAGTTATATTGTTAATTACTTGTTATTCATGCAACGAATTCTTATGTTATTTGTGTTGTGGTTTTAGATATTCTCCACGTTATCGGAACTACTTACAATAAGCTGGATGGTTTTAAAATATGTCAGGATATTCGTCAAAGTTAGTTTGGTCTTCTGGTTTTAAATATATATTTCCTTCCATATCCAGTCCTGTCTCTACCCCGTAAATAAGGCCATTTTCTGCCTCATCCAGGGCTTTTTGATATGAAATGACCCTGCCTTCTGAAGTAACAAAACTGATTATTTGACCAAAATGATTTCTGTGCAATGCTGTAATTGTTTCCAAATAAATCCCTCCTCATCTCTAGCATTTCTACTTTTCTTAATTTCTAATCAATTCTTTGCAGGAGACGGGAAGAATAAAGCATCGGGAGGATTCTGCCGATGCTTTGTTTTCGTTATTTCCAAAAAAATGGGGTTTCTTGATAGACATAATAGTTAAGCCAGTTTAAAAAGAATAAATGTCCATGAGAACGCCAGCAGTTAATCGGAGGCTGTGTTGGATCATTATTAGGAAAATAATTTTCCGGAACATGAATTTGTAAACCTTTTTTAACATCCCTTTCATATTCTTGTGCCAGAGTGTCTGAATCGTATTCTAGATGACCTGTAATCATTACATGTTTTCGGTCTTTTGATGCTATTAAGAGGGCCCCGGCCTTTTTTGATGCAGCTAATAATGTCAGTTCTGGATTACTTTTAATAGCTTCAATCGAAACATCGGTATATCTAGAATGCGGGGCATAAAATCGGTCGTCAAATCCCCTTAATAGAATATTATTTGGTTCAAAAATTTGATGAGCATAAATACCTGAGCATTTTTGCGACAATTCAAATTTTTTAATGTCATAATGATAGTAAAGGGCAGCTTGTGCACCCCAGCATATGTGAAGAGTTGATGTTACATTAGTATTTGTCCACTCCATAATATCCTGAAGCTCTTCCCAATATTTAACTTGCTCAAATTCCAATAATTCTACAGGTGCTCCCGTAATGATCATTCCATCGAATTTTTGATCTTTAATTTCATCAAAAGTGATATAAAATTGCTCAAGATGCTGCTTACTTGTATGGGTAGATTCATATGAACTCGTTTTTAAGAAGTTTACATTTATTTGTAATGGCGAATTCCCCAAGAGTCTTAACAGCTGAGTTTCTGCTTTTTCTTTTTCTGGCATTAAATTCAGGATTAAGATGTTTAACGGTCTGATATCCTGTCTTGTAGCCCGTTCATCATCCATGATAAAAATATTTTCCTGTTCTAAAGTTGCCCGTGCCGGTAATAATTTAGGGATATTAATAGGCAATGGACTGTCCCTCCTTTAATTCCAATCGTTCATTCGTTCTATTTGAAAAAATTGAACAACCGCTATAAAAATTCAATATTATCATTATAAACAAAATTCTAATTTGAGGGAAGAAAATAGTTTGTTCATAATTTTGTAATTCGGATTGCGGCAGCACTTTTGATACAATGAAAAGGAACATATAAATTGAGTTTTGGGGGGTAAACGGCAATGAAGACAACTCTAAAATCTGATATCGAGATTGCACAGGCATCAAAGATGAAACCAATTGTTGAAATCGCCAAAAACATCGGTTTAGAGGAAGAAGATTTAGAGCTTTTTGGAAAATATAAAGCCAAAATCTCGAGTGAGACTTTGGCAAAATTAAAAACGAAACAAGGCGGAAAAATCATTTTGGTAACATCTATCAATCCAACTCCTGCTGGTGAAGGAAAATCAACAGTTACAGTAGGTTTGGGAGATGCCTTTAACCGAATAGGAAAAAATGCAATGATTGCTATACGGGAACCTTCGTTAGGACCTGTTATGGGAATTAAAGGTGGTGCTGCAGGCGGGGGGTACGCACAGGTTTTGCCAATGGAAGATATCAATCTTCATTTTACCGGGGATCTACATGCGATTACGACGGCAAATAATGCCCTCGCTGCTTTAATAGATAATCACCTTCAGCAAGGGAATGAATTAAACATAGACCCGCGCAGGATTGTTTGGAAGCGCGCAGTTGATTTAAATGACCGCGCACTAAGGAAGGTGGTTGTGGGACTTGGCGGTCCAATGCAAGGGATACCGCGTGAAGATGGCTTTGATATCACAGTGGCATCTGAAATTATGGCTGTTTTATGTTTAGCCGATGATTTAAAAGATTTAAAATTTAGGTTGTCACGGATTGTCATTGCCTATAATTATAATAAGGAACCGGTAACTGTCGGCGATTTAGGTGTTCAAGGTGCACTGGCATTATTATTAAAGGATGCAGTGAAACCGAATCTTGTACAGACGATTGAACATACCCCTGCATTGATTCATGGGGGGCCATTTGCGAACATTGCCCATGGCTGCAATAGTGTGATTGCAACCACAACTGCATCTAAATTAGCTGATTATGTCATTACAGAAGCAGGATTTGGTGCTGACTTGGGTGCAGAAAAATTTCTACATATTAAATCAAGGAGTGCTGGGATTAAACCAGATGCTGTTGTCATAGTGGCAACAATTCGAGCTTTGAAAATGCATGGCGGTGTTTCAAAAGAAGAATTGGCAGCAGAAAATATCCCTGCATTAACCTTAGGTTTATCCAATCTGCAAAAACATATTGAAACAATTAGAGATTTTGGTCTTCCTGTTGTTGTTGCAATCAATAAGTTTATAACCGACACCGAATATGAAGTTGAAACACTGCTGAAATGGTGTAACCAGGAAAAAGTGGAGGCAGCATTAACAGAGGTATGGGAAAAAGGCGGTGCAGGCGGGATTGAGCTGGCCGAGAAACTATTATCTGTTATAGATAATGAGGTAAATAAGTTCCAGCCTTTATATCAACTCTCCGATTCAATTGAATATAAAATCAGTACAATTGTCCAAAAGGTGTATGGCGGCAAGAAAGTTGAATTTTCATCCAAAGCTAAAAAACAGCTGCTTGATTATAAGAAGTTTGGCTGGTCTAACTTACAGGTATGTATGGCGAAAACACAATATTCCTTATCAGATGATCCAGCGAAGCTAGGGAGACCTGCTGATTTTACCGTCACAATCAGGGAGTTTAAGCCATCCATAGGGGCAGGCTTTATTGTTGCTTTAACAGGAGATATCATGACAATGCCAGGCCTGCCGAAAAAGCCATCAGCATTAAATATGGATGTTGATGAAAACGGCAATGCTTCAGGTATTTTTTAATAAAAGCAGCAGGATGCGGAAAATTTAACCTCCAGCTTTTTTAAATCGGCGATTTGCCGATTTTCTTTTATTTGGCTGTGTTACAGTTATTGTTGATTCTTAATCATGTTGATTGAAGCGGAAGGTACCAAGACTTCTTTTTGGTGCACAAATCAACAGCTAAGATTAACTCAGCCTTTTTATAAGGTTAATTTTTATCAGGAAGGAGTGGAAGTTTAAATGTTTGATCCTACGGCCTTTGATAATATGAAAGTAGTCATCGAGGGTGCCTTGTATGACAAAGACATGGATAAGGAAATTGTGATTATTGACCGTAATGATCTATTAAATTCAGCAAAAATGTCACGAAAGTTCAATATTAGCTTTATAGAAAATAAACATAAGATCAATAGGATTTCGGCCAATATAAACTTAGCGGCAGGCCTTGAAAATTTGGGCGCCGAGCTTCTCCCGGGCAAATTGCCAGATAATTCAGCAGGCTGTTATGTAGAACCAGTATTTACAATATACCATGACCATGATAATAAACATTATCAAGCAATCCAACAGATTTTTTTGGGGGTTTGGGGTGAATTAAGGAGAATTACACAAACAGTAGTAATGAATCCATTCGAGCCTCAAAACGTAAAAAATATCGTTTCAATTGATTTTGAAAGACTTATAAATGAAGATCAAATGGACGACCTGGTTGAGATGATTGATTTTATGATTTCAACATTAAAAGACTTAGATTCCTATTTCAGCGGTGTTGAATAAAAACCGCCCAAGTCCCAATAAATGAATGATGCAGCCGGTATTTTGACGGATTTATTTTAAAAAGGAATATTTACAAACATTCAAATAAAAGGTACGATAGTTATAACTAGATATTATGACCTAATACTAAAAGGGGAGATGGAGATGGCCAAAACGGCATGGGTAACAGATAGTACAGCCTATTTAGATAAAGAATTGAAAAATCACCCTGATCTTTATACAATTCCATTAACCATTTTGCTTGACGGGGAAGAATTTACTGACGGGGTTGACTTAACTCCGGCACAATTATTTGACAGACTTACACAATTAAAACATCCCCCAAAGACATCACAACCAGCAGTTGGTGCTTTTCAAACATTATATAAGCAATTGGAAAAGGGATATGATCGCATTGTCACCATACTCATTTCAGGAAAATTAAGCGGCACCGTCTCCTCAAGTGTTCAAGCAGCAAAACTTGTGAATATTCCGGTAACGACGTTTGATTCACATATTCTAACCTACCCAATGTCTGCCCTGGTAAAAAAAGCAATGGATCTTGAAGCAGCCGGCGAAAAACTCGAAACCATTATAGAGAAGCTGGAACAAATCCGTGATACCGGCGAAACATATGTCCTTGTTGGAAGCTTAGAACAGCTTCACCGTGGAGGCAGGATGACGGGTTTGCAATTTTTCCTTGGAAGCATGTTAAAAGTAAAGCCAATCATTTCATTTAATGAAGGGGCATTATTTGTTAAAGAAAAGGTTAGAAGTGAGAAGAAGGCAAAAGAAAAAATTCTAAACTATTTCCGTTCGGCTTACGAAAAAAATAAGATAGAAGAGGTTTATATCCTATATGGATTGCATATAGAGGATGCAAATGAATGGGGAAGGGAACTTCAGCAGCAATTCCCAGAGTTGAAAATTGTCTGCTGTCCGCTTGGTGCTGTTATTGGTGTGCACGCTGGTGAAAATACGCTTGGTATAAGCTGGTTTAATCAAATGAATTAAAACTGTATGATGTTTAAAACATGCCCCGAAGTAGTTCGGGGTTATTTTTGTCCTTTTTCATGATAAAATAGCAGGGATGAAAGCAGGTGTATGTGATTGTGAAAAAAGAAATTATTGAACAAACCGAAACCTATGTCCGAAATGAACTAGGCGAAGATGCTGCCGGCCATGATTGGTTTCATGTTGACCGGGTACGCAGGAACGCTTTGCATATATGTTATGAAGAACAGGCAGGAGATCCGTTTATAATTGAAATGGCGGCCCTTTTGCATGACATACCAGATGAAAAACTTAATGAAACTGCAGAAAAAGGAACGCAAAAGCTTGAGAGCTTTTTATTAACGCTGCCTTTACAAGACCATGTAAAAAAACATATTAAGCTAATTGTCAGCACGATCTCCTTTAAGGGGGGGAATGGCTGTGAACCAGCTTCACTGGAAGCTAAAATTGTTCAGGATGCCGATCGTTTAGATGCCATTGGTGCTATAGGGATTGCCAGGGCATTTGCTTATGGCGGAAAAAAAGGTCAGCAAATCTATAACCCTGCTATACAAATGAGAGAAAAAATGAGTTTGGAAGAGTACCGCAACGGGAAATCGACAAGTATTCATCATTTTTATGAAAAACTGCTAAAATTAAAAAATTTATTAAACACAAATACCGCTGTTAAAATAGCCGAGAGCCGTCAAAAGATGATGGAAACCTTTTTAGAACAATTTTTTCAGGAATGGAATGGGAAAACAAAATGAAAATGCTTACGGTTGAAAATGTTACTAAAACATATGGAGAAAAGCAGCTTTTTCAGGATATTACCTTTACAATTGCTGAAAAAGAACGAGTCGGATTAATTGGTGTGAACGGAACAGGTAAGTCATCTTTATTAAAGATTGTGGCTGGAATCGACCAGCCTGATGAAGGAAGAATTATTACTGGAAAGGATTATTCGACTGCTTACCTTGAGCAGCAGCCTGAATTTACAGCAGATCTAACTGTGCTCGAGCAGGTATACCATGGGGATGCACCTATTTTGAAACTGATGCGGGGGTATGAAAGTACGCTGTATCAATTAAATAACACCCCTAATGATACGAGAATTCAAGAAAAAT
The DNA here is from genome assembly GCF_023715155.1 of Neobacillus mesonae. GTDB lineage: Bacteria > Bacillota > Bacilli > Bacillales > Cytobacillaceae > Neobacillus > Neobacillus mesonae_A. The sequence goes on from NZ_JAMBNQ010000001.1 coordinate 383,429, forward strand.
TATTTAAACTGCAAAGGGAAATGGACACCCTTGATGCGTGGGATGCCATTACAAATGCCAAAACGATATTAACAAAATTAGGAATTGAGGATTTTGGCCAGCATGTGGGAGCTCTGTCAGGAGGACAAAAGAAACGGGTTGCGCTTGCACAAGTCTTGATTGCTGAACCAGACCTTCTTATTCTAGATGAGCCGACAAACCATCTTGATTTTGATACAGTCAAGTGGCTTGAGGATTACTTAGGTAGATATAAAGGGGCAATTTTGCTTGTAACCCATGACCGTTATTTCTTAGATCGGGTAACAAATCGCATTTTTGAACTGGATCGCGGGAGTCTGTTTAGCTATAAAGGCAATTATGCTGCTTTTTTAGAAGCTAAAGCGATTCGAGAAGAAAATGATGCTGCAACCTATGAAAAGCAAAAAAATTTATTTAGACGTGAACTTGAGTGGATTAGGCGCGGGGCGCAGGCAAGATCTACAAAGCAAAAAGCCCGGATCGAGCGTTTTGAAGAACTTGATGAAAAACTTTCAAACGGCAGACCCGGGTCAGAAAAACTTGATATTGCCTTAACAGGAAGACGATTAGGCAAACAAGTCTTTGAATTAAAAAATGCAACAAAACAGTATGGAGAAAAAACCATACTTCATCATTTTAATTTATTGATAAAACCTGGGGATCGTATTGGAATAATTGGAAATAATGGAACCGGTAAATCAACACTCTTAAATATTCTGGCAAAACGGATTCCGCTTGATGAGGGCGAGTATAATATGGGGCAAACTGTGAAAATAGCTTATTATACTCAAGAAGGGGAAGATATGGATGAGAACATGCGGATGATTGAGTATATTAAAGAAACAGCCCAGATGGTGGAAACATCAGATGGCAATTTTATTTCCGCCGCTCAGATGCTGGAACGATTTTTATTTTCCCCTTATACTCATGGTACACCGATTCGAAAGCTTTCAGGCGGTGAAAAGCGCCGTTTGTATTTGCTCAAGATCTTAATGACTGCTCCCAATGTTCTATTGCTGGATGAGCCGACAAATGATTTGGATACTCAAACATTAACCGTGCTGGAGGATTATTTAGAAGAATTTTCTGGAGTGGTTATTACTGTCTCGCATGACCGATATTTTTTGGATAAGGTTACCGAACAATTGCTGGTTTTAAAAGGCGGCGGACATATTGAATCATTCTATGGAAATTACAGCGAATACCTTGAAAAAATGTCAGCATTGGAAACCAAGATACCAGCAAGAACTTCTCCTGTTTCCAAACCTCCGCAAAAGGAAAAGAAAAAGAAAATGACCTATAAGGAGAAAAAAGAATGGGAGGAGATAGACGATATAATTGCAGATACAGAAGGAAGGCTCGAAGAGATTAATTCCGCAATGTCGGAATCGGGAAGTGATTTCACAATATTACAAGATTTAATGAAGCAGGCAACTGAACTGAATGATAAACTAGAACAATTAATAGAACGATGGTCTTATCTGTCAGAGCTTGCCGAAAATGAATAAGAGCAGGGTGGTTGTTCTATTTATTTGAGAGAGTTAAAGGCCAATATATTTTTTTATTAAGTTGATTGCAGCAGAAGGCACGAAGCCTGCATGAAAATGCTAACGTATTCTCTCGTGCGCGGGCTGAACTAAGGAGATATTACAATATTCTTCGGCAGTACGGGGCGTCGAAGCCCCGCTGGAGTCTAAAGTGACGAGGAGGCTTCCCCGGAGAGGATGCGAACAGCTTATGTCTCTTTCTAAAAAGTTTTTGCCTTCTAGACGTGCGATGCCAATGCAGCGAAATCCTTCTTTATGGAGGGCACTTAACAACCCAGTTTATCAAAGCATTTTTTTGATAAGCGTATGGTATGAATGAACCATAAACAATATGATAAACTTGATAAAGAAAACTCTAGAATAAGGTGATTGTATTGAAGATAAAGTCCATTGAACCAACGCCAAGTCCCAATACAATGAAGATTATATTAGACCAGGAATTGCCGGTAGGAAAAAGCCATAATTATAAAAAAGAAACAGCATCAGAAGCACCGTCAATCATCCAGTCTATACTCGAAATTGAAGGTGTTAAGGGCGTTTACCATGTTGCAGATTTTCTGGCAGTTGAAAGAAATGCAAAATATGATTGGAAGCAAATCCTGCCTCAGGTCCGACAAGCATTCGGTGAAAAAGCTGATCAAGCTGCGGCTGAGGAGAAGAGGGTAAATGATCATTTTGGCGAAATAAAAGTAGAAGTCCAAATGTTTAAAGGAATCCCTCTCCAGGTTAAACTGACTGATGGTACATCTGAAAAACGATTTGGCATGCCAGAATACTTTCTAAAAGTAAGAGAAAAGGCTCAGCTTCCTGAAGATAATTATATTTTACTTCGTAAATGGCAAAATCAAGGTGTAAGGTATGGTGATATGGAGCAGGTGGGCCAAGAAGTAGTAGAAGAACTAATTGCCGCTTATCCAATAGATAGACTGAATGAATTAGTTAAAAAGGCACAGTCAAAAGAAAAAGCATTAGATCAAAAAGTAAAACCATCCCGTAAAAAGGTAATGATTGAAGATTTAAATAATAATGATTGGCGCATACGTTATCAATTGCTGGAACAAATGGACGATCCAGATTTATCTGATTTACCTATCCTTGAGAAAGCATTAGAGGATGAAAAGCCATCCATTCGCCGGCTTGCCGTCGTTTATCTTGGGATGATTAAAGATTCTTCTGTGCTTCCATTGCTCTATCGTGCACTTAACGACAAGACCGTTACCGTCCGTAGAACAGCGGGAGATTGTTTATCTGATCTCGGGTACCCACAAGCAGCTCCAGAAATGATGAAGGCACTAAAGGATTCGAGTAAATTAGTCCGCTGGCGCGCTGCAATGTTTCTATATGAAGCAGGAGATGAAACCTCTCTTCCAGCATTAAAAGCAGCTGAAAACGACCCCGAATTCGAGGTCAGCATGCAAATAAAAATGGCCATTGAAAGAATCGAAGGCGGGGAAGAAGCAAAAGGCTCAGTTTGGAAGCAAATGACTGAAGCTAGAAAAATAGAAGAATAATTATTAAGAAAGTGAATTTATTATGTAACAGAAATGGAGTGGAAGTTAAATGTCAAATGCATATGAAGAATATATGAAACAAATTATTTCACCTATGCGTGAAGAGTTAACAAATGCAGGATTTGAGGAATTAACAACGGCTGAAAATGTAGAAAACTTTGTCGAAAATGTGGAAGGAACGACACTTGTTGTAGTCAATTCGGTTTGCGGCTGTGCTGCTGGATTAGCCCGTCCTGCAGCAACACAAGCTGTTTTGAACAGCGAAAAAAAACCTGATCATCTTGTCACTGTATTTGCGGGGCAGGATAAAGAAGCAACTGCTAAAATGCGTGAGTATTTTGAAGGATATGAGCCATCCTCCCCATCAATGGCCTTATTAAAAGGGAAAAAAGTGGTTCATTTTATCCCGCGGCATGATATTGAAGGGATGCCAATGGAAGCAGTAATGCAAAATGTAATCAGTGCATTAGAAACCAATTGTTAAATTTATTTGGCGGCGGCCTCAGTGCCGTCGTTTTATTTTTCCATTTTTTTAAAAATTGAAGTATAATGAACTTATGGACAAAACTCAATTATGTTTTGATAAAAGAAATTAGGTGATACCCATTATGAATAAATGGCTCCGAAAATCTTTATTTGTTGTTGTATCAATCTTAACGTTCGGTTTAATTACTCCGGCTCAGTTAATGAATACAATCAATGCTGGAAACCATAATGAACGTGATGTGGTTGAAGCCCAATCGGTAGAAAATGATTTTTCAAGAACTGCCAGCTATATTGAAAAATCGGATTCTGAAAAAGAGAAATTCATGCAAAATCTTTTTAGACAAGCAGAATTTCAATCCTACCAAAAATTTGGGGATAGAATAAAGCCAGTCATTGAAAATGAATTCCGAGAAGTGATACTGCCTAATATTGAAACGGCAATAGTAGAAACCGCATCTCAATTTCCGGAAGAGGATTTAAAGAATCTTACAATTACAGAACAGCCCGGAAAAGGATTATCTGAAAAAATATTTAATATAAAAAATAACGAAACTGGGAAAGATATTCTTAGGTTTCATGTGCGAAGAGAACATCCGCCTCAAAATGGATACTGGTTTAACTTTCATTACCATACCTATCATGATCAGTATCAAAAACACCACGATCTTGGCTCTATCTACTGGGACAAAAACACACCGCCAAAATGGATGAGTTAATCATTTTCGTTAAAGAAAAAAAGTTTATTTTAAATGAAACTTTTTTATGTAAGACTCGTAAATAAACTATCAACTAAATTGGAGGAATGAAAAATGGCGATAAGTTTATCAAAAGGGCAAAAAGTTGATTTGACTAAGACAAATCCTGGACTTACGAAAGTAGTTGTCGGTCTTGGATGGGACACAAATAAGTATGACGGAGGACATGATTTTGACCTTGATTCTTCCGTGTTCCTTTTGGGGGAAAATGGAAAAGTAACAACTGAAACAGACTTTGTTTTCTATAATAATCCACAAGGCGGAAATGGTTCTGTTGTACATACGGGAGATAATCGAACTGGTGAAGGCGAAGGTGATGATGAGCAAATCAATATTGATTTAAATGGAGTTCCAGCTAACATTCAGCGGATTGCCTTTACCATCACTATTCATGATGCAGCGGGCAGAAATCAAAATTTTGGACAGGTTTCCAATTCCTATGCTCGTATTTTTAACCAAGATTCAAACGAAGAGTTAATTCGCTATGATTTAGGTGAAGACTTCTCGATTGAAACAGCTATTGTTGTTGGAGAATTATACCGCCACAATGGCGAATGGAAGTTCAGTGCAATTGGCAGCGGCTATCAAGGCGGCTTAGCAGCATTAGCAACTGATTTTGGTTTGCAGGTTGGTTAATCATTAATGGATTAAAAGACCCGGCATAAGGCTGGGTTTTTTTTGACAAATTATTTTTATTAGACTATCTTAGGGGGAACATAATGGATGTCAGTAATACAAGGAATTCTTGACACATATGCCCAATTCTTTGATTGGCAGATGTGGGGAGAAGTTTTAACCGACCCCGTTGCTTGGGGGCTAATAGGTACATTAATAATTCTAGAGGGCCTGCTCTCTGCTGATAACGCGCTTGTATTAGCTGTAATGGTAAAGCACCTGCCGAAAAAGAAACGGAAAAAAGCTTTGTTTTATGGACTCATAGGTGCATATAGTTTTCGTTTTGTCGCAATTGGACTTGGCGTATATTTAATTAAGCTTTGGTGGGTAAAAGCGATTGGTGCAGCATATCTTGCCTGGCTTGCTATTAAGTATTTTATAGATAAGAGAAAAGGCGGGGAAGGCCAGGAGGAAGAAGAAGAGGGAATCAACAAAAATGGCATACTAATCCGCATGTTTGGTACCTTTTGGGGGACGGTTGCATCCGTTGAGTTAATGGATATCGCATTTTCAGTTGACAGCGTTCTTGCGGCGTTTGGCGTCAGCACCGAGGTCTGGGTTCTATTGATTGGCGGTATGCTGGGAGTATTAATGATGCGGGGCGTTGCTGGTATCTTCTTAACGTTGATTGACCGAATACCTGAGCTGGAAACGACCGCATATATATTAATTTTAATTATTTCTGTTAAAATGTTTCTTGGCGTATTATTTGATTACGAAATGCCGCCGCTTTATTTCTTTATCATTTTGATATTCACCTTTGGAGCAACCTTTATTGTTCACTTCCTGAATAAGAAAAAGGCTGAAGGGGCAGATAACTAATTTAATCAAAAAAGGGAGCTGACGCGAGTTGTCTCCCCTATTTTTTTACATTACATAAGGAGTACATATATGAGGTTTTTTGCCTATTATTATGAGGATGATCTTGATCGGTTCTTTTATAAAAAGCCACAGGAATTTACTAAGTATACCAGCCGTGAAACACTAGCATACGGGTTAGGAGCAACCCTTTATATGCCGGCAACCCGCCCTAATATTCATCAGGATATTTTATCAAACAAACATGAGGGGTTAACATCTCTTGTTATTGATCTAGAAGATGCCGTAGGTGATCAACAGGTTGAAAATGCAGAACAATTATTAATTCAAGAGCTTCATAAGCTTTACGGGGGACTTTACAACGGATTTCTTTCCCATTCCGACTTACCTCTTATGTTTATTAGAATCCGGAATCTGGAGCAATTAAAACGGATAGTGATGCAACTCGGCGATTCCATCCAGCTGTTAACGGGTGCCGTTCTCCCAAAGTTTAATGGTGAACAGGGAGAACAATTATTACAAGAAGTGGCCCGAATACATTCTGATAATCATCCTTTTTATGCTATGCCGATTCTTGAGTCTTCTAAAGTGATTCAAAAAGAAACCCGCATGAAAGAATTATTAAAGATTAAGCAGTTAGCAGACCATTATAAAGACCATGTGCTTAATATACGGATAGGAGCAACAGATTTTTGCGGATTATATGGGATTCGGAGGAGTGCTGATACAACGGTCTATGAGATTGCTGTTTTAAGAGATTGCATTTCTGATATTATAAATGTTTTCCAAAGGCATGATAGTGGTTTTGTTGTTTCTGGTCCGGTTTGGGAATACTTTTCCTCCAAAAATAGAATCCTTAAACCACAGTTACGGCAAACGCCATTTCGTGAACGGTATGGTAATGAGGGGCTCATATGGCGTCAAAAATTATTGGATGAAAATATGGATGGGTTAATTCGTGAAATTCTTATGGATATTGCCAATGGATTGACAGGAAAAACGATTATCCATCCGACACATATTAAGGTGGTCCAAGCGTTAAATGTTGTCTCATATGAGGAATATATTGATGCCCAATCCATTATTCAAGCAGCAGCTGGTGAGGAGGGAGTAATAAAAAGTGAATTTTCCAATAAAATGAATGAAATTAAACCACATCTTTACTGGGCAGAAAAAATAATGTTAAAATCACAGCTTTACGGGGTGCTACATGAACAATACTCAAACATCGACCTTATCAAAAAAGAAGTACGTTTTTCACATTCTTAATTCGCTGGATGTGGAAATAAATGTGCTGGATAATCCATATGAACTGCCAATCGAAGATTTATTCACAATGGCTGCACGAATTAATAAAAAACGTTCATTTTTATTCGTCAGTAAAGTTTTGGGTAAACACATACCTATTAATCCTGAAAAAGGACTGCTGACTGGAGCACTGTTAGCAGCGAGATTTCTAGAAAGAGTAAAGGGTATTACTTATAAAGAAAGGGACCTGCTGTTAAAACAATACAATCAGAAAATAGATGGCAGCAATAGACTACCTGAACCTTTTGTTCCATCCAAATTTAATCCTGTGATAATAGGATTTGCGGAAACAGCCACGGCTTTAGGTCATTGTTTTTTTGAGTTTTTTCAGAATGCGTCCTTTTTTCATACAACAAGGGAAGTACTTTTCGGCAGCACACCAAGTATCACTTTTGAGGAAGAACACTCACATGCAACTTCCCACCGGTGCTATATATCAGAGGATATGATCAATAATGAAAGGGAAATCATTCTCGTTGATGATGAAATTACCACGGGCAAGACAGCTTTGAATATTATAAAATCAATCCACCGCAAATTTCCACGGAAGGAATATACAATTGTTTCCATATTGGATTGGCGTTCAGATGAATCACGTAATCAATTTGCAGAAGTGGAGAAGAATTTAGATATAAAAATAAATGGGGTCAGCCTATTATCAGGAAATGTCAGGATCAATCAAACAAAAGAATTAAAGGAAGGTTATCTAGAGTCGGAAGAAAAATGCCAGGAGATTATGGCAGAAACGATAGACCTTTCCTCCTTTTTTACAGATACCTCCTATACATCGATCAGCGGGAATATTAAATATATTCAAGAGACAGGAAGATTTGGTCTAAACAGTATTGAAAACGAGGCAATACGCCAAAAGGCTTCTAAGGCTGCAGCCTATTTAAAAGAGAAGCGAAAGGGAAAACGTACACTCTGTCTTGGAACAGGTGAATTTATGTACCTTCCAATGAAAATAGCATCTGAAATGGGATTGGGCGTATTCTATCAGTCTACCACTAGGAGTCCTATTTTTATTGAAAATTTGGAAGGGTATGGTGCGAGGTATGGAATGTCTTTTCCTAACCCTGATGAACCATCAATCAGAAATTTTGTTTATAATATCGAACCTGGTTATTATGATGAATTGTTTTTATTTTTTGAAAGGGAAGTTGAATTAAAGAACTTAGAGCCATTTCTAAAAGCATGGAAAAAAACAAAAATTGATTCAGTTAAACTAGTCTTTTGTTCAAGAAAAAGAGGTGAATACCATGACTATTGCAACTCCCGTTAAAATGGGCACCTACTCCTGTGAAGATGTTGTCTTTTTATTAAAAGATCTAAGTGATATTAAACTTGAGGACTCAAGCGATAACCGAGAACGTCAAATACAATCCGGCGGCCATTATAGCGAATCATTGCCGATTGAATATCAGCCGCCGGAGAAGTATGTTGATTTGTTCTGGAATACATTACATGAATACAAACAAAAAGTTGCTTTGTGCGTCGGAATTGCTGCGGAACAAATATTTAAGCAGAAAGGCCGTAATACCATACTCGTTTCCCTAGCCCGAGCTGGAACACCTATAGGGATTTTGATGAAACGATATCTAAAATTACGCTATGGTGTTTCACTGCCGCACTACAGCATTTCTATTATTCGTGATCGGGGAATTGATGAAAATGCCATCCATTATATACGTGAAAATCATCCTGAAGGGAATTTTCAATTTGTTGACGGCTGGACCGGAAAAGGTGCAATATCAATAGAATTAACAAAGGCTTGTATTGAGTATGAACAAAAATATGGGGTAAGGCTTGATGATACTCTTGCCGTGTTGGCAGACCCTGGGTTTTGCACAACACTGTTTGGAACAAGAGAGGATTTCCTTATTCCAAGTGCCTGCTTAAACTCTACTGTATCAGGACTTGTCAGCCGCACCGTTTTAAATGAAAAATATATTACTAAAGATGATTTCCATGGAGCTAAATTTTACAAAGAGCTGATAAATGAGGATGTCTCCAATGAATTCATCAATTTGATTACAAATGAATTTCCTAGGATAACAGAGGAAGCAGTAAAAGCCTCCTTACAAAGAGATAAAGAAGTGCTTAAAACTGGTTTTTTAGGAATGGAAGATGTGAAGAAAATACAACTCGAATTTAACGTTGAAAGTACTCACTTCATTAAACCTGGAGTTGGGGAAACAACAAGAGTTTTGCTTAGAAGGATCCCTTGGAAAATCCTAATGAGAGATGCCTCTAGTCCATTTGTCCAGCATATCCTTATGCTGGCAGAAGAAAAAGGTGTTGAAGTAGTGGAATATCCCGAATTGAATTATCTATGCTGCGGTATTATCAAATCGGTCAAGGAGAAGGACAAATGATTGTTGCTTCAGACCTTGACCGGACTTTGATGTATTCAGCCAGAGCAATGAGTGAACTGGGCGGTATTGAAGAAACAAAGCTTACAGGAGTTGAATGGATGGACGGCAGATGGACAGGGTTTATGACGAACAAAGCTTATGAAAACCTTAAAAATCTATCTGCACAAGCTTTATTCATACCTGTTACAACAAGAACTACCGAACAATTTAATCGATTTGTTATTTTTAAAGAGGATATACCGCTTTCATACGCCATTACAACAAACGGGGCTGTTATTTTATATCATGGTGAACCTCTGGAAGACTGGTCCGATTATATTTTAGAAAAAATGAAAAGTGAGTCCGCACCTATGGATGAAATGTTCGCAGTACTAAAGCAGGAAGGTTTTTGCTTTACGGGGACGTTAAGGTCTGTTGAAAATCTATTTTTCTATTATACGTTAACAAGCTCTTTTTCATCAGTTGATAAAAATAATCTTCAAACATTGGCTTCCATGTATGGCTGGAGGATTTCACTTCAGGGGCGGAAGCTCTATCTTATTCCTAAGTCTATAAGCAAGGGAGCTGCACTGGATTACATCTGTCAGAAAGAAGGAATGAAGACAATTGCTGGTGCAGGTGATTCACTCCTTGACTGGGATTTCCTTAAGAATTGCTCTTATCGCTTCGTTCCGATACATGGTGAGTTGAAAAACCTGTCCGAAACGTATGACTTTACCATAATAGACCAATCCGGAATAATGGCTGGTGAAGTAATTCTAAGAGAATTTCAGCGATTATTCCGGTTTAATAACGATTTTTTTAATCAAAAAGAAATAAAGACCGGAAAATAGGCTGTAACTTGCAATCAGGAACAAAATGGAATAACCAAGGGATGGAATGATAGGCGCAAGCAGTATGGTGAAGATTAGGCTGAACCAAAATAAATCCAGTAAAATAAATATATCACAAGCCATAACATCTAATACATCTTGTAATTCCTCGTATACAAGCTCTGCTTTTGGCCGTTTATATAGAAATCTCATCTGTGCCACCTACTTTAATGTGAGTATTCATTACTATGCAGGTATCGAAAAAAAGGTGAATGTGAATAAAAATCGACGCAAGGGTGAAACATTTTCACCTTACATACGTATAAACAAATGAACGATTTTACCAACTATGGTATGATGAAAAGGAACAACCTTACATAATTTGCTAAACTTGAATATAAGCTTTTGCTTATTTAGGGAAGGGGTTATGAATGAATTCATCTTTACATCAACTAATCATCAGACCTGTAGCCCTTTCATATGAAAATTGGCTGGAAATGCTAAAAAAGCCGCTTTCAGATAGGCCAAATTTTTCAATTGAAAATGGGACAATTCAAATCGGGCAAGTATTAGGGGAATTTCTTGGAGTACCAATCGATATAGACGAGTACTATAACCAGCTTTTTGAATATGCGGCTTCCAAAGAGTTAGACCTGCATTTGCTTAGCGAGGATACATTAGATAAATCAATAAATAATACACAATTTCAGGCAATCCAGAGAGTGATCAATATTCATCAGGAGCAGAAACTGTCAATTAATCGCTTTACAGCGTTCCTAGAAGGGGAGCAGCTCCTCCTAAAATCGAAAGTTCCCGTACTGCACCGCAAACTTCGGGAAGCAATGATTGAGACGATGGAATTATTTGCTGAACTTGAACACGATGGGCTGAAAAATCATGAGTTAAGGCGAGTTCTAGTTGACTTAGTAAAGTGGACTTTTAATCATTTGTCTGCCCCTCTGGAAAAAGCTGATTTACAAAAATCATTGCCAAAATTTCTTTGGTATGGGGATGTAAAAAAAAGCCATCAATATTTTTTATTTTATTTAATGAAACTTGGCTGTGACATTGTGATATTCCATCCAGAGGGAAGGGATATTTTAGAAGGTTATGTAAAGGAACCTATTTTTGTTCATCATTATCCCAATAAAGAGGTGCCGGAGCCATTTCCTACAGAGAAACGAAGCAGGAAAACAACGGTTGCATATCGTGCCTCTAAAGAAATTGAGACCATTCTCAATCAAGAAGGTTCAGGCTTGTATAAACCGTGGCAGTTAAGGGACTACACCCCTTCTTCATTGACGCTTAAAACAACTTATGATGAACTTTTTATTGTTTGTAAGGAAATAGCAATGATTCGTCCTGAGTTCGAAGCTGTGAATGGACAAGTGAAGATTCCATCCATTTTTGCTAAAATACAAGGTGTCAGCAGGGATCGGAAGGAGTATTGGGAACGCCTTCATTCACTAAGCCAATTAGATAATAGTATGTTGATTAAAAGCCTCCCAATTACTATTCCGAGCCATAATGATTTCCGCTTTCATTATCAAAATGCGCAAGGCAGGGACGGCTCTCTTAGTCCTGAAAAAATAATGCAGGCCCATTATTGGCCATATTCCTTCCTGCCTATAGGATTGCAAAAGGGACTGGCTGATGCAGTGAAGAGAATATGTGAAAAACCGGGATTAAAGCCATTACCAATGGAAAGTATGGAAGATGTAAAAATATATCTATTTACCCAAGCTATGTTTATCCCGAAAAAAATCATTCAGCTTCTTGAAAGATTTGATTATTCTCAAGAAGTTCCGAAATGTATTATCTTTAATAATGAATTAACCGGGATGTTTTCAAGATCTGATGCAGCCATCCTGCTTTTACTTAATCAATTTGGCATCGATCTTGTTCTTTATAATCCAACAGGGCATAATGACATCGAAAATTATATTGAAGAATCATTATTTGACACTCATTGGCTTGAGGATGTCGTATTTGATTTAGAATATAAAGAGCCATCCCATTCTATTTTTAAAAAGGGACTTTTTCATGGAATCTTAAAAAACTTAAGGGGAGATTAAACAGTGAATCTTACACCAAATCCTTCCAACAGCATAACTCCGGCACCCGCTGAAGATTTATTGACAGAAACAAAGGTATCTGATATTAAACTTGCCCTTCGGAAGGAACCGGAAGTGCAAAATTTAGCACGTTCGATTGACGAGCGTGATCAAATTCAAGTATTGGAATTTGGAAAAGAGCCAGCGGAACAAATTTCACGATTTTCAGACCAAATTTTAGGCAATATGAGAACAACGAAGGTTGAGGATTCCGGTGAGCTGTTAAAACAGCTTGGCCGGATTATGGATAAATTTGATCCAAAAGACTTTCAAAAAACTTCTACTGGCTTTTTTGGAAAGTTGTTTAAAAAAGGTGAAAAGGTAGTTGAGAAATTGTTTGGAAAATATCAGACAATGGGGTCTGAAATTGATAAAGTATACGTGGAAATTTCCAAGTACCGCCAAGAAATGGTAGATTCTACGACCATGCTCGAAAATATGTATGAGCAAAACTATCAATACTATTTAACGCTTGAGAAATATATAGTTGCCGGAGAACTAAAAGTAGAGGAATTGAAAAATGATCAGCTTCCAAGCCTTGAGGCACGTGCTGCTTCCGGTGACCAGCTGGCTTCAATGCAGCTTGATACTCTTAAAAATGCGATTGAATTATTAGAACAGCGCGTTTATGATTTGGAAATGGCGAAAATGGTGTCCTTGCAAACAGCACCGCAAATCCGGATGCTGCAGCGTGGTAATACCAAACTGATTGGTAAAATTAATTCTGCATTTGTCACGACGATTCCAATTTTTAAAAACGGCTTGATCCAGGCAGTTGCGGCTAAACGACAAAAACTTGTGGCTGATTCCATGAGTGAGCTTGACCGACGTACAAATGAAATGCTATTAAGAAATGCGCAAAACATTTCTCAGCAAAGTACTGATATTGCAAGACTGGCGGGTGCCCCAAGTATTAAAATCGAAACGATTGAAGAATCATGGAATATTATCATCAAAGGTATGCAGGAAACAAAAGCAATTGAAGATGAAAATAAACGTTTACGCGAAGAGGGAACGAAGCGTTTGGAACAGTTAACACAAAACTTTAAACAATTGAAACAGCAATCGTAGGATTGTTAATAATAGAAGAGGTGATAGTTATGGCGATAAATTTACAAAAAGGACAGCGCGTTGACTTAACGAAAGGTAATCCAGGGTTGTCAAAAATTCTAGTAGGACTTGGCTGGGACCCCGTACAAAAAAGCGGCGGCGGTCTTTTCGGTTCATTATTTGGCGGCGGAGGCAATGCAAATATAGATTGTGATGCCTCAGTCATTATGCTTGGTGCCAATGACAAGCTCGGAAGTAATAAAGATGTGATTTATTTCGGTAATTTAAAAAGCAATGATGGAAGTGTCCAGCACTCAGGTGATAACCTAACTGGTGACGGCGATGGAGACGATGAACAAATCTGGGTCGATTTGAACAGAGTTCCATCTACAATTCAAAAGCTTGTTTTCGTAGTGAATATTTATGATTGTGTAAAAAGAAAGCAGCACTTTGGCATGATTCAAAATGCCTTTATTCGAGTAGTCAATCCAACTAATAACCAAGAGCTTCTTCATTACAACTTAACAGATAATTACAGCGGGTTAACAGCCCTTGTGACAGGCGAAATATATCGAAGTGGAAATGAGTGGAAGTTTGCGGCAATTGGATCTGGTACCAATGCGGCAAGCCTTAGCGAAGTTGTCCGTTCCTATAGTTAATGAAATAAATCTGTAAGAGGTGATTATGATGGGCATTAATCTATCAAAAGGACAAAGAATTGATTTGACAAAAACAAATCCAGGATTGACAAAGGTAATTGTTGGTCTGGGATGGGATACCAACCGTTATCATGGCGGTGATGACTTTGACCTGGATGCATCCGCATTTCTTACTGATGCGAATAGCAGGGTAATCAATGATTCTGATTTTATTTTCTATAATAACTTGGTCCATCCTTCTGGTTCTGTTGAACATACTGGAGACAACCGGACTGGCGAGGGAGACGGAGACGATGAGCAAATTAAAATTGATTTTAGCAAAGTTCCATCGCATGTACACCGTATTGCAATAACAGTAACGATCCATGATGCGGATGCAAGAAATCAAAATTTTGGACAGGTCAGCAATGCTTTTGTAAGAGTTGTTGATGAAGACTCAGGGCGCGAAATCCTAAGATTTGATCTTGGCGAGGATTTTTCTGTTGAGACAGCTGTTGTAATCTGTGAGCTCTATCGTCATAATGGAGACTGGAAATTTAATGCTGTCGGCAGCGGATTTGCTGGTGGGCTTGCATCCCTATGCCGCAATTTTGGATTGGAAGTGTAATTTAATTTAAGCTGCCGTATATTCGGCAGCTTATTTTTAACTCCAATTGTTCTAGATGCCTTAAATATCTCAAGATTTGCAGGTAAAAGCTGCCCCAGAATCTGCTAAACAATTTAATCAAAATATGAAAGGTGGTTAGCCTCCCAAGAGATTATGTGTTTAATGGATACATGATGTTTAATCAGAATAGGTTGTTTGCTTCATTTCCTTATTGAATGACAGATGGTTTGGCAATGTAATAGAAGTTAAGCTGGCAATAATTGCTAGTGCGGCTGCCATACTAAATGAATATAAATGAGTTTCAAAAACATCATATAACCAACCGCCAAGAATCGAACCCAAGGCAGCTCCTATTTGATGACCGAAGTATGCCCAGCCATTTAAGATGCCAAGTAATTGTGTTCCATAAAGATCACTTAAAATAGCTGTAGACATAGCAACAGAGCCTGACCACACTAATCCGCCGCTAAAGGCTACAATAAAGAGCTGCAAATTCTCAGCCGCTAAGACTAAGCCTAAAAACCCAAGGCCGCGAACAAAATACACTAAAAATAAAATGTTTTTTTTAGGGAAACGATCAGCGAAGTGACCTAAAACAAATGTGCTGAACATTGCAACCATTCCAATCATTCCAATACCAAAAGAAGCAGCCATTGGATCGAAATGATGATCAATCAACATAGGTACCCCATGAGAACCTAAAAGATTCATCCCAAACCCGCAGGAGAATAATCCTAGAACGATTTTCCAATAAGCATTTGTTTTTACTGCATCTTTCAAATTTATATTAGGATGTATTTTTTTTTCTGCATTGTCAACTGTTCCTATATTGTCGGCCCCTTTTGGAACATCCTCCCGCATAATAAAAATTGCAGAAGGGACAGTGATACAGATGAATACGACTGCAAATATAAGAAGAGTATTCTGCCACCCAACAAGTTGTATGAGCCATGTTTCTACGGGAGTCATAACGGCAATACCTGCCATTCCACCTGCGGCCAGATAAAAAAGTGCTTTTCCTCTTTGTCTAACAAACCATTTAATGACAATAGGGGATAATGATACATTACTTAAAAAGGAAAGCCCAAGCGATAGAAAAACACCAAAAGAAAGCAGAAAAGAAACTAGGCCTTTGGCGTTGACCGTCCACACGATTGATAAACAAATAATCGTTAATCCCGTTAATATCATAAATCGTGTACTTAAAGTTTTTAAAAGAAGCCCCGCTATTGGCATTCCAATCCCATATACAATCATCCCTATGGCAACAATCATCGACAGCATCGTTCGAGAAAGATTTAAGTCATCCATAACTGGTTTAATAAAAGGGCCGATTCCCATTCGCATTCCATTGGAAAGTAAAACAATAATTGTACCAGATAGTACAATATACCAACCATAATAAGGACGTTTGGTGTTATCCATGTACAAATACTCCTTCTTTCTCGTTTAAGGAAACGAGTGAAATTTGATTTCTAGACAATCTCATAACCTCTTGGATATAAATAAATGTTTTCACATTCCCCTTTATCTATAGAAAAAATTATAATACGGTATAATTAATAAGAAAAATATATTTATATTATTAAAGGTATAAGAAATACTTATTTCTAAGGTGGTTTCTAAATGAATGGAGCTTAGACAATTAACTTACTTCATCGAAGTGGCGAGACTAAATAATTTTACAAGAGCGGCCGAACGGCTAAGCATAGCTCAACCGGCTCTTTCGCAGCAGATAGGTAATTTGGAACAAGAACTGGGTGTAAAACTCTTTAAACGAACTGGGCGGGGAGTGACATTAACAGAGGCTGGAGAGCAATTCTATTTGGGTGCTGAAAGGACTTTAGCAGAGGCACAAAAGGCAAAAGACTCAGTTAAAGAGTTTATAAACTACCCGCATGGCAACATTATGGCAGGAGCACTGGAATCCTTAGTACAAACCAGGCTGCCAAAGTTGCTCGTAGAGTTTGGGAAAGAGTACCCTGGGATAAAAGTATTTCTAAGGGAGAATACTACAGAACCATTGCTGGATGCTCTCAAAAAGGGAGAATTAGATCTCGCCTTGGCACACACATTGGATGTTAAATATTCACCGAATTTAATGAATATAGTTACACCAAAAGGGGTTTGTTCCAAACCATTATATCAAGATGAATTGGTTTTAGCCGTCGCCAAAGGGCATCCACTGGAAAATAGAAAAACAATATCCATTAATGATCTTAGGGAGGAATCATTTGTATCCTTTAAGAAGGGATCCGGAATCCGCTCGCAGCTGATTGCGGCGTGCCTTAGTGAAGGCTTTGAGCCGCTTATTGCATACGAGTGCGCCTCTCCGCGAACATTGGTGGCAGAAAAACTAGGAGTTTCAGTCCTTCCGCGTTTAATGGCGGAGTCTCCGGGACCATCAATTTCTGTTCTAACCTTGGACCCGCCGCTTTCACGCTGGGTTTCCGTCTTTTATTGTGAGGGCCGATATTTATCACCGTGTGCAAAGATTTTTTTGAGTTTTGTGGAAAAATACCTAGTTTCTGAAATGGAAGATTAAGTTTACTAGATTAAATTAATACTGATGATAGTAAAACCATAACATCCAAGAAATACCACGATTCCCTTTTTAAATTTTATTTTCCCCCTAATCTGCCATGTTATAATTTAATAGAAGACTTTTCATAGAGATTGGGGGAATCAGCATGCGCAAGTGGTTCATCTCATTTATTGTCACAGGCTTATTCCTGTTATCCATGACAACATCTCAGGCTTTTTTTGACGGAATCAGGCTTGGTGACTTTCCTAGAACATCGCAGCTTTATCAATCTCTTAAAAATATACCATCTCAGTCATTAAATAATATTATAGTGCTGCCCAAAAAAATTTTTGACCAACACGAAGCGGCAGCCATCATAAATAGAATTGCGGCGCTGCCAAATTCAATTCTATATAATCTTTATCATCAAGGAATTTCTTTAAAACTATTTACCGGAAAATTGACTGACAACCCTACAGCCAGGCAGCTGGCAGGACAAATTCCAAGGGGGTATCAAATAAATACTACCTGGGATGATGTGCCGGGGATTGGCGGCGGAAAAACAGTTCTTGTCAAAATCGGCTTTAGTGAAAAAGGAAAAGGCCATGGTTCTGTTAACTTAGAGTTACATGAATTGGCGCACTCCATTGATAAATATGTTTTTAATAATATTAGCCAAACAAAGGTTTTTAAACAGGTTTGGGAAAAGGAACATGATCAATTGTTTTCGGGGAACAGTTATTTTCTTTATCCAGAGGAATATTTTGCCGAAACTTTTGCGATGTTTTACTTAAATGATAAAACAAGAAACCAATTAAAATTAAAAGCTCCTTTGACTTTTAAATTGATTAGTAATCTGTCCTGAATTAAAATAAATTAATATGAACTGCAGTTAGAGGAGTGTAAAATTTGAAACAATATTTAGATTTATGTAAGCATGTGTTAGAAAATGGAAATGAAAAGGGTGACCGAACAGGAACTGGAACAATCAGTACCTTTGGCTATCAAATGAGATTTGATTTAGAAGAGGGTTTTCCTTTATTAACAACTAAAAAACTGCATTTAAAATCCATCATTTATGAATTGCTTTGGTTTTTACAAGGTGACACAAATGTCCGATACCTTCAGGAACATGGTGTCCGTATTTGGAACGAATGGGCAGATGAAAAGGGTGAATTAGGGCCTGTATATGGACATCAATGGCGCTCTTGGACCGGAGCAGATGGAAAAACAGTTGACCAAATCAGTGAATTAATCGAGCAGATTAAGACTAATCCAAATTCACGAAGACTATTGGTGAATGCTTGGAATGTTGCTGAAGTTAATCAAATGGCTTTACCTCCATGTCACTGTATGTTCCAATTCTATGTGGCGGACGGTAAGCTGTCCTGCCAACTTTATCAACGATCTGCGGACGTTTTCCTTGGCGTGCCATTTAACATTGCTTCATATGCCTTATTAACAATGATGATTGCCCAAGTTTGCGGTCTCAAACCGGGTGAGTTTATTCATACTTTTGGTGATGTCCATATTTATCAAAATCATGTGGAGCAGGTAAAGCTGCAGCTGACAAGAGAGCCAAGACCGTTACCAACCTTAAAAATCAATCCAGAAGTAAAAGACATATATTCATTTAAATATGAAGATTTTGTACTGGAGAATTATAATCCACATCCACATATAAAAGGAGCTGTCAGTGTATGATCTCCTTTATTGTTGCCATGGATGAAAACAGGGTAATCGGCAGAGATAACCAATTACCCTGGCACCTGCCGGAGGATTTAAAGTTTTTTAAACGGACAACAATGGGGCACCCAATTGCCATGGGGAGAAAAACATTCGAATCAATAGGGAAACCGCTGCCTGGCAGGGACAATTTGATTATTACCCGGCAAAAGGGATATCGTGCTGAAGGATGTAAAGTATTTGATTCAATGGATGATTTTCTTGAATATTGTAATAAACAAAATGAGGAAATTTTCGTTATTGGCGGAGCTGAAATTTTTAAAGAGACTTTTGCCTTTGCAAACAGGCTGTATATAACCCGAATTCACCATGTGTTTGAGGGTAATACATATTTTCCAGTATTCAATTTAAACGACTGGACGCTTGTCTCTTCTGCCCAAGGGATTAAAGATGAAAAAAATCCGTATGACTATGAATTTCAAGTTTATGATAGAAAGTGATTTTTAGTAAACAATTAAAAATAAGCATCAGCCGCAGCTGGTGCTTATCGATTAGCTTAATTAAGGTATAAAGATTTAATACACTTAATTCTATATTGCTCATCATATGTTTTCTTAGGAATTCGTTCGATGATAATTGTGACAAAATATTTTAAAAAGTCAATTAACATATTCTGCGTTGACTTCAATTCAGTATATTGTTAAATTGTCTATAGAGACATTAATGATTCTTACACTATTACGTTTATTATGAGATCACTATGAATAATGGATGAGTAAAATGGTTAAGTATAATTCTATAATCGTAATAGTAAACAACTAAAAGAGGAGGTATTTCCATGTTTTCAAATATCGGAGTACCCGGATTAATTTTAATTTTAGTACTAGCGCTTATTATTTTTGGACCAAAGAAATTACCGGAAATTGGACGGGCTTTTGGGCAGACATTAAAAGAATTTAAAAAATCAACCCGTGAGCTTACTGAAGATGTAATGGACGAGAAAGAAGAAAAGAAAAACTTGACTAAATAAGGTGTGAGATACTAGAGTCTTACACCTTTTTCATCTTAAAATATAATTGATATCATTCATATTTACTGACATCAATATCTTTTAACCTTCGAAATTGGCAGGGGAAGTTAATGGAAGACAAAGAATTACAGCTTGTTGATCATTTAGAAGAATTACGAAAGAGAATTATTATTACGGCATTGGCCTTTATTGCTTTTTTTATAGTTGGTTTTATTTATGTCAACGATATTTACAAATGGTTCGTTCGAGATTTGGATGTGAAGCTGCTGGTCCTTGGACCCAGCGATATTATTTGGATTTATTTCATGCTGGCAACTGTTGTCGCCATTGCAGGGACCATTCCAGTGCTGGCGCTGGAAATTTGGCTGTTTGTTAAGCCGGCATTAAAACCGAATGAAAGAAAAGTAACTCTATCATATGTTCCTGCATTATTTTTCTTATTTATTTTTGGATTGGCCTTTGGATATTTTGTCATCTTTCCAATGGTATTGAAATTCCTCGTCAATTTGGGAGAGGGAATGTTCGTCACGAACTTTACCGCAGAAAGATATTTCAGTTTTATCTTTAATATGACCATTCCATTTGGTGTATTATTTGAGCTCCCTGTTGTAGTTATGTTTTTAACTTCACTTGGAATTATTAACCCGTTTGTATTATCTAGGATACGGAAGTACGCTTATTTTGTCCTTGTGATTATTGCAGTAGTCATTACCCCGCCAGACTTTATGTCTGATTTTGTTGTCACATTGCCGCTGCTCTTGCTTTATGAAGTAAGCATAAATCTTTCCAAAGTTGTTTATCGAAAACGATTAAAGAAACAACAGGAGGAAGAAATAGCAGAGGTAAATTAGTAAATTGAATATGCATTGGAAATGTCCCTATTCATAATGAATGGGGATTTTTTTATATTAGTTTAACGAATGTTCTCATAAGACACCTGTTTTTTTGATTATTGTAAAAAAATAATAGTTTCTATTACTTGTCGAAACTTGTATAATCAAGTAAGTACAGTAGGGATGTGAGAGCATGAGCAAAGTGAAAATTGTAACCGATTCAACGATGGATATGCCTGCAAAGTGGATTGAAAAACTTGGGATTAAAGTTGTACCGCTGGCAATCACAATAAATGGTGAAACGTATTTAGACAGGGTTGAATTAGATCCTGTTGATTTTATACAAAGGATGAATACTGCGAAAGAATTGCTCAAAAGTTCGCAGCCTTCAATAGGTGCATTTCTTGAAGTATATAACGAGTTGGGGGAAGAGGGATATGAGGTCCTTTCTATCCATATGACTGGAAAAATGAGCGGTACTGTCCGTTCGGCGGAAAGTGCAGCGCAAATGACGGATACAAAAGTAACTGTCATAGATTCAAAATTTATTTCTAAAGCCCTTTCATTTCAAGTGAAAGAAGCTGCCGAAATGGCCAGTCAAGGCAGTAGTGTAAATGAAATTTTAAAGCGGCTTGAAATAGTGAGAGATCATACAAAACTATATATCATGGTAGATACATTGGAAAATTTAGTAAAAGGCGGCAGGATAGGGAAGGGGAAAGCCTTTATTGGTTCATTGCTTAATATTAAGCCGATAGCCTCTCTGGAAGGTGCAGAATATACGCCAGTGGCAAAGATGCGGAGTTATTCTCAAGTAGTTAAATATTTGGCTTTGCAGTTTGCTGAGGATGTAAAGGGAAAAACCATTCGCGGTGTTGGGATTGCCCATGCAGAAGCACATGAGCTTGCTGTTAGGATTAAAGAAGGCATTATTGAAAAAACCGGATTTCAGGAAGTGGAGATTGATTATACAAATCCAACAGTAAGCACTCACACTGGTCCCGGAGCTCTTGCGTTAATGTATTATTTTGAATAAGGACTTAATAGGATAGACCTGGGTGGTTTATCCTATTTTTTTGATAAATATAAAGGAATTCCCAAAGAATATGTCGAAAATTTAATTAGATTGATATGTTTTGAAAGGAACTGGGAAATGGCAAAAGATAAGGTGAAAGAACTGCCCTTATATCGAAAGGTATTATTATTCTCGTTTTTAATTACATTTCTGATGGTTTTTTCAACGGCAGGTTTTGTGTTTTTTTACCAAACTAATCAAATGGAGGAGCAGCTTGTAGAACGGGCAAAAGGAATAGCTGTTCTTTGGAAAGATTCCATTTCATCCAATGTTGTTCAAGAAGTAGTTAATCAACATGA
Source organism: Neobacillus mesonae (assembly GCF_023715155.1). Taxonomy (GTDB): domain Bacteria; phylum Bacillota; class Bacilli; order Bacillales; family Cytobacillaceae; genus Neobacillus; species Neobacillus mesonae_A. The sequence goes on from NZ_JAMBNQ010000001.1 coordinate 405,612, forward strand.
TGAGAATAGGCATACGGAGGTACAATCGTCAAAATTAATCAATAATCTAATGGAGAAAAACTCAAGATATTTTGATGGTTATGTTGTAATTGCGAAAAAATTCCAAGGGAGTACATTATCTATTTTAACTTTATCCATGGAAAATGGAAAAGGGTCTTTAGGAAAATTCAGCACCTATTTTGCTGGAAAGGAATTTCTTGCCCCTTTTAATCGTTCAATAGTGGAAAAAGGCTTAACTGCCAGCCGCATCCATCAAGATAGGTATGGAACATGGGTTACTGCATTTGACCCAATATTGGATCAAGATGGTCAAGTTACGGCTGTCTTTGTTGTCAATGTCGATGCTTCATTGGTGAAGCACTATAAGAGAAAAATGGGGCTTTATTTACTGCTTGCTTTATGTACTATAACTGCATTCGTTTATTTTGCAATGAAATGGGGATTGAAAAAAATTTTTGAACCTGTTCACGAAATTATTTCGGGGATTAATGCGGTTAGTGCTGGGGATTTTAACATGAAGCTGCAAATTTCAAATGAGTCAGACCTAGGGCAAATAGGCGAAAAATTTAACCACATGACCGATCAATTATCAATACTTTTCGAACGGCTCTCTGATACATGCAAAGAATTCGGTGCACAGCCAGAAAGTCAAAATGGCACCCACCCTTTTGAAGAAGCAATTGGTGAGATGGAAAAGGTCATCGAGAAGACAAAGTTTCAAAAGGAATTACAGCGTGCTGAGAAAATGAATGCTATCGGGCAGCTTGCAGCATCAGTTGCTCATGAAATAAGAAATCCAATGACTGTAGTACGAGGCTTCTTGCAGCTTTTTTCTGCAAAGGAGCATTTAACAGAGCAGGAAAAGACCTATATTCAATTAATGATTGAAGAATTAAATCGAGCAGAAATCATAATAAACGACTATCTTTCACTTGCAAAACCAGATTTAGACGAAATTACAAAAGTAGACGCCGGTAAATTAGCTGCTAGTGTTATGGATCTTATGAACACATTTGCCTTAATGTCGAAAAATATAATTCTAGAGAAACAAATTGAAACCGGTATCTTTGTTAAAGGAAATGCCAGCGAATTAAAACAGGTGCTGATCAATATTGTTAAAAATGGGATAGAGGCGATGAGAACAGGAGGGAATCTTACACTTCGAGTATATCAAACAGCTCAATATGGAGTGTTTGAAATCATTGATACAGGAATTGGAATGTCAGAAGAGGAACTAGAACGGCTCGGGACAGCATTTTATTCATTAAAGGAAAAAGGAACCGGAATGGGGATGATGGTATGTTATCAGCTTGTAGAAAGGCTGAAAGGGAAGATTGAGGTTGATAGTGTAAAAGGAGAGGGAACAACATTCAAGATTTCGGTTCCTTTATGGCTGGATCATTAATATCAGCCTTTTTCTTTCTTCTTTACTTGTTCTTTGTTACACTGAATAAGGATACATATGAAGAAATTTGTAGGTGATAAAATGAAAATCAGGGTTGCGGCAATATTTTTTGTTATAACAGCATTACTTTTGTCAGCTTGTGGAAAAAAGGAAATTGAAAATGGTGTCGATTGGCCGGTTAAGGACTTTACGGCTACCAATCAAGCCAATCAGTCTTTTGGGCTAAAAGATTTAAAGGGGAAGGTTTGGGTCTCTGCTTTTATTTTTACAACATGTGCGGATGTCTGCCCTCCAATGACTTCAAATATGGTGAAATTACAAAAGATGGTGAAGGATGAGGGTTTAAAAGATGTTGAATTTGTCTCCTTTAGTGTGGATCCAACAGTTGATAAACCTGATGTTTTAACACGTTATGCTAAACAATTTGGGGCAGATCTTAATAACTGGACTTTTTTAACAGGATATTCCCAGGAGTTTATTGAAAAATTTGCATCGAAAACGTTTAAAACTTTTGTTAAAAAACCAGACGAAGGAAATCAAGTTATTCACCAAACCTATATTTACTTAGTAGACCAAAAAGGGCATATTAAAAAATCCTACAATGGGTTTAAAGATGTCCCATATGATGAAATTATTAATGATATTAAAACATTACAATAGACCATTTAATGGGTCTATTTTTTTTGCCAAGAATAGGATATTAGTACAGATTAGGTTTGAATAAATATTGTCGTGTTATAATATAAGAAATGTCAAATACCTATCCATAGAAGTTGTACAATTCTAAAAGTCGAATAATATAATTTTAAATGTTAAAATAAGATAGTTTAGAAGGAAGGTGAAACATCATGAAAAAAATCATCGCCCCTCTAATTCTCTCATCGTTAATGCTAGCCTCCTGCAGTGAAGCTGATCAGCCTGTATCACATCCGGAAAAGAAAACAGCTATCCAAACATTTGCCCCCATTCCTGCTGATTTTTCGCCTAGGAATTTAACGGTTTTATCCGCTGGGGATTCCTTGACACAAGGAGTAGGTGACACCACGGGGAAAGGCGGATACCTGCCATATTTAGAAACGATGCTTGAAAAAAATAAAGGAATTAAACAAGTCGATTTCTATAATTATGGTGTGAAAGGTAATCGCACTACACAGCTTTTGAAAAGATTACAATCTCCGGAAATGAAACCAATATTGCAGAAAGCTGATTTAATTATTTTAACTATTGGCGGTAATGATATTATGAAGGTAGTGCGGGACCACTTTGCCAATTTACATCTTTCCGATTTTATGACAGAAAAGGATTCCTATCGAAATCACTTAACACGAATTATGCAGACAATTACGCAGGAGAATCCTAGTGCATCAATTGTATTAGTGGGAATGTATAATCCTTTTACAAAATGGTTTTCAGATATTAAGGAAATGAATGAAATTGTTTCTGAATGGAATAAAACAGGGCAGTCGGTTGTAGTTCATTATCCAAACGCATATTTTGTCGGGATTGAAGACTTATTTTTAAATACAAACGATAATCTTTTATATACCGATCATTTTCATCCGAACAATAAAGGATATGAGTTAATTGCCCAAAGATTAAATGAGACCCTTGGAGACAGAGTTCTTCCAGATCTTGAGAAGAAGCCATTAATGGTAAGTACAGAGGAGAATTAAAACGTTTATGAAAAACAAATGGAAAATTGGGTTCCTAGTTTTGCTGGGAATCAACCTTTTGTTCGCAATTATTATGTTATCACTTGTTCTAAACTCGTCGGAGGACGTAGACAAAAAATTAGCCAAACGACCCACAGGGGACCAAGTTTCTTTCCATGTGAAATCTAATAAATATGATTTAAACAAATTGATTAATCACTATTTGGAAGAAGAGGCTGCTGATTCGCCAATTGATTATCGGGTATTATTGACTGATGAAGTAGAATTATATGGGAAAATTCCAGTTTTTAGTGAAGAACTGAATTTGAAATTAACGTTCGAACCAAAAGCACTTAAAAATGGTGATTTAGTTCTTGAACAAAAATCAATGTCACTTGGACAGCTCCCGCTCCCGATATCCTATGTGCTTAAATTTATCAAAGAAAATTATAAGCTGCCTAAAGGGGTCGATATCAGGCCAAATGATAAACTTGTCTATATCAATATGGAGCAATTAAAACTGAAAAGTGATCTGAAAATAAAAGCGGATCAATTTGATTTGAAAAGAAATCAAATTGCTTTCACCATTTTAGTACCGGTAAAATAGGTGCCCAAAGATTGGGCACCTATTTTTCAACCTCGATCCTGATTTCCGGGGTTCCTTTTTCCAATTACCCACAAGTGCAAAAACACCTGATTTTATTTTTGATGGATTAAATTGTATACTCATAGTAGAAGAATTTCTATAGGAACGGGGTGTGAAAATGGATAATCATATCGAATTAGCAACTTTTGCGGGCGGGTGTTTTTGGTGTATGGTAAAGCCCTTTGATCAACAGCCAGGAATTAAAAGTGTCATTTCCGGATATACAGGGGGAACCGTTGAAAATCCAACTTATCAACAAGTATGTTCCGGCACCACGGGACATTTCGAAGCCGTTCAAATAACGTATGATCCAGAAATATTCACTTATGAAAAATTACTAGAGTTGTTTTGGCAGCAAATTGACCCTACTGATGCCGGGGGACAGTTTTATGATCGCGGGCAGTCCTATCAAACAGCTATTTTTTATCATAATGAATTTCAGAAAAAATTGGCCGAGGAATCCAAGCAGAAGTTACAAGAAAGCGGCAAATTCAACAAGCCTGTCGTAACACCTATACTGCCGGCTCAAGCCTTCTATCCTGCAGAGGATTACCATCAAGATTACTATAAGAAAAATCCGGCTCATTATGAAAGGTATCATGTCGGCTCTGGCAGGAAAGGTTTCATTGAAGCACATTGGAGTGATATTAAAAAATGACAAAAAAAGATAATGAACAATTGAAGAAAGAATTAACAGAAATACAGTTTGCAGTAACCCAGCATAATGCAACAGAACCCCCTTTTAGAAATGAATATTGGAATGAAAAGAGGGAAGGCATTTATGTGGATATTGTGTCAGGCAAACCGTTATTCAGTTCGCTGGACAAATTTGATTCAAGCTGCGGCTGGCCAAGTTTTACACAACCGATTGAAGAAAAAGAAATTGTTGAAAAAGCTGATTACAGCCACTTTATGGTTCGTACTGAAATAAGGAGCAAAACGGCAGATTCCCATTTAGGTCATGTATTTAATGATGGGCCAGGACCAGCAGGCCTTCGTTATTGCATAAACTCTGCATCAATGAGGTTTATCCCAAAAGAAGACCTTGAAAAAGAAGGATATGGAGAGTTTATGAAGCTGTTTAAATAGAAGTAAAGCCGCGTTATCGCGGCTTTTTATTACGACTTTAGTCCGTTGAGCTCGCGATAGCGTGCGAAACAAAAAACCACCTGCTATGCGGGTGGGTGACAAGTGGTTAGACCAAACAAAAAACTCACTTTTTTCTATAATAGAGATTGTTCAAGCCTCTATAATTTAGAAAGGAAAGTGAGTTTATTGGCAAACAAAGCAAATAGTTTGGCACATACAAAATGGTTATGCAAGTACCATATTGTGTTCACTCCAAAGTATAGACGAAAAATAATTTACAATCAATATAGAAAGAGTATAGGTGAAATATTACGAACGCTTTGTAACTATAAAGGTGTTGAAATAATAGAAGGTCACCTCATGCCAGACCATGTTCATATGTTGGTAAGTATTCCGCCCAAAATATCTGTTTCAAGTTTCATGGGATATTTAAAAGGTAAAAGCGCATTAATGGTTTTCGACAAGCATGCAAATTTAAAATATAAATTCGGAAATCGGCATTTTTGGGCTGAAGGATATTATGTGAGCACAGTAGGATTAAACGAAGCAACGATAAAAAAATATATCCAAGATCAAGAAAAACATGATATAGCATTAGATAAATTAAGTGTAAAAGAATATACAGACCCTTTCAAAGGGTAGCAAGTAATACCAATACCCTTTAAGGGGTGGCAAAAGCGGCAAAGGCAATAGAGGCTTGAATTAAATGAAAGCCAGCGCCTTTAGACGCTGGCCGGTAATATAGGCTTATAGCCGTTGTTCAAACCACCCGTTGGACGGGTGGTCATGATTTTTGAACTTTGGGAAATTTCAACTAGCCCATTTATCTGAAAATGTCACATTATTGTCAAAGTTCAAGGTGGGATTGTGTGATTTAAATCACTTAACCAGTGTGCTTTATTTCATATAATTACCTATGGACACGATGAATATAGTGAAAACGTAAGGAGTGTTTATCTTGTTAGACCAAAAAACTATTGAAATTGTTAAATCAACCGTACCTGTATTAGAAGAACATGGAGAGAAGATTACCACAAGATTTTATCAGTTGATGTTTGGTAATCATCCCGAGTTATTAAATATCTTTAATCATGCCAATCAAAAACAAGGAAGACAGCAAAGAGCTCTTGCAAGTGCAGTTTATGCAGCTGCCAAATATATTGATAACCTTGAGACAATTCTTCCAGTTGTAAATCAGATTGCACAGAAACATAGAAGCCTTGGCATTAAACCTGAGCATTATCCAATTGTCGGTAAACATTTATTATTGGCGATTAAAGATGTTCTAGGCGATGCTGCGACAGATGAAATAATGGATGCATGGGCTGAGGCCTATGGCGTCATTGCGGATGCCTTTATCAGTGTAGAGGCAGAAATGTATAACGAGGCTGCCAGCCAAAAAGGCGGCTGGGATGGATTCCGTCCATTTTTCGTTGATAAAAAGGTTGTTGAAAGTGATGTTATTACCTCATTCTATCTTAAGCCTGTAGATCATAAGCCAATTGCTGACTTCCAGCCAGGCCAATACATTAGTATTAAACTTGAAATAGAAGGAGAAAAATATACTCATATCCGTCAATATAGCTTGTCCGATGCTCCTGGAAAAGGCTACTACCGTATCAGTGTAAAACGTGAAGCTGGTACACCAAATCCTGATGGAACGGTATCTAACTATCTGCATGACAGTGTAGAAGAAGGTGAAATCCTTAACATAAGTGCGCCGGCAGGAGATTTTGTATTAGATACAAGTAAAAAAGGCCCTGTTGTCTTATTGAGCGGTGGTGTAGGTTTAACGCCAATGATGAGTATGTTAAAAACGTTGGTGGAAGTTCAGCCAGAACGTAAAGTAACTTTCGTCCATGCAGCGCAAAACGGAAATGTTCATGCATTGCGGGATGAAGTAGAAGAACTTGCAAAACTGGATAATGTAACTTCTTATTTCTTCTACGATTCACCAACTGAAGAAGACCGGGAAAACCACCGCTTCGATGTTGAAGGATACGTTACCCGTGAATGGTTAGAGGAAAAAATAACGGATAAAGAGGCAGATTTTTACTTCTGTGGTCCATTCCCGTTCATGAAAGCGATGAATCGTACTTTGACTGACTTGGGAGTAAATGAAGAACATATTCATTTTGAATTCTTTGGTCCAAAAGCAAGTTTAGTATAATAGGCTGAAAGCCCTCCTTAGGCAGAACTCCTAGTCCTGCCTAAGGAGTTTTTTTTGTGATTTTTAAGCCTTTTTTACCTTATATGTAAAGCTCAAAGTTTGATTCCACCGCTGTTTGTGATTAAATATAAGTAAGAAAAGGCTGGAAAGGATTGAGCTTTTTGAATAGGAATATGGTTCGTATGGTTACTGCAATTGCAGTATTCTTTTGCCTCCTATGGATTTTTGGACTTGGCTGGGCTGTGAAGAATTATTATGCCGGCAAACCCGATCAAGTTCCACAAAAAACAAATGTAACAAGTAAAATAGATAATAAAAAAGGATTGAATGTTGTTGCATTAGGAGATTCTCTTACACGGGGAACCGGCGATGAAACTGGCAAAGGCTATGTAGGGGATTTAGTTGATGAAATAAAAGAAAAAACGAAAAAACCAGTCCAGCTGACAAACCTGGGTATTATCGGCCAAAGATCTGATCAATTAAAAAAGCAGATCCAACAAAAGGAAGTTGGAAGACAACTGGAGAAAGCTGATGTAATCCTGGTGACAATCGGCGGCAATGACTTGTTTCGGGGTGGACAAGGATTAATGGATTTTCAATCTAAAAATATTGCTGTGATTGAAAAAAAATATCTTTCTAATTTAAAGTTTATTTTTGAACAAATCCGCAGGAACAATCATAAGGCGAATGTATTTTTTGTTGGTTTATATAATCCCTTTATTGAGCTGGATCATGGGAAAGAAATGTCAAAGGTTGTCCGCCGCTGGAATTATGATAGTGCGGAAGTAAGTGCAGCCTTTCCAAAAATTATCTTTGTTCCAACATTTGATTTGTTTGAACTCAAAGTAAACGACTATCTGTATTCCGATAAGTTTCACCCAAATACAAAGGGATATAAGCTAATCGCAGAGCGTGTAGCATCATTGCTTACATGGTAAGGAGATTCAGGTATGGAGAAAAAAATCACATTATCTGTTAAAGATTTAAGAAAAGTGATTGGGCGGCGTGAAATTATTAAGGGTTTGACTTTTGATTTACGTGAAGGAGAAGTATTTGGTTTTCTTGGACCGAATGGTGCAGGGAAAACAACGACCATACGCATGTTAGTGGGATTAATTAAACCCACTTCCGGAAGTATTCACATATGCGGTTATAATATTGCGGAGGATTTTCAAAAAGCGCTGAGAAACCTTGGCTGTATTGTAGAAAATCCAGAATTATATCCATATCTTTCCGGCTATAATAATTTGCTTCATTTTTCGCGTATGATTAATGGAGTTGGAGAGGAACGGATCAAAGAGGTCACCAAGCTTGTTGGCTTGGCTGATCGAATTGATGATAAGGTTAAAACTTATTCCCTCGGGATGCGGCAGCGATTGGGAATTGCCCAGGCGCTTTTGGGGAATCCAAAAGTGTTAATACTGGATGAGCCAACAAATGGATTGGATCCGGCTGGAATTCGTGAAATGCGTAATTTTATTCGTTTTCTGGCAGAAAAAGAAGGGTTAAGTGTCCTCGTTTCAAGCCACCTGTTAAGCGAAATTCAGCTTTTATGTGACCGAGTGGCCATCATTACAAAGGGAACGATTATTAGGACTGACTCTGTCGAAAAATTATTATCCAATAGAGAAAGAATGGAATGGAGACTGGAGCCGTATCTGAAGGGGAAAGAGGTATTAAGCTCGCTGACTAAGATCGAAGAAAAAGAGGACGGGATGATTTGGACAGAATTTAATGAAGAAAAGATACCTCATTGGAATAAACAGCTTGTTGAAGCGGGGATTTCCGTCATGGAAATGAATCGAAAAATGCCGGTGCTGGAAGACTTATTCCTTGAACTAACCGGGGGTGAGACCATTGAATAAATTAATTCAAAATGAAATGATGAAGCTGATTGCGAAGAAGCGGTTAGTTGTTATCGCCCTGATTATCGGTGTTCTGGTGATTTTGTTTACATATGCTCAATATAAAGAAATCCAAACACAGCGGGAAAGGCTTGGCACAGACGATTGGCGCACAGCTGTGCAGCAGAACATTGTAGATATCACTAATCGGCTAAGCAGCAGCAGGATTTCTGAAGAATGGAAAAAGCAGCTAAAAATATCACTTCAGCAGCAGCAATATTATTTAGATCATGATATCAATCCGGCTGAACCAGGTGCATCAACATTTATGCGGATATTTTTGGAAAACGCCATTGATATGTTAATCCCCTTAATGGTCATGGTCATTGCCAGTGACTTGGTATCATCGGAGTATAGTCAGGGAACGGTTAAACTTCTTTTGACCAGACCGGTTAAACGATGGAAGGTACTGCTAAGCAAATACATAACCCTTTGTTTTGCCGTCTCCTTAATTGTTGCAATTGCAGGTTTCCTGTCTTACATCCTTTCGGGTGTAGTGTTTGGATATAAGGGCTTTGGCACACCTATTTTAACAGGATTTAATATATCGGATGAAGCGTTGAATACAGCAAATGTGAAACTCTTAAGTCTGTGGAAGTTTTTATTAATGGATTTTGGGCTGGTTTGGTTTGTTGCCATTGTGGTCGGGACATTATCATTTATGCTGTCTGTCTTGATTCGAAGTACAGCAGCTGGAATGGGTGTCATGCTGGCAGCACTAATATCAGGTGCCATTTTAAGTAATATGGTATCCTCTTGGGAATCGGCGAAATACCTATTCATGGTCAATCTTAGACTGACGGATTATATGAAAGGTACAGCCCCTCCGATTGAAGGAATGAACCTATCGTTCTCCATGTCGGTTCTTTTGGTCTGGTGGGCTGCAGCCTTATTGGTATCATTTATTGTATTTACCAAAAGAGATGTATATTAATAAAAAACTCCTTTCCAATTGTGGAAGGAGTTTTTTATATTGGAAAAGTCACTAATTATTTTCAAAAATGGTAAATTTTTTAAAAAAATTTGGGCAACCTAACTTCTTGTAGAGCAATTGAAACAGAAATTACATTGGAAAGGTGAGGAACATGAAGTTAAAAATACTCTTATTAGCGTTGGGTTTAGTTTTTTCAACCCAGGGGTTTGCTGTGGCACATGGAATGGCGCCTGATACTGATAGAGAACACCATCACAAAATGCATAAGGATTGGCAAGCCAAAATCAAAGCAAGGGAACAGCTGCTTCTTACCTGGGTTGATCAATATACTCCAGAGAAAAAAGAAGAGTGGACGAAGGCTTTGGCAGAAAAGAAAGAGCTTCACAAACAGTGGATGAATCCGGAAAATGCAAAAAAACGAGAACAATGGAAAAAGGAAAAAGTCGAAAAGATGAAGGAATTAAAGAAATTATTAGAGGAAGGGAAGATTACTAAGGAACAATTTATGAAAGGAGTCCATGGCGGCAAAGGAATGGCCCATTGGAAATCTTTCAAAGATTTAAAGACTGCTGTCGACAACAAAGATGACAAACAAGCTAAGGAAATTTTAAACAAACTGCTGGTTCATTATCAAACACATAACGCTAAGATGAAGAAAATGCTTGCAGAATAGAAATACATTGAAAGGTCAATCATTGTGATTGGCTTTTTCTATTAAGGTGAATAATGGAAGTGTAAAATCAAAAACAAGTGGGAAATGTAAGAAGGAAATATGATAGGAGGGGTCAGAATGAAACGAAAAGCCTTAATGATGACAACCGCTGCACTAGGAGCCGCTTATCTACTGCGTAATGATAAATCTAGAAAAAAATTAATGAATCAATTCCAAGATTTTGCTGATAAAGCAAAAAGGTAGCCACAAAAAACATCCCTAAAAGAAGCTTTTGGGATGTTTTTTTTATCAATTATTTTTTCAAGTCAATGTTTTCTTTCTTTGCCTCTTGAACGTCGGATTTGATTTCCTCTTTAATATCGTCAGCAATTCCATCGGCTGCGCGCTTAAATTCACGAATAGATTTGCCGACAGCACGTCCCATCTCCGGCAATTTATTGGGGCCAAAAACAATTAAGGCAACAACCAATATTAATATAAGTCCAGGAACTCCTATATTGGAAAGCATGGTTTCATCTCCTTGCCATACATACATCAAAACTATTATAACTTAAGGTTTCATCATAAGACAAGGTTAGATTGTACATAGTGATATAAGAGCTTGGCTGTATTCTCGATTGACGATTTATGGGTCCGTTCGAATGCATGAGATGAATCGATACCAGGACCGATAAGTCCATGAATGATATCTGCGCCTGAGCGGATGGCTGCAGATGCATCTGAACCATAGTAAGGATAAATATCTAGTTTGTATTCAATCTTATTTTCTTCAGCAAGCCGGACTAAGTGTTTGCGTAATTCATAATGATATGGGCCGCTTGCATCCTTCACACAAATTGAAACCGTATATTCATCTGTTGATTGACCATCTCCCATCGCTCCCATATCAACAGCCAAGTACTCTACCGTTTCCGGTGTAATATTGGAATTACCTCCATAGCCAATTTCCTCATTATTGGAGATTAAAAAATGGGTTGTATATGGCAAGGTAATATTTTCGGTTTTAATTTGTTTGATCAATTGCAGTAAAATGGCCACGCTGGCTTTGTCATCTAAATGACGTGATTTTATATAGCCGCTTGATGTCACTTCAACCCGAGGATCAAATGAAACAAAATCTCCGACTTCAATACCTAAAGCGCGCACTTCCTCAGCTGTATGTACTTTTTCGTCGATGCGGATTTCCATATTTTCTTGATTTCGCTCTTTTTTACCGGCATCTTTGTATACATGGACAGAAGTTTGATGCATGAGGATCGTTCCGGTATACTTTTTACCGCTGCTTGTTTCGATTTGGCAGTATTCCCCTTCAATAGAGTTATATCTAAAGCCGCCGATTAAATCTATTTTGAGTCTGCCGCTAGGTTTGATCTCCTTTACCATTGCACCGAGTGTGTCAACATGTGCAGTTAACATCCGGTGTTTGCTGGAATCTTGTCCTTCCATCACAGCAATTAAACCGCCTTTATGGTTCCTTGTTGTTTTAATACTTAATTCTGAAAGAAATTTTTCAACGTAACGAATGACTTCATTCGTGTTTCCTGACGGGCTTGGTATGGAAACTAAATCGGTCAATATTTTGACTGTTTCCTCTGTACTTGGGTAAGGCATAAACCTCTCCTCCTAAATATTATTTCTTTCTATTATACATCTAAGCTGAAATTTTCATGTTTAGAAAGGATTCATCGCAATTTTTTCTAACAGCTGCATAGGATAGGTAATGATTAAACTTCCGATGAATAAAATGATTAGTATTTGGAAATAGATGGGAGTATTCAAACTATTTTAAAAATAGATTGAAAATTGAAAGTGAAAGCAAGGGAGAGGGGAAAGTTGAACAGAGTCGAATTATACCAGCAGAAGCCGAAACCAACACCTAGGAAGGGTCTACTTCTTTTTCTCATGACCTGCATGATTCTAGCAGCAGGGTTAACTATTTTGGGTTATTATTATCAAAATTCAATTAAAATTGATGCGCCTTCAGAGGAATTAGGAGAAAAAGTCGTCATCGACCTCCCAAATGGCCACAAGGTATATACGTATGAAAATTTAATTGTAGAAAAGGATGGAAAGATGTATTACAAAGGGGACCTTAATACAATGGATTTAACAGGAGGAACCATCTCATATGAAAATTGGAAGGATACGAAATAAAATCCAACTTCAATTTATGAAGGGCTTCATCCACATTATTGGTCCGGGTGTATTGACTTTAATATAAGCTGCTATAGAGCGTGTAAAATCCGATTGGATCCACTAAACCTCTGGTTACGCATTGGCGGGTTTTGCAGTATCTCATCAATCGGTCGAATGCATCAGTCGATCCTTCACTGATCTTCCTTTTGCGCTAACGATTAAAGCAAAGCGGGGGCATATTGCCCGTTAAAGCGGGATAAATGTGCAAAAGTCCAGCAGCTGCACTTGCTGGACTTTTTTATGTCATCTTATTTAAACCATCCTTTCCTGTAAAACCACCAGGACATCCCTAAGGCAATTAAAAGCATAATAATAAGGGTCCCAAAATAGCCGTATTTCCAGGTTAATTCAGGCATATTGTGGAAATTCATTCCATAAAGTCCGACAATAAAAGTTAACGGCATAAATACCGTGGTAATGACCGTTAATACTTTCATGACATGATTTGTTTGATGTGAATTAATGGAAATATAGCTGTCACGGATATCAGTGGTCAATTCGCGGCTGGATTCTATCATTTCAGCCAATTTTAGCAGATGGTCATGTATATCAGAAAAATATTCTTTTTTACCATGAATATAGGTGATACGCTGTGAATTTAATATCCGGTAAATAAGATCGCGCATGGGTGTAATCGTATGACGTAGTTTCAAAAGATCATCCCGTGTATCGAATAAATCCTCAAGCAAAATCTCCATTGTCTTTCCCCCTGAATTTTCATCAAGTTCATTTAACTTATCTTCAATTTGATAAACCGGAGGGAAATAATTATCTACCATTTTATCGATTACATTATAAAGGACATGGGAAGGATCCCATTTTTTCAAATTTGCAGATTGATTCAGCCTGCTCCACACTTCATTAATTTCCTGGGATGCTTGATGATGAAAGGAAACAACATAGTGCTCGCTGAGGAAAAAATCCACTTCCTCTCTAACAACGGTTCCTGGATTCAATCCTTGAGTAACAAAAAAAGTATAATCCTCATAATAATCAAGTTTTGGCCTTTGTAATGTAAAAATACAGTCCTCAATTGCTAATGGATGAAAGTGTAACGGCTCCCTTAGAAAATCAATTTCTCCTTCAGTGGGCTGATTGAAATCAATCCAGTACCAAAGATAATCTCCATTTACCAAATCAGATATAAACACATCTTTCACAATCTCATGATTTTTTTTAATGGCTAATGTACGAATCATAAAATCCCCTTATTTCCTCTTAGTGCATTTACTATTCTCTTCTATTAGTTAGAATAAAATACCAGCCTGTATGGAAAATTATAAAGAAAGCCTGAAGGTGAGAGGTTGAGAAATGCCAACAAATGAAGTAGAACAAATCAAAGAAAGCCTGAAAAGTAAAATTCCTAAAGCGGCTGACGTGGTCTTTAAAGAGCTTCATACAAAAGAAAAGTATATAGAATCCTTCTATATTAAAACAATCAGCGATGAAACCGTCCTTCATGATAAGCTGCTTAAGCCATTTTTCGAACAGCATCATCCTGAAGAGTTCAGAAACTATCTTGAATCCATACCGCAAATAAAATCGTTCGAGTCAGAAGAGAAGGCCATTGAAGAATTATTGAATGGTACAGCCGTCCTTTTTTATCAGGATTCTGTTTTTCTTTTTGATAGTAAGGTAGACCGGAATAATTCAGTTTTAGATACCTCAGTAGAAACGACGATTCAAGGCCCGCAGTCAGGATTTAGTGAAAGCCTGCCAACAAATCTTGGATTGATCCGCAAGCGATATCCAGAGACCTTCTTGAATGTAGACATAACAAAGGTAGGTAAGATTTCTAAAACAGAAGTGATGATTCTGCATGATACGAGATTTGCGGACCCTGATACATTAAAGCGGATAAAAGATTTCTTATCCTCCCTTGACCTGCAGATGTTTCAAACAGGGGAACAGCTGCTGGATTCAATCAAAAAGAGCAATAGAGCGATGATTCCATTAATGCTTGTGACAGAAAGACCTGATAGAGTAGCGGTCAATTTAGCAACGGGAAAAGTTATTCTGCTTGTTTCGGGATCACCGTTTGCAGTGGTGCTGCCAACCGTAATGAAAGACTTTATGTCATCAATGGCAGATATCTACCAAACCTATTGGGTCAGCAGATTTCTACAGTTATTACGCTATATCGGTTTTATTATCAGTGTTTGCCTGCCAGGACTATATGTAGCCACAACCAGCTATAATCCGGAAATTTATCGGGTACAGCTGGCATTGTCGATTGCTGGAAGCAGGAATGCAGTTCCTTACCCGTCATTTATTGAGGTCCTGCTCATGCTGTTTATGATGGAGCTGCTGACCGAAGCAAGTATCCGTCTGCCTAAAGCAATTGGACCTACAGCGACAACAGTCGGCGGTTTGATTTTGGGGCAGGCTGCGACAGAGGCTGGGCTGGTCAGTAATATTATGATTATCATTGTATCGTTTGTCGCGATATCAAATTTTGTGGTACCCATTAACGCCTTCAGCTTTTCGTTAAGGATTGTAAAATATTTCATTTTGGCACTAGCAACTTTATTTGGACTTGTGGGAGTTGTAATTGGCTTTTTCATCTTTGTGGCATACTTGGTCAAACTGGATAGTTTTGGCGAGCCGTTTCTCACCTTAGTCCAAAGCAAACCACAGCCGCATAAGGAATAATAAACCATAGAGGGGGGAAGGCATTTGAACCGTTATTTCTTATATCTAGTGTTGTTAAATATGCTGATAAATGTCATTATCTTTGTTCCAAAAATCTTGATTGAGTATCGCTATGAAGGTGCAGTCATGGGGGTGTTGATTGCCATCCCCCTAGGCTTTAGTTTAAATGTAGTCTTTTCCAAGATGATTTCAAAATTTCCAGAAAAAGGGTTTCCAGAGATATTTTCAATTGCTGGAAAGAAGCGCTGGTTCATTATTCTTCCTTTTGGCATTATTTCGCTTATAACATTTTCCTCAGGACTGATCTCTTTATTGGGTTTTGTCGATATTTTAAGACGATTTGTAAATCCAGAAATGCCCTATGTTTATCTATTATCAATTTTCTTAACAGGAGTTTTACTCATCATCCAATTACCAACAGATAGAGTCATGTACTTATTGGAAATTGTTCTATTTTTAAATACGCCGTTAATCACTTTTATTATTTTTAAGGCTTTTACAAGTGAATTTTTAGTTTGGGACTCCATTCTTGAGGTGGGGACATATTTATTTGCGAAACCAAGTTTAAAAGCAATTGCTGCAGCTTCTTATGCTTTCTCAGGCTATACGAATCTCATTATTTTCAATCGAATTATAAAAGGGAAATTGAAAATGTGGAATTTTTTGGTAATACTTGTGTTAGGACTGATCAATTTGTTTACCACATTTTTTATTCCTATTGGTTTTCATGGCTCGGATGGTGCCCAAGAATATCTTTATCCATGGATATCTACAGCTGATTCCCTTCGCTTAGTCTATAGTCCGATTGAGCGGGTCATCTTTCTCTTTTTAATTTTTTATATGGGGATTACACTAATGAGTGTTTCAGTCCACTGGCATGTTGCTTTTGAACTAATAAAGGGAACCTATAAAGAAAGTAGAAAAAAGAACTGGGCAGTACTAGTAATCTTTACATGCTGTACGATTATCTGTGCCATTTTCCTTAATACAATACTGCTGAATAAAATAACAGTTCATTGGATGATTGTCCGTTTGGGCTTGGAAATAATGATCGTGGGTTTATTCTTCATTTGGGCAAGGAGGAAAACCGCATGAAAACCAATGGTGGATGGAAAATTTACAGCCTTTTTTTAATGATTGCTTTTTTAGT
Organism: Neobacillus mesonae; assembly: GCF_023715155.1. Taxonomy (GTDB): domain Bacteria; phylum Bacillota; class Bacilli; order Bacillales; family Cytobacillaceae; genus Neobacillus; species Neobacillus mesonae_A. The sequence goes on from NZ_JAMBNQ010000001.1 coordinate 422,083, forward strand.
AGGGGGCTGTGGATTTAAAGATATTGATAAACGCCTTTTTGCCGTCAGTATCGGTGTTGACCTTGCAAAAGACAGTTCAAAAAAGTATCTTGTCAGTCTGAAATTTGCCATTCCAAGTGCTTCAAAAGAACAGCCCAATGATTTTTATATTGTCTCTCAAGAGGCCGATTCTATGTCTGAGGCGGTGCGAATTCTTAAGACAAAGGTAGATAAAGAAATTGATTTCAGCCATGCCAAAGTGATTATCATAAGTGAAGAGGTGGCCAAATCGAGGGGAAATGCGGGCATGTATTATTGGTTTAACCGGAGGCGGGATATCCAGGCAATTACCTGGGTCGCAGTCGGGAAACCAAACGCAAAGGATATCTTAAAGGTAAAACCAAAATCAGAGCAGGTTCCATCCAATTCATTATTTCTAGCTTTAGGCAAAGACGGTTCGGAAACACCGTATGTTATTCCAACCTACTTGTTTGATTTTAAATATAGATTAATCGAAAGAGGAATAGATCCCATTTTACCAATTATTGAAGCTAAAAAAGATTACTTTGAAATAAATACAGCAGGTCTTTTTAACGAAAGCAAGATGATCATTCACTTAGCTCCAGAGGAGACAAAAATACTAAACTTTCTCAAATCTAAGGAAGAAAAAAGTTCTATTAAGGTGGAGAGAGGAAAAACAGTCATAGTGATTGATTCTCAAATGGTGAAAGCAAAATATAAAATCCATACACCAAAAGGAAGCCCGCCCTATATTAAAGTGAATGTTTCTGTTAAAGGAAAATTGGAAGAGGCTTCGAGGCGTGTTGCCAATAGTCAATTATATCAATATGAAAAAGCCGCCGAAAAGACATTAAATCAGGAGTTTAAAAATGTATTAAAAAAAATGCAACGGGCAGGTGTCGATCCAATGGGATTCGGACTTCGCTATCGTTCCCGTCATTTTAATCATGATGATTGGGAGGAATGGAAGAAGATTTACCCGAATATAACCTTTAAAGTTCATACAAAGGTTCAAATTACCGATACAGGGCTAATAGAATAGGAAAGAGCATTCCAATAATTGGAATGCTTTTTCTAAATAACATTTTGGATGTTACGATCAATTTGGTTTTCAACGGCAATGACTTCTTTGAAGAAGCTTTTTAAAATCAGCCATTTTGCCGGATATGTATAAATATAATCTTCCATAGCCTGAGGAGAGTAATGAACCAAACAGTCAAGCTGCTTTTTCTCCATTTTTAAATCATATAACAGGGCATGTGGATTGGTGTAATATTCATTTAGCTGATATGGATTAAGTTTTACAATTTCAATGTTTTGATTTTCAATGAATTTCTTGATTGATTCTTGTTGTAAACTAATGCTTTCTTCGGCCGTACATCCAGTTAATGTAATGTGCTCATTGATAAAATAAATTCCCTTCAACCCTAACACCTCTCTTCTTTGTTTTTACAGTTATTGACAGGCAAAGTAAGATGTATACATATCAATGGGGTCAAAAAAAAACTCGGCAGCCATTCTGCCGAGCATCAAAAAATATCTATATAAAGGGGGTGGAGGTTGAAAGGTTCTTTCCTGAACCATGTTTATATAGTATCGAATAAATATGAAAAAACTATGAACGAAGCATTAATAGTTTAAGAAAAATTATTCCCATTTCATTGTAAAGACTTCGCGTTTTGCTCTCGAAAACCACAGGCTGATGATGAAGCTGATAGAACCTATTACAACTGAAACTTCCCCAATCATTCATTTTTGCTGCGGAAATTTCCATTCCAAAAATGAATCCGAGAATAATAGAAGATAAAATCGCCCCCAAATACCTGCATGTTTGAAATAATTCCGAAGTGGTGTCCAACATCTCCTTGGAATTCTCTTTTAACCTTTAATTCTCTTTCCATAAATAAAACCAAAAAGGCAAAGCTGCAAGCACCAGATACATAATGGATATTGGTTTTGAAAGTCTTTAAAAATCAAGAAACAAAACCATGCTGCAAGTAAACAAGCTAATTCCTAAAAAATCAAGGTGGGAAATCCATTTTTAATGGTATCCTTGTCTTTTTTAGTATCGTTCGGAAATATATAAAAACCTAGAATAAAACGAATGAGGACAAATGGAAAGTTCCCCTAAATGATAGCGGGGCGATTGACACATATAATGAGGAAACCCCCAATCGTTGATCAGAAGAAAAAATGGATAGCACTGCCAGGGCAGAAGCCTGCCGCTCCTTAGTAATATGGTCATGAATTAACGCTATTCCTGAAGGATAAATTGTACTGCTTCCGATTGATTGAATAAGCTGCATCACGAGCAGTTTGAAAAAAATTGTAGAAAGGGGAGCCCCCAGTGCAGAAACAGTCACATAAGCCATTCCAAATAAAAAGGTCTTTTTACGGCTAATAACATCCCAAAATTTCCCTTTTACCAGCTGAGCAGCAGCACTGGTCAAATAAAAGGATGTGATTAGCCAGAAAACAATTGTGAACGAAAGCTGAAAATCCTCTTGGATCCTGTATAAACCCAGTGTAAATATGGAGGAATTTAATGGATTTAACATCGTACCAGAGGAAGCGCAGTTATAAATATTGAACGTCTCAAAAATGTCATTCCTTTAAAAATTTCATTTTAATCTTTACCAGTGATTTCTTTTAAAACAAACTATCAAGTATTTTTCGGAAAAATTTTGCACCGAAATTCTCATTCTAGGAATGCTTCCTACTCAATATAAATAAAGTAGGAAGGATATGTAAATTTATTGATAGGTCATATTTATGCTGCTGTCTTGGTCACAACTTGGTGGCAGGAGGGATTTAGTATGGATGTTATTGGAAAAAGTGTGATTCGTAAAGAGGCAGCCGATAAGGTTACAGGGCGGGCGAAGTATACAAATGACTTTCAATCAATAGAAATGTTGTCTTGTAAAATGGTTATTAGTCCATATGGCCATGCAAAAATTGTCAATATCGATACATCTAAAGCCTGGAAAGTTCCAGGAGTCATTGCCATTATTGCTGGAAAGCGGTACCCGCTGACAGGGGAAGCGATTCGTGACCGGCCGCCGATTGCTGTTGATAAAGTCCGATATCATGGAGAGCCGGTTGCTCTGGTAGTAGCTGAGACACCATCCCAGGCAAAGACAGCAGCAGACTTAATAAAGGTCCAATATGAATTACTTCCCGTTGTCAATTCACCTGCACAAGCATTTCAAAAGGACGCTCCGCTCGTCCATGAACGTTTAGGGGAGTATAAATTAGAAGCAGACTCTTATCCTGTTCCAGGCACAAACATTGCCACTCATTATAAAATTCGTAAAGGAAATATGGAGAAGGGCTGGTCAGAAAGTGAAACGGTAGTGGAAGCAAGTTTTTCATTTGCACCTTCTGACCATGCAGCAATGGAAACAAGGTGTGCGACAGCGGAAATAGTGCCGGACGGAAATATTATGATTACAACCTCCTCACAGGCACCCTTCATGGTAAAACGATTGATTGCTGACTATTTCGGTGAAGATATGGGGAAAATCATCGTTCGTACCCCGCTTGTTGGGGGAGCTTATGGCGGTAAGGCATCTGTACAGCTGGAAGTGCTCGCCTATTTAGCCTCAAAAGAAGTGGGCGGCAGGCCTGTAAAGCTGCTAAATACAAGAGAAGAGGATATCATCACCTCTGCATGTCATATTGGTTTGGATGCAACTGTTAAACTTGGTGTTGATCGAAGCGGAAAGATTCGAGCAGCCGAAATTCGCTATTTATGGGATGGCGGTGCCTATTCTGATAAAGCGGTTGATGTATCAAGGTCAGGTGCTGTTGATTGTACTGGACCTTACGATGTTGAAAATCTCTGGTGTGATTCTTACTGTATGTATACGAACCATCCATATGCAGCTCCATTTAGAGGCTTCAGCCACTCGGAGCTTTCATTTGCGATTGAACGAACTATGGACCTTCTTGCACAGAAATTAAATATGGACCCGTTTGAACTTAGATATATCAATGCGATTCAACCAGGTGATACAACGCCAACACGTGTAAAGCTGAATAAAAGTAATGTAGGAAACCTAAGGAAGTGTATAGAAAAAGTAAAGGAATTATTTAAATGGGAAGAGGGAGCAATTAAAGAAATAGATGACCGTTTCATCCGGGTAAAAGGTGTCAGCTGCAGCTGGAAGACTTCCACCATTGATACGGATGCCCCGTCAGGAGTCATTTTGACATTTAATCGTGATGGGTCGATTAATCTTATGTCCGGCGTTGTAGAAATTGGAACAGGGACAAAAACTATTTTGGCACAAATTCTTGCCGAACGAATGAGAATGGATGTGGATAACATTCATGTAAGAATGGAAGTAGATACACAGACAACACCGGAACATTGGAAAACTGTTGCGAGCAGGGGAACGTTTATGGGAGGAAGGGCTGTTTTGAGGGCGGCGGAAGATGCGATTAATCAATTAAAAGAAATTGCTGCTTGTGCATTACGAGCTCCAAAAGATGATCTGGAAGTGGCGAACAGCCGTGTGTTCTTAAGGGATGACCCTTCGATTGGACTTCATTTTAAAGATATATGTTATGGGTTTAAATATCCGAATGGTCAAACCATAGGCCAGCAGGTCATTGGCAGGGGAAGCTATATTCTAAGGCATCTTACCCATCTGGATCCTGAAACGGGCGCTGGAAAACCTGGTCCGGAATGGACGGTTGCTGCCTACGGGGTGGAGATTGAATTTGATAAAAGAGATTATACGTACCGTCTCATAAAAGCGTGCACTGTCGTTGATGTTGGAAACGTGATGAATGAGAAAGCGGCCGAGGGCCAGGTGATGGGGGCTATGAGCATGGGGCTCGCTTTTGCTGGGAGGGAAACCTTTTATTTTGATGAACTGGGGCGTGTTCTGAATCCACAGCTCCGGACGTATAGGCCGCTTCGCTATGGTGAAAATCCAGAATACCTGGTGGGATTTGTCAAAACTCCTCAGCTTGATGGACCATATGGGGCCCGCGGTCTTGGGGAACATGGATTAATGGGGATGCCCGGGGCGCTCGGAAATGCATTGTCAATTGCATCTGGTGTTTCTCTTCACCACTTGCCATTAATTCCAGAATTGATTTGGCGGGCAAAGGAGGCGGTGAAATAAATGCTTCCATTTGATTTTGAGTACTACCGGCCTGAGACATTAAAAGAGGCTGTGGAGCGTTATCAATTTTTGGAGCACCAGGGAAAACAGCCGACATATTTTTCAGGCGGTACAGAATTGATTACGCTGGGAAGAATTAATTTAGCTTACGCAGATGCAGTAATTGACATGAAGGAAATTGCTGAATGTAATATGAAAGAGTTCAACGGAGATCATTTAGTGCTAGGCAGTGCTTTATCATTAACACAAATTGAGGAGGCAAATCCTTTTCCATTATTAACAAGTGTTGCAAGTGAAGTGGCCGATCACACGGCACGCGGAAAAATTACGCTGGGAGGTAATATTTGCGCACAAATTTTTTACCGTGAGGCGGTTTTGCCGTTTTTATTAGCAGACAGTCAGGTCATCATTGTTGGACCGGAAGGAATAAGGAACGTTCAAATTAATGAGATATTCCAAGAACATTTAAGATTAAAAAAGGGAGAACTCCTTGTTCAAACTGTAACGGACCGGCGTTTTATCGGGGCACCGTTTTTTGCGAAAAAACGCCGACAGCAATGGGATACAGGTTATCCGTTAATCACGGTGGCTGCTTTAAAAATAGGGCAGGAAATCCGTTTAGCCATCAGCGGACTCTGCCCGTTTCCATTTCGTTCAGAAGAAATGGAGGTATATATAAACAGGTGGGGACAGTCACTGGAGGCCAGAATAGATGGGGCACTTTCGGTTTTACCCAAATCCATTTTGGATGACGTTGAAGGGTCTGCTGATTATCGTATATTTGTCTTGAGAAATTTGTTGATGGATGCCCTTCAGGCATTGGGATGAGAAGAAGGGAAGGGGAGGAAACGGTGGCATCACGGACTATTACTTTAAACATTAATGGGGAAGAACGGAATGTAATGGTCAGGAATGCAGATACCCTTTTATATACCTTAAGAGGGAAGCTTGGTTTATCCGGATCAAAGCCTGGCTGCTTAAATGGAGATTGCGGCGCCTGCACGGTAAATGTGGATGGCTGGCCGATGAAATCATGCTTAATGCTGGCAGTGGAGGCTGAGGGAAAAAAGGTGATGACCATTGAAGGATTAAGGAATGCACCCATCCAGCAAGCTTTTGTCAAAGAGTTTGCCTTTCAGTGCGGGTATTGCACCCCTGGCTTTATTATGAACTGTCATGCTCTTTTGGAGCAGCATCCAAATGCAGACGACAAAACGATTAAAGAATGGCTCGAATCCAATATTTGCCGCTGTACCAGTTATATTGAAATTGAAAAGGCTGTGAAATCGGTTTTGAGAGGACATAGCGGGGGGAGTTAATCCGCGGATAAAGGTCTTCAATCCGCGGATATGCGGCTGCAATTAGCGAAAAAAGCCCTCCAATTTGCGGAAAAGTGGCAGCATAAGCGGAAGGCAATTCAGTTAGCGGATAAAGGTCTTCAATCCGCGGATATCCAGCCGTTATTCGCGGAAAAAGCCCTCCAATTCGCGGATATCCAGCCGCAATTAGCGGAAAAGCGGCCGCCGCATAAGCGGAAGGCAATTCAATTAGCGGATAATCCACTTAAACTGGCACATAACCCCCAAAAAAATAACAGTTAACAAAACAGGGCTCAATAAACCGAGCCCTGTTTCATTTTAAAATACGTATCCAGCACTCTGCGGCCAATTCTGAGATTGGCTTTGTTATCTTCCTTTCCTTGGTAAGCCCATGGGACCAGTACAGCCATAGCTACTTCGGGATTTGAACTAGGGGCATAGCTGACCAAACTTAAGTTCATGACAGGCGGCGGTTCTTTGCCGTAATTATTTCGTAATGGGCCATCATAAAATGCTTCTGCAGTGCCTGTTTTACCTGCAGGGGAATATCGGGCACTTTTGAAAAATTTATAGGCTGTTCCTCCAGGCTCCTGCATAACCTTCCGGAAGCCAACATGCACCCGGTGCAGCCATTCATCCTTCACATCAATGGTATTAAGAACGGAAGGCGAAATTTCACTCAACACAGGACCTAGTTTTTCACGCGTTTTTGCAGGACTGCGAATTTCTTTGACAATATGCGGCTGCATCCGATATCCGCCATTGGCAATGGTTGAAACATACTGGGCAAGCTGCATGGCGGAATAGGTATCATATTGGCCAATGGAGAGATCCAGCAAATATCCCGGAAGTCTGCTCTGCCCCTTAAAGCCAGTCTGTTCATTTGGCAGATCTATGCCGGTTCGTGTTCCAAGGCCAAAGGAAGCAAACGAATTTCGAATCGTTTCAAAAGCCATTTTATTAGCAAAGTTAATTGGCTTGTTGTATTGATAATTTCCTTTTCCAATCCGAATGGCTGTGTGGAACATATACACATTGGAAGATTTTTTTAATGCCGTAATTTCATTTAATCTGCCTAAATAAGCATATGACTTTTTGATTGGAGTTCCTTTGATTTTTATCCCTTTATCATCGAACACTGTGCCAGGTGAAATCGCCCCGGTTTTGTATCCGGTCAGGATTGTGGCTCCTTTCACGGTTGAACCTACACTATAGGTGGTGGTAAAAGTGCCGAGGGCATCATCCTGCATTTCAAGACGTCTAGTTTTTTCATTCCTGACAAGTTTCTTCCCGGTCATAGCCAAAATTTCTCCGGAATAAGGGTCCATCAAGACCACATAAGCTCTGTCGGTCAATCTTGTTCCCGGCCATCTTTTTGCCCGCCAAAGTTCTTCCTCTACAATTTTATCTACTGCTTTTTGTAAATCCATATCAATAGTCAGGACTAAATCTTTTCCCTTTTTCCCATTTAAAACCGGCTGAGTTTCAATAACAGTACCAGATTTATCGGTGATATTTTTTATTTTTGCCTTATAGCCGCGGAGGATATCTTCATACTGTGATTCTAATTGGCTTTTTCCCACCCGGTCATTGCGATGGTAATCCCTTGATAAAAAATAGTGTAATTGCTCTGCAGGGAGCCCTTCCTCTGAATTCGTTACCTTTCCTAATACAGATCTTAAAGTATAGTCAAAAGGATAAGAGCGTTCCCAGTCCGTTGCCGTATCAACACCGGGAAGGGATTGAAGATTCTCACTTATATAGGCAAATTCCTTTTCCGTAACATGGTTGTTTTTGATAATCTGTGGAATGAATTTGTATCCGCTAGTAAAATCCTTAAAAATCGCGATTACTTCTAAGTCATTTTTTGTAAACTGGTTTAATTCTTGGTCTGTAATGCGATCTAGTTTCATTTTATATAAGTCCCGGTCAGTTAATTGTTTTGCATAATATAAGTCTTTTTCTTTCTTTGTTATTTTAGCATCGGCTAAGTCAGGGTTTGTTAAAATCCAAAAATCACGTTTATCTCTGTCAGTCACCTTGGATGTATCTTTTTCCATTAATTGCGAAAGCCGTTTCGCTGTTTGGAGCATTTCATCTTGACTGAACCCTTGATTGGTAAAGGTAATCGCTGCTTTTGGAACATTGTCCACAATCACCTGATAATGCCTGTCAAATAATTTCCCTCTAGGGACTGGATTACTGACAGTGATATCCTCTCTTCTTTCCAAATCTTTTTTAAAATTTTCCCCATGAACGATTTGAATAAAACCAAGCCGCAGAATGAGAATGGAAAACAAGAGGAATACAGTAAAAAACAAGATATTTAAGCGAAAGGGGAGATAAGATGTTTTCTTTTTTTGATTGTCCAACCCGATCACTTCCTTTACTTGTATACATGGTATGGATAAATTCGAATAAGTTTTAAAAAACTAATGATGTACTGGATTTTTTATTGGATTTGAAAGGAGGAAAAGTCTTGAAAAATCAACAGCAGTCTCAAACCTTTCAGCAGCAAAAAATGATGCAGCAAGCACAGCAGCTTCAAGAGAACCAGACTATAATGGAACAGCAATTCGAAGAACAGAAAAAGCAGGCATTACAAACGATGCAACAGGCTTCGCAAACGATTCAGCAAAATATTTCAATGGCCAATCTTCAAGGTATGCAGCAAGCACAGCAGCAGCTTCAGCAGGCCGCTGCACAGTTAAATCAATTGCAGGGGATCGCCGTAACTCAAAGTACGACTGTCCAGCAGCAACAATTGGAACAGGTCCAGCAGCAAATTGAACAGGCTTCCCAATCCCTTAATCTGATTGAGTCATTAAACGCAGGTAATAATAGTTTCAAAAAGGGATAAGGAGACAATACCCAGCTAAATCGGCAAGCTGGGTATTTCCTTTTTAGGAAGCAGAGTCATTCTTGTGGTTTTGCAGCACTGATTTAACAGCTTCCTTAATTTCCTGGTAACCTGTACAGCGGCAAAGATTGGACTGCATCCATTCCTCGATAGTTTCATCATCAGCGTCTGGACGTTTATTTGCCAAGGCATGACAGTTTAAAATAAATCCAGGAGTACAATAGCCGCATTGAATGGCCCATTTATCCACAAATTCTTGCTGAATCGATGAATTTCTCAATCCTTCAATCGTCATAATCGGCTGATTGACTGTCTCAATGGAGAGAGAAAGACAGGCATGCATGGGTTCCCCGTTTACCAAGACTGTACATGCTCCGCAGTCTCCATTTTGACATGCTCGTTTTGCTCCGGTTAATCCAAGCTGCTCGCGCAATGTCTCTAGGAGGGTGTCAGCTGATCGAATCATAACATCGCGGGTTTCTCCGTTCACATGAAGTTTCACCACTGTTTTTGATGTGCCATTTGAAATCATGCTTGTGCCGCCTCCAGTGCTTCAAGGGTTTCAAGTAAAGTATTTTTAAACACAAATTCCCGGTAGTCACGGGATGCCTGGATATCCTCTATGATGGGTGATGGTAAAAGTGTTCCGGCCTTTTCAATTTTTTCTTCCTTTGTTAAAGACGAATTATTTAGGACACTTTCTATTTCGCTTGATCTGAAAGGATAAGGACAGACACCGCTAAGTGCAGCCCTTATTTGTCTCTCTTTGACTAATGCAGCAATCGAGACAACGGGATAACCCACCTTAGATATTTTTGTCTTTTTCAGGCTTACAAAAGGAAGTGTGGTATAGTCTTTTGAAATATTGATTTGTACAATAAATTGCCCCGGATTGATCTTTAATTCTTGATTAAATAGATCCTTAAGAGGATGAACTGTCTCGCCATCATTTCCCGTAAGTTTCACTGTTGCGTCTGCAACCAAAAGGGGTAAAACAGCTTCCCGGTAAATAAGCCTGCTGTGAAGGTTTCCGCCAATGGAAATTTTATTTCTAGAAGTGTGATCAGCAATCTTTTTTACGGTTTGCCCTAATAAAGGATATAAATTTGACTCTGTTATATTGTTTAAGGAAACTGCGGAGCCAATGACTAATTGGTCCTCTTGAAGTTCCAATACATTACACTCCGGAATTCCTTTTAAATCGATTATGGCATCGGCGTAGAGCTGATTAACCCGGGAAAAAGTAAGAAATTCTGTGCCTCCGCTATAATAAAGTACTGTCTTGGACTGGCTGATTAACGTTTCATAGGTCTGAACAGCTTCAGTAAGACTTTCGGGACGATAATATTCAAAATCAAACGGAATCATTTTTGAACTCCTTCCGCACATTCCAAATTTGCTCCGGCAAAAGAGGCAAATGATTTAACTCTATCTGTGCTGCTCTTGACAGGGCATTTGCAAGCGCCCCAGCCATTCCAATCACTCCATATTCGCCAATCCCTCTAGCACCATAAGGACCGTCTGCTGCTGGTGTTTCAATGAAGTCCACAATATAGTCGGCAGGCTGGTCGCCAAATCTCATGAGTTGATAGGTTCTTAATTGTGGATTTAGTACGGTGCCATCTGTACCAAACTGGAAGCCTTCATGGCTTGCAAAGCTTAAACCTAAATACATGCCGCCTCTCATTTGCTGGACAGCAGTCATTGGGTTAATGATTTTACCGCCATCAAGAACAGTTAGAGCTTTCAATATTTTATATGTACAATCTTTTGGATTCCACTCTACCTCAATGGCCTGTGTCCCAACCGACCACCATGGTCCAGGTTTGCCGAAGCCGGTATCTTTATCCATTGGGGTAAGATGCCGCTGGATATATCTGCCGTGACCAACAACCTGCCCTTCAACGGCATGGCCATTCGGAAATTTATATCCGAGGGCAATGTCTTCGATTTTGACCCCATATTCCGGACTCGGCTTCAGATAAACGCGGCCGCCGCCAATCTCCAAATCTTCCATAGAACATTGCAAGGCAATGGAAGCGGTTCGCTTTAATTGGGCAATCGCGTCATCAGCAGCATTCATGACGGCTCTCCCGGCTAAAAAGGTTGTGCTGCTCGCAACCGTCCGCCATTGATGAGGATCTGTCTGGGTATTCACTTCCATCGTAACATGAACCTTGTTGATATCCATTTTTAATCGTTCAGCTACCATTTGTGCTAGAATTGTTTTCGTTCCCTGGCCTATTTCGATGGCTGCACAGCTTAAATTGACACTGCCATCCGGTTCAAATTTAAGAATGGCGCCGGACTGGGCATTGGTCGCTGTTGTTGAAGTTTTCCAAAAAGTACTGATTCCTTTTGCTCGAATCATTCCTTCAGCTGTTTCCTTTCGTGCCCCTTCATTCCAATTAATTAATTCTTTTGCTCTTTCAATACATTTACTGACATCACCAATATTACTTGCGTTAAGTGTCGTCCTTGTCGGTGAACTGTTTCCTGGCTTAATTGCGTTGATAGTTCTTAATTCAACTGGATCCATATGGATGATTTTCGCAAGCTGATCCATCGTGCGTTCAACGGCAAATGTCAGCTCCGGGTGGGCATAGCCGCGGAAGGAAGTAGCATATGGATGATTCGTATACATACAGTATGAATCACACCAGACATTGGCGATATTATATGGGCCGGTACAATCTATAGCCGCCGCTCTCGTGATCCCGGCAGCCTGGTCAGTATAGGCGCCTGAATCTATCAGATAGGTATACTGTCCGGCCATTAGTTTTCCAGACTTATTGGTCCCAAGTGCAATGGTGGCTTCAAGTCCAATATGTCCTGGAGCAGTGATCAGGTCCTCCTCGCGGTCATATTCCAGTTTGACCATTTTTCCCCCTACAGCCTTAGAAGCCAAATAAGCAAGCGGCTCCAGCTGTACAGTCCCTTTTCCGCCAAACGCGCCGCCAATCATCGGAACATGGACGATAATGTTACCAACATCAATATTAAAAAATTGGTTCAATACTTTTTTGATGGTGAAGGGTGATTGAGTTGTAGAATGAACCACCACTTTGCCTGTTGGATTAATTTCTACTCTCACACATCGAGGCTCTATTGCCGCATGATCAGAAAGATTAAAAGAGTAAGTTTCCTTCACTTTATATTCGCAATTTTCCCATGCCTTGATAAAATCACCTTTCCGGATTTTAATATGACTGCCGATATTGGTTCCTTGAACCGGATAGACATTGCTGATAATTTTCATATATTGTCCAGAATTTTCATGGATCAATGGTGCATCTGTTTTAAAGGCTTCACGGACAGAATTCACAACCTGCAGCGGTTCATATTCAACTTTTATAAGGTCGGCAGCCCGCTTTGCTTGATACTCGTGGTCGGCCACGACAATCGCTAATGGCTCGCCATAGTAGCGAACTTTTTCAAAAGCAAGCGGGGGACGGTCAGCCAAAATGGGGCCAATATGAAAGGGAAATATTTTACCAGTAATGATGGCTCGAACTCCAGGAACCTTCCATGATTCTGTTACATCGATCGATTTTATTTTGGCATGTGCCTGAGTACTGGTTGCGAGTTTTGCATGGAGGATCCCTGGTACTGAATAATCCGCTGTATAGCGGACAGCTCCAGCAGCCTTTGCGACCGCATCAATACGATGTTCCGGCTTTCCAACCGAGAACCATGGGTTTTCCATCATAAAAAAGTCCCCTCCTGGGATCAGCAGTGACGCTAATATAGTTTGATTATCTCCTGCTTAATTTTTCCAAGAAAAGGCCGGAATTATGCAAAAAATTTTCCACCTTTGGAAATTTCTATTTTATAATAAAGTAAAACTTCCATCAGTGGGGGGCTCTTCATCCCTCACTGATGGTTAGTTGAACCAATCGGACCTTTACGGGCAGTTAATCTCCCGCCTATCTTCTTGGTTGACTCATAATTTTGAGGTGGAAGTTTTACTGCCCGTTAAGGCGGGATAAAGGATGAAAGCCTTTTTGGTTTTTATCCCGTGAGAAATAAGGGGGGGCAAAGAAATGGAACAAAAATCAGGGACCCAATCTGTACAGGATGCATTAAAAAAATTTAAGGCATTAGATGAAAAAATAACGCATTTTTCTAGTATAGTCGGCCTTGCTGAATGGGACCAAAAAGTGATGGCCCCGAAAAAAGGCCGAAATGTGTTTGCCAAAGCAGCGGGTACATTAAGAACGGAAGTATTCAAACTATCCGTTTCAAATGAAATGGGTGATGTATTAGCCGCGTTATCCACACCTGAAAATGACCATGTTTTAGATACCGTAACAAAAGCGAAAGTCAGGGAGTACAAGACCTATTATCAAAAATCAAAAACCATACCCGCAGAATTGTTCCAAGAGTATTCCATCCTTACAGGACAGGCAAATGATGCCTGGGAAGAGGCAAGAGATAAAAATGATTTCACCATATTCCTGCCGTATTTGGAGAAGATTGTGGATTATAAACGAAAATTTGCCGAGTTATTCGGTTATGAGGATCACCCATATGATGCCTTACTAGATGAATTTGAACCCGGCTTAACGGTTAAAGTACTTGATCCATTGTTTGCTAAATTAAGAGAATCCAGTGTGAAATTATTAAATCGAATTCAGCATAATGGACAAAAAACAAGAGTAGAAATATTTGCCCAGCCGTATTCGGTTGAAAAACAAAAAGAATTTAATCACTATATTCTTCCGATTATTGGGTTTGATATGGATGCTGGCAGACTGGACGAAACCGTTCATCCATTTGCTCAAACAGTAAATATTGGAGATGTTCGTTTGACGACCCGGTATTTAGAGCATAATGTCCGGTCGGCACTTTTTGGAACCATCCACGAGGCAGGACACGGGATGTATGAACAGCATATCAATCAGGAGTTTGAAGAATCTGTTTTACAAAGCGGGACATCTTTTGGAATTCATGAATCTCAATCAAGGTTTCTAGAAAATATGGTTGGCCGCAGTAAAGAGTTTTGGACCTATTTTTATCCCGCGCTTAAGCAATATTTCCCAGTACAATTAGCGGATGTGTCCCTCGATGATTTTTACCGTGCAGTCAATACGGTGGAACCGTCTTTGATACGTGTGGAGGCAGATGAACTGACGTATAACCTGCACATTATGGTTCGCTATGAAATTGAAAAAGCGTTAATTGCTGGTGAATTTGAAGCAAAAGACCTGCCGGAAATTTGGAATCAAAAAATGCAGGATTATCTTGGGATTACTCCGCCAACCGATACGGAAGGCGTGCTCCAGGATGTACACTGGTCATTTGGCGGAATCGGTTACTTCCCGTCCTACTCATTAGGGAATCTTTATGCAGCTCAAATCTTGAGAACGATTCAAAAAGAGCTGCCTGAATTTAAATCACTTATTAAAAACGGTCGATTTGACGTAATCCAGGAATGGCTAAGAGTAAATATTCATCAATATGGCAAGCTCTACACACCAAATGAATTAATTGTAAAAGTTACGGGTGAGGAGTTAAATGCTGATTACCTTGTGGAATATTTGGAGGAGAAATATTCTGAGGTATATAGTCTGGAAGATAAATAGGATTTGAACCCGCATGAGCTGACAGTAAAATCTCCCATTTTAAAAATTAAAGTGAAAATTCTATAATGTAAGCGGGGATCGACTGCCGCATGTGCCCGATTGGTAAGATACGCACCAATGCGAAATCGGAGGTATAGTCGAGCACACCCGGGTTTGTACTGACTCTTTACCAGTGCGGCAGCAACGATATAAGAGTCAGTAAAACAGGACGAACAATCTGCAAGGGATGGAAAAGAATTGAAGATTAACCGTATGGTAAATTGACATTCTAGTGGATTCATAGTAAAATAATAATAACAAAATAGTTCCTTTCAAAGGGGAGTAGCTGCTACAATAAAGTCGTCATTCTCGAGGATTTTTCCTCCGGCTTTATTGGCAACATACAGTTGTTAGCAAGACCTTTACTTAGCAAAGTAAAGGTCTTTTTGACGTTTTCATGGGCCTTTACTGTGTACAGTAAGGGCCTTTTTTCATGGTCCTGGAAGGTGTTTTTTGTAAAAGACTTTTTGGAGGAGGAAATCGAATGGATTTGTCCTTAGTTATGGAGTATGGCTGGGTATTATTGATTTTGGTTGCACTAGAGGGTTTATTGGCGGCTGATAATGCACTTGTGCTGGCAATTATGGTAAAGCCGCTGCCGGAAGAAAAACGGAAAAAAGCATTATTTTACGGATTGGCTGGTGCATTTGTATTTCGTTTCATATCATTGTTTGCCATTTCATTCTTAGTGGATGTTTGGCAGATGCAGGCAATCGGTGCCATTTATTTGCTGTTTATGGCGGGTAATCATATTTTTCGTAAGGTTGTCAAAGGAAAGGCTGGGGAAGATGAGCCAAAAGATAAGAAGGTAGTTAAAAGAGGCGGCTTTTGGATGACGGTTTTAAAGGTAGAAGTGGCGGATATAGCTTTTGCAGTCGATTCGATTCTAGCTGCAGTTGCTATGGCAGTTGTTCTGCCCAATACACCACTCCCCAATATTGGCGGCCTGGATGGCGGTAAATTTATTGTCATTTTTGCCGGCGGCGTAATTGGTTTAGTGATCATGCGTTTTGCTGCCAACTTGTTTGTGAAGCTGTTGGAAAAAAAGCCAGGGTTAGAAATTGCCGCGTTTACGATTGTAGGATGGGTTGGTGTGAAACTGGCCATATATACTCTTTCACATCCGGAACTTGGCGTTCTTAGCGAGTCATTTGCTCATTCAACAGAGTGGAAGGTCTTATTCTATTTGGTTCTTGTCGGAATCGCAGCAGCTGGCTGGTTTTTCTCGAAGGAAAAGAAAACAGCGGTTAAATTATAGGTGAATAATCGATGGCGGCTATTTTAAATGGATAGCCGCTATTTTATCCTCAAGTTAGAATGAATTCATTTCATTACCCTCATAATAATTGTATGATTATATTTATACTTAAGTTGTGAGGGGTACTAATGAAATTAAGATTGTATCTTATGTTTGCATTTGCTATTAGTGTTATTTGCGTGATTGGCTTTGCTGTTGTTTCTATGCTGATCAGCGACCATCAAATTGCCGGCTTTGACAAAACAATTATTGCTTCAGTACAGGGACTGGAATCACCTGGATTAACCAAAGTAATGAAGTTTTTTACTTTTATTGGTTCCACAAAATTTGTTATCATTCTTAGTATAATCATCATCTTATTCCTTTATTTAGCCCTCAAGCATCGGCTGGAAGTTATTTTGTTTACGATTGTTGTTATCGGGACTGGAATCATCAATCAGTTATTGAAACAATTTTTCCACCGCATCCGCCCCGATTTTCATCGTTTAATCGAGATTGGCGGCTATAGTTTTCCGAGCGGTCATGCTATGAGTGCTTTTTCTGTGTATGTCATGCTAACTTTTCTGCTTTGGCGCCATATCCCCGCCAAGATTTGGAGAACGGTCTTAATTCTATTTAGTATAGTCATGATTTTAATGATTGGAATAAGCAGGATTTATTTGGGGGTACATTATCCCAGTGATATTATCGGCGGTTATTTGGCAAGCGGTGTATGGGTGTCGTTCGCCATATTCTTTTTCCAATATTATAAAGAAAAACGGTATAATAGAAAGTACAAGCCAGCTGAAGACAACAGGGAAAACCTTCAATAAAGTGAAACTTCCATCAGCGGGGGAGTCTTCATTCCCCGCTGATCGTTAGTTGAACCATTCGAACCTTTACGTACAGTTGATCTCCTATTTAGTTTCTTAGTGTACTCATAATCTTGAGGCGGGAGTTTTACTGCACGTTCAGGCGTGAGAAAAAACAGGAGTGATACATATTATCAGGAACAGTATTCCGAACTTATTTACGCTTTTTAATTTATTTTTTGGATTTTTATCCGTCATGTATTCGGCGGTGGGGGACTATAAGAATGCCGCCATTTTAATCTTAATCGGTATGATGCTTGACAGCATGGATGGCAGGATTGCCAGAATGCTTCGGGTGCAAAGTGAACTTGGAAAAGAATTGGATTCCCTGGCAGATATCGTTACTTTTGGGGTAGCTCCTGCCATGATGGCTTATTATGCTTATTTTTCCAACTTTGGAGTCTTAGGGATGGCTGTCTCTGGTCTTTTTCCATTGTTTGGCGCATACCGGTTAGCCCGATTCAATATTGATGCCGTCAAGTCCTCACTTAAATATTTTACAGGTGTGCCGATTACCGCAGGCGGAGGAATTTTAACATTATTGACCTTATTTCACGGGAAAATGCCAAGTATTATTCTTCCAATCGCATTTTTTGTTATTTGTATTTTGATGGTAAGTACTGTCAAAATTCCAAGCTTAAAAGAAGTGCCGCTGCCGAAATACGGAATCATCGTCACTCTCTTTTTGGGTTACGCGATTTACATTGTATTTAAAAAAGAACAGCACCGGTTTCCGTACTTTATTTACATAGCAATTCCACTGTACATAGCTTTCATTGGATACCAATTTGTGAAGATAAAACGGAGAAGAAACCCAAAATGAGGTGACGACACCCTATCTTTGAGGCATTTAAGTTTAAAAAAATCTCTATTTCAATATAATAGAGACATGAGTTTATTTTTTAGAAAAAGGATGGCTGACAATGAAAGTAAAAATTAATCGCAGTGCAGCAAAAGCATTAAAGAAAATGCTGGATAAAGAGGAATCAAAGGATAAGATGATTCGGGTAGCTGTCACAGGCGTCCACGGTGACCACGCACATTATGACATCATGCTTGATACTCCAACCGAAAATGATGAAGTGGTAGAAACCGATAAGGATTTATCTATCATTTTGGAAAAAGGAAATGAATTTTTGGATGGCGTATGGATTCAATTTTTCCAAGTGCCGAACGAAGAGTGGGTCATTACCAATCCATCCAAAGGCGGTCACCATCACCACCATCATTAATGAGAAAACACTTAGGCAGTTACATGCTTAAGTGTTTTTTACTTTTTTAAAAAGGTGTAGACGATAAATATATTATGTTAACAAGAACTGAACCTTTGTTGAAAACAATAAAAGATGGTACCCTAGTGAGTGGGAAAGTAGAAGGGAGACCTGGTACGATGGAAATAAATCATGTCGATATTAAACTGATCGCATTAGATATGGATGGCACTTTATTAACCAATGATCATCAAATTACAGAAGCAACACAAAAAGCCATTAAAGAGGCGCAACAAAAAGGAGTCAAAATTGTTCTGAGTACAGGCCGCTCGTTCAAGAATTGTCATAACCATGCCGATGCACTGGGACTTGATTCATACTTAGTTACCGTCAATGGCAGTGAAATATGGGATGAAAACAGGGAAATTGTCAAAAGGACTGTCATGAACCCTGAATGGATTGAATGGATGTACGGTCTTGCTAAACAATATCATACGTTGTTTTGGGCAATTGATACAGAACGTACTTGGCGAAACGAAATGCCTGAAGATTTATATTCAGTGGAATGGTTGAAATTTGGCTTTGATATTCATGATGACGAAGTAAGACAAGTCATTTTTAAGGAGCTTCAGGCAAAAGGTGAATTCGAATTAAGCAACTCGTTTCCAAGTAATATTGAAGTAAACAGACGCGGGATTTCGAAAGCCAGCGGACTTGAAATCGTCTGCAGACGTCTTGGAATAGAAATGAAAAACGTAATGGCAGCCGGTGACAGTTTAAATGATTTAGAGATGATAAAAGAGGCCGGAATCGGCGTAGCCATGGGAAATGCCCAGGATACATTAAAACAAAATGCTGATTGGATCACAACAACAAATGAAGAGGACGGCGTAGCAAAAGCTATTCGAAAATGGGTGTTATAAAAAATAGGACATTATTCCTTTTAATTGGAATAATGTTCTTTTTTTTAAATACCTATTTAATAGTGAGTTTTTTGATTAAAGGTTAAAATCAATATTAATTTATAATTATTATAATTTAATATTGATTTTTACAAGATTTATATTATAATTTATTTAAAGATTTTAAAATAGTTTACGAGGTGATGAAATGAGTAATGTAAACAAACCATTGACAACAGGAACTGGAGCGCCAGTAGGAGATAATCAAAATTCAATGACAGCTGGAGGCCGCGGTCCGACACTAATCCAAGATGTTCATTTGCTTGAAAAATTAGCCCATTTCAACCGTGAGCGTGTACCGGAGCGGGTTGTACATGCTAAAGGTGCAGGAGCGCATGGATATTTTGAAGTAACAAACGACATGTCTAAATATACAAAGGCAAAGCTCTTTAATGGCGTCGGCAAACGGACGCCGATGTTTATCCGATTCTCAACTGTAGCCGGTGAACTTGGCTCAGCTGATACTGTTAGAGACCCGCGCGGATTTGCAGTTAAATTTTATACAGAAGAAGGAAACTATGATCTAGTTGGGAATAACACACCGATTTTCTTTATTCGGGATGCCATTAAATTTCCAGACTTTATCCATACACAAAAACGCGATCCACGAACTCATCTGAAAAATCTTAACGCAATTTGGGATTTTTGGAGCTTGTCTCCGGAATCGCTGCACCAGGTTACATATCTGATGGGCGACCGGGGCATACCGGCAACATTGCGCCATATGAACGGTTACGGCAGCCATACCTTTAAATGGGTAAATGCTGAAGGTAAAGCTGTTTGGGTAAAATATCACTTTATTGCAGAACAAGGTGTTAAAAATATGGCCAACGATGTCGCTGCAAAATTAGCCGGCGAAAATCCTGATTATCATACAGAAGACTTGTTTAATGCCATTGAAAACGGTGATTTCCCTGCATGGAAATTGTCCGTACAAATCATGCCATTAGAAGATGCCAATACGTACCGCTTTGATCCATTTGATGTCACAAAGGTTTGGTCCCACAAGGACTATCCGCTGATTGAAGTAGGACGGATGGTATTAAACCGCAATCCGGAAAACTATTTTGCCGAAGTGGAGCAGGCCACCTTCTCACCAGGTACAATGGTACCAGGTATTGAAGCATCACCAGATAAAATGCTTCAAGGACGCCTATTCGCCTATTCCGATGCCCATCGTTACCGCGTCGGCGCCAATCATAATCTATTGCCGATCAACCGTCCAAGAGTCGAAGCAGCAAACTATCAACGTGATGGAGCCATGCGTTTTGATAACAATGGCGGTGGTTCCGTATATTATGAGCCAAACAGTTACGGCGGACCAAAAGAAGTGACGGAACATAAGCAGACACCATTTGAAGTAACCGGCCAGGCAGTGCAGGCCGCATATGATCACGATGATCACTATACCCAGGCTGGCGACCTATACCGCTTGATGTCAGTGGAAGAGCGCGGTCGCTTAGTTGAAAATATCGTCGCCGCCATGAAGCCGGTTGAACGAGATGACATTAAACTCCGCCAAATCCAGCATTTCTATAAAGCTGACCCTGAATACGGCGAGAGAGTGGCAAAAGGATTAAATTTGCAGGTACCGCAGGAAGTAAAATAAGCTAGATTTAAAGAATTGGCCGCTCTTTTTTCGGAAGAGCGGCTGTTTCTATAAATTTGCCTGGAGGTTATTCCTATTTATTTATGAGTTACTAAATGATTCCTGCGAGTAAAAAAAAAGCGGCGGCTGAAAAAGGACATATCTGCGAGTATGAGCCGGATATCTGAGACTTGAGGAGATATATCTGCGAGTTGGTCAAAAATATCTGCGGGTTAAAAAAGAGCGGCGGCTGGAAAAGGACATATCTGCGAGTATGAGCCAGATATCCGCGACTTGAGGAGATATATCTGCGAGTATGAGCCAGATATCTGCGACTTGAGGAGATATATCTGCGAGTTAAAAAAGAGCGGCGGCTGAAAAAGGACATATCTGCGAGTATGAGCCGGATATCTGCGACTTGAGGAGATATATCTGCGAGTTGGTCAAAAATATCTGCGGGTTAAAAAAAGCGGCCGCTAAAAAAGGACATATCTGCGAGTATGAGCCAGATATCTGCGACTTAAAGAGAAATATCTGCGAGTATGAGCCAGATATCTGCGACTTGAGGAGATATATCTGCGAGTTGGTCAAAAATATCTGCGGGTTAAAAAAGCGGCCGCTAAAAAAGGACATATCTGCGAGTATGAGCCAGATATCCGCGACTTGAGGAGATATATCTGCGAGTTGGTCAAAAATATCTGCGACTTAACGAAATTTATCTGAGTTCCTCAATGCCCGGCGAAGATTTCGATATTTTAATGCTAATTTTTCTAATTGAAAACTATCCATAAAGTAATATCTACCTTTATTCGTTCCAGAATAATTTAATTCGGCGGACCTCAGCATTCTGCCAGAGGCATCAGGTGAGAGTACACATGCAAATTCACGAAATTGCTGATTAGTTATTTTCAAATCGTACAATAAAAAAGAATCCAATATCGTATAAACATGAGCATCTTTCGAAAAAGTATTGCAAGAAGGGCAGTGCCATTTTAACTTCACACGTGTTAAAGGCAGGTAATCACAAGTCGGACAATACACACCAGGCTTTAATTCTGATTTCTTAATTCCATAGTTTTGAAGAAGAAATTTCGTTGGCGGAGTATTCGATTTAACGAGGAATCTGGTCATTTTTCGAAGATCCTTCGGAGTTAGGATATCAGTCTTATACTTCTGTTCATAAAGTGAAATTCTGTCCAGCATACTGTGTGATTTGCAGACCCGCTTAATCACTTTATCATTTTTCCCTTTGAATTCCAGAACTGCATTTGAATTGCTGATGACAACTAGATAATCGACCGGTACTGGCGGAAAATGATGTTCAGCAAGCAGCTTCTGAATAAATTTTCGATGCCGCTGGGCCTGTGCGATGGGGTCGGAATATCCTTTTTCATTGCCGTCTTTGTTTTGAAAAAATTGTTCATGTTCTGTGTCAAATGTGAGTTTTCCAGTCATGTTTTTAATTTCAAGGATTAGGGCAAGTTTGGTGGTTAGCAGGAGAGTGTCGATTTGGCAGTTGAAGTCACCATCGAGGAAATTTAAATCGTGGAAAATGATGGTTTCTTTTTCCGGCAGGGAACGTAAATAATAGTCAAGCGATTCTTCTCCTCGAAATCCTGCCCATCTTCTATCTAAATCTTCCGTAATGATTGGATATTTTACATGATTTTTAGGCAATCGCCGCAGGATTGCCTCTAAAATAAAAATGACAATCGGTATTCCTCGTTCTTTTCCGATCAAAACTCATCACTCCTTTAAAAGAATACCTGTAGAATTCGATAAATTAGAAAAGAAATCCTGCAAAAAATGTAGAATTTTGTTATCAGTAACCATTTCCTCCACCATTTTGTTAAAATTACATATATTCAATTTTAACTTGTAAAAAAATATCTGCGGGTTCGAAAGATATATCTGCGAGTTTCGGAAAATATCTGCCGCTTTAACCGATATATCTGTGAGTTTCGGAAAATATCTGCGTCATCAACCGATATATCTGCGAGTTTCGGAAAATATCTGCGTCATCAACCAATATATCTGCGGCTGTACAAAATCAACATAAGGAGGCATCTATTATGGCACAGCCTATCGCCATCATTACAGGCACATCGAGCGGTTTCGGACTTTTAACGACTATTGCCCTTGCACGATCGGGTTACCAAGTCATCGCCACGATGAGAACCATTGAAAAAGCTGCCAATCTATTAGAAGAAGCAAAAAAATACAATCTTGAGTCAAATATCACCCTGCATGAATTAGATGTTACGTCAGAGGCATCTATTGAAAACCTGAACTCGTTCCTTGAAACCATTGGCCGGGTTGATGTGTTGGTTAACAATGCAGGATATGCTGCCGGCGGTTTCGTTGAGGAGCTTCCTTTAGAAGAATACCGAAAACAATTTGAAACAAATGTTTTCGGTGTTATCGCTGTAACTAAAACGGTCCTCCCTTACATGAGAAAGCAGGGCCGCGGTAAAATTATCAATCTTAGCAGTATCAGCGGGAAGGTGGCATTCCCGGGGCTGTCTCCATACTGTGCGTCTAAACATGCACTTGAAGGGTGGAGTGAAAGTCTGCGCCTTGAAATGAAGCCTTTCGGTGTTGATGTAGTCTTGATTGAGCCAGGCTCCTTTAAGACAAATATTTGGTCGACGGGCAGGCAGGTAACCGCTTCGCAAGAAAAATCGCCCTATTATGAACACATGCAAAAGCTTGAAAACTATATTCTTTCAGGTGAATCAGGGTTTGGTGATCCCAATGCGGTAGCACAAAAAATCATCGAAATAGCAAAAATAGCAAAACCAGACCTCCGTTATCCTATTGGCAAAGGAGTAAAAATGACTATTCGTTTAAAAAATCTGCTGCCTTGGAAACAATGGGAAGCAATGGTACTGAAAACTCTAAATAAAACAAAAAACTAACCAAATCGACAAATTCTGACAAAACTTTATCTCCTTCTCTATTAAACTATTCTTAGTAACCAGAGGGGGAACAAAATGAAACACAAACTCTTTATTTATATAATTTTATTTCTTTTACTAATACAAGGGGGTTTTGCACAGACTGTCAAAGCCGAGCAGCCCAATGACCTTCAAGATATGGAAATGGAATTGGCAGAGTTCCTTAAACCATGGGACGGCAAAGTTACACTGCGGTATCAAAATTTAATCACAAATGAAAGTTATTCCATAAACAGTCACACTGAGGTACCTGCCGCTAGTACCATCAAGCTTCCATTAGCCTTATACATAATGAAACTTGCCGATAAGGGGCAAATCGATTTAAACGAGCAATTAACGTACCAAAGCCATCACTATTATGGGGGCAGCGGGGTTATACAAAAAGATCCAGTAGGTTCCAAATATACGATTGATGAACTGGTGAAAAAAGCCATGATTTATAGCGATAATATTGCTTTTATCATGCTTAAAGAGAAGGTTGGAGCGGGAAACTTTATTCAATTTTTAAAAAGCCTGGGAGCAGAATATGCCTATCCAGGTGGAAGAAATACTACTTCTGCTGATGATTTATCCCTTTATGCCCGTGAATTATACCGGTATTCCGAGCAAAGTCCGAATGGGAAAAAGCTGGTTCAATATCTGGAGAATACCGTATACAATACTACGATTCCGAAGGGAATACAGGATCAATTGGTTGCCCACAAAGTGGGGTTGATTCCAATGAATTTAATTTACAATGATACAGCTGTTGTCTTTGGCACAGAACCGTTTACGCTGGCGGTGACGACCAGGGGGATTGATTATGAAAAATCACAGCAGGTTATTGCTGATATTGCTTCCATTGTAAACAGCCATCATCAATTGCTGGCTGACAGCAGGAAAAACGATTCCCAGCCAGTTTTTGCAGTGAAAAGCCAAGACACCGCTAAGTCTGTAGAAGTAAAAAAAGGGACCTTTTTCTATCAATTTATTGAAACAACATTATTTGGAAAGTTTTTTAAACCGGTAAATCAAGAAAATGGATTTGAGCTTTTAACAGATTTACAAGGAGCTGTATCTAAAAGTCAGCCGATTGTACCGAAAGAATATCAAAATAGGAAGGATGAACCAATCCGGCTGTCTTTTGCCGGTGACGCCATGTTTGACTGGTCGGTAAAACAAACCGTCAAACAAAAAGGACCGGATTATCCTTTTCTAAACATTCGGCCTGAACTCGAATCCAGTGATTTAAATGTTGTAAATTTGGAGACTTCTGTTACCGCTAGAGGAAGTAAGCAGGGCAAGCAGTATACCTTTCGTTCTGACCCAGAAGCTTTAACGGGATTGAAGAATGCCGGATTTCAGCTTGTCAGCCTGGCTAACAACCATTCCCTTGACTTTGGACAGACAGGGTTTACGGATACCATCGTAAATTTAAAGCAATACGGACTTGATTATGTCGGTGGCGGAGTAAACAAGGATGAAGCCTATTCTGCAAAAACTTATTCCATTAAAGGGAAAACGGTAAAAATGTTAGCCTTTTCAAGAGTATTGCCCGATACTTCATGGGCGGCGGCAGATTCAAGGCCAGGGCTTGCAAATGGCTATGACATAAACCTTATTGAAAATACAATTCAAAAAGAAAAAGCGGATGCTGATTTTTTATTTGTCTTTCTTCACTGGGGGATTGAAAAGAATCGCACACCCGAACCATTTCAGCGGGAATGGGCAAGAAAAATGATTGATTCCGGTGCGGACGGTGTAATTGGCAGCCATCCCCATGTGCTTCAAGGGTTCGAATATTATAAAGGAAAACCGGTTGCCTATTCATTAGGGAATTTTTTATTTCCGAACTATATTAAAGGAAATGCAGCCCAAACAGGAATTTTGCACATTGATATTGCCAATGAGAAGCTCCACATGTCTTTTGTTCCATTTCGGATCTCTCAGGACCAAATTGTGAAACAATCAGATCTTGAAAAAAATAGAGTATGGAAAGAACTTCAAAGCCTTTCGTTTGGAGATTTAGAAATTCAAAATGGAAGAATTGTAGATTTATCTTCCGTTACAAATAGTCTTCATTAAGTTTGCAGAGGATGATTCATCCTCTGTTAATTTTTGTCGAAAAAAGGTATAGGAAAATAATGTAAGGACTTTATCTTAATTTAAAGAAACTTTTATTTATATATGATTCCATGAAAGTAAAGACTTTTAAAAGTTTTTTAAAATAACAAAAAATTAATTTTAATAAGCAGGAATTTTCAAATCATTTTTCGAATAATTAAAATATGAGAGACATAAAGGAGGGGTTGTTATGGGGGTTAAAGTGGTTGAAAAAGAAGAAATAAAAGTAGTAGGGATTTCATGGAATGGGACATATGGGGAAATGGACAAAATTCCGGGCTTATTTCAAACATTGGAACAACGATTGGATGAGGTGTCCTTTCAGGCAAAAGAACCTGTACTTATTGCACCATTTCATGGCCGTGAATCTGAATTTACCTATTATGTCACAACACCTGTTGAAGAAGTGAAAGAAATTCCTGAAGGGATGGTTGGTTTTACCATTCCAAGCAAATATTATGTATGCACGACTCATAAGGGGAGTTTCAAGGAGGTAGAAAATACATATTCCAAACTGTTTGCATGGATGGAGGAATATGGATATGAGCAGGATCATCAGGCATTAGGGCTCGAAATTTATAAGGAAGAGCATAAGCAGCAAAATATTGCTGGAGATCTTCAGTTTGATATTTATTTACCGGTAAAAGTCTACAAAAACTAACTTTATCCGGCATTAACGGGCAGTAAGACTCCCGTTCAAGGCTTAGCGCAAACAGGAAGTATAAGCAGTGGGGGTTAACTGCCGCATGTTCCCGATTGATTCAGCCAACAATCAGTGGTAGATGGAAAAAAACACTGATTAAAGTTCTCTTTATTTTTAAAAATGTGAGCAGGCTATTTCCTTTTACTCCATTTCTTCTGTATAATGAAGATTAATTAAAATTAAATATTTCCTTCGGGGCAAGGTGAAAGTCCTTACCGGCGGTGATGAAGCATGGCTTCTTAGTCCGTGACCCGGTTAACAATGGTTAAACGGTGGATCTGGTGAAACTCCAGGGCCGACAGTTATAGTCTGGATGGGAGAAGGATAAACTCAGGTTTAGACATTTGAAAAAATTCATATGTTTAAGCCTTAATTTCCTATTGTCTTTTTAGGCCCTGAACTTTCTGATTCAGGGCCTTTTTATTTTGCATAAGGAGAAAAAATTTATGAATGATACATACTACATGAATTTTGCTTTAAATCTTGCCAAAGGTACAGCAGGACAAACAACGCCTAACCCTGTGGTCGGAGCGGTGCTGGTCAAGGACAATCAGATTATTGGAATGGGTGCTCATCTGAAAGCTGGGGAACCCCATGCAGAGGTACATGCCATTCGTATGGCAGGGGAAAAGGCAAAGGATTCCACTCTTTATGTCACCCTTGAACCTTGCAGTCATTATGGTAAAACACCGCCTTGTTCAGATTTGGTCATTAAAACGGGAATCAAAAAAGTATTTGTCGCAACCACGGACCCCAATCCGCGTGTTGCCGGTACTGGAATTGATCGGATGAAAAAGGCCGGCATCGAAGTGGAAACAGGGCTTCTTGAACAGGAAGCACGAGAACTGAATAAAATCTTTTTTTACAACATTAAAACAGGTCTTCCATATGTGACCCTGAAAACAGCTGTCAGCTTAGATGGCAGGACGGCAACAGTTACAGGTGAAAGTAAGTGGATTACGGGTGAAGAGGCCCGTGCCGATGTACACCAATTCCGTCACCAGCATGATGGCATATTGGTGGGAGTCAATACAGTTATTCAAGACAATCCTTCCTTAACGACAAGACTTCCATCCGGAGGGAAGAATCCGATCAGAATTATTTTGGATACCCGGCTTCGTACACCTAAAGAGGCAAAAGTGATTACGGACGGGATGGCTCCTACCTGGATTGTGACGGGCTCTGAGGTAGATTTGGCAAAGGAAAAGGAGTTTCAAGAAGCCGGGATTGAAATGATAAAAATGGCTGATTCATCCATTTCAATAAAAGCTATGCTGAAAATACTGGGCGAACGCGGTATTACTTCCCTTTTCGTCGAAGGCGGTGCAGAGGTACATGGCAGCTTTTTAAAAGAGCGTGCTTTTCAACAAATGATTACCTATATTGCACCGAAATTAATTGGCGGAAAACTTGCCCCTGCCTCCTTTGGGGGACCGGGAATTGAAAAAATGGCAGACGCAGTTGATTTAAATTTAAAGCAGGTAGAACTCATAGGCGATGATATAAGAATTATTGCAGAGCCTAAATAAGGGGGTGGATTTTTGTTTACTGGAATCATTGAAGAAATTGGAATCCTTTCGAATATGAAAAGAACGGGGGAATCCTTTGTTCTAACCATTGAAGCAAAAAGAATTCTGGATGACGTTCATCTTGGCGACAGTATTGCAGTCAATGGGGTGTGTTTAACAGTTACGTCTTTTACTGGCAATCGTTTTACAGTTGATGTCATGCCTGAGACAGTAAAGGCGACCAGTTTAAAGGACTTGAAGCGCGGGTCAAAAGTTAACCTCGAGCGTGCCATGGCAGCCGGAGGCAGATTTGGAGGGCACTTCGTTTCAGGACATATAGATGGAACAGGTGTGATTAAAAGCAAAAATGCGTTTGAAAATGCAGTGTACTATGAGATTGAAGCCGATCCGCACCTAATGAAATATATCATTCTAAAAGGCTCCATTGCGGTGGATGGGACAAGCTTGACTGTTTTTGGGGTGACGGAAAATAGTTTTACCATTTCTCTTATTCCCCACACATTATCGGAAACGGTCCTGGGCCTTAAGGGGGCCGGAGATGTGGTCAATTTGGAATGCGATATGTTAGGGAAATATATAGGCCATTTTTTTAAAAATCTCCAATCAGACCAGCAGCAATCCCAAAAAAGCGGGATAACATCACAATTTTTACAGGAAAATGGATTTCTTTAATAAAAAGGAGTGAGGAAATATGTTTGATACAATTGAAGAAGCAATTGCTGATTTAAAAGAAGGAAAAGTGATTATTGTCTGTGATGATGAAGACAGGGAAAATGAGGGGGATTTTTTGGCATTGGCCGAAAAAGCAACTCCCGATGTGATAAATCTGATGGCTACACATGGGAGGGGGTTAATCTGTGTTCCGATAGCTGAAGAGCTTGCCCACAAGCTTGATTTAATGCCAATGGTTTCTGTCAATACAGACTCACACGAAACAGCTTTTACGGTAAGTATTGACCATAAATTTTCTACCACTGGTATTTCAGCATTCGAAAGGTCGGCAACTGTCCTTAGTATGATTGACCCGAATGCCAAACCAGACGATTTCATGCGTCCAGGCCATATTTTTCCGCTTGTGGCTAAAAAAGGCGGGGTGCTCCGGAGAACAGGACATACCGAGGCTGCAGTAGACTTTGCAACTATCTGCGGTGCTAAACCAGCTGGTGTTATTTGTGAAATTATGAATGAGGATGGAACAATGGCACGGGTGCCTCAGCTGCGAAAAGTTGCTGATGAACTTAACCTCAAATTGGTCACCATTAAAGATTTAATTGAATATCGAAACAAACAGGATAAATTGGTTAAGCGTGAGGTAGAGGTGAAGCTGCCAACAGAATTTGGCGAGTTTAGGGCGATTGGGTATTCCAATCTTGTGGATAACAAGGAACATGTTGCATTAGTAAAAGGTGAAATTGATCCGGAAAAACCGATCCTTGTCAGGGTCCATTCGGAATGTTTGACGGGTGACGTTTTCGGTTCCTATCGATGTGACTGCGGTCCTCAGCTCCATGCTGCACTGACACAGATTGAACAGGCGGGTAATGGAATCTTGTTATATATGCGTCAGGAAGGGCGCGGAATCGGCCTTCTCAATAAATTAAAGGCTTATAAGCTTCAGGAGCAGGGTTATGATACGGTTGAAGCAAATGAACAGCTTGGTTTCAAGCCGGATTTACGGGATTACGGCATCGGTGCCCAAATTTTGAAAGATTTAGGTGTAAGAAAGATGATGCTCCTAACCAATAATCCAAGAAAAATTAAAGGATTAAAGGGATATGGTCTTGAGGTGGTTGAACGGGTGCCGATTGAGATGGAAATGAGACCCGAAAACGAAAAATATTTACGAACAAAACATGATAAAATGGGACATTTGCTTCACTATTAAAAAATTGGAGGATTCATCATGGGACATATTTTTGAAGGAAATTTAGTTGGTACAGGTTTAAAAGTCGGAATTGTAGTAGGTCGTTTTAACGAGTTCATTACCAGTAAATTATTGGGCGGAGCACAGGATGCGTTAAAAAGACACGGAGTTGATGATAAAGATGTGGATGTTGCATGGGTGCCAGGCGCATTTGAAATTCCGCTAATCGCTCAAAAAATGGCGGAAAGTGGTAAATATGATGCTGTCATTACACTTGGCACCGTCATCCGCGGCGCTACACCACATTTTGATTATGTCTGCAACGAAGCAGCCAAAGGTGTTGCTTCTGCTTCATTAAAGAGCGGGGTACCGGTTGCATTCGGGATTTTAACAACAGAGTCCATTGAACAAGCCATTGAACGTGCGGGCACAAAGGCAGGAAACAAGGGCTGGGATGCCGCTTCTTCTGCTATTGAAATGGCTAATTTGTGCAGGAACTTCAATCTATAAAAAATATTAATAATGGCAAGTGTAAAAGACCCATTAGTTGAGTTAAGACTTTTGGGTTTTTTTCTTGCTTTTATTTATATTAAATAAACACTATTAACTTTATTAATTTAAATATTAATTAAAATTAATTAATATCTATTAATTGTTTTATTGACATTCAAAACTGGGATGTTATAATTGGTTAAAAAGTTAATAAATTCTGAATATTTTGTACAACTTCTAGAGCTTCTATCCTTATCTTTCTCATCATATTATTTACTTAAATAAGTAAACTTCGCTGTTTTGTCTGCTCAAATCTCTCAATTTACCAAGGCCGAAAAATATTAACTAAGTAAATTTATAATATGCAATTTGTAATAATCTTTGTCTTACATCATACATTAGTACTACATTTCACTTCTCTTATTAAGTTGATTGTCAGACAATTGAACTTAGGATTGTCTGACAATTAAACTATGTAATGATGTATAAACCAAACCTAAGAGTATTTTAGAATAAACCAACATGTTTATTTTTAATTAAAAAGGATGTGGGAGGATTGCAAATTAATTTAAACAAGATTAGTGAAGGGGATCGATTAACTATTGCAAAATCTTTGACTGCAATTGAAAAAGATGACCCAATTGTTGAAGATATTCTTCATTTCCTTTTAAGAAAAAAATCTTTTAAACAAATTATTGGTATAACAGGTCCACCTGGTTCAGGAAAAAGCACTATTGTTGATCAAATGATATATCATTTCCGCCAACTGGATCTATCTGTTGGAGTTATATGTATTGATCCTTCAAGCGTATTTACAAACGGAGCAATACTAGGGGATCGGGTCCGGATGCAAAGGCATAGTACAGATCCTAAAGTTTTTATAAGAAGTATGGCTACCCGTAATGTAAAAGGCGGATTGGCGGCAGGGGTAAGAAAGGCGGCATTATTATTACAAGAGGCTGGGAATGACGTTGTAATTATTGAAACCGTAGGTGTAGGTCAGGTAGAAATAGATATCGTTGAAGCTGCAGATACAGTAATTGTCACCGCGGCTCCAGGTCTCGGGGATACTATGCAAACTTTTAAAGCAGGATTAATGGAAATAGGCGATTTTTTTGTGGTAAATATGGCAGACCGCCCTGGATCTGGTAAAACGGTGAGACAATTAGAATCCACATTACAATTTACTAGAATAAAAAAACAGTGGAAACCTAAAGTTTTAAAAACGATTGCTACAACTGGTGAAGGGGTTAAAGAATTAATAGATGAATGTAGGATTCATTGGGAATACGTGGTTAAAAATGGAAAACTGGAAGATAATCGATTAAAAACAATGGAAATGGAAATCAAGGATCAATTAATTAAGAGAGTAATTAATGATTTAGATAACATTACTGTAAGTGATTCTATGAAAGATGTTGTTCAGAAAGTATATAGGACGGAAATTCCTTTAGGGAAGGCAATTAATAAAATGTATCAAAAATTTTATGAAAGGTGTGACTGCATTGCAAGCAAATATTGAAATTTATCAAAAAAGAGTTGCAGGTCTTCAGGAATTATTAAGAGAGAATAATGTGAGCGCAGCTTTAATTATGTATCCAAGAGATCTTTTTTATTACTCAGGCACTGCGCAGCCTTCAAATCTATGGATTCCAAGTCATGGGGACCCTGTCCTATTTACAAGGCGTGCACATGATATGACTAAAAGGGTTACTTGGATTAGTCAAATTATCCAAGCAAACAGTTTTAAAGAAATGCTGTCTGTTCTAGATGAATTAAAAATGACACCAGAAAAGGGAGGTAAAATAGGAATCCAGCAAGATGTTTTACCGACAAATATTGGATTAAGTCTTCTAAAGAATTTAAAGGATTATAGTCTCATGAACGTATCTAAACTGATTAGTCAAAAGCGGCTTGTCAAAGATCCCGTAGAGATTAATAATATTAGACTGTCTATTGATTTATGGAAAGAAGGACATAAAGCAGTTTTAAATAGTATAGAGGAAGGAATTACAGAATATGAACTGGCAGCGAATATGGAATTTGCTGCACGGAAAAAAGGCGGGGACGGGGTGGTATGGTTTAGACGCTGGGATGGCTGTTTACCTGGAGGAGGGATTGTTACCTCTGGACCAAATGCTTGGGAAGTTTCTGGTCATGCAATGACAGTGACAGGCGTCGGAATCAGTGAGAGTTTACCATGGGGAGCTTCTAAAAGAAAAGTGAAAAAAGGAGATCTTATTGTAGTAGACTACGGTGTATGCAGGGAAGGATACCATGCGGATATGGCTCGTACATATTGTGTTGGTAAACCGAATGAAAAACAAAGAGATTTATGGAATAGATTAGTTGAACTGCATCTTCAAGTTATTGAGCAAATAAAGCCGGGTGTAACTGGGGAAGAACTGTACCTGTATTCTGAAAAGTTAGCAAAAAAAGAAGGACTTGATGAGAATTTTATGGGTGTCGGAAATAATCGTGGTCAATACATTGGTCATTCTATTGGCTTAGAAATTGATGAGGAACCGGTATTAGGGATAGGTTATAAACAGCCGCTGCCAGCTGGGGCCATAGTTACAATTGAACCAAAGTTCATGGTTCCTGGACTAGGTTCTGTCATGGTAGAAGATGATATTTTAATCACAAACACTGGTAATGAAATATTAAGTACATTAGATCGGGAACTATTTTATATCGATTAAGAATAGCACTTTTGCAATAAAGGGGGGAATAGTATGGTTTTAAATCAAACTGACTTTTATAAAGTGAAAGAAACATGGGCGATTTCAACTATTTTATCTAAGCAGGCGATGGAACGTCCAAATTCTCCTGCACTCCAATGGGAAGATGAAATACCAATAACATATAATGAGCTATATCTCCACTGTTTAAAATTATCAGGAGGCCTTTCAAAATTAGGTGTTAAGAAAAATGATAAAGTTCTTATTTTACTTCCCAACAGTCTTGAGGTTATATATACATGGATTAGTGTAAACTTTTTAGGAGCAATTGAGGTTCCAATAAATATTCATTATAAAGGTAGTTTCTTAGTACATGAAACCAATGATAGTCAAGCAAGGGTGGCTGTGGTTCATGAACAATATTTATCCAGGTTTTATGAGGTAAGTAATCAGCTGAAACATATAGAAGATATTATTGTTGTTGGAGAAGGAGAAGTGGAATTTAAAAATAATGAGCAAAGTAAGTGGCATATTCACAATTGGGAAAAAATAACAAATTCGGAACCGATATCTGGGCCGGTAAAAGCAAAATACTCAGATATCGCTGCCATTATGTATACATCTGGAACAACAGGTCCTTCCAAGGGCGTAATAATGCCGTATGGTTTAGAGGGATCATTTGCTCAAGCAATCATAGATATAGCTCATTTATCAAGCGATGACGTCTATTATGTATGTCTTCCGCTTTTCCATGCAAATGCTCAATTTATGCAAGTACTGCCGGCGTTTATAGTTGGTGCTAGGGTAAGTGTTTGGCCGGGATTTAGTGCTTCTGGCTGGCTGGATCAGATTCGAAAAATAGGTGCAACGGTTACAAATACATTGGGTGTCATGTGTGAATTCATTTATCGGCAGCCGCGAAGGCAGGATGATTCTATTAATCCATTAAGATGTATATTTTCATTACCTACACCAAAGGATATTGCAGAGGATTTTGAAAAGAGATTTTCTGTTACATGTATTGAAGGATATGGTATGACTGAATCAACAGTGGTCACTTATCGAAGATTAAATGAACCATTAAAACTGGGATCTGCTGGAAGAGCTCTTGATTGGTATGAGGTTTCCATTGTTGACCCTGAAACAGATGAATTAATGCCCCCAGATGGAATTGGAGAAATAGTTATCAGACCTAAATATCCATGGACATTTATGAAAGGATATCATAATGCTCCATCCAAAACAATTGAAGCATGGAGGAATTTATGGTTTCATACTGGGGACAGTGGAAAGATGGATGAGAATGGGTATTTATATTTTGTTGATCGGATAAAGGATTCGATTAGAAGACGAGGAGAAAATATTACTTCTCAGTCTATTGAAAACGTTTTAAACTCACATCCTAAAATTAAGGAAAGTGCCGCCATTGCTATTAAATCTGAATATGGTGCAGGCGGTGAAGATGAAGTAAAAATTTGTGTTGTTCTAAAGCCTAATGAAATTTTTTCCTATCAGGACCTGCATAAATATTGTGAAGAAAATATGCCATATTTTGCAGTGCCCAGATATATAGAATACGTTGATGAACTTCCTAAAACACCTAATCAAAAACTTAGGAAAAATGTATTGCGCGAACAAGGTATTACGGCTAAGACTTGGGATCGGGAAGCTGCGGGAATTAAGGTTAGAAAATAAATGGAGAAAAGAATCTTTAAAAATTCCTTCTCCATGTTAAGAAGGTGTTTGCTTGATCATTAATGTGATCTTACCGGTTATGTTAATTATGGCTGCTGGCTACTTATTTGGGAGATTTACAAATGTAGACCAAGCACCCATATCTAAATTCTCCATGGTTGTCCTTAGTCCTGCATTAATTTTTAGTTTTTTGGTACGTACGAATTTATCGGCCGTAAGTTTAATACAGATTCTTGTGGCTACAGTTTTATTTACCATTTTCCTAGCAGCAATTACTTTTGTAGTTATGAAAATAACAAAAAATAAAATGTTGTTGAATCCAGCATTATTATCAACATTGTTTCCTAACTCTGGAAATGTCGGACTGCCCGTTTTACTTTTTGCTTATGGTGACGAGGGTTTTTCTATTGGAGTAGTGATAGTCGTTATTCATTTTGTTTTAATATACTCTCTTGGTGTTTATTTTGCATCAATGGAGGGCGGAAACTGGAAGAAAGGTTTGAAAAATGTTACTAAACTACCAACAACCTACGCAACGATATTGTCACTCATTGTGATTATCTTTAAAATTGATGTTCCGGATTTCTTGTATGATCCAATTAAGCTGGTTGGTGATGCCATGGTCCCAGTTGTTTTATTAATACTGGGTATACAGCTTTCGAAAACAAAGATTTCTAGTGCGGAAGGACTAGAGAAAGGAAAAAATGTATCTAGTTTAATTTCGATAAGTGTAATTAAACTATTAATCTCACCATTACTAATCATTGCCATTGTAATAGTCGGTCAATTTGACCCCCTTATAGCAAAGGTATTAATTTTACAGAGTTCAATGCCAACAGCGGTATTAATGACGATGATTGCAACTGAATATAAAGCAAAGCCTGAACTTGTTGCAAGTGCAACATTTGTAACGACGTTGTTAAGTTTCTTCTCCATAACCGGGCTGTTGTATTTATTAAATTATTTGTATTGAAAGAAATTCTATCGTGAAATTACAGAATAATTTGAATATTAATTTTATCTAAGAAAGGTGTGGGTTAATGTGGTCAAGAAACTTAGTCTTCTGTTAATTAGTTTAGTAGTTATTATAATGGCTGGATGCAGCAGTGATAAATCTTCTGGATCAGATAATAAAAAGGAGACGTTTACATTAAAACTGGGGCACGTAGGTCCAGCTGATGCAGAGCACCCATGGCAAAAGTATGCAAAGATTTATGCAGACGAAATTGAAAAAAAGACAGATGGCCGGGTTAAAATACAAATCTATCCTTCAAGTCAGCTTGGCGGCGATCGTGAAATGACAGAAGCACTACAGCAAGGAACATTGGAAATGGGTTTAATCAGTACGATTGCAATGGGTAACTTCGTACCCGAGTTGCAGGTTTGGGATCTTCCATATATTTTCCCTAATGATAATGCAAAGGTAGATGAGATTTTAGAAGGACCAATTGGTGAAAAATTAGCAAATGCAATGTCAAAAAAATCATTACATGCTTTAGCATACTGGGAAAATGATTGGCGGGCAATGACAAATTCAAAACATCCTATTGAAAGTGTTAAAGATTTAAAAGGGCTAAAAATGAGGGTGGTAGAGAATAAACCATCATTAGATTGGTTTGGAAGAGTAGGAGCTATCCCAACGCCTATGGCATTTTCGGAAGTTTATACCGCGTTGCAGCAAAAGACCATCGATGGTCAGGACAATGGAACTCTCTTAACTCATGGAGCTAAACTTTATGAAGTTCAACCTTATTTTACATTTACCAATCATATGTATGCACCATTAGCATTGGTTGTAAGTGACAAAACTTGGAGCAAAATGCCTGAGGATATTCAGAAGATTCTTAAGGAAACTGGTGTAACAGTTGGCAAAGAACAAAGGAAATACAGCCGTGAGACAGCAAAAAAATTGGCAGAACAGCTGAAAAAAGAGGGAGTTACGGTAACAGAACTTTCAGATAGTGCAATCAAAGAATTCCAGGATAGTGCAGCGGAAACCTATAAAAAATTAGCACCAGAAATTGGCCAGGATTTAATTGACGAAATGCTGAAATATCGCCAATAGGGAGTCGGTTATATCATGAAAAAATTTAATTCGATAATGGAAGGTTTAACAGGATTCCTATTAATTGTCATGACGATTTTAGCTATAACCCAGGTAATCACCAGATATGTGCTGGAAGTATCTGTGCCTTGGGTTGAGGAATTAATCCGCTATTTAATGGTATTCACCATTTTTATTGGATCATCAATAGCCATCTATCAAAAAGCACATTTAAGTGTTGAAATATTTGACCTTGTCTTGAATAAGAAACAATTTAGATATTTAGATTTAACCCGACAGTTAATCATTACACTTTTTAGTGTCGTCATGGTTTATATCACCTTTGAATTTATTAAAACATTATTAGATTCAGGACAATTAAGTCCAGCTATGCATATATCAATGGGATGGCCTATGGCCTCCCTCCTATTGGGGAGTTTATTGATGGTTATTAATGGAGGATTTCTCTTCTATAGGATTTTGTCAAAAAAAGAAATTATTAAGGAAGGGGATCCTATGTGAATGCATTATTAATTCTGATTCTCTTTTTCATCCTAATTTTTGCAGGAATACCGGTCGCTTATAGTTTTGGTGCAGCTTCATTGGTTTATATTTTAATGATCTTTCCGGATAATATCAGCATCCTTGCAAGCAGGGGGTTTGGCTCAGTTGATTCGTTTTCATTAATGGCTATTCCATTTTTTATCTTAGCCGGGGATGTTATGAAAGAGGCAAAAATATCCCATTATCTAATCAACTTTTTATCCATTTTTACGAAAAAAATTAAAGGATCCTTGGCACATTTAACCGTCATTGCATCTACCTTTTTTGGAGCAATTTCAGGCTCATCTGCAGCTACAGTTGCGGCTATCGGCGGAATCATGATTCCAGAGATGATCAAAAAAGGGTATGATCGTCATCATGCCGTAGCTATTGCTGCATCCTCGGGATTCCTTGGGATTTTAATCCCTCCTAGTATCCCTTTGATTATTTATGGGATGAATGCAGAAGTATCGGTTTCGAAACTTTTTTTAGCCGGAATCATGCCAGGAATTATGATGGCCAT
The DNA here is from genome assembly GCF_023715155.1 of Neobacillus mesonae. Taxonomy (GTDB): domain Bacteria; phylum Bacillota; class Bacilli; order Bacillales; family Cytobacillaceae; genus Neobacillus; species Neobacillus mesonae_A. Next base: position 460,025 of record NZ_JAMBNQ010000001.1, read on the forward strand.
TGGTTTTATGGCAGTGAACTATTTTATGCTTAAAAAATATAAAATCAATGAAACAGCCGCTGCTATTCAAAGTGGTGTAGAAAAAGAACTTAAACCTGAAAATCAAAGGAAATCTGCTTTTTTTCCGGCGATTCCTGCCTTATTGATGCCAATCATTATACTTGGAGGTATTTATACTGGAATATTTACACCAACTGAGTCAGGAGCAGTTGCCGTAGGATACGGTATCCTTGTAGCGTTCTTTTATTACAGAAGTTTGACTGGGAAAAAACTATTGCAGATTGCGGGGACTTCGGTTGTTACCAGTGCAACGATTCTAATCATGATAAGTTTTGCTGGTGTTTTTGGTTATATTATTACAGTTGAAAGAGTCCCTGCATTATTAGCAGAAACCATACTTTCTTGGACAAATAATACGATTGTTATTTTACTTATACTCAATATTATATATCTCATCCTTGGAACCTTCATGGAAACCATTACAGCTATAGTTATTACTACACCTATTTTCTTGCCATTAATTCAAGCGCTGGGAATAGATTTAGTTCACTTTGGAATCATTCAAACTACCAACCTATGTATCGGTTTAATTACACCGCCAATGGCCTTAAATCTGCTCATGGCCTCTAAGGTAGGGGAAGTATCAATCATGAAAACGATTAAACCATTAACTCCATATTTAATCATATCAATCATTGTTTTACTTTTAGTGACCTATATTCCACAAATTTCTTTATTTTTACCTGACTTATTAGTCAAAGAATAGTTTTGATATTTAAAAGAGTGGGAGGCTTCGCAAGTGGAGAAAGTAAATGACTTATCAAAAGAAGAGCAAATGAATGAAATAAAAAAAGGATTCATGGAATGGGAACAACATACATTGGAGCCCTTTATGGAGAAAAAACCTGAGAGAAAGGAAGAGTTTTATTCTCTGTCAGGGATTCCTATTAAGAGACTATACACACCCTTGGATGTAAAAGACTTTGATTATAATCAGGATCTGGGATTTCCTGGAGAATTCCCGTACACCCGAGGAGTATATCCAACGATGTACAGGGGAAGGGTTTGGACACATAGACAAATAGCCGGTTTCGGTACAGCAAAAGATACAAACGAAAGATTTAGATTTTTAAGTGAACAAGGTCAAACTGGTCTTAGTGTTGATTTTGATCACCCAACATTAATCGGTTTAGCATCAGACGACGCTTTATCTATCGGCGAGGTTGGGATGGTTGGTGTAGCTATTGATTCACTGGAGGATATGGAGGAGCTTTTTGAAGGAATCGATATAGGTCAAGTCAGTACATCCATGACCATTAATTTTCCAGCACCTATTTTATTTGCAATGTATTTAGCAATGGCTAAAAAGCGAGGAGTTGACTGGAGGAAACTTGCCGGTACACTGCAATTTGATCTATTAAAGGAGTTCATTGCTCAAAAAACCTACGTGTTTCCACCTGAGGCAGCCTTACAGCTTAGTCAGGATGTGATCCAGTTTGCTTCAGAAAATGTTCCAAGATGGAACCCAATAAACGTTTGCGGTTATCATATTCGTGATGCCGGGGGAAATGCTATTCAGGAAATTGCATTTGCTTTATCTGCGGCAACAACTTATGTTGAAACTGCTTTGGAGGCAGGATTAAAAGTTGATGATTTTGCACCTAGATTATCTTTCTTTTTCATCTCTCAAATTGACTTTTTTGAAGAGTTGGCTAAATTTAGGGCAGCAAGAAGAATTTGGGCAAAATTGATGAGGGAGAAATACAGTGCTAAAAAACCTGAGTCTCTAAGACTTAGATTTCACTGTCAGACAGCAGGTTCTTCCTTAACAGCAAAACAGCCTATGAATAATATCATTCGAACAACACTAGAAGCCTTAGCTGCGGTTTTGGGCGGAGCACAGTCTTTACACACGAACGGTATGGATGAAGCATTAGCAGTTCCTTCAGAGGAAGCAATGCAGCTTGCCCTCAGAACCCAGCAGATTATTGCGGAGGAATCAGGTGTTGTTAATACAATCGATCCATTAGGCGGTTCTTATTTTATTGAGACATTAACAAATCAAATAGAAGAGAAAGTTTGGGGATATCTTGAAGAAATTAACCGCAGGGGTGGATATGTTCAATGTGTTCAACAAGGATATTTTGAACAGGAAATTGCTAAATCTGCATATACACTTGAGAGGGAAAAAACTTCGGGCGAACGCACTGTTGTAGGAGTCAATAAATACAAAATTGAAAACGAAATTTTAACTATTAATCTAATGAAGGTTGATCCAGAAGTTGAGAAACGCCAAATTGAGAGATTAAATCGACTTAAAGAAAAACGAGACAACAAGAAGGTAGAGCTTTTATTAGCAAGAATTCGTCAAGCAGCCGAATCGAAAGCACCTCTAATGCCGCATTTAATTGAAGCAGTTGAAGCATATACAACTGAAGGAGAAATTATTGGGGTCTTAAAAGAGGTATTTGGTGAATATCAAGACCCAGGTGTTTTCTAATCTTCTAATCTCTTGGAATTGTTACCAAATCTAATAGGATAAAGGGGGATTCAAATGGGAAATGAAACAATTAAGGTGTTAATTGCAAAAGCGGGGCTTGACGGTCATGATCGCGGAGCAAAAGTGATAGCTCGGACTTTAATGGATGCCGGCATGGAAGTCATATACGGCGGACTTCGTCAATCACCTGAACAAATCGTTGAAACTGCCTTGCAGGAGGATGTGGATGTTATTGGAATAAGCCTTCTGTCCGGTGCCCATATGAAGGTGTTTCCACGTATTTTAGAATTAATGAAAGAAAAGGGGATTGAAGACAAAATATTAACTGGTGGAGGAACTATTCTCCCAGAAGAAATTGAGGAATTAAAACAATTGGGTGTTGATGATTTATTTGGCCCAGATACATCTTTAGATGATATAACCACTAAAATTCAGCAGCTGGTTTACAGCAATAGGAAAAATGTCAAGGCCTGAATAATAAAGAGGGATACGAATATCCCTCCTTATCCTAAAGTTTTGTTTGTCAGACAATCCAATAAACGAGGTATCTATATATGTTTAAAACCGTGAAAAATAAAAAAATATGTGAAGAAATCTTAGAGCAAATGAAAGAATTACTTGTATCGGGTCATTTAACGGTTGGTCAAAGAATCCCCTCGGAAATAGAATTGTCTGAAACCTTAGGGGTAAGCAGGTCATCATTAAGAGAAGCCTTAAGGGTTTTAGATGTCCTTGGAATCATCGAAGCAAAAACGGGGGATGGAACATTTATAAAGGAAGCAAAAATGGAAAATATTGGTAACATCATGACGCTGGTTGCCTTATCTAAAGAATTAGAAACCTCAGATTTATATGAAGTAAGAATTATATTAGAAAGTTATGCAGCAAGTCTTGCTGCCGAAAGAAGAAGTAATGAAGACTTAGCAATTGCAAAAAAATATTTGCTTAAAGCGGACAATGGGTCTACTGGTGAAGAGGGTTCTCTTTTGGATCATTTGTTCCATAGTTCGGTTATAAAGGCGTCCAAAAACAATGTATTAGTGATGCTGATGGACATGATTTCAGGACTATTAAGTGAACAAATAAAGTCTACCAGAACTCTTTTTTCTAGCTCAGCCGAATTAATGGAGCTTATACAAAAGCAACATTGGGAAATTTATGATGCCATTGAACAGCAAAAGCCTTTAGAAGCACAGAAAAAAGTGTTTGATCATTTAAATAATGCAAAAATAATAATAAATTTAAAACAAAAAAGTTAAACTTCCGTTTTATTACAAGAGAGGTGAGAATCCATGGACCAATCTTTACTAACTAGATTTCAACAAAAAGATCCCCTTGTTTTAGGTAAATTATTAAGAGAAGTAGAAAATCAAACATCACTAGGATATGAATTTCTTAAGCTTTGTACCACCAAGACAGGGAATTCCCATGTTATTGGGATTACTGGTCCCCCAGGAGCGGGAAAGAGTACGCTTGTAGGTGAATTATGTAAAAAGTGGTCCGAAATGGGATATTCAATAGGTGTGGTTTTAATCGATCCTACCAGTCCATTCTCAGGCGGTGCATTATTAGGGGATCGCATAAGGATGATGGAATTAGCAAAAAATTCTGGAGTCTTTATTAAAAGTCTTGCAACACGTGGGAGTTTAGGGGGGCTGGCTGCATCAACTGCTGACATAGTTCAAATTTATGATGCATTTGGAAAAGATATTATCGTGATTGAAACCGTAGGGGTAGGTCAGGTTGAATTTGATGTTATGAATATATCCGATACAGTGGTCCTTATTAATGTTCCAGGATTAGGGGATTCTATCCAAACTTTGAAGGGAGGCATAATGGAAATTGCCGATTTATATGTTATAAATCAAGCAGACAGACCCGGAGCTGACGAAAGTGTTCGAGATTTAAATATGATGATAAGAGAAAAGAAACAATTAACCTGGAAACCTCCTATTCTTAAAACGGTTGCTACAAATCATGAGGGAATTGAAGAATTGATTAATGAAATAGAAAATCATAAAGCCTATTTAAAAACTTCCAATTTATGGAACAAAAAACGTGAGGAGCGTAATTTAAAAAGGTTTAATACCCAAATTAATCAATTATTCCATCAAAAAATTAATGAATTTATTTCTACAAATAACCATATTGAAAATAGTATTGTTCGAGTAAAAGAAGGAAAGGAAGACCCGTTTACAGCCGCTCATCAAATATTTGAGGGGTTTCTAACGGATCACAATATTAAATAATTGCAGGGGGGAAACATAATGGCTAATAAACAATCTCAATCAAATCAGGAGACATTAGGAAAGGAACAAAAATTATTAAACCAGGAAGCAATAAAAACAATTGAAAAAGAGAAGGAAAGGTGGAAGGAAGAAACGGTTAAAGGGAAAGTTGGTGAAAAGGAATATTATAGTGATTCAGGGATTCCCATTAAATTATTATATACCCCTGATGATATAAAAGATTTAGATTATATGGAGGATATTGGTTTTTCGGGGGAAGCTCCATATGTTCGGGGGGTTTATCCAAACATGTATCGTGGACGTCTTTTTACGGTACGTCAGATTGCAGGTTTTGGAACGCCAGAAGATACGAATCAACGTTTTAAATTCCTATTGAAAAATGGTGCAACGGGTACAAGTGTTGTATTAGACCTGCCAACAATTCGCGGTTATGATTCAGATGATCCTGAAGCGGAAGGCCATGTAGGTGCAGCCGGTGTTTCCATTGACTCGATTGAAGATGTAGAAGCATTATATGAAGGAATTCCAATTGATGAAATTTCCAGTAATATTGTAACCCATCTGCCAAGTACAACCGTTGTTATTTTGGCGATGTTTGTTGCAATGGCCGAAAAGAAAGGCATTCCATTAGAAAAACTTTCAGGGACTAATCAAAACGACTTTTTAATGGAAACAACGGTAGGCAGTTCTTTGGAGGTTTTACCACCGAAAGCATCCTTTAGATTACAGTGTGATGCGATTGAATTTGCCAGTCAAAATCTTCCTAGATGGAATCCTGTCAGTTATAACGGATATAACTTACGAGAAGCCGGGACAACTGCCGTTCAAGAAGTTGCTTGTGCTATTGCAAATGCGATTGCCACCTCAGAAGAACTAATCAGAAGGGGAAATAAAATTGATGATTTTGCAAAAAGACTGTCATTCTTCTGGAACTTATATAATGATTTCTTTGAAGAAATTGCTAAATGTAGAGCTTCCAGACTGGTATGGCACGATGTTATGAAAAACAGATTTAATGCAAAGCATCCAAAATCCCATCTCATGCGTTTTCATGTTCAAACAGCAGGACTCACTTTAACAAAAGTTGAACCATTGAATAATATTGCACGTGCAGCCATTCAAGGCCTTGCTGCTGTATTAGGCGGTGCACAATCACTTCATGTAGACTCCTTTGATGAAGCATATTCAGCTCCAACCGAAGAATCAGCACTTATCTCCATTAGAACACAACAAATTATTCAAACTGAAACAAATGTCGTTAATACCGTCGACCCGCTGGCAGGATCGTATTTTGTGGAAAACTTAACCCAGGAAATGGCAAAAAGAATACGCGATTATATCTCTGAAATTGAATCCCGAGGAGGGCTTGTTTCAGTAGTTGAGTCAGGCTGGCTGCATCGTGAAATTGCTGACTTTGCTTACCAAATGCAGAGAGATATTGAGAGTGGTGAGCTGAAAATTGTCGGGTTAAATTACTTCCCGTCGGAACAAAGCAAGACAAAGGTAGAAGTATTCCGTTATCCGGAATCTGCTGAGTCAACACAAAAGGAAAAATTAAGAAAGCTGCGTGAGAAAAGAGACAATGACAAGGTTGAAAAAGCACTAAGAGTACTAAGGCAAAAATGTCATGAAGATGTAAATTTAATGCCATATATTAAAGAGGCTGTCTTAGCCTATGCCACATTGGGTGAAATTGAAGAACTTTTCCGTGAAGAGTTTGGACTTTGGCAGTTCCCATTGGTTTAATTAAAAAAACATGAAAATTTAGGGAGGGTATCTAATGAAAATAAAAGTGGTCATGTCTAAATTAGGATTGGATATTCATTGGCGGGGTGCCTTAGTTGTTTCCCGCATGTTAAGGGATGAAGGGATGGAAGTTGTTTATTTAGGAAATCAATTTCCAGAGCAAATTGTGGAGGCTGCTATTCAAGAAGGGGCAGATGTAATTGGATTAAGCACCTTAGGAGGAAACCACTTAACATTAGGAATAAAAGTGGTTCAAATTGCAAGAGAAAAGGGATTTAACTCCCTAATTATAATGGGTGGTGTTATTCCAGAAGATGATATACCACTTCTAAAAGAAGCTGGTATTGCCGAAGTGTTCGGCCCTGAAACCAAAATTGAGAATATCGCTGCTTTCATTCGATCCCATGTAAAGAGCGGCATAGCCTGATTAGGTAATGGCGGGGTGAATTGATCTCTCATCCCGCCAAAAGAAAGATAACCAAAAGGTCCTTCATAAAAATGGAACAAAAAAAGAATAAGAGGGGAGAATAATAGTGTTAAAAACTTCGTTATTACAACAATGGCCGCCAAAATATGAAACCAATTATGTTCCGGAACCGAATGAACAATATTGGTTTAAAGATATTGAAACAGCTTCTAAAGAAGAACTGGATGAGTTAGTATTTTTCAAATTAAAGAATGTCATGAATTATGCCTATGAAAAATCTGACTTTTATAAACGGAAGTGGGATAAAGTTGATTTTCATCCTAATGATATTCAATCCTTGCAGCAGTTTGAACAGGTTCCAATCACAACGAAGGATGAAGTCAGAAAAGATTTAATAGATTATCCACCTTTTGGGTCCAACGTTTGTATTCCTTATTCTGAGGTTCACCGGATACAAGGTACTTCCGGAACAACAGGAAAACCAACCGTATTTTCATTTGGCAAGGATGATTGGGAAAGAATCGCTCACCAGCATGCCAGAATAATGTGGAGTTTTGGAATGAGGCCTAGTGATCTTGTGTTTATTGCATCGCCATTGAGCTTATATATTGGAAGCTGGGGTGCTCTTATTGGAGCGGAAAGATTGGGAGCCAAAACTTTCCCATTTGGAGCAGGGCAGACCGGTCAAACAGAGAAGGCAGTATCGTGGCTTAAAGAAGTAAAACCAACCGTATTTTATGGTACCCCTTCCTATGCACTCTACCTTGCAGAAAAAGCAAGAGAACTAGGGGTGGATCCGAAGGAATTTGGGTTTAGAATCTTATTTTTCTCGGGTGAACCAGGCGCTGGTGTACCTTCTACAAAGAAAAAAATTGAAGAAACTTTTGGCGGGATTTGTATTGATTCAGGTACTATGGCTGAGGTTACTCCGTGGATGAGTAATACAGAATGCGAACATCGCCAAGGAGTACATTTATGGCAGGATGTTGTTTATACCGAAGTTGTTGACCCGCAAAGTAAAAAATTAGTTCCATATGGTAGTGAAGGTGTACCAGTATATACACCGTTAGAAAGAACCTCACAACCAGTTATTCGTTATTGGTCAGGAGATTTAACAACATGGACAGATGAACCATGCCCATGCGGCCGTGTATATCCACGGTTACCAAAAGGAATTTATGGACGAATGGATGACATGGTAACTGTACGAGGGGTAAATGTTTATCCGAGTCTGTTAGAGAACGTCATCAGAAGAATTGCAGGTTTGGGTGAAGAATTCAGAATTATAGTTACCCGTGAAAATATTATGGATGAAATCACGATTCAATGTGAGACCTTGGGGACTCTTAATGATGTCCAGTTAAAAGAACTTCTATCTAAAGAATTAAAAAAAGATGTTGGGATCATGTTTAAAATCGAATTACTTCCAATTGGCACATTAGAAAGAACACAATTCAAAGCAAAGCGGGTTATTGACAACCGTAACTTTAAAGAATAATGTAGAAAACTTTAAGCAAAAAATCAATCTTCGATATTGGCAGGGAGGGAATAAAATGAAACTTGAAGGAAAAGTTGCCTTAATTACGGGTGGTGCAAATGGTATTGGTAAAGAAACAGCAAAAAAATTTTTGCAAGAAGGTGCAAAAGTTGTCATTTGTGATTATAATGCTGAGGCAGGGGCTGCAGCAGTAAATGAACTTGAAAGTTTAGGAGATATTACATTTTTATCAGTGGATGTATCCGATACAAATCAAATTAAACAAATGATAGAAAAGACGTTAAATAAACATAAAAAGATTGATATTTTACTTAACAATGCTGGTATCACAATTGATGGTTTATTGACAAAGATGGATGAAGATTCATGGGAAAAAGTAATTTCTGTAAACCTAACAGGAGTATTTAAATGTACAAAAGAGGTTGTTCCAATTATGATTGAGCAAGGAAACGGTGTGATCCTTAATGCCTCTTCAGTTGTCGGATTATATGGAAATATCGGCCAAACCAATTATGCTGCCACAAAATCCGGAGTTATCGGGCTTACAAAAAGTTGGGCAAAAGAATTAGGTCCTAAAGGTATTCGTGTAAATGCAGTTGCCCCAGGATTTGTTATGACGGATTTGACGGCCAAAGTACCCAAAAAAATATTAGACTTGATGGAAAGTAAAACACCATTAAGAAAATTGGGTAAACCTGAGGATATAGCCTATGCCTATTTGTTCCTGGCTTCCGATGAAGCAGGATATATTAATGGAACGATTCTCAGTGTTGATGGCGGCCTAGTAGTTTAATGATAAATACCGCTAAAGTAAAAATTTGTATTCCTTAGGTATTATGTATTTACAAAGTAATTATTATAATGAATAATAGAATTGATATTAATAAAATATTAAAAAAATAGGTGCTAAATTAAAACTTTAGCTTAATAGGGAAGTTTGGTTAAAAGCCAACGCGGTCCCGCCACTGTAAATGGGAGCAACCTAATCGATGTCACTGTCAAAATGATGGGAAGGCATAGGAAGCGATGATCATGAGCCAGGAAACCTGCCTATTTTTTCAAACTAAACCTACGAGGATAGGGAGGTTGTGAAGAATGATCTACGTGTATTCTAATCATCCAACAACATCCTCTTTTTTGGGGGTGTTGTTTTTTTATTTAATAGATAACTTTCGTGAAATAAATATAACAAAAAGCAAGCTATAGTGATGGCTGGTGGTCGTTTTTTTCATGTTCTAAAGTTATATACAACAATGTAAATGAAGGGATGAGTCCTTTATGGATAATAACCAAGTAAGTAAAAGATTCCATGAAGACTTTAAAAAAATGGTTGTAGAACTATACCAATCTGGTAAATCAGTAAAAAGTTTGAGCAGTGAATTTAATGTATCAGAAGTAACAATTTATAAATGGATAAAAAAATATGCTCCAGTCGAACTAGAAGATGGGACGGTTGTCACTTTACAAGATTTTATTAAATTGCAAGAACAAATTAACCGTCTTAAAGAAGAAAATGAAATTTTAAAAAAGGCTATGGCTATTGTAGCAAGAAAATAACTTTTTTATCTGAATTTTATCAATAAAAATAAATTCCTTGGAAAGTGGGAAACAACAAATGAAGAAGCTATATTCGCTGATATTCGTATTCATATTAATTACCGGAGTACTAGCTGGCTGCGGGGAAAAGCAGGATCAGTCAAAGCAAGAGAATAAAACGAATACAAACAAAACAGAGCAGGCAGCTTTTCCGGTGACGGTGAAGGATGCACTGGATAATGATGTGGTGATTGATAAGAAACCGGAAAAAATTGTGTCTTTAATGCCAAGTAACACAGAAATTGCCTATGCATTGGGTCTTGGAGACGAAGTTGTCGGAGTTTCTGATTTTGATAATTATCCAGAAGATGTTACAAAGAAAGAGAAAATTGGCGGTCAGGAAATTAACCTGGAAAAAATTATTTCATTAAAACCAAATTTAGTGTTAGCACATGCTTCTACTGCTCATAACTCTGAAGCAGGTCTTAAACAATTGGAAGATGCTGGCATTAAAGTTTTAATCGTAAACGATGCACAAAATTTCGAGCAAGTATATAATTCCATTCTGATGATTGGGAAAGCAACAGGTGAAGATAAGAAAGCAGAAGAGATTGTAAACGGGATGAAGGACAAGTTAGCGTCCATTAAAGAAAAAGCTGCGACAATCAAAGAAAAGAAAAAAGTATTAGTGGAAGTATCTCCAGCACCTGAAATTTATTCACCAGGTAAAAATACGTTCATGAATGAAATGCTTAAGACGATTAATGCTGAAAACATTGCCGGTGATTTAGAAGGCTGGGCAAAGATTGATCAAGAAGCAATGATTAAACGAAATCCGGATGTTATCCTTACCACTTATGGATACTATGTGAAAAATCCAGCCGAACAGGTTTTGTCCCGTAAAGGCTGGGAAAATGTAAATGCTATTAAAAATAAGCAAGTCACTGATGTTGATTCAGATCGCGTAACCCGTTCAGGTCCGAGAATCATCGAAGGAGTAGAGGATCTTGCCAAGGCGATCTATCCTGAAGTTTTTAAATAATAAATTTACAGCGTATGGTATTGCATTTATTTTTTTAATTATTTCCATTATCATGGGGATCTCCATTGGAACGGTTTCTGTTCCGGTCCTCACGATAGTAAAAATCATTGGGGCAAAGCTTTTGGGTATTTCTATTTCTAATATTGACCCAATGAACAGCAGTATTGTGTTAAATATACGGCTGCCAAGAGTGATTTTATCTGGTCTTGTCGGTGCATCTCTTGCTATTGCAGGAGCTGCCTTTCAAGGCCTTTTACGGAATCCACTGGCAGATCCGTACACATTAGGTGTATCCTCAGGGGCATCAGTCGGTGCTGTTATTACATTATTTTTTAATCTGTCGATTCCCTTTGTAGGATTTTTCACCTTACCATTATTAAGTATTCTTTTTTCATTTTTAACCATCTTCGTGGTTTTAACATTTGCGCGAAAAATTGAACGTTCCATGCGGGTTGAAACGATTATTCTTACCGGTATTATTTTTAGTTCCTTTTTAGGAGCTTTGATTTCGCTGATGATTGCGTTGACCGGAGATGAACTGCGGCAGATTATCGGCTGGCTGTTGGGAAGTGTCTCCATGCGCGGCTGGGAATATATCAAGATTATTCTGCCATTCTTTATCATTGGTTCAGCTGTTCTTCTTTTCAATGCCAAAGAATTAAATGCCATGTCGTTTGGAGAAGAGAGGGCACATCATTTAGGCGTTAATGTGCAAAAACGAAAGCTGCTTGTCTTAATTGCAGGTTCCATTTTAACGGGAGCAGCCGTTGCAGTATCAGGGACTATTGGTTTTGTTGGACTGGTGATTCCACATTTAGTTCGAATTGTTTGGGGACCTGATCATAAGCATCTGCTGCCATTATCTATTTTGATTGGAAGCGGGTTTTTGATTTTGGCTGATTTAATTTCCAGAACCATCATTTCCCCAACTGAATTGCCGATAGGGGTTATTACAGCTTTAATAGGCGCCCCTGTTTTCGCAGCGATTTTATTGCAAAGAAAAAGAATGGAAAGAAGTTGATGGAAATGCTTAGCGTGCAGCATGTGACGGGCGGTTATACAGGCGAAGCAGTGGTAAAAGATGTTTCTTTCATCGTTGAAAAAGGAGAACTGTTTGGGATCCTTGGGCCTAATGGTAGCGGAAAAACAACCTTATTAAAAATGCTAAGCGGAATCTTGCCCATCCAACAGGGAGAGGTGCTGATTGGCGGAGAAAAAATTCAGTCCTACAGCCCAAAGCAGCTGGCACAAAAGGTGGCTGTACTTTCCCAGCACTCCTCTCAATCCTTCTCCTATACGGTAAAAGAAACCGTGTCACTTGGCAGGTATGCCCATCAAAAGGGGTTGTTCCAGACATGGAGCGGGAAAGATGAAACAGTTGTTCAACAGGTCATGAAACAGATTGGTGTCTCACAGTTTCAAGAAAAACATCTTCAAGAATTATCAGGCGGCGAGAAACAGCGGGTATTTTTGGCGCAAGCTCTGGCACAGGAGCCGGAAATTCTTTTGCTTGATGAGCCGACCAACCACCTCGATTTATCGTATCAAAAAGAATTACTGGATTTATTAAAACAATGGACGACAGAAAAGGGACTGACCGTGGTTTCTATTTTTCATGATTTGAATCTTGCCGGATTGTATTGCGACCGGCTGCTTTTGCTGGAAAATGGGGTCATCAAAATCAATCATGTCCCCAATGAAGTTCTAAGGGAAGAAACGATTCGTGATGTGTATCGAACAAACATCCAAAAACACCCGCATCCAAAAGTGGCTGCCCCGCAGATGGTACTTCTTCCAGAAATCCAGAAGGCTGCTGAAGAGATTGAAATTAATGAAAAAATGCTGCATCAATCAGATGAGTTTATTTTGCTGAAAGCACCTTTTCCATTAAGAACCATGTCCTCTGGCGTCATAGGAGCTGGAACTGGGTGGCACCAGCTATTTGTAAACCGTCATGTAAACAAGGATTACAACTGTGATGATCACAAAGCAGAAATGGCATCATTTTTACGGGCAAACGGGTTCGAACCATCTGAAACAGTAGGGATGATGACGGCAGTATACCTCGAGGATGTTGAATACCAATATCATCAAACAGATGAATTCTCCATTTTTGTAGTGGTCACGGCTGGTGTTGGTAATGCGGTAGATCCTTCTAAGAGCGGCCAGCACACATTTGAAATGGTTCCAGGGACCATCAATACGTGGATTTTCGTGAATGGCGAGCTTAGTGAGGAAGCGTTTATCCAAAGCATTATGACTGCAACAGAAGCAAAAGCTAAAGCAATGGTTGACTTAGAGGTAGTTGATAAAGTGACAGGGACGATTGCCACAGGTACGTCAACCGACAGCATCCTGGTTGCAGCTGCTCAAACGGGTAAGTATTTAGAGTATGCCGGTACCATTACACCGCTGGGAAAGGTAATAGGTCATGCTGTCTATCAATGTACGACAAAGGCTGTTCAAAAATCACGGAGAAGAAAACATTTATGATAGGTTACCATTTAGTTTCCATCTCAATTGCCTATATCCTTGATTTGTTGATTGGCGATCCGCCGAATTGGCCGCATCCTGTCCGATGGATCGGATCATTGATTACTTTTTTCGAAAAAAGATGGAATACCGGCAGTCATAAAAGAATAAAAGGTGCCGGGATGCTCTTTTTTGTCATATTATTGGTCTTTGCTATCGTACTGGCAGCGGTTTTAATAGCTTACAAGATTCACCCGATAGTTGGGATGGTGGCAGAGGGCATCATCATTTCTTCAGCCATTGCTCAAAAAAGTTTAAAAACTGCCTCCCTTGAAGTTTTCCAGCCATTAAATGAGGGCGACCTGACAGAGGCCAGGAAAAAACTTTCCTATATTGTGGGCAGGGATACAGAGACCTTGGATGAAGCTGAAATTTCCCGAGGTGCCATTGAAACAGTGGCGGAAAATACGAGTGACGGGGTAACCGCCCCATTATTTTGGGCCTTCATTGGCGGAGCGCCGCTGGCAATGCTATACCGCGCAACGAATACTTGTGACTCTATGGTGGGTCATCTGAATGATCGGTACAAGGAGTTCGGCTGGGCGTCGGCAAAATGGGATGATGTCATGAACTGGATTCCCAGCAGGCTGACTGGTTTGACCATGCTGTTAGGGAATCGTCCCACAAGCATGAGTTATCGGAATGCCTGGGCAATTTTATTCCGGGATGCAAAAAAACATCCCAGTCCAAACAGCGGCTGGGGAGAGGCTGCTGTTGCTTCGATTTTAGGAATCCAGCTTGGTGGAGTGAACTATTATAAAGGGATGATATCAAACCGGGCAAAAATGGGCGACCCTGTTCATCCAATCCAAGCCAATCATATTTTAGAGGCCAATCAGATTTTAGGCAGAACGGTGTTGTTATTTTTGTTGTTTTTATGGATTGGAGGGCTTTTCCTTGAAATCGCTATTAACTAATCCCTCTTTCATTTTTATTACAGGAGGAGTTAGGAGCGGTAAAAGCAGTTTTGCGGAAAGAATGGCAGAAAAAATGGCGCAGGAAACTGGAGGTGTGCTTACCTATTTTGCTACAGGTGTTTCCACTGATCATGAGATGGCAATTCGGATTGAAAAACATCAACGTGACCGACAAACAGCAAAACAGCCTTGGAGAACGATTGAACATTCTACCAGGATTGAAACAGCTGCTCCACAAATTGGCAGCAATGATATTATTCTGCTTGATTGTGTTACCACTCTATTAAATAATGAATTATTTTCGGAACAAGATGTTTGGGATGAAAAGTTCCTGAAAAAAGTGAAGAGAACTATTTTAACAGGAATTCATTGTATAAAAAGCCGTGCAAAAGCGATGATTGTCGTCAGCAATGAAGTATTAAATGAGCCAATATTCGGAAACGAACTTGTTTTTACTTACGCGAGATTATTAGGACAAATTCATCAGCATTTAGTCAAGGAAGCCGATCACGCTTATTTAATTGAGGCCGGCATCCCTATCTTAATGAAAGGGGCAGAAAAATGAAGGGTATTATGATTCAGGGCACTTCCTCTGATGTTGGAAAAAGTTTTATCGTTACGGCACTGTGCCGTATTTTTGCCAATGAAGGTATAAAAACAGCCCCATTTAAATCGCAGAATATGTCCAATTTTTCTACCATCACACCTGATGGGAAAGAAATTTGCATTGCCCAGGCCGTGCAGGCAGAAGCCGCAAAAATTAAGGCAACGGAATGGATGAATCCGATTCTGTTAAAGCCTCGTCCTAATCAAGAGGCTGAGGTTGTTTTCTTTGGAAGGAGAATTGAGATCATTTCCGGCAGCGGCTATCGTGAGAACTTTTATGAAAAAGCCGTCTCTGCCATTGAAACTTCCTTGGCTAAATTGGCAGAGGAATATGAACTCATTGTCATCGAAGGTGCTGGCAGCCCAGTTGAAATTAATTTAAAAGACCGTGAAATTGTCAATATGAAAGTGGCAGAATTAGCCGATGTACCGGTTATCCTTGTAACGGATATTGACCGGGGCGGTGCGTTTGCCAGTATTGTCGGTACACTGGAACTGCTTACACCAATGGAGCGGAAACGGGTCGTTGGTGTCATTATTAATAAGTTTTACGGGGATATTCGTTTATTTCAGGATGGAATTGATTGGCTGGAGGAAAAAACAGGTGTACCGGTCCTTGGGGTTTTGCCTTTTATCGGGAATCATTTAATTGATGTAGAGGACTCGCTTTCAAGCCAGCCTTTAGATCGGGATTCGAGTACGAAAGAGGAAAAGGATCAAAGATTAGATGAGGTCGCAGCATACGTAAAAAGCCAGCTAAAATGGGAGTTAGTAAAAGATATCATCCATCAATGGAGCAAAAAGGGATGAAATGGATTAGAGGTTTTTTGATTGGACTGCAATTTTTTACTGCAATTCCAATTTCTAAACAATTTCCAATGGATCAAGATCATCTTAAAAGAACGATTCAAGCCTTTCCATTGCTGGGATTGTTTCAAGGGGTTATTTATTCTTGCTTACTGTATTCCTTGCTTGAATATACTCCTTTTTCTTATTTGGCAGCTGCCTTTTTGGTGTGGTTAGTGACGATTGTTTTAACGGGCGGGATCCATCTTGATGGCTGGATGGATGCAAGTGATGCTTATTTTTCCTATCAGGACCAAGACAAAAGACTGGAAATCATGAAAGACCCTAGAACAGGGGCATTTGGTGTGATTTCCATTATCGTTTTATTAAGCTGCCGATTTCTTTTTATCTATGAAATGACCGTAAATGTACAACCTTTATTTTTTGTTTTGATTGCTGTTATTCCATTTTTAAGTAAATCTGTGATGGGAGTTATTCTTCTCACAGTTAAGTCAGCAAAGCAAGAAGGACTGGGCTTTATGTTCCAAAAGGCTGCTGATTTGAAAGCGCTTTGGATTTATCCAGTTTATTGGCTGGCAATGGTATTACTTTTTCCAATCTCCTGGATTTTATTTGCGGCTGCTTCTGTTTCCTTCTTTTTGATTCGAAGAAAAGTGGTGAAATGGTTTGGCGGTATGACAGGGGATGTGCTGGGAGCGACAGTAGAGGGGACGGAACTGATTTTATGGATGACTCTGTGGTTATTGCATTATTTCGTCATGGTTTAACGGAAGCCAATAAGCGAAAAGAATACGTAGGATGGGCAGATTCACCATTATCCACTGATGTGAAAATGCTTCCGCTGAAAAGAGAATATGAATGTTATTTTTCCAGCAATTTAAAACGATGTGTCGATACGGCGAAATGTTTATTTCCACAGGCTGCTCCTGTTTGTCTCCATGAATTACGAGAGATGAATTTCGGCGTTTGGGAAGGAAAAACATATGAAGATTTAAAGGAAGATGGACATTATCAGAAATGGCTGTCTGCCCCTTTTAGCATCTGTCCGCCAAAAGGGGAGTCTTTTCAGCAGTTTTCAGTTAGAGTCGAGGCAGGCTGGGAAAAGCTGAAGGATGAAATTTTTTCAAAAAATATCAGCCGGTGTGCGGTGATCACCCATGGCGGAGTTATTAGATATTTATTAACGAAATATGCACCCGAGCCAAAAGAGTTTTGGACTTGGCAGGTACCGCATCACTTAGGGTTGGAACTAATTTTTAATAAAGATTCATTAAGGAGAGATGAGCGATGCACTTTGTTACAGGAGGTGCCTTTAACGGAAAAAGAGCCTGGGTAAAGCAAACGTACAAGGGTTACCATTGGATTTCGGCTTACGAAAATGCTTCCTTACCGATAGATGTAAGTACTATAGAAGGGAATTTGCTGGTTTTAGAAGGAATTGAACTGTGGGTAAAAGAATTTACTAATAAGTATAATCTGAATGAATGCCGGAATGTTTGGAACCGCTGTTTGGATCAGTGGCAGTCATGGGAGAAAGAAAAGCCGGGCCGCATCATCGTGATCATTGGGACAGATATTACGAAAGGCATTGTCCCAGTTGAAAAAGAAAACCGCCGCTGGCGTGATGCTGCAGGCTGGGCTTTTCAGGATTTAGCGGCAAGGGCTGAAAAAGTAGATATTATTTGGTATGGGATCAATCACACTATTAAAGCAGGGGGAGAAGAGGAATGAGAATTTATACAAGAACTGGGGACAAAGGGCAGACAAGTATTATCGGGGGAAGAGTGGATAAAGATGATATTCGTGTAGAAGCCTATGGCACGGTTGATGAAGTAAATTGCTTTGTCGGCCAGGCGGTAACGGAACTGGATCCGGCCATTTTTAAAGATGTTCTTGATGATCTTGAAAAAATCCAGCATGAATTATTTGACTGCGGCGGTGACTTGGCAAATGTAACAGAAAAAAGACCATCAAAGCTGCAGCAGGAGTCCATTGATTATTTAGAAGCAAAAATTGATGAGTATATTAAAGAGGCACCGGAATTAGAGAGATTTATTTTACCTGGAGGTTCAAAGCCGGCCGCATCCATTCATATTGCCAGAACCGTTACCCGCCGTGCAGAAAGATTAGTCGTTTCTCTATTAAAATCAGATCCCAAAACACCTGTATTGGCATTGCAGTATTTAAACCGGTTATCAGATTATTTCTTTGCATTGGCAAGAGTTATTAACTGCCGTTTAAATGTAAAGGATGTGGAATACGCCCGCAGTGCAAAGGTGTTTAGGGACGGGAAGCGTAAAGATGAAAAGTAATAAGCTAAATGGAAAATTAATCAGCTGGCTGGCAATGTTTACCGCCTTATCTGTCGTTGGCGCGGCGATAAAAGTACCTGCCATTGTATCGAGTGTTGCCCTGGATGCTTTTCCGGCATTATTGGCAGGAGCTCTATTAGGCGGCGTGGCTGGTGCGATTGTAGGAGCGGCAGGACATTTGTTATCGGCCTTGTTAGGCGGATTTCCGCTGGGGCCGATGCACTTTCTGATTGCCGGCGAGATGGCTGTCCTTGTTTGGCTATTTGGGGTGATTTACAAAAAGAAACAACGGCTTTTGTCCGGAATTATTTTTGTCCTTGGCAATTCATTAGCAGCCCCAGTGCCATTTATCTTTTTAATAAATAAAGCCTTTTATGTTTCAATGGTTCCCTCACTATTGATTGGTTCTATAATCAATACAGTCATTGCTTTGTTCGCTATTCCTCGTCTAGTTTCATTAGTAACACATGGTGGTGCTAAGGAAGCGGTAAAACGATGAGGGATGTGGTGACCATTCCGTTTGACGGAGGCGCAAGCCTGATTATTGCCAGTGATAATAGCGGCGGAATTGGGATGAGGGCAGATGATCAGGTTCAGGTGCCATATGAAACAGTTGCTTATTATTCATTCCGAGTGGCCGTTATGGAATGTATTGCTGCAGGTGGAGAGCCTATTACAGTAGTCCTTCATAATTTTTGCGGAAATGAGCCATGGGAAGAGCTTGTGAATGGAATCCAGAAAGGATTATTCGAACTTGATTTAACGGATGTTCCCGTTACTGGAAGTACAGAAAGTAATTTTCAGCTGCTGCAATCGGCGATTGGAATGCTGGTGATCGGTAAAAGGGCAGCTAAGCGGGAAAATGAAATTTCGTATGATGAAGATTTAAACTTAGCAGTGATCGGACTTCCTTTGGTGGGCAGTGAGGTGATTGATCAAGAAAATCAAGTGGTGCCATTATCGGTTTTTCGAGATATTGCTAAAATGGATGGAGTCATCACCTGGCCGGTCGGGTCCAGGGGGATATTCTATGAGCTTGAGCAAATGTTTCCTGATTGTATGTTGAAAAAGGAAATGGTGGTTTCCGATATAGATGTGTGGAAATCATCAGGTCCAGCAACCTGTTTTATTGCTGCTTATCGGAATGAACAGGCAGATGAATTAAAAAAGCTGGCAGGGACCTATATGCATTCATTAGAAATTAGGAATTGCAGATAAAATGTGAAAACTGCAGATATATCCGCCAAAACTGCAGATAAAATGAAAAAATTACAGATATCTGATTAAAAACTGCAGATAAAATTGAAAATTGAATTCTGATTAAAGCAAGTCGCAGATAAAAAAGCCAAACCCGCAGATAAACTAGTTAAACTCGCAGATATCGGGTCTAAACTCGCAGATATCTGATTAAAAACTGCAGATAAAATTAAAAATTGAATTCTGATTAAGTCAAGTCGCAGATAAAATAGCCAAACTCGCAGATAAACTAGTTCAACTCGCAGATATCGGGGCTAAACCCGCAGATATCTGATTGAAACCTGCAGATAAAATTAAAAATTGAATTCTAATTAAAGCAAGTCGCAGATAAAATAACCAAACCCGCAGATAAACTAGTTAAACTCGCAGATATCGGGTCTAAACCCGCAGATATCTGATTGAAAACTGCAGATAAAATATAAAGTTGAATTCTAATTAAGTCAACTTGCAGATAAATTAGCCAAACTCGCAGATATCTGGGCCAAACCCGCAGATATCTGATTAAATACTGCAGATAAAATTGAAAATTGAATTCTGATTAAAGCAAGTCGCAGATAAATAGTTCAACTCGCCGATATCCGGGTTAAACTCGCAGATATTTGATTGAAACCTGCAGATAAAATATAAAGTTGAATCCCAATTAAAGCAAGTCGCAGATAAACTAGTTCAACTCGCAGATATCTGTGCCAAACCCGCAGATATCCTAGCAGCCGCCCCACCTCTGCAAATAAAAATAGCACGCCTGAGTCAGGCGTGCTATTGGCTTATGTCTTTTACTTTATCAACAATGGCGCTGACCCCTTTACCAATCGTGACGAGGACCTTATCTAATCCTTCCTTCCATTTAGGTGCTTGTTCCTTAAGGGTGGTGCCAATTTTTTTAGCATTGTCATTTAATTCTTGACTGATTTGTTTTGCCTGGTTTTCAAAGTTTTTATCAGCCGCTTTTTTTCCAGCCAGCTGATCATTAATGGATACAACATCGAACTCGTCTTTTGGCAGATAGGTTCTGGATGTCCGCATCATTTCCTTAAAAATTGGAACGACATTGGATGAACTAGCACTTGGTAAATAGTGCTGACGGTCCGTTTTGTCGAAACCGATCCAGATAGCCCCGACAAGATTTGGTGTATATCCGACCATCCATTGGTCTTTAGTGCCTGATACACCGCTAAATGGGAGCTGTGTAGAACCTGTCTTTCCGGCAAGCGGCAATCCCGGGATGTGTGCACGACGGCCTGTTCCGCTTTCCACAACATTGAGCAGCATCGATGTCATTTCATCGGTCACTTTTTTGGATGTTACTTTTGTTGTAACTGGTTCGCGTTCGGCGATGACGTTTCCGGTAGGGCCGACAATTTTTGTAATCAGATGGCTTTCCTGTCGTTTACCGCCATTTGGGAAGACAGTGAAAGCATTGGCCATTTGCATTGGTGAAACACCTGTACTCATGCCGCCGAGGGCAATGGCAAGGTTCTTGTCCGCTTTTTCAACAGGAATGCCAAATTTGTGTAATTTCTCAATTCCTTTATTCAAACCAACTTGATCCAAAAGCCATACAGCCGGGATATTTAATGATTCCTCCAGCGCTTTATACATCGGAACCTTTCCTGAATAGGTCCGGGAGAAATTTTCTGGTTTGTATTTCCCGAATTTCATTGACTTATCCTCAAGTTCGGAAGTGTATTTATATCCATTCTCTAATGCCGCTGTATAAACCACTAATGGTTTTATCGATGACCCAGGCTGTGCACGAAGCTGGGTGGCCCGGTTGAATCCGCGGAATATATGCTCGCCGCGGCCGCCGACAAGTGCACGCGCACCGCCAGATGCTGGATCCATCAGTACGGCACCGCCCTGAGCCAATTCTCCGCCCATTCGCCGTGGGAACAAGTAATCTTTACTAAAGACCGTTTCCAGACCTTGTTGAAGGTTTTGGTCCATTTCAGTATAGATACGGTACCCTCGTGTTAAAATTTCCTCCTGGGTTAAGCCGTATTTAGAAATTGCTTCATTTAAGACCGCATCCACATAATATGGATATTTGCGTTCAATAAAGCTTCCTCCGCCATCTTCCAAATTGATTTTTTCATTTTTGGCTTCTGTATACTGAGCGTTTGTAATCATGCCGAGCTCCTTCATTTTCCCAAGCACAACATTTCTTCGTTTCATCGCCAAATCATAATTATTATAAGGGTTTAGATAGTTTGGTGAATGCAAGAGTCCTGCAAGCATGGCTGCTTCGCTAATCGAAATATCGTTAATATCCTTATTAAAATATTTCTTCGAAGCATTGGCGATTCCCCAGGCGCCTCCGCCAAAATAAACCTGGTTTAAATACATTTGCAGTATATCGTTCTTTTTATATACCTTTTCAATTTTGACTGCTAAAAATAATTCCTCCGCCTTCCGCTTATAGGTACGTTCCGGTGAAAGAAGAGCATTTTTCGCCAGCTGCTGGGTAAGAGTGCTTCCGCCGCCGGTTACTCTGCCGGCAAAAAGGTTTCCAAAAAACGCGCGGGCAATTCCTTTAATATCAAAGCCATTATGTTCATAAAAGCGTTCATCCTCAATCGCGACAACAGCATTTGGAACATATTTTGGAACATTTTCAATTTTTATACCTTTTGTGCGGTTCGTCACCACATTAGTCGCTTTATCCCCGTCTTTATCATAGATAACGGTCGGCTGGTTTAAGCCTTGTTTCAAGGATTCGACATTTGCACGGCTTGCCAGCCACGCAAAATATAAAATAGAGCCTAGTACAACAACTAATACGATTAATAATAGGATTTGTGTTAAATGCCGTTTTTTCCAAAAACGAACGATAAATTCCCATATTGGACGTAATTTTTCCATCGAATCTCCTACCTTTAATAGGAATTTTTGTTTTCTATATTATAAGTTTTCTTTTTAAAAAAGACCAATCTAAACCATTTTTCGACAAAAACAAAAAATATTTTTCAAAAAAGCTGTAGGGGAAATGGTATCAATAATCGTCTATAAGAGTGAAACAGGAAAAATCAGGAGGAAAAAAATGATTACGATTAAAAATTTAAGTCACGAGTTTGTTATTGGGAAAAAAGGACGGCAAACGGTGATTCCGGTGCTAAAAGATATTTCGATTGAGGTGGATAAAGGGGAAATTGTCACGATTATTGGCAGAAGCGGCTCAGGAAAATCAACACTTCTTAATTTAGTAAGCGGGTTTATTCATCCGAAAGAAGGAGAAATTTGGATGAATGGTGTGAAGGTTTCTGATCTAAATGAAGCTGGTTTTGCTGATTTCCGGATCGATAATCTGGGGTTTATTTTTCAAAGCTTTCAATTGATTCCAAGCATGACCGCGTTTCAAAATGTGGAACTGCCGCTCATTTTAAAAGGAGTAAGCGAACAAGAGCGCAAGCAGCAAACAGCAAAGATGTTGGAAAGGGTTGGTTTGCAAGATTTCCAGGATCACTATCCAAGTGAGTTATCAGGGGGACAACAGCAGCGTGTCAGTATCGCTAGGGCCCTAATCGTAAACCCGCCTATTATTCTAGCTGATGAACCGACAGGCAGTCTGGATAGCGAAACAGAAGAGAGTTTACTTCAATTTATTAAAGAATTGAACCATGATTATGGGATTACGTTTCTCATCATCACTCATGATGAAAAGGTAGCGGAAATCGGTGACAGGATGATTGAATTGAAAGACGGCCGGATTGTGGAAGAGGGTGTATTGGCATGAAAATAAGAGATCAATTCCGCTTTGTACGGCAAAATATGAAAAAAAATAGAACGAGAGTATTCATGACCATCCTGGCAACGGCCATGGGATGTGCCTTCCTAATTGTACTAGCATCTGTAGGGTTTGGCCTCCAAAAATCCGTTGTCAAAGAGATGCTGGAACAATCGATTGTGACACAAATTGATGTTCATGGAAAGGAACTGAAAGACGGTGGATTTCAGCCAATAAGTGACAAAGACATTCCGAAACTTGAAAAGGTGAAGGATGTGAAAGCAGTCACAAATAGATTCATGCTGCAGCAGGAAGGAATTTATTCGATTGGAAATTACCAAGCTGGTGGAGAAACAATTGTGACCGATTTCCCGTCAGAAGTTAAGGCTGGATTTGAATTATCCTCAGGCCGCTTGCCGAAGTCCGACAATGAAGTGGTAGTCGGGTATGATTTTCCTTTTTCGCTTGGGACTAAGGAAGAGGTAGAAGATTTATATGATCATAATGGCCATGTAAAGAAAAAGTACCGTTACCCGGAAAAACTACTTGGCAAAAATCTTGAGTTAACGGTTAAACAATTAAAAAACGGGAAGCAGGAAGAGAAAAATCTTGAATTAACCGTTGTCGGAATCGGGAAAAAACCAGCGAAGGAATGGATGCAGGATCGTAAAGTCTTCATTTCTAAGAAAATAGTAAAAGAGATTGAGAGTTTTACTGGTACACCACATGGAGAGCTGCTTGGCCCAGGTGAAGAGGCGCCAGAAGTTTCCAAAACAAATGTGGACATTTATGATGAAGTAAAAATCTATGCGACCAATATGGAAGCAGTGCAGGGAATCGTCGATCAATTAAAAGATCAACATTATACTACCTACTCAGTCGTTAATGAATTAAAACAAGTCAATATGGTGTTTAACATTGCGAAGGCAGGGCTTATTTTTATCGGTACGATTGCGATCTTAATTGCTTCTATTGGAATTTATAATACGATGACGATGGCAGTAACAGAAAGGGCGCCAGATATTGGCATCATGAAGGCAATCGGGGCCAATCCGAAAACAATTAAGCGAATTTTTCTGCTTGAAAGCAGTTATATCGGTTTAATTGGGGCTGTCATTGGCACCATCGTTTCTTACGGGATTAGCTATGCTGTCAATTTCGCTATACCATTCATCATTAAACAGGCATTAGGGGAAGAGCCGCCGGCAGGTCTTATTTTTAGCGATATTCCATGGATTCTGCCAATCATTTGTTTTGTTATTTGCTATGCCGTCACCATTCTTTCTGGATACCGGCCAGCGACTCGGGCTGTCAAAGTAGATGTATTGAAAGCAATGCGAAGAGAAGTTTAAATGAGTCAGGCTCTCGTTTTAGAGCCTGATTTTTTAATAGTGGACAACCCTTCGCTTCCCTCTGCATATAGTAATAGAAAAACATATTCTATCATAAGCGGGGTGGGATTTTGATAAACTGGAAAGTGCGGTTTAAAAACCGAAATTGGGTGATTGCCTTTATTTCACAGCTGTTGATTGTGGCCCAATTAGTATTAACAGGGCTGAATGCTTTAGGAATCACCGATATTCAAATAACAGAAGCCGTTAAGGATTGGGTCTTCATGCTGGTTAATGCTGTATTTGTTATACTGTCAATGCTTGGCCTTGTACAGGACCCAACGACAAGAGGATATCGCGACAGTGTCAGGGCAATGAATTATAAAAAACCAAATTAGGATGAATCATGCAGGAAGCTATGGAATAGGATGAATTAACCTAGTAAAAAAGGAGTCCTATCATGTGGTTTTGGATAACAATCATCATGCTGGCTTTCATCCTGATAGCTTTTCTAGAAGAGCTCATATATTATTTATGGAATCAATATATTTATGGGAAAAAACAAAATCTATGGATTCAAAAAATAATAGAAGGGTTTTCCCGGTTAAAAAAGAAGCGACAAAAGGAAGTGGAACCTGAACAATTACCGAATGATATCGACTCGCCATAATGGCGGGTTTTTTTATTGGGCATTTTGCTTTTGCTGCTTCTTTTTCACAAACCCGACAATGGCTTTTATAACAAAATAGATGGCAAATAGAAGCAGGATAACAATTTCGGTTAGTTCGGTCACCCTAAAACCTTTTAATTGTTTAACAAGGATTCCATTTAGACGATATCCTAATGCTAAATCTAATAGGATTGAAAGAATAACCATTGATATGGTCAAGAGAGACATGACAATTAAAGTTTTCACTCGGTTCACCTCTTTTAGAAAAAAAGTACATAATAGCTGTTATGGATAAAAAAAGTCCTTTTGGATAACATAACCAAAATAAAGCAGTTTTAAAAGCGGGGCGGATTTTGTGTCAATTTTAACGAAAATGTTAAAAAAGAAGCAAGTACAAAGAAAAAATGATAATTATCGTCAAAAGCTTGATCCTTCCAAACCGGAAGAATTAGTGATCCAGAAAGATTATTCGGCAAATGTATCGCGGATTGAAGAAGAATTAGGCCATAGTGCTGATCTTGTCATCAGGCAAATCAATATCGGTATCGTCAATGGAGCATTGCTTTTTATCGATGGAATTGTAGATGGAAAAGGGATCAGCGAGTTTGTAGTGGAAACGCTTATGGACAAGCAGATTTCAAGCAGGGAAGTAGATGTTTTCCAATATGTAATGGACCAAACAGTTGCGCTAGGGTCTATTAAAACGATTACAAACTGGAATGATTTATATAATGCATTATTATCAGGCTGTACGATTATTTTATTGAATGGCTACAATAAAGCGATCAGC
Organism: Neobacillus mesonae; assembly: GCF_023715155.1. Lineage (GTDB taxonomy): Bacteria > Bacillota > Bacilli > Bacillales > Cytobacillaceae > Neobacillus > Neobacillus mesonae_A. The sequence continues at coordinate 485,966 of NZ_JAMBNQ010000001.1, forward strand.
GGCGAAACAAGAGGGGGAGAACTGCGATCAATAGCCGAACCCACTCAGCAATTAGCAATACGAGGTCCAAAAGATGCATTCACAGAAACATTAAGAACGAATACAGCTTTAATTCGGAGAAGAATTAAAAGCCCAAATCTTTGGGTTGAATCGATGAAAATTGGGAAAGTATCACAAACAGATATTGCCCTTTTGTATATTAAGGGAATTGCAGAGGAAGAAATTATTCAAGAGGTAAAAGAAAGATTACAGCGGATTGATATTGATGCAATCATGGACTCGGGATATATTGAGCAATTGATTGAAGAGCAAACCTTTACCTCTTTTCCAACGACGTATCATACAGAAAGACCGGACGTTGTTTCTTCCCAGCTCCTTGAAGGGAGAGTAGCGATTATTGCCGATGGGAGCCCGTTTGTTTTGACTGTTCCGGCCCTTTTTGTACAATTTTTCCAGGCGCCGGATGATTACTATTCCCGTTTTGATCTTTCTACCAGTGTGCGATTATTAAGGATTATTTCCTTTCTTATCGCCTTAATTGGTCCGTCTTTGTATATTGCGGCAACCACCTTTCATCAGGAGATGATTCCGACAACCTTGGCTATCGCGATTGCAGCACAGCGGGAAAATGTACCGTTTCCGGCCTTTGTCGAGGCATTGATAATGGAAGTCACATTTGAAATTCTGAGGGAGGCAGGCCTGCGCCTTCCAAGGGCGGTTGGTCAGGCTGTTTCCATTGTTGGTGCCCTTGTTATTGGACAGGCTGCCGTTCAGGCGAGTATTGTATCCCCGGTCATGGTCATTGTTGTATCGATTACAGCGATTGCCAACTTTTCCACACCAGTATTCGCGATGGCCATTGCGGCAAGGCTGCTTCGCTTTGCTCTCATGGTCATGGCAGCACTTATTGGTTTCTACGGTATTATGGTCGGATTAATGATCATGGCGATTCACTTATGTTCTTTACGGTCTTTTGGGGTTCCATATATGGCTCCACTTGCCCCATTTAGCGGTCCAAATCAGCAGGATGTGTTTATACGCTACCCTTTTTGGGCATTTAAAGACCGGCCTAAATTTATTGTCAAAGGAAATGTAGTCAGAACCGGGGAAAATCAAAAACCGAAACCGCCAAAGCAAAGTTCCCATAAATCTGATAAGTTGGAAGAGAATGAGTCATGAAGAAATTAGTTCTTGTTTTTATACTGATTATTTTTTCCATCCCGATCCTTGGCGGCTGCTGGAATCAGCGGGAATTAACTGATTTAGCATTGGTATTGGCAGTTGGTATTGATAAGGGAGAGGGAGATAAAAAATATGACGTTACTTTCCAAGTAGTTGTGCCAGGAAATGTGGCTTCAGGGCAAAATGGAGGCGGCGGCCAGGGACCTCCGGTTGTGGTATATGAGAGTTCTGGTGATAGTATTACTGAGGCAAGCAGAAAGGCAACAAAGAAGATACCAAGAAGACTATATTATGCTCACACAAGTATTGTCGTAATTGGTGAGGAGCTTGCCAGGGAAGGAATTTACAATATATTAGATCCAATGGATAGAGATCCTGAATTTCGGACGACTACCGTAGTGATTATTGCGAAAGACAAAAGAGCCGAGGATATCATCTCCATCCTAACGAATCTTGACAAGCTGCCAATGAACAGGTTTATTAAGACACTGGAAAGTGCAGAAGCCATGCTGGGCGAAAATATCAAATTGAATATTGATGACCTAATTGGCGCAATCACCAGTCCTGGTAAAGAACCAGTTATCAGCGGATTTGTATTGGAGGGAAGTCCTGAGAAAGGGACATCCCCGCAAAACATTAGTACTACGAGACCTCCGGCAATGGTGTCAGTTGATGGTCTTGGCGTAATCAGGGGAGGAAAATTAGTCGGCTGGCTGAACAACTTTCATGTTCGCGGTGCCGTTTGGCTATTGAATAAAATGAAAGGAACCGAGATTAAATTTGACTTTGAAGGAAAGAAAGATGCGGTTACAACGACACCCTATTTATCCGATACAGATGTTTCCGTCACATTCAAAAATGGAAAACCTTTTGCCAACGTTGATATTGACACAGCTTTTAAGCTAAGTGAAATGGACACGGATTTTGATATTGAAGACCCGCATAAAATCGAAGAACTAGAGAAAAAAACATCTGACGTTATCAAAAAAGAAGTGGAAGCAGCCATCAAAGAAGCGCAAAAGTATAAAGCAGATATATTTGGCTTTGGAGAGCGTATTCACAAGAGCAATCCTAAACGTTGGAAAGAGTTAAAAGATGATTGGGATAATCAGTTTGCCAAGATGGACTATAAGATTCAAGTGCACAGTTATTACCGGGAATCAGGGGTAAGAGGAAAACCTTTTTGGTCTGATATGAACAAATAAATAGAGGGGTGAAGGCGGATGGAGACAGCAAAAATAAGCGGTAAACAATTATTTGTCTTAGTTGTTCTGTTTGAAATGGGCACTGCTCTGCTTGAAGGTTTTCCAGTACAGCTGAAACAAGATGCCTGGATTGCCATATTAGCGGGTATGGCGGGCGGGGTTCTGCTATTTCTTGTGTATTACCGCTTGTTTTTGTATTATCCAGATCTGCCTCTGACTGGTTATGTGGAAAAAATTATTGGCAAATGGCCCGGAAGAGTGATTGGTTTTATTTATATCATCTATTTTGCCTATCTCGCTGCCAGAGGGCTGCGAGATTTTGGCGAGCTTTTAACGGCCACGATTTATACAAATACACCTATTTTTTTTCTGATGTCTATACTGATTCTGACGATTACTTATGCCATTCAGAAGGGTTTTGAAGTTCTAGCCCGTGTAGGAGAGATTTTTTTTGCAGCTGTTTATATGATGGCGGTTATTGGATTTTTTCTGATTATTTTTTCGGGTTTAATTCATTTAGAAAACTTAAAACCAGTATTGGAGAGCGGATGGAGACAGATCATGGAGGTTTCTATTAGGCAAACGATGCCTTTTCCGTTTGGTGAAATGATTCTTTTTACCATGATTCTGCCGCATTTAAATGACCAAAAGAAGGCAAAAATGATTTGTATATCGGGAATCGTATTGAGTGGCATTAATATTACCATTGCTTGTATTATCAATATTGCCACTCTAGGTACTGATTTATTTCTTCGTTCTCAATATCCGCTGCTTTCAACTGTCAGCAAAATCCAGCTGTTTAATTTTATCGAGCGGCTGGATGTCTTATTCATGATTTATGTGATGGTAGCAGGCTTTATCAAAGTAGCGATATTCTATTACGCGGCCGTTGCAGGTACAACCGGACTATTTAAATTTAAGAATCATCGGCAGGTAACCTTTCCAATGGGAATCCTTATTCTAGTAACAGCCATGATGATTGCATCCAATTTTGCAGAACATATTAAAGAAGGACTTTACATTATTCCAGTCTACATGCATTGGCCCTTACAGATTTATTTTCCATGTCTCTTATTAGGGATTGCCATGATTCGAAATCGTAAAAAGCAAAAAAAAGCACCAGCTGCTTAACGGATGGTCCGCTAGTTTTAGTTAAATGCTAAAATCCTTGGTCAAGAGGACAATCAAGTCAGCTAGAAATAAAAAAGAAGGGGGAAGGTGAGTGGAAAAGGCTAAAATAACCCCGAAACAATTATTTGTCTTAGTTGTCCTATTTGAAATAGGTTCTGCCTTACTTGTCGGTTTTCCAGTGGGACTGAAACAAGATGCTTGGATTGCCATATTATTTGGTATGGCAGGCGGTGTTTTGCTATTTCTTGTTTACTACCGCTTGTTTTTATATTATCCTGACCTTCCCTTGACAAGTTATGTAGAAAAAATTATTGGGAAATGGCCGGGGAGAGTGATCGGCTATTTCTATATTATTTATTTTATTTATATTGCAGCAAGGGTATTAAGAGATTTCGGCGAACTTCTTACATCAACAATCTACAACCGTACACCAATTTTCCTTATTATGACGGTTTTGATTCTGACCATTTCCTATGCGATTCAAAAGGGCTTTGAAGTCATTGCCAGGGTAGGGGAGCTTTTTTTTGCCACGGTTTACTTAATGGCCATTGTCGGATTTTTTCTCATCATTTTTTCAGGCTTAATTCATTTGGAGCACTTGAAACCAGTATTAGAAATGGGATGGAAACCAATCATCAAGTCCAGCATTAAAGAGACCCTTCCATTTCCTTTTGGGGAGATGATTGTGTTTACAATGCTGCTTCCATATTTAAATCAAGCCAAAAAGGCAAAAATAGTTTGTATTTCGGGAATGATCCTAAGTGGAATTAATTTTATCCTTGCCACGATTATCAATATTGCTACATTAGGGGTTGATAGTTTTCAACGCTCACCATACCCATTGCTTTCAACCGTCAGTAAAATTCAGCTGTTTAATTTTATCGAACGGCTGGATGTTTTATTTATGATTTATGTTATGATTTCCGGTTTTATTAAAGTGGCTGTGTTTTATTATGCCGCCGTTATCGGAACAACGGATGTATTTAAATTTAAAGATTGCAAACAGGTAAGTTTTCCAATGGGAATTCTTATTCTGATAACAGCTATGATGATAGCAGCCAACTATTCAGAACATATTAAAGAAGGACTCGTGACCTCAGCAGTTTATTTACATTTACCGTTTCAACTCATTATTCCTCTTGTTCTTCTAGGGACTGCATTTATACGAAGTCGTATAAAAAAAGCTTCTGAGGCATAAAAAAACTGCCAAACTTTAAAGTCTATTGGCAGTTTTTTATCATTTAGCCGTTTTAAGATTTTTCTGCAGCATTGGGAGCTTGATATACACCGTTGTTCCTTTGTTTTTTTGGCTTTCAAAAGTAATAGTGCCTTGATGGGATTCTACAATTTTAAAGCTGACAGTAAGTCCCAGCCCGGTTCCTTTTTCTTTGGATGAATAGAAGGGTTCACCAATTTTCTGCAGCCTTTCCTTTGAAATCCCGCAGCCATTGTCTTGAATAATGATTAAAATCTGATCATCATCCGTCTTTTTCATGGAAATGGAAACCTTGCCTCCATTTGTAGAGGCTTCAATGGCATTTTTAATGATATTGATGAATAATTGTTTCAGCTCATTTGGCTCACATTCAATAAATAGGTTTTCTTCAGGCAGAACAGATTCAATTTGTACATTATATAAACTTGCTTCAGTTCTTAATAAGGAAATCACATCATGTAAAAGTTTTTGAATCCAAGTCTTCGAAAACTTCACATGCTGGGGCTTGGCCAACAATAATAGTTCGCCGACGATATGATTGATGCGGTCTAATTCATCCAGCATGATTTGATAATAATATTGATGTTTTTGATCTTCTACTTTTAGAATCTGAACAAAACCTTTTAAGGAAGTAAGCGGGTTTCGGATTTCATGAGCTACACTGGCAGATAACTCGCCAACCACAGAAAGTTTTTCAGTTCTTCTTAGACGTTCTTCTCTTTCCTTCAGTTCTTTGATCATTGCCTTTCTTTCCGTAATATCACGGCCAATGATGACAAGTCCTTTTCTTGAACCATCTGCGTGAAAAAGTGGGACTTTGATGGTATCAAATATTTTTGTTATTCCTTCTGGAGTAACAATTTGCTCTTCGACACGGGTAATTTCTCTGTTCTCCCATGTCGTTTCATCAGAAGTTTCACAGTATCTTAACGCATCAGCATAATTTTGAGAATACTCGGCAAGCTCAGAGTCCGTTTTCCCACGGTAATCCACATTCTCTAATTGAAATAACTGCAGTCCAAAATTATTGGCTTCAATCCATCTGCCTTCTCCATCTTTAAAATTTACAAAGTCCACCATTGAATTAATAAGAGTAGAAAGCCGCTGCTGATCTTCTTTGGAAGCATTTAATTCCTTCGATTTCGATATGAGAAAATAAAAGAAACCACCAGTGATTATGACGTAAATCGCTTCTTTTATTCTTGCTGCAGCTTCGCTATAAGAATCCGGCAGATAATGATAAATTAAAAAATTTGAACCAAATATCCAAATAAAACTAGTGATAATAAAAAGGAGGATAAGCTTTTTTTTCTGCATAAACTTCTCCTAAGTAAAGTAATAAAAACAGCAACCTTTTCTATATTACTAAAAAAAGTATTTTATGGGAATGTTTTTTTCTAATCACAAGACTCTTTTTCCTAAAATGACTAGGTCGCGTTCAATACCATCTAATTCTGCTATTTTGGGAAGATGAGCCCATTTTTCAAAGCCAAAACGGGTAAAGAGTTTAATACTTGGTTCATTATGAGCAAAGATAAAACCAAGCAGCGTTTTAATTTTTAAATCAGGACATGCCTCAATGGCTTTTTCCAATAAGTATTTGCCGAGCTTTTTCCCGCGAAAATCTGGATGAAGGTAGATGCTGACTTCTGCAGTTCCATTATAGGCGGGACGGCCATAAAAGGATTGAAAACTAATCCAGCCGCAAATGGTTCCATCATCTTCCACAACCCATAACGGCCTAAAAGAAGGGGAGTGTTCGTTAAACCAAGGGATTCTGCTTTCCACACTGACTGGTTCCAAATCAGCCGTTACCATTCTTCCGGAGATGGTTGAATTATAAATGTCTATAATGACCGGTAAATCAATTAATTCCGCGTCTCTTATCGTTATCATATAAAATCATTCCTTATAGATGTCTAATTTTCACTAGATTTAATCGTATCCTGACAGGAGTTGAAAATCAATATGAAATATGAAGAAAAACCTTCTCCCAAGTCTGTGGGAAAAGGTTTTCTTCGTGTGGAAGCAGGCTTCCGTTTTTCGTTTCACGGCCAAACCCTTACCAGCGGTGGGCTTTGGCATTACTCCTTAAGATGATGTTGTTTTGAGACCTTTGCGTTTGGCCATTTACCTGGGACTTTTGATGTTTGGGTCTTGTCCAAGTGTGGTGAAATAGCTCTGAATGATCATCTAAACGCTCTCTGTAGCTCATCAAATCACCTCGTGTAAGGATTTTTGAAACGATGATATTCATTTGAATATCATACATAGCATTTGTTATTTGACCAAAATTTACTCATAAAAGAAAATTGTTCAATACCACAAAAAACTTATTGTGCATTTCTTAAAATAACGATGTTTACCCTGCGGTTGGCTTGTTTATGCTGCGGGGTATCGTTTGGAAAAATCGGTTTATATTCTCCGTAGCCGACAAACTGCAGGCGCTTTTTGGCAATCTGTTTTGATTCAAAATAATGAAGAACGCTTACGGCTCTCGCAGAAGAAAGTTCCCAGTTAGATGGATACCTTGGGTTTTTAATTGGCACATTATCTGTATGTCCTTCAATACTGATTGGATTAGACAATGTTTTAATTAAACCAGATATCGAATCCAGTGTTTTGAATGAACTCTCTTTTAAATTTGCCTTGCCAGGATCAAATAGAATGACTTCTTTAAAGGTAATCTCGACCCCGCGTTTCGTATCTTGAATTGTAACATCGGCCTGGAGATGGTTAGCATTAATATAATTTTGCAGCTGGTTCTTTAATTTGATTAATTCGGCATCATCTTGTCCTGGTCCAGGGGCAGGGGTAGTGCCTTGTGCTGGTTTTTCTTTCGGACCCTCTTGCTTTGGTATTCTCTGATTTGGAATTTGTACCGATAATCCTGCATTATCAGTCTCAATTTTTGTCCCTGTTAATTCAGACTTAAACGATTCCATGATCGATTTAAACTTTTGATTATCAATGGAGCTGGAAGCAAATAAGACGATAAATAATGCAAGCAATAATGTAAGGATATCAGCATAGGGAAGGAGCCAGGATTCATTCATATGTTCTTCAGGTTCTTCATCAAATTTTCTACGCCGACTGCTCATAACTTTTATCCTCTGCTGCTTTATCTAACTTGCCACGTTCTTTAGGAGAAAGGTATACATTTAATTTTTTTTCAATCGCACCTGGTGAAAGACCTTGCGAGATAGCCAATACTCCTTCAATCATTAACAGCTTTACTTCTTGTTCTTGTTTCGAAATTCGCTTTAATTTATTTGCAATTGGATTCCAAAGAACATAACCAGAGAAAATCCCCAGCAATGTAGCAATGAATGCGGCTGAAATGGAGTGACCTAATTTCTCGACATTATTTAAATTTCCAAGTGATGCAACGAGTCCTATGACTGCACCAAGTACACCCAGCGAAGGAGCGTAAGTGCCTGCCTGTGTAAAAATCAGTGCACCGGTTTTATGCCGTTTATCTATCGCAGCAACTTCATCCATTAATACTTCTTCGATGAATTCATAATCATATCCATCAATAATAAGTTCATATCCCTTTTTTAAAAAGGGATCCTTTACCGAAGCAGCCATTTCTTCTAAGGCAAGAATTCCTTCCCTTTTTGCAATTCCAGCTGATTTTACAAAAGAAGCAATTAACTCAGTTTTTGATAGCTGTTTTGGTTCAAAAAAAGCTATCTTAAGTAAAATTGGAAACTTTTTGATTTCATTAAATGGGAATGCAATCATAATCGCTGCTGCAGTACCGCCCAAAATAACTAAGTATGCAGCTGGGTTCACCAATGCTGAAAGGGAGGCTCCTTTTAAAATCATTCCAAAACCAATCGCTAGTAATGCTAATATAATACCTAAAATACTAGACATGTTCCTCTCCCTCAATATCAAATGTTATATTGTCATTGTACGTCAAAATGGCAGGGTTCGACAATAAACATTTTGTTCCATGCTTATTTTTTTTGATAATTTTTTACAAAGTATAAAAATATTTTACATTATCATGTAAACCTATTGATGATAAAGTATAATAGATGATGGAATTTATTATTTAAAAGTTTTAGCATCAAAAAATATCAAAAAGTAGTAGGATTTTCAATTATATTAATTTGGAAGGTTACGAGCTGAAGGGATGCTTATGGTGATAATATGCAAGATTATGGATTAGAGCATTTAAGTCAAATGATATATAACTATTGCGGCCTGCATTACAAGGATCGATTAACTTCACTAAAAGAAAAGATTTCAAAAAGGCTTCTGGAATTGGGTCTTACTAGTGAAGGATATTGCATGTACATACAGACAACACCAATGGAGTGGGAAGTTCTCGTTGAATTATTAACGATAAACGAAACCTATTTTTATCGGGAGGAAAATCAATTAAATGAGTGCTGTCATACAATCCTTCCATTGTTAAAAACGAAAATTAGAAATCGTCCGCTTAGAATTTGGAGTGCAGCCTGCTCTACCGGAGAAGAACCATATACACTGGCTATGCTGATACAAGAAACAGGTAAATTTCTACCCGGAACGGTTGAAATTGTTGGAACGGATATTAATCAAAAAGTCATTCGAAAAGCGGAAAAAGGCTGGTATCATCAAAGTTCATTTGCCTTCCGCAGAATTCCGGATCATCTTTTAAATAAATATTTTACTATCGAAAATGGGGGCTATCAAATAAAGCCGTCTATTCAAAGAATGGTTCGTTTTCAACATTTGAATTTACTGAATGAAAATAAATGTGCCCAAATTGGAGAAGTAGATGTCATCTTCTGCCGAAATGTTTTAATCTATTTTGACCAAAAAACGATCAAACGGGTAATTCAAAATCTGCATCGAAGTTTAGCGCCGGGAGGCTATTTGTTTCTTGGTCATGCTGAATCCATTACAGACATGGATTTAGGGTTTCAAAAGGTAGATGCAGCCAAGACTTTTTATTATCGAAAGGAAACAGAACAGAATGAAACAGTATCACATATTGGTGGTTGATGACTCAGCTTTTATGAGAAGAGGAATCAGTCAATTACTTGAGAAGGACCCCTCCTTCCATGTGGTTGGGATTGCCAGAAATGGATCTGAAGCTATTGAAAAAGTGGAAAGGTTGAAACCGGATCTTGTCACAATGGATGTTGAAATGCCGGAAATGAACGGGTTAGAGGCATTAAAGCAAATTATGAGGCTTTGCCCTGTTCCTATTGTCATGTTAAGCTCCCATACCGGAGACGGGGCAAAGGAAACAATACAGGCGCTGGAACATGGGGCTGTTGATTTCTTTTTAAAGGAAAAGCTGCTAAAAAATCCGGCAGATGAGAAATTGGTTCATGAATTCCAACAGCGGCTAAAGGGGATTTTAAGGGAAAAGCCCCCAAAAGCTGCACCAAAAAGGCAAATAAAGGTCGAAAAGAAAGTGCAAAGGAAACAACACCCTATCGAGCTGATTTTTATTGGGAGCTCCACGGGAGGTCCTTCTGCACTGCAGACAATATTGCCATGCTTTCCAACGGATTTTCCCATTCCGATTGTAGTGGCTCAGCATATGCCTCCTGGATTTACCAAACCATTGGCTGAACGATTTGATACTTTGTGTCAGTTAACCGTAAGAGAAGCGCAAAATGGGCAGGAATTAACGGCGGGAAACATTTATATTTTCCCTTCAGGCTATCAAACCCGGTTTAAGAAAACGGAGGATGGCTCCAACGTTTTTATTGTGGATGATTATTTAAATGAACAAGCCTTATATAAGCCCTCGATTGACATTTCACTTACTTCTGCTGCTCCTATTTATTCCAATCGATTATTATCCATTATTTTAACTGGTATGGGAAACGATGGAACAAGAGGCTGCGGATTGGTGAAAAAACATCATGGGACCGTTTTAGTTGAGGGAGAGAAATCTTGTATTGTATATGGAATGCCGAAAGCAGTAGTAGAAGCTGGATATGCAGATGGACAATATGAACTTGATGAAATTTTTCCACAAATCATGTCTTTTGTTTGAAAAATTTTTATAAAAATCGCCGCAGAATTTTGTCGATATTTGAAAAAGTTCATGACGAAAAATGGCCTATCGTTTATAATATGAGTAATTACATTCGTTTTTTTATCATATCAGAATTTTTGTTTTCGAATTTGAAAATTGTCCAGCACAAGCAGCCACGCCCCTCGAGGTCACAAGCCAATACGTCAAGAAGGTTAAAAAGAAGCCTTCTCGCCGGCTCGTCTTGTACTTATCAGGGCTGACCAAGGTGCTTGCGCTTTTCTTATCAAAAGGGGGGAATTGTTTGGATACCGTTCCAATTCAAATCAAAATCAATCAAACAAATCAATCTGAACGTGGAAAGTTAAAAACAAGCGGACAGACCGGGGGTCCGGCAATTCCTTTTGATCAGATTTTAATGGTAAATAATTTATTGGCGTTGAAACATACAGCTAATCAAGAGGATCAGTCTGTTAAAACCGAAGGACAGCCGGCAGGAAATTCTGAGAAAAATTTAAAAGAAGCAGGGCTTGGCACCCCATTAGATGAATGGAAATCCCAAACAGGAGATTTCCAGCAAGTGAATCCGCTGTTGGCATGGGTTCCAGCCTTTAACCAGACACAGCCCTTCGAGGTTGCTTCGGATATGAAAGCAGATTCCACGCTTGAAAATGTAGAGCAGGGGGCTGATATAGGTCAATTCAGTGGTTTCTCATTGTTTTTACATAATGCTGCTGAGAATAATCAGGTTTTCCCGGTAACGGAAATTCAGGTAGATGAAAACACCATCGCTGATTTGGGTCCTGATAAGACTCTGCTCAAAATGGCGCCGGATGTAAATAAATCAAATGAGAGCATTATGGGAAGAAATTCAACTTCGAATATTATAGATTCATTGCCTGAGTCATCAGCGAATGAATCAACTGAGATAAATTTAGTGAAAATACCAATTTCTACTACTATACAATCATTACCTGAGCTGGCTGCTTATGTAAATGAATGGATGAATAAGGATGCTCGACCATCCATTGATGCTGTCAATCCATCAAGAGCTGATTTTTCATTTCATTTGCAAAATATGGGTCAGGTCAATATGGAAGTCAGTGCTTTACATGGGGAATTATCTGTGAAATTGATTGCGGATAACAGTATGGTGAATGAAATAGTAGAAAACCAATTCCAGCTTCTTGAAAGAACTTTCCAACAATACGGCTTCAAAGTGAAAAATATAGAGGTAATGAATCAACCGGCTTCGATAATGGATCAAAATACAGTTTCACAACCGGTTACTCAAAACGCAAATCAATTAATGGACGGACAAATGAGCCTCAAGCCCCTTTATAAAGATAATTTTCAGCAATATGGCGCTAAGGTGAAAAATATGGAAAGTATGAGCCAATCAGTTTCAGTGGTGAATCGAATTGCAGACTCACAACCAGCAGTTCAAAACGAAAGTCAATTAATGGATGGACAAATGAGCCTCAAGCCCCTTTATGAAGATAATTTTCAGCAATATGGTGCTAAGGTGAAAAATATGGAAAGTGCGAGCCAACCAGTTTCAATAGTGGAACAAATTTCAGTCTCACAACCAGTTACTCAAAATGCAAGTCCATTAACGGACAGACAAATTAGCTTCAATAGGATTGATAATCTTATAGGGAACGCAGCAGATCCTCCATTTTCGGCAGAAACAATGGATGTTTCGCAGCTCAATGAACCTGCTATTCCATTAACCTATCAATCTCAACAAACTGAAGCTTTGAATCAAACAAAAAGTATACAGCCGACGCCTGTCCTTACACTACCCGAATTTGTTCATGAGGTAAGTAATTGGATAACCCGGAATGTAGGGATGTCTCAGGCACAGGATGGAACAAAAGGGATTAAATTTCTGCTTTCGCCTGAACATCTTGGCCAAATCGAGGTAAGTATCACTTCCCAGGATGGTCAAGTATCTGCTCAAATTGTGACGGATACACTGCAGGCAAAGGAAATTTTGGACGGTCAGCTTCATCAACTGAAACAAACCCTTCAGCATCAAGGATTACTTGTACAGAAGCTGGAGATTGTCCAGCAGACACCCGCTGTGATGGATTCTTCCCTGACAAACCCATCGTTTTCACAGGGGGGATTTCAGTCACCACAAGAGCAGCGTTCTGCACCTATAACTAAAAATAGCGTGAAAAAACAAAAAGAATCAGATCAGCCGGAAGTGGAAATGTCATCTCCATTCATAACCTATGGCGGGACTGGCTCAAGAACTGCTTCAAACATTGATTTTACTGCATAGAAAGGAGCAGGATAGTATGAGTAATTGGGTGGATGTTGCAAGCATTGCCAAAAACAACTCAGTATTCAATAATGTGAAACCTTTTGAACAAAAAAGTTCATTAGGCAAAGATGATTTTCTCAAAATCCTGGTCACGCAATTATCAAACCAAGATCCTTCCAGCCCGTTACAGGATAAGGATTTTATTGCGCAAATGGCTACTTTTAGTTCACTTGAACAAATGACCAATTTAAATAAGGGATTTGAAAAATTTTTATCCCAGCAAATGAGTCAGTATGCTTCAGCGATTGGCAAAGAAATTAGCTGGACCGAACAAGATTCTAATACGGTGAAGAGCGGCGTTGTCAACGGTATAACGATGGATAATGGCAGCTATTTTTATATGGTAGGGGACGAAAAGGTTCCAATGGAAAATGTGAATGAAATAAAGCAAACGGAAAAATAACAATTAAAGACAGGTAAGGGGAGCTCAAAATGTTAAAATCACTATATTCTGGCGTATCCGGAATGAAAGGTTTTCAAACCAAACTGGATGTTATCGGTAATAATATTGCGAATGTTAATACGGTAGGTTTCAAGAAAAGTAATGTTGTATTTCAAGATATTATCAGCCAAAATATGTCAGAAGCAACTGCGCCGACTGCCCAAAATGGCGGGATCAATCCAAAACAGGTAGGCCTTGGTTCAAAAATAGCGGCGATTAATACACTTCACACTCCCGGAAGCCCGATGACCACAAATGTTGGGACAGACTTAGCAATTGATGGGGATGCTTATTTTGTTGTTTCTCCTAAAATTGGCGGTCTCAGCTATCTAACAAAAGCAGGAAACTTTATGCAGGATGCTAACGGTGACCTTGTCAATTCGAATGGAATGTACGTCAATGGTGTTGTAACAGATGCCAATAAAAATCCAAAGACAGTTAAAATTAATATTTCCGCAGACCAAGTCAATAAACCTGCCAATGGCCCGCTTCATCAATTTACATCTTATTCCATTGATTCGAATGGCTATATCAATGTTGTTAGAGATGACGGTGCTATTGGAAAACTGGCCATTAACGGAAGCGGTCAATATTATCTAAGCACAAACCCTGCCTCTATTGAAAATATCTCAATTGCAACAGCTACAGCGACAAATCCGAGCGGCTTAAAAAAGATTGGTAATTCGTTGTTTGAAACTACCGGGAACGCAGGAGTCACGAAAACAAACAGAATCGAGAATAACAGCGGCGGACAAATTAATTCCGGTATTTTAGAAATGTCAAACGTCGATTTAACGGAAGAATTTACCGAAATGATTGTAGCCCAGCGGGGATTCCAGGCCAATGCAAGAACCATCACAACTTCTGACTCCATTTTAGAAGAAATTGTCAATCTAAAACGATAATCTTTGACGTGATTAATTTGTATTAACTCATGGAAGAGTTAGGAGGATGCCCTTTGGCAGATGTATTATCGCAACAGGAAATCGATGCCCTTTTATCTGCCTTAAACAGCGGCGAACTTGAGGCATCTGATGTTTCAGAAAAAAAACAAAAAGTAAAAGTGTATGATTTCAAACATGCCATGAGATACTCCAAAGAACAATTACGGAGTATTACCAGAATACATGAGAACTTTACCCGGCTTTTAACATCAAATCTATCAGCCCAATTAAGAACGTTTATTCAAATTGAAATCGATTTGGTGGAGCAGGTAAACTATCAGGAATTTATTGCATCCATCCCTTCCAAAACGATTTTGAATATTTTCGATGTCAAACCAGCGAATGGGAAGATGGTGATGGAGATCAACCCCCAAGTTGCCTATGCAGTATTGGAACGTCTGCTGGGAGGACAGGGGGACCCGACGGAACGCGACGGGGGATTAACAGAAATCGAATCTGTATTGCTGCAAAAGGTTTTTTCAAGAGCATTTAATATGTATGAAAGTGCTTGGGAGAACATTGAAAATATCAAAGTTCAATGGGAAGCGATGGAATCCAACCCGCAATTTATGCAAATTGCCTCTCCAAACGAAACGGTTATTGTCATTGCCATGCGGACAACGATTGGAGAGATCACGGGAAGGATGACCTTGTGTATCCCGCATTTAATTGTAGAACCTATTCTTCCTAAATTAACGGCACATCAATGGTTCTCCACCATGGCCAAAACAAAAGAGCCAAAACAGCATGAACTGTTGAAGAAAAACTTGGAAAATGTCCATGTCCCGATGATTGCAGAACTTGGAAGGGGAAGGCTGCCGGTATCCGACTTACTTAATTTGCAAATTGGTGATGTGATTGGAATTGATACAGGAAAGATTCAAGTAAAAGTGGATCAATTAACAAGGTTCTTAGGCAATCCTGGCCTACTGAACGGTCATTATGCCGTTCAGATTGATGAAGTAATCCGCTCGGAAGGAGATGAGCTAGTAAAATGAACGAGGGTTCACTTTCACAAGAAGAAATTAATGCGTTGTTTAAACAACTAGAAACCAATACGAATAGTCTATCCATCGATGACTTTTTGAGCCCTATGGAGAAGGATGCACTTGGAGAGATTGGCAATATTTCATTAGGAAGTTCCACGACTGCACTTTCGACTTTACTCAATCAGCGGGTAGAAATTACCGCACCAGTCCTTTCTGTTATTGAACAGTCCAGAATGGAAGAAATGATTCAAGAAAAACATGTTGCCGTTCATGTGGATTATACAAAAGGAATCCGGGGTAAAAACCTATTAATGAT
The DNA here is from genome assembly GCF_023715155.1 of Neobacillus mesonae. Taxonomy (GTDB): domain Bacteria; phylum Bacillota; class Bacilli; order Bacillales; family Cytobacillaceae; genus Neobacillus; species Neobacillus mesonae_A. The sequence continues at coordinate 501,712 of NZ_JAMBNQ010000001.1, forward strand.
AAAAGAAAAAGATGCAAAAATTATCGCAAATCTAATGATGGGCGGGGACGGAACCACATTAGATGATGAAATATCGGAAATGCATCTTAGTGCTGTACAGGAAGCCATGAATCAAATGATGGGTTCGGCTGCCACATCGATGTCTACTATTTTTCATGAAAAGGTGGATATTTCGCCCCCATCCATCGATGTATTGGGATTTCCACCCAAAAAATTAGAAAATCTTGAAGATGACATCATTATTCAAGTTTCTTTTCATTTGAAAGTGGGCAGTCTCATTGATTCCAATATGATCCAGTTTATTCCAATATCATTTGGTAAGGAAATGATTCATAAAATCATGAGCCCGGCTGAAACAGCAGCAGCTGCCCCTGTTTTGGAGGAGCCTGCTGCTGAACCGCAGCAAACCTATACAAAAGCAGTGAATACAGGGTATACAGCTCCACAACAAACAGAGCCGAGTCCAATGCAAAAATCGCCGGCAGAGGCGTCTGTCAATACAAATGTACAAAAAGTGAAATATGCAAATTTCTCCAATCAGCAGCAGGCGGCTGCTGGAGCAGGAAATATTGATTTATTATATGATATTCCGCTAAACATTACGGTAGAGTTAGGCCGGACGGAAATGCCGATACGCAAGATTCTTGAACTGGGCCCTGGAGCTGTCATTGAATTAGATAAATTAGCTGGTGAGCCAGTGGACATTTTGGCCAATCATAAGTTAATTGCCAAAGGAGAAGTAGTCGTTATTGAAGAAAACTTTGGTGTTAGGATAACAGACATTATTAGTCCTATCGATCGTATAACCAAAATGAGTGTGTAAAGGTTACTATTTGGAGGGAAAGCAATGACAAAAGTGTTAATCGTTGATGACGCAGCATTTATGCGCATGATGTTAAAAGATATTTTAACCAAAAATGGTTTTGAGGTTGTCGGCGAAGCTGTAAATGGAGAAGACGCAGTAGAAAAATACAATGAACTCAACCCTGATGTGGTGACAATGGATATTACTATGCCGGAAATGGATGGCATTACGGCAGTGAAAAAAATCAGAGAGTCCAACCCGCAGGCAAAAATTATTATGTGTTCAGCCATGGGACAACAGCCTATGGTATTGGAGGCCATTCAATCTGGAGCAAAGGATTTCATTGTAAAGCCATTCCAGGCAGATCGTGTAATTGAATCCCTTTCAAAGGTTGTTGGCATGTAATTATAAGCAAAAAAAAGGATAGGCGAGAGTGGTTTGGGATTATTTCTAAACGCTCTCGTTTTTTTATTGCAGAAAGTGTCAAAAAGTATCAAAAAACTTCGAAATTATTTTTGAAGAATATGTTAAGATAGGTATATATTAGATTAAAAACCTAATAATATCACGAATATAGAAGGGGACTATTCAGGCAGCCCTTTTACATGGGGGATTTGAAATGGATTTAAATGATTTTCTGGAATTATTTATTGAAGAATCCAAGGAGCATTTGCAGTCAATAAATGACCAATTATTAAAACTGGAAACAGAACCGGAAAATCCAGCGATTGTGAATGAGATTTTTCGTTCTGCCCATACACTTAAAGGTATGGCAGGCTCTATGGGGTTTGAAGATTTAGCTTCCCTGACACATCAAATGGAAAATGTTCTGGATCTCGTCAGAAATTCAAAATTAAGCATCACGTCTGAGATGATGGATGTTATTTTTTCATGTGTAGATTTAATAGAAAGAATGGTAGAAAGCATCGAACAGGGCGGTGATGGGAAAGAGGATGTCACCGATGTTGTGGGACAGTTGAGAATGATTCAGAACCCCTCTGATCCTACTAATGTCCAAGCAGGTGCATACCAGGAGAGTGCTGCAGCGGTTGCAGAGGACATTCAATTTGATCAATATCAATTATCTGTGATTCAGGAAGCTAAGAAGCTGGGGAACAAACTCTATCAAATTACTATCCAGCTGGACAAAAATTGTGTCATGAAATCAGTACGGGCTTATATGGTATTTCAGGCTGCGGAAGAACTTGGAGAGGTCATTCAAAGCAATCCGCCGGTTGAACAAATTGAAGAAGAAAATTTTGACGACTCTTTTTCAATCCTTCTTTTATCAGAAAGGGATACAAAGGAAATACAGGCAGCATTCCATCCGATTTCAGAGCTTTCTGAAGTGGTCGTTCGTGAACTTTCTGATGAACAGGAGACGGCGATGCCAATTGAAAAAGCACAAAAAGCTGTGAAATCGAATGCACAGGTACTTCCTAAGGACAAAGGAGATCAGGGTGCAGCGAAAAAGAAACACCGTTCCAAATCCATCCGCGTTGATATTGAAAAATTGGATCACTTAATGAATTTATTCAGCGAGCTGATTATTGACAGAGGACGGCTGGAACAAATTTCAAGGAAATCCGAACTTACCGATTTGACCGAAACAGTTGAGCATATGACCCGGATTTCTACTGACCTGCAAGGGTTGATTTTAAACATGCGGATGGTTCAGGTGGAGCAGGTGTTCAATCGATTCCCCCGCATGGTCCGGGATTTGGCAAAGGAATTGAATAAAAAGGTCCAATTGATTGTCGAGGGTGAAGATACAGAGCTCGACCGTACGGTTATTGATGAAATTGGCGACCCATTGGTTCACCTGCTTAGAAATGCGTTGGATCATGGCCTTGAGTCTGCAGAAGAGAGAACAGCCGCAGGCAAATCAGAGGAAGGCAGAATTTTATTAAAAGCTTATCACAGCGGCAACCAAGTATTTATTGAAGTCTCTGATGACGGAAAAGGGATTGACCGCGGGAAGGTATTAAACAAAGCCATTGAGCGCGGAGTAGTGACACAAAGCGAAGCAGAGACTCTATCCGATCGAGAAGTTTATTCCTTGATCCTTTCATCTGGTTTTAGTACAGCAGAGAAAATATCGGATATTTCAGGGCGCGGCGTCGGTTTGGATGTAGTGAAAACCAAGATTGAATCTCTGGGAGGTTCCATCAGCATTGAATCAGAACCTGGAAATGGTTCTATTTTCCGAATTCAGCTGCCGTTAACCTTATCGATTATCTATGCCATGCTGGTTAAGACAGGTGATGAAACCTATGCGATCCCATTCAGTTCGATTGTGGAAATAACGAAAATCTCGAAAGATCAAGTTTCTACCCTATATGGCCAAAAGGTCATCCAATTCCGCGAACAAGTAGTATCACTGGTTTCTTTAAAAGAGGTTTTCAACGTTCCTGCAACTGATACAGTGGAAAAGCAGGAATTGTTTGTTGTTATTGTCCGCAAGGGAGATAAAATCATGGGCTTGGTGGTTGACTCTGTTTTAGGACAGCAGGAAGTGGTATTAAAAACGTTAGGCGGCATGTTAACAAACCTTTATGCTGTTTCCGGTGCAACCATTCTTGGAAACGGGGAAGTAGCATTAATTATCGATTCGAATCAGTTTTTTAAATAGAAAGGGCGGACTTTTTCAATGGAAAAAATGAAAATTGTGGCCTTTCGGCTGGGGGATGAGGAATATGGACTGGATATTCAATTTGTCCAATCCATTGAAAGAATACAGCCGATTACAAGAGTACCGAATGCTCCGGAATTTGTGGAAGGTGTGATCAATCTGCGTGGAAATGTCACACCGGTCCTTGATCTTCGGAAAAGGCTGAATCTCGAGAAAGAGGGCCATACAGAACATACGCGTGTGATTATCACCAAATTTGAAGAGATAGAATTAGGTCTTATCGTGGACAAAATCAGTGATGTGATTGATCTAGATAAAGAGTCCATTGAGGCCGTCTCATCCAGCAGAATTCAGTCCGACAATTTTGAAGGAATTGCCAAAACGGAAGGAAGGCTTATTGTTCTCTTAAAGCTTTCGGAGTTGATAAAAATACCAGGCAAATAAAAAATGTCAGTTGAGGATGTGATCTTTATGATGGAGGAAAATAAGGTGCTCGTCTTTAAAGCAGGGCAGGAGGAATACGGAGTACATATTAATCAGGTGGTTTCCATTGAAAGAATAATGGAAATCAATACATACCCAAACCGGCCGGCACATGTCTTGGGGGTTATTACGGTCCGGGATGCGGTGATCCCGGTTGTAGATATGCGTGCTGCTTTGTCCGAAGGGACGATTACGCCATCGGATACTGCTAGAATCGTCATTGTGCTGGTTTCAGGACAAGAGATTGGACTAGTCGTTGATGCGGCGACAGATGTGATCGATGTGCCGCTGGATATCATTCAGCACCCAAATCTTATTGCGGAAAAGGATATTTCCTATTTAAGAGGGGTTGCAAAATGTAATGAGCGGTTAATCATACTATTGGATATTGAAACACTGCTGGAGAAAACCACCAATTTAGATGAATTAAGAAATATAAAGAATGAGTTATAAAACAGAAATGAGGGTATTCAATTGTATCGAAAATTTTCCGAAAATATTTCTATGAATGTGAAACAATGGGGCAGCCATATTATCATCATTTTATTATTTATTACATTAACCTTTGTTGCCTATACAAATCTCAGCTCATTAAACAAGGATGTACAAAATATTACGAATACACAGCAGCCGAAGATTGAACTGATTGGTGAATTAAAACAAGACATTACTCATTTACGACTCTATACAACCAAGCATGCCTATGAGCGAAATGTAGAAGATAAAGCCAAAATGGAAAAAGTCGTAAATGAAGATACTGCAAAAATAAAAAAAGAAAGTAAAGAAATTAGAAAACTAATCATCAATAAGAGTAATATAGAGAAACTGGATAAATTTGATCGAGCCATTGATAATTATATTTCATTTCTGCCTCCCTATTTTGAGGAATCAAACACTAACAACTATGAATTAGTTCATATAAAAATGGACAGAATGGCCTCTCTTGGGGAAAGAGCTGTTTTATCCATGGATGAACTAGCAAAAAGCTTGGAAAAAGATAATGCCAATATTCTTCAAAACGTTGAGCAAAAAACCCAAAAAGCGACCATGATGATTATCATTGTTTCAGTTATCGCAGCATTATTTAGTATTATCGTTTCTTTCTTAGTAACAAGATTAATCTCCCGTTCCGTTTCAGGAGTCGGAAAAAATGTGGATATTACCAACCAGTCTGTTTCTGAAATTAAAAAGTCGATTGAGCAAACCGCCAGCAGTGCCCAGGTATTAGATTCATCGATGAAACAGGCCAATGATGCGGTCAGCGAATTGGTTGCTTCCATTCAGCAGGTAGCCGGTAATACCAATATGACTTCCTCCAGTGTGGATGAAATTTCAGCTGCCATAGAAGAAATGAGTGCATCTGTCAATCTTGTCGCTGAAAATACGAATCAATTGGCTTCATCTGCAGAAGAGACATCTTCCGCCATTCAAGAGATGATGGCTTCCATTGAGCAGGTTTCTGGGAATGCTGGAAATGTTGGGGCAAGTGTTGAACAGATCTCAGCAGCCATTGAAGAGATGAGCAAGTCGATTAAAGGTGTCAGCGAAAATGCGGCAAGTATCAACAGCAGTACAGAACAAACCTCTGAAGCGGTGGCACTGATGATTACGGCAACGAAAAAAGTAGCGGAAAGCGTCCAAACGGTTAATAAGCTAAGCAATACCGTACAAAACGATGCTTTAGAGGGAACATCCTCCTTGAATGCCACATTGAATGGTATGAAGGAAATTTCGCAGGTCATTCTGCATGCAAGTGATGTTATTGAAGGCCTTGGAAAAAGTTCAGAAGAAATTGGCAGTATTATTGAAGTGATTGATGATATTGCCGAACAAACTAATCTTCTTGCACTCAATGCCGCTATTGAAGCTGCACGTGCCGGAGAACATGGTAAAGGATTTGCGGTCGTTGCCGAGGAAGTTCGAAAACTGGCAGAGCGTTCAGCAAAAGCAACAAAAGAAATTGCTATTCTGATCAAAGGGATCCAGCAGGAAACCTCCGTCGCTGTTTCTTCGATTAAAGAGGGCGCCGATAAAGTGAAGGTTGGAAATGAACTGGCAGAAAAAACAAATGTGGCGATTCAAAAAATTACTGAGGGTATCTCCCAAGTAACAGATGAAATGACTGAAATTGCCAAAGCAACGGATGAGCAAACGAAAAACAGCGAATTCTTTGCAAGTGAAGTGGAAAATACCGTGAAGCGGGTTTCAGAAATGGCCCATTCGACCAAAGAACAGACCATTACTGCAGAAGAAATCTTTAAAGGCATCACGGATATTAAGGAACAGGTGCAGCAAATCATTGTCGCTACAGGGGAAGAAGCAGAAGGAGCCCGGGCCATTGTAAAAGCAGTAGAAAACGTAACAAATCAATCGAATGCGGTAACGAATGCCACGAAGGAACAAGCCCTAACCTCTGAGGAAATTGTCCGCAATATCAACAGTATCAAGGAAATGGTGGATCAAATTACGGTGGCAACAAATGACCAGGCGAAATATGGAGAAGAAATTGCATCCAGTGTTCAAAATGTCCTTGTCCAGGGCGGGGAATTATTTGCCGGCATTGAAACACAAACGAACGAAGTAGAAGGTGTGGCACTGGCCATTATGAATGTAAAAAGACAAGTGAAGAAATTAAGTTAATAAAGTTTTATCGGGAATTGCGTTAATCCAATACAAGCTCCTGCCATTTTTGGTAGGAGTTTTTGTTTTAAAAAATTTTTAAGGAAAATCCTTATCAAATAAAGTATAATAAAACTATGATTTTGATTCATTTTGATTAGTATGTGAGGGTGAAACTCTTGAAAATACAAGACCAAGTACGAGTCAATTTTGGCGATAACCGGCCTGTAGGAGCTGAGCGCTCCAATGCACCTGCCGCTTCTTTTCAAAAAATAATAAACTCGTATTCTAAGGATTTAACGAAGGAATACCTTCACAAGCTTCTCCAGAACATTGATGAGCAGGGACAGCAATTATGCGAAAATCCAACCTTTCATGAGCTGCGGAAATACAAGGATTTGGTCAAACAGTTTATGGGGGAAGTGACGAAAAACGGTTTGAGTTTATCGCAATCTGAAAGCTGGGATATGTATGGCGGCAGCCGGACACTAAAAACTGTGAAGGTCCTGGACCAAAAATTAGTGGAGCTGACGGACCATGTCTTAAACCAGCAGACAGAAGGACTTTCGATTTTGGAACGGATTGGGGAAATTAAGGGATTACTGGTTAATTTATATACATAAGGAGATTTCAATATGATAAGAGGTTTATATTCTGCTGCATCCGGGATGTATTCATTGGAGCGGAGACAAGAAGCATTAGCCGATAACCTGGCAAATGCCCAGACACCTGGATATAAGAAGGATGACACGGCATTACGGGCTTTTCCTAGTCTATTAATCAATCGTATTCGTGATTTGGACGCTCAGGGGAAAATTCCTGTTAACGGTGCACCGCAATTGCCTGGACAGGCTGTTCCGATTGGAGAGTTGTATACGGGTGTATATGCCCAGGAACGGATTCCGAGCTTTCAGCAGGGAACATTGGTTCAAACTGATCAGCCGCTGGATCTGGCGATAAATGATCAAGATTTGCCGGAACAAACGATCAACGGTCGGCAAGTGAAACCAGCAGCCATGTTTGCAGTGCAGCTTCAAGATGGAACGGTGGGCTATACAAGGAACGGAAAATGGGATTTAGATGCAAACGGGAACCTGGTCACGTCGGATGGTTATCGTGTGCTTGGAGTTGACGGGAAACCAGTTATGTTAACTGGAAGTATTCAAAAGGAAGATTTACGGATCAATGAGGATGGTCAGATTTTTGTCCAGAATGGCAATCAAACACAAGCAGCCGGACGAATTGGAATTGCCATTGCACAAAATCCATTAGACCTTCGCCGGCTGGGCGGAAATGTGTATCAATCCACAACACCGCTGCAGATCAATCAAAATCCTGCGGGAGTTTCCTTGAATCAAGGCTTCATTGAACAGTCCAATGTGGATGCCGGCCAGACGATGGCAGATATGATGATGACCGTAAGAGGCTATGAGGCCAATCAAAAAGTAATTGATGTCTATAACCAATCATTACAGCAGTTATATACTACCGGAAAATTAAACGGATAATATTTGAGAAAGGGAGGACAAGCCATTGAATACTTCACTATACATCTCCTCCGGTGCCCTGCAGGCATTTCAGCAAAAACTTGATACAGCCTCAAACAATGTAGCAAATGTCGATACGAACGGATATAAACGGAAAGATCATAGTTTCTCAGAAATATTAGCCAATCAAATAAATAACCAGGGACGGCTGGATTTGGAAAAAGGAAGACTTACACCGAACGGAATTCGGGTTGGCTACGGAACTCGGACTGGTCTCACACAGCTGGACGTTTCCCAAGGACAGGCAAAGCAAACAGGAAACCCGTTTGATTTGATGATTCAAGGAAAAGGATTCTTTCAAATCGGCTATCCGTCCGGCGAAACACATTATACACGGGACGGGAACTTCCAATTGAGTGTCAATCCCAATCAGCCGGGAAGCTATCATCTGGTGAATGCCAATGGCGGTTTTTTGCTGGACCAAAACGGCAAGCCGATTGTATTGGATGATCAGTACAAAGTATCTATCAATCCGGATGGACAGATTATGTTGAAAAATAAAGCGGGCGTGGAGACAGAGTTTGCTTCTGGGCAGCGGGTTGGTCTTGTGGATATTCAGAATCCACATATTTTACAAGCAGACGGAGACAATGAATTTTCGATTGATTCCGGAGCTCTTCCTAACGGGCAGGGAGCTGCTAATTATGTGAGACTGATGAATGCCGGTGAGTCGCAGATTTCATCTGGTTATTTGGAAGGGTCCAACGTGGATTTAACGAAAGAAATGGCTGATTTGATGACTGCCCAGCGAAGTTTTCAAATGAATGCCAGAGCTGTTTCGTATGCCGATCAGATGACGGGGATTGCTAATAATATTTTGAAGTAAAATTTGGCCGCTATAATTTGGCGGTCTTTTATTTAACTATTTTTTGCTTCATCCGATAAACAGTAGTAAGTGATTTTATGAACTAAGGAGGTAATATGTAATGGATGTAAACTTAACGACGCATGTATCCGGGCTTGCCTCTGGAATGGATACAGAAAAAATTGTCAGTGATATGATGAAAGTAAATAGAATGCCTTTGGATAAACTACAGCAGGAAAAAACAATCAACACTTGGAAAACGGAGGCCTATAGGGAAATCAATACAAAAATTGATAGTTTTAGGACTGCGATGCAGGATTTACGGCTTGAGGGGACATTTACTTCGGCGCAAAAGGTAACTTCGAGTGATGACAGGGTGGCTGTTTCTTTAACAGGTAAAACTGCACAGACAAGTCTTACCATTACTGAGGCCCAATTAGCGAAGCCAGCAAAAGGCGCTTCCGTAAGTTTTGATACGAAAATTACAGACGGGTCAGCTTCCTTTTTTCCAGACGGTGTAGCACCTAGAGATCTTACTTTCACAATAAATGGCAAGGAAATTAAGATTTCCAAAGAGAGCAATACCTTTGATAAAGCAATTGCCGAAATGAAAACACAGCTTGCGGATAAAAATATAACAGTAGATAACGTAGGAGGTTCATTGGTATTTTCTACAACGGATACTGGGGCAGACAAATCTATTACCATAACAGGTTTTACCGGGGCTGATACCAATCTAAATATAGTAGATGGTACAACAGATGATACTACAGTAACAGCCAATACCCCAAAATTTACGAACAGTACGAATGGATCCAATATTGAACCTGGTTATGTGGACATTAATGGAACGAGAATTAATATATCTAGTAATATGTTTACATATGATAATATTCAAATCAATTTAAAACAAGATATTAAAGAAACAAATGCTCAGGCTGCTATCAGTATCACACCAGATACAGATAAAGTTTTTGACAAAATCAAAACATTTGTAGATAAATATAACGAGCTGATCAAAGATCTAGATGATAAGCTTTCTGAAAAAAAATATCGAGATTATCCTCCACTAACAGATGATCAAAAGAAAGCGATGAAAGATGATGATATAAAGCTTTGGGAAGAAAAAGCGAAAAGCGGCTTACTAGCAAACGACCCAACTATCCGCCAATTTTTAACACAGCTTCGGACAAGTATAGGTGACGCGGTAGAGGCTGCCGGAATAAATACATCATTTAAGACACTAAAGGATATTGGTATTACAACAACAACTAATTATTCTGCGACTGCATACAAAGAAAATGGTAAATTGTATTTAGATGAAACTAAACTTAAATCACTATTAACAAGTAATTTAGGAGATATTCAAAAATTATTTGCCAGTAAAGTAGTGGATGATCAGAAAACCAATACGATAACTAGTCCTGAAAAGTATTCGAATAGTGGGATAGGCGTAAGAGTTTATGAACGGATTGGGGACGTGCTGGACAGCTTAAAAGTGATTGCTGGTGCACCAGATACTATATCGCTTAACAGTAATTTGGCAAAAGAAGCCGCTTCATATGATAAGAGAATTGCGCAATTACAAGACAGCTTAAATACTACTGAGCAAAATCTTTGGAAAAAATTTAACGCCATGGAGGAAGCTTTGCAAAAATTAAATTCACAGAGTTCATGGATATATCAACAGCTGGGATAATAATATTTCCAGTGTTCAAAAAAACCGCAATCGGGATAAAATCTTGATTGCGGTTTTTGGTTTTATTTGAAGAAAATTTTCATCAACGAAATTTTAAAAAAACTGCTAAACTTTATTTTGAAATGGGCGATAAAAATAATATCAAGAAATTCCAAATGTTATTCAAAAAAATTTGATAAACTACTAAATTAATATTTTGATGATCCGATAATAATAATAGGAAGTAGCTTATTAAAGAAATTTCTTGAAATCAAATACTTTTGGAGGTTAGATGGATGTTGATTGTTGGCAGAGAAGTTGGACAATCTGTGATCATTGATGACGAGATCAAAGTTACAGTAATTCAATATGGATCGAAGTTCAAGCTTATAATTGATGCTCCAAACAATATCCGTATTTCACCAATCAAACGAGATTCGGAAAAACGTGTAAAAATCAAAAAGACGGATCGAAAAATTGGTGAAACCATCTTGATTGGCAAAAACGTAAAAGTATCCATGATCCAAACACAATCAGGATTACTAAGATTTGCCATCGACGCACCAAAAGAAATTAGTATATTTCGGGAAGAAATATACAAAAAACAAACAGAGGAATTAATTAGTTAATCAAATTTTGAAAGTTCCTCATACCATAATTTGATAATAACCCCATTGGGGAATTATTATATACCGCAGAATAAATTCTGCATGAAATTTAACACTACATAGGAGGGTTTTAAAATATGCGTATTAATCACAATATTGCAGCACTTAACACGTATCGTCAGTTGAATAGTGCATCAACAGCTCAATCAAAATCTATGGAGAAGTTATCTTCAGGTCTTAGAATCAATGGTGCAAAGGACGATGCGGCTGGATTAGCAATCTCAGAAAAAATGCGTGGACAAATTCGCGGATTAGACATGGCATCTAAGAATGCACAAGATGCGAATTCTTTGATTCAAACAGCTGAAGGTGGATTAAACGAAGTTCATGATATTCTTCAAAGAATGCGTGAACTTGCAGTCCAATCTGCCAACGATACCAATACAAATGACGACAGAACAGAGTTACAAAAAGAGGTTAGTCAGCTAAGAAATGAAATTGATAGAATTGCAAATAACACTGAATTTAACACTAAGGGTCTATTAAAAGGTGACTTTGCGGTTAAAGTAGACACTGATACTGCTACGTCAACACTTTTAGGAGACGGTGCGTTTGAAAAAGTTGATTTTTCAGGTCTAGGAACTGGTACATGGACATTAACTGCGCAAGCTGACCATTCGTATACTTTATCTGATGGTACAGATACCTTAATTTCTAATATCCCAACTGCGGGTCAGGCTGGAGCAATCACTTTTGGTGGACCAAATGGTCAAACAGTTACCATGAATGTTAATAACTCTTATGCCGATGATGCATTTGATGGTTTGGCGTTTGCTGTTACTGGAAACTCAGGTCTTACTTTCCAAATCGGCGCTAATGCGAACCAAAATATGACTATAGCAATTGATGATACAAGAATTACAAATGGTACTCAAGCTCAAATGACTGCATTAGCAGGGGTTGATATTACGTCTCAAACAGGTGCCAATACGGCTATTACAACTATTAACGATGCTATTAAGCAAGTTTCTAGTTCTCGTTCTACACTTGGTTCATATCAAAACCGTTTAGAGCATTCAATTAACAATCTGAACACATCTTCTGAAAACCTAACTGCTGCGGAATCTCGTATCCGTGACGTTGACATGGCGAAAGAAATGATGGAACAAACTAAGAACTCTATTCTTTCTCAAGCAGCACAAGCGATGTTGGCTCAATCAAATCAAATGCCTCAAGGAGTTTTACAACTTTTGAGATAATGATTAAAGGGCGTCTAGCTTGGTAACGAGCTAGAGTATAACTGGGTGAATTGCTGGAACTTCCTAAAGCTTCATCAACCACAACGTAACTGGAAACGGTATGCGTGAAGGTGTGAAAATGATGAAGATGACACAATGGATAATCAGCAGCCAAGCTCCTGTGGGGAAACTCTGGAGAAGGTTCAACGACTAGAGAACACGGTCTAAGGTGTGAGAGCTATGACTATGAATCTCGTAGGGCAGCAAAAGCTGTTCGAAGTGCCCAGCTCCATGGAAGAAAACATGGATGAAGATATAGTCTATTCTGTGATTACGAAAGACACAGCGGCAAAGCAAGCCAACCAACAACCACAAGGAGTTTTACAACTTCTTCGTTAATTATATTAGCAAATTAGGGACTCTAGCCTAGCTAGGGTCCCTGTTTTTATTTGGTTTAGAAATTATGAGATAATCAACGAATAATCAAGAACTTTTTAGAATAGTATACACAAACTTCGATTGTGGCATGGTAATAGGCTAGGGGAACTAAGAATAAAGAAATCTGAATTTGCCGAGGGTATATAAAAGTAGGATAATAGTAATATATAGGAAGACAGGAGGTGAATAAAATGACAAATGCAATTAAATCTTTATTTGATGAAAAATTTGAAATGAAGAACCATTATAGTAGGGAAGAGTTACATGTGATTGTAGATTTCCTTAGATATGAAATAGGTAAAGTGGCGATTAGCATATATCATACCAAGATTGGAGAAATATCTAGGAATGATGTTGTTCTTGGTAAAATAAGCTTTAATCCTAGACATATAATAAAAGCCGTATTTATTGAAGGTATTATTTCTAAGGATATACTTGATGAGTTCATTAGAATAGATGACGAGCAATTCTTTAACCTGATTTTTAGAAGGATTAAAGATTATGAGGAAGAAATGCTTAATGTAATTGAATCTGTAAAAAATCTAATAGAGAAACTAGAATTGGTAAAATAAGTTATAAATTTATTGGGTTTTTGAGTAATAAAGCAAGAACGAGGAAAAGGGTTTGATATTGGGTGTTTCCATCTATATGTAATGATACAGAACTTAAGCATATATCATAATATTGAACATACATGTACATGATGTTCATCAAATTAGGGCTTCTCTCTTTGGAGGGAAGTCCTTTTTCTATTTTAGAGGAGGAATCGTAATCATGAATAAACAATCTGCAAAACGTGTGAACATTGTTAGTCTAAAGCTAGTGAAGGAATCGAGCATCCTATACAAAAATCGCTGTGTTCGTAGTCCTGAAGATGGCTACCAATTGTTAAAGCAGTTCTTAGGGGACGTGGATAGGGAGTACTTTGTTGTTGTTTGTTTGGATACAAAAAATCAGCCGACAGCTATTAACATCTGTCATATTGGAAGCCTAAACGCAAGCATCGTACATCCAAGGGAATGCTTCAAGCCTGCCATTTTGAGCAACGCTGCTTCAATCCTTGTTGGGCACAATCATCCCAGTGGGAAAAGTGCTGAAAGCAAGGAAGATGTGGAGGTGACTAAAAGATTAGTAGAAGCAGGTAAGATTATTGGAATAGATGTTATTGACCATATCGTGCTGGGTGATGGGGAGTACGTTTCACTAAAAGAAAAGGGCCATATTTGAATGGGGGAGAAATGATGCTGTATATAGATTGGTTCGTAGGACAGATGAAGAGGATATTTAACATTGATGTCAAAAGAGAGGATGTTGGTTATGAAGCCTATGATTTCTATCATGAAGAAATAGATGATTTGCTCATTCCAGCGGAACACTTAGAAAAGCTTCCTGACCCGTTGCTTATTGAAACGATTTCGTATGTGGATGATGAAGGTTATGAGTGGATTGCTGGTTATGTATTGGATATGAAAACGAGAAAGAAGTTGTACGAAGTATGGATAAAAAATGGGGAGCAAATTGCCCATAAGATTTATGTCGATTAAATCATTCAGATGGGAAATTCGTTTCTAGCTGGTTAGTAGAACTCCCTGCAAAAACTAACCGAAACTCCCTGCAAAATAAAACATAAAAATGTAAAGCATAATTAAACTTAGTCATACCATGGAATCTAGCACATTTTGAAGCTAGAAAACTCCCTGCATAATGATAATACTGTAGGGAGCCATGTCCCATAGATAAGAATTGCAGAGGGTAAAAGGTTTCTTTCAAAAAAATGTTTTGAACTTGGTATGTGGATATTGAAAAGGGACTAAAATGAAGACAAAGACAATCGAGGAGGAAAAGAAGATGAAGCAAGGTGTATTAGTGATTAGAGATAATGATGGTGAAAAAGAAATCGAGGTAAGACCAAGTGCAAAGGGAGCTGTTGCTGGTACAGCAGCAGGAGCCTCGGTTGGAGCAAGAGTTGGTGGTCCAGTGGGCGCAGTTGTTGGAGGAGTAATTGGTGGAACGATTGGATTCATATTCGGTCCAGAAGATTAAGAATAAAGCATTACAAAGAGTCTTTGTCATTAGTTGGCAAAGGCTCTTATTTTTTTGAGAGGGGCAATGAATAATGAAATCAGCGCAAGACCTAGTAAAAGAATTTGAGGACCATCTTTTTCAGAATGGCATCGCACCGAAAACAATTGAGAGCTATAAAACAGATGTCCGTTTGTTCCATGACTACATTCAAGCAAATGGTGTACGAGATGTGACGCAGCTAAAGCGTTTCTATGTCACGAACTACAAGGAGTGGCTACAAGATGGAGGTTACGCAATAGCTACCATCAACAAGAAAATCAATTCCCTGCAGGCTTATAACCTGTTTTTGATGAAAAAACAGTATTTAAAAGAGCAGGTGGTGCATCTAGGAAAAGACAGAGTAAAGATAGCTACTGGAAGTCAAAAGGAGGTCGATGTTCTTACCGATGAACAAGTAACCCGCTTGTTGTTTTACGTACAAGATAGAAGTCTAGTTACAAAGCGCAATGAACTGATTGTCATGATGCTTCTTTACACAGGGGTAAGGGTAAGTGAGCTTTGTCAGATTCGGTTGGAGGATGTTGATTTCCTCACCAATGAGCTGGCGGTGTACGGAAAAGGAGGAAAGCATCGCCAGATACCATTAAGAAACGACTTGGTGGAGAACATTCGTGAGTACCTTAAAAGAGAGCGGAGTCAAAGCAAATTTGCGGATAGCCGCTATTTATTTGTCAGCCAACGTACAGAAAAGCTGGCAAGGGATTCTGTCAATACGATGTTAGAAGGAATCGCTAAGCAAGTAGGATTCAAAATATACCCACATATGTTTCGTCACACTTTTTGTAGTAGATTGGTAAGAAAGGGTGTAGATTTAACAACAGTTAGCCGTTTAGCAGGGCATCAATCTGTTCTGACCACTAGCCAATTCTATGTGTCCAGTAGTCGCAAGGAAAAGCTAGAAGCAGTCAACCTGCTTTAGGGGAAAGGAACATGTCCTGCTCCTTTCTTTTTTTGAAGCTACAATGAAAGAAATTCAATTGGTCCATACGCAGCGTCAGAGCTGTCAGTGTTGCAAGGGACGCAATTGACGCTTTAAATGGAGGTAAGACGGGCTCTATATTAGTGGAAATTAATAAAAATAAATATCAATCAATATTTGCTGAATTCCGTATAATGCATTTTCTATGTACAGCGTCAATTTCATCAGAAGTTTCAGTAAAACTGTCGCAATGGTCACATCTGACGCTACATACGGGGAAGATGTCAAACCATATTCCCTTTGTTCCCTATGCTTTTTTGTCTATAATTAATTAGAGCGGAGGAGGGATTAGGATGTCAAAGGGAAACATACTTAGAAAAATGAATCCTAATGATTTATCAAAGGATGAACTAATAATTACATTAAATTGGACAAGGGGTATCTTCCAAAAAAGATTCCCAGCATTCTGTAAGTACTATGGCTTTAAAATTACTGATTTTCACCAGGATGGAACAGGAAAATATCTCATACGTAGTGACTGGAAAGATATTTTAATTGTCCTTTTGAAGGCTTTTGAATACCATCCTTTAGCGGGAGGATACAAACGAGAAATTGAATTTAAACATACAACATTACATAGCATTACTCTTTATTATGAAAAATTAATGGAATTTATCGAGGAATTACCAAAGAAAATCAAATACGACATTAAGGACACTACAGTCTACTATAGAACTCTACAAGAGGTTGAGGGACTTGCTGCTGTTCAAAGAAAATTTACGGAAGTCTTAACAGCTACTTCATTGGTCGAAACGAGTGTGAGGGTGCATGTCTGGAAAGAACTGTATGATTATCTTGATTATTTAATTTATAGAACATATGAGGTGCACCAAGAAGTTAACGAGAAGGCAGAGATACTTAAAGCGGGGATTGATGGAGATTTTTTGTTTAGTCAATCAATGAATGAAAAATGGCAAAACCCCTGGATGGATGAGCAATATAAGCTAGACAAACTTTACAAAATAAACAGGATGAATGACATAGAAATAAACGAGGAAAGGAGACTAGGAAACGCAACACTTGATGAGTTACTTGTAAAAGAGTTACGTTCAAGGATGGAAAGCCCCAACCAAACACACACTGAGAATGAGGATTTTCAAGAACTAATTGAAACAAGAGAAAAATGGGAGGAGGCTCTTTCGCCAACCATTAAACGAATAACTGGATATTCTACAGAGCAGTTAAAGGAAATGAAAAACCAAACATATACTGAAAAGGTTGATAGAAAAGTAAAAGAAATTCAGAAGGAATTTAATGATATTCAAGAAATTGAAGAACAAGTTCAAGAAATAATAATAATGAACGTAGAAGAGGGAAATCCAAAAAAACAGGATTTTTACAATGGATTCATAGGGTTTCTGGAAGATGTCAGAAAGCAATCTAAGATGTTTAAGGAGGAAGCAGAGAGGATTGTTGCAAAATCCTCATACATAAAAATGAATGAAGTTAAGGAACGATTAAAGCAACGAAAAAAGAAAAATGATTAGTAAGCACTCCGAAAAGGGGTGTTTTTTTTTGTCTTGCACCTCAATTTTTATATTGGGTGCAAATAATGAGAGGGGATTGCAAAGGGATTAATATTAGGTTGTAGCAAGGGAAAAACAACTAAAGTTGCGTCAGTACAGTCAATAGAGTCATAGATGTCGTTGACGCTGTTGATGCAAAAAACGATATCAGGGAGGAACGAAGAAATATGAAACTAGCAGACTTACAAAATGAAGATTTTTTACAACGTCCAGAAGGAAACAAAAGAACAACCGATGATGGTACTTACGATGGCATTACTAGTCATGCGGAATTTCAAGAATGGAGCTGCAATTTTAGCAAAGATGGAAGTCGGGTTGTACTCTGCGTGCGAATCGAGGTGGAGGATTCAGAAGGCGAGCCTGTCGACCTGTATATAGCACCAAACTACAGCTGGAGTAAAAAGGGTAAAATGGTCAAGCTTCTAGAGGATTTGGATATGCTTCCAGCACCAGGGCAAGGCATTAAGCTAGCTGACTTTGTGGGGATTCCTGTGCAAGTAACAGTTGAAAACGTTGAAAAAGATGATGAGACATACTCTAACATTACTCGTATCAAACGTACTGGACCTAAGAAGGAGTCAAGCGGTACTAAATCAGAGAAAAGGGTTGCAAAGAAACGTCCGATTCCAAAGCGTACTAATGGAAAAGCAACTGAAGCGTTGTTCTCAAACAGCCAAGAGGATGAGTATGAAGAAGTAGATTCAATTGAGGATATGGATTAAAACGAGCATTTATTTCCCCCGAAAGGTGTATTCGTAAGGGGAAATATAACACTTAGGAGGAAGCAGAATGTCAAATCAAGATGTCGTAAACGAAGTAATTGATACAATAAACCTTTTTCGCAATGAAGGAGATGTAACCGAGATTCGAATCCTTCATACCAAAACAGGAATAGTTAATGGGTATTTTGATGATGCTGAGAAACTGGCGGAATCCATTCAACCTTATGTAGGGAAGCACGATATTTACTTCTCTATAAATCCAGTAAATCCTGATTTGTTGGCAAGGGCAAACAATCGCCTACAAAAATACGCTAAACAAACGACCCTAGACAAGGATATTGAAAGGATTGAATTTATCCTCATTGATATTGACCCAACTCGACCATCAGGTATTTCCGCTACTGACGCTGAGCATGAAGCTGCTAGAGTGATGGCAGAAAGCATATCTAGTTTTTTATCAGAAGAAGGCTTTCCAGCTGAGATTGTAAGTGATAGCGGCAATGGCTACCATGTTGTGTTCTATACTGAAATGGAAAATACACAGGAGAACGTAGACATGATTAAGGCATTTCTATATGCGTTAGACTTCCTCTTTAGTGATGAAATGGTAAAGGTTGATTGTACGACTTTCAACCCTAGCCGCATTGTGAAGCTGTATGGAACGAAGGCTTGTAAGGGTGATGATACAGTTCAAAGACCGCATCGGTGGTCAGAGATTTTAGAAGTTCCTGATGAGCTAGAACCTGTTGAGCGGAAGCGTTTAGAGAGTATTATTGCAATGGTTCCAACTGTCGAGGAACCAAAGGTATCAAAAGGCAAAGCAAAAACAACTTTTAACTTAGAAGAATGGCTGAAAGAAAAGGACCTTAAAATCACCTTTTCAGGACCTTTTCAGAACAAAGGGACAAAGTACGTATTAGATGTTTGTCCATGGAATGCTGAACATACGAATCGAAGCGCCTACATTATCCAATTTGATGGTGGTGGTATTGCGGCGGGATGTCATCATAATAGCTGTAGACAAGAAAATTGGCAAAGTCTTAGAACCTTACTAGAACCTGATTGGCAAGCAAAGAAGGCTAATGAGAGTGAGGAAAAGGAAAAGCAATCTGATGTTATCATACGTTTAACCGAAGATATTCAGTATTTTACAAATGAGCTTGAAGAAGGTTATGCAGGAGTTGAAATCAACGGTCATACCGAAGTTATGCCCCTAGCTAGTGCGAAATTCAAGCTATACCTGACAAAGCTCTATTATGAGGAAACAAATAGTGCACCTAGCAGTGATGCAATAAATCAAGCTTTAAAGGTTCTTGAAATGAAAGCGATGTTCTCTGGGGAGCAAAGAAAATTGCAACGTAGGATAACTAAGCATAAGAACGACTTTTATTATGACTTAGGCGATTCAACCTGGCAGGCTGTCAAAGTATCTAATCAAGAATGCACAATCGAGAAGCACCCTCCAATTTTATTTACACGGAATAAAAACATGAAGGAACAAGCGCTTCCAGACCTAACCGTAGATGAAAAGGAACTTTATCGTTTGATTAAAAGGCATTTTCGCTTCAAGAAGGAGTCGGACCTCATATTATTTATGGTTTTCTTGGTGAGTTCTTTTATAGCGGAAATTGCCCATGTCATGCTTGTTCTGTACGGGGAGAAAGGCGCTTCGAAATCTACAACCATGAGCATGGTCAAGGAAATTGTGGACCCAGCTATGCAAGGTTTATTGTCGATGCCAACATCTAAGCAAGACCTAGCTATTATTCTAGCGAATACGTACATGCCTAGCTTTGACAATCTCGATTATTTATCAGCGGAAAAGAGTGACATGCTTTGTATGGCAGCAACAGGGGGGGCATTCTCTAAACGAACACTCTATAGCGATGCGGATGAAACAATCCTTCGCTTCAAACGGTGTGTCATGCTGAATGGCATTAACGTGGTCGCTACCCGTGCGGACTTGTTAGACCGCTCTATTGTACTAGAATTAGAGCGCATTCCTAAGAATGAAAGAAAGACGGAGGAAAAAGTTTGGTCTAATTTTCGTGCAGATTTGCCAATGATTCTAGGTGGCATTTTTAAAACACTCTCGAAAGCGATGACTCTTCGTGAAGAAGTAGAGCTAAAAGAGGTGGGTAGAATGGCAGACTTTACTTATTGGGGTTATGCCATTGCAGAAGTATTAGGAATTGGAGGAGGAACATTTCTTCAAGCCTATTTAGGAAATCAGGACCGAGCTAATGAAGAAGCACTTTCCTCACATCCAGTGGCAGCGGCGGTTCTCTCCTTTATGAAAATTCAAAACAAATGGGGAGGTAGTGTTTCGAAACTTCTCAAGGAGTTAGAGGAGACAGCGGAATTAGAAAAAATTAACACTAGGGTTAGAACATGGCCGAAGGATGCCCATGTGCTCAGCAAGCGACTCAAAGAGGTAAAGTCAAATCTTGAAGAAGTTGGGATTTACTACGATATTCGCCATGCAGGAGACTATAAAAAGATTACGCTCGAAAAGGTAACGAATGGGACAGTTGAAAAAGATGATATGCAATCCCAAGAGATTGATTCTAAGAAAGCTAAAAGAAAATGGGCAAGCAAGTTTAATGAGGATATGGATGAATTGTTCCGTCCATTAGAAGAAGCCGAGTAATGTGTTGTCCCGTGCGAAGCGTCAGAACTGTCAGTTGAGACCGTTTCATAATGGTACTGTTTGTACTGACGCTTTCCAAGGACATTGCGTTATCTAATGGGGTATTTGTATCAATTTTGATTATATATTATAAATTTGAATTAATTAGAAGGGGGATTTTTACATGTTATTTATGGAATCGGTTGTTATGTTCGGAAAGTATCAAGCAAATATTGAGCGGAGTCCAGTAACAATTCAAGCCTATAATGAAGATTTATCACTATTAAATCGTTACCTTGAAGAGAAATACAACAGCTCAGTTTACTTAGAGGACATTACACAAGAAGATGTTGAGGAGTATCTCTATTATCTTAAGGAGGTTAAGGGTTACCAGCCCATTAGCAGAAAACGTGTGTTAGGAAGCATGCGGTCTTTCTTCGGTTATGCTTACAAAAGCGAATGGTGTGATAAGAATGTTACCGCAAAATTGGAGCCTATCAAATGCCAGCAAAAGGAGCGACAGTACCTTTCTGAAAAGGAGGTGAATGTGTTTGTGAATGCCATCCAACACGACCTTGCACGATTAGTTGCACAAACGCTTTATTACACGGGTATGCGGATTTCAGAGTGCCTTAACCTTCAAGTTGATGATGTGGATTTGGAAGAGAATCTAATTCACATTAGGCATGGAAAGGGCAACAAAGACCGCTTTGTTCCAATCAATACAAAATTGAAGGAATTGCTGGTGGATTATACAGAGAACTGGAAAGTGAATTCGGATTACTTCTTTGCTACGAGAAACACTGGTATGTTTTCAAAAACTAGGGTATCTAAGATATTTCGGGATACAAATCAAGCATTGGGATGGAAAAAGAACGTAACTGCACACATCCTTCGACATTCTTTTGCTTCAAAGCTAGTCAAAAACGATGTTCATTTAGTCAAGATTTCAAAGCTGCTTGGGCATAGCAGCCTAAAAACAACGAGTATCTATGTCCATAGCAACATGGATGATTTGAAAGATGCTGTTAACACATTGTAAAGGAGGAGTAATCAATGGCTAAAGCGGAAGCATTACAACCGATTTATGATGACAAGGTTAAAGGAATTTTGAAACTGTTAGGGGAAGGTTTTTCAAGGGAAGAGGTTGCTGAACAGTATCGCTATTCAGGCTATCGTTCGATGGAAAGCTTTATGAGACGTAAAAACTTTGTTTGGGATAAGCAAAAGGGAAACTATATACCAGCGGATGTCTTAAAAGCTTCGATAGAAACAATGGTCAATTTCCCATCAGACCGGGTTCGAAGAATTGTGATGGAATTGAATAAAGAAGGGGCAGATTTGAAGAAGGTTGCAGTGAAGGTAGGCTTCGAGAATCACTTGGAAATGGCTTCTTATATGAAGTCAAAAGGCTTTGAATGGTCACAGGAGGCGGGGAATTATCTCTCCACTTCCCCGACCATGCCTAATGATGATGAGGGAGTTGCTGCTACCAGTACTGACGCTTCACATGAGGGTTCTTTTGATGTTGGAAATGGTGACTTTGAACAATTTCTCCCCTTACTTGAGTGGCTATCGTCAAACAAGAGTGGCTTGCAAAGTCTGTTAGGAGCGTCAGTTGCGTCAGGGCAGATTCCCCGCTTTACACTTCCAGGTCTTTTTGTTACAAAATCAGTCCATATGACGAACACACTTGACCAAATGGTTAGAGACTTTAGCAAGGAAAAGAATGTCAATCAGCGAGAAATTTTCGAGGTGGCATTGATTGAGTTCTTTCAGAAGTATGGTTATGAGCGGGAAGTCGAGACATTGTTGCGACAAAATGCCTAGCAAATGGATTTCTAATGGAAGAGATGACGAACAGGTCCTAATGGTTTCCTATTGAACCCCTGTTTTTCACTCTTCCATTTTTTTATGATTTCCTAATGTTTTGGAACGAGTTCTTTCCATTATATTTATTTCTCCTAATGATGCTTCATTACATTCTTCAAATTCTTTGAGTCACATGGATTTCTGAGGTAGGAAGATTTTTGATTTTCGAGGTTGCTTTTCGTCAGTTGAATAGTGCATCAACAGCACAAGCCAATTCAATGCAAAAATTATCTTCGGGTCTTCGTATCAACAAGGCTGGGGACGATGCGGCTGGACTAGCAATTTCCGAAAAAATGCGTGGACAAATTCGTGGATTAGACCAAGCATCTCGTAACTCTCAAGATGCTATCTCGATGATACAAACAGCAGAGGGAGCTTTAAATGAAACCCACAGCATCCTTCAACGTATGCGTGAACTAGCAGTACAATCTACGAACGGAACTAATACAGATAGTGATAGAAAAAGCATTCAAGATGAAGTTAACCAGTTAGCTGATGAAATTAATCGTATTGGGAATACTACTGAGTTTAATACTCAAAAGTTGATTAATGGTGCTAAGGACAAGACAGAAGCTACTGCGGCAGTAAAGAATGGCTCATCTATTGCAAGAATCGGTGCTGGTGCTGATGTTTTCGAAGTAAGAAATGCCGCTACTGCAGGTACTGGAAGTGGCGCTGCTGTTAATGGAGCTGTAACTATTCATGATGGAACTGTGGGTAAATATACGAGTGGTGTAGCTGCCTCTGCTGATGGTACTGGAATGAACCTACAAGGATTAGTAGATACTAGTCATGATGAATTGACTATTCAAATAGGAAATACAGTACGTACAATCCAGTTTGCCGCTGGTGCAGATGACAATGGGCTTGCAGCAAATATTCAGGCAGCAATGAGAACTGCTTTTGCAGCTGGCCCTGGAGGGACTCCTGGTGATACAGGCATTGCTACAACTGATGCGGCGAATATTTCTGTTGCCATTACTGGTGGGAAATTAGTTATTACTGATGGTGCTGGAAACAAAGGTGCTGATAGTAAAATTAGTATTGTAGGTGGTAATGCTGCTACAGTATTATTCAATAGTACCACTGATGTAGCGGAAAACGGGAATGCTGCTAACAATACAATGACCGTTAACTATACTAAAGATGGTGGTTTGACTACTAAATCGGTTAACCTTGTATTAAATACTGGTAGTGTTACTTATAATACTCCAGATGATTTAGCTGCTGCAATTGACACAGCATTTGATGCTGCTGTTGGTGCAGATGGAGATGCAACAACTTTAGCAAATGATGTTACTTTTACAGCAGGAAGCACCTTGGGTAGTGCAATTCAAATTGGAACTGCTACTTCTGGAAGAGACAATGGTGTAACATCATTTACAGGTGTTGCGGCAGGTCTTGCTGGTCTTACTGATGCAACGCTAGATTTAGGTAAGGCTAAAAATAATACATTAACAATTAATATCGATGGTGGAACTGCATTAACCGCTACAATAGCTGATACTGACTATTCGGATAAAAATATACTTGCAAGTGCTGTTCAGACAGCAATAAACGATGCAATTGACACTTGGAATGCAACGCCTACAAATGCTCAAAAAGAACATGTTGAAGTTAAGGCATTAACAGTGGCTGACACCGACCGTGTAAGATTCCAAATTACTAGTGGTAAAGAAGGTGATGCTAGCCAAATAACCTTCTCTGCTAGCGATGGTGCAACTGACTTAGGATTTAATACAGTATCAGAAACAGGGCATGATGGCCAAGATGCTTCTATAACATATCAAATTGGAGCAAACAAAGACCAACACTTGAATTTAGCAATGAGTGACATGCGCTCTGAAGCATTAGGACTTACTTCAAGTGCTGCTGGCGCAGGAACAGTTACCTTAGCTGATGGAGTAACTGTTACCGATGTTACCTACGGAGATTCAACCGTAAAAAACGGTACAGATAATGAACATGTTATCGATGTTTCTACGACGGATGCAGCGAACTCAGCGATTACTGTTATTAACAATGCAATCGAAGTCGTTTCGAGTGAAAGAAGTAAGTTAGGTGCGAACCAAAACCGTTTAGAGCACACCATTAATAACTTGAATACTTCTTCCGAGAACTTAACTGCTGCAGAATCTCGTATAAGGGATGTTGACATGGCGAAGGAAATGATGGAACAAACCAAAAACTCAATTCTTTCTCAAGCAGCACAAGCAATGTTGGCTCAAGCAAACCAACAACCACAAGGAGTTCTACAACTTCTTCGTTAATTTTAGATTTTTAAAAATGGCTCTAGATGAATTTCTAGAGTCATTTTCTACATAGTTTCATGTTTACAGATAATTGAATATTTAAGGAGGTGATACATATGGCAGTTAAACACATACCGACTGGAGTTGTGCATAGTGGGGTCCGAGGCGGAAAAACTGGTTGTGGAACTGATACAAATGATAATGCTAGCCATTGGGTAAATAGTAGTTCCAAAATAACCTGTGAAAAAAATGGTTGTAAGAACTAGGGACACAAGTTTTTTTGTTCCGCTAGCTGGTAACAGATAAGAGAATGACTGGGTGAATTGCTGGAACTTCCTAAAGCTTCATCAACCACAACGTAACTGGAAACGGTCAGCGTGAAGGCGTGAAAATGATGAGGATGAAACAATGGATAATCAGCAGCCAAGCTCCTGTGAGGAAACTCTGGAGAAGGTCCAACAACTAGAGAACACGGTCTAAGGCACAACCGGCTATGACTATGAATCTCGTAGGGCAGCATAAGCTGTTCGAAGTGCCCAGCTCCATGAAAATCATGGATGAAGATATAGTCTATTCTGTGACCGAAAGGCATAGTGGCAAAGCAAGCAAACCAACAACCACAAGGAGTTCTACAACTTCTTCGTTAATATTTTTGAACAAATCGGGGACTCTAGTTTTACTAGGGTCTCTTTCAAATTAAATAGGGACTAATGACTAAGAAAATTTAGAATGGGGGAATTGTCCATTGCAGTATAAGTTTACTGATCCAGATACTCATATAGACTTTGGCTTTGGGTTACTTGCATCAAATTTCCATAGTACAGCTGATTTTTTGTGGGAGAATAATCCTGACAAAAATACAATTGGTTTATTACCTAACCTTTACTTATATAGACATTCTATCGAGCTATATTTGAAATCGCTAATTGTTATCATTCATAAAAAATTGAAATTGAGTTATAAAGATGGAACTGTTCCTTTTGATTCAAGAGAACCTTTTATAGTATATGAGGATTTTAATGGGAATAAGAAATGGAAAAGGATAACTAGCAGTCATTTTATTTCTACGTTATATAGATATTTTGAGAAACTAGTTAGTGAACATGAAAAAGACTTAAATGAAGAGGCCTCAAAAGAAATGTCTAAGATTATAAATCCGGATAATCAAAGAATAGTTGACCATATTAAGAAATATGATGATACAAGTACATATTTCAGATATTCAGATTTAAGTGACTCTAATCAAAATACTAGAGAATCAGAAAAACATTATAACAAAAAAATCAGAGTGCAAGACCTTGAAGATTATATAGATGATGAAAAACCATCATCATTTTTGATTGTTGTAAATCAAGAGTCTGGAGAAACAGTTGAAGCACATAAAAGTATAAGAGAAATGCCTTTAAAAGAACTTGCAAGGGATATGAGGAAGTTTGCAGAATATTTATCTGGAATTCATGCAATGTTTCGAATTTGTCTTTGTGATAGTTATTAATATGTTAATGGTTGCTACATATGGGACATGGACAGGGGGAGAGGGCCTTGTTTCACTTAACATTGGGAAGACAAGGAACCCATAGACACTGTAATAAGCTGTTTGACAGGAGGGGTCTGGATGGATGAAAATGAGCTAGAACATAAGAAATTCCTCGAGCAACAGCTTGAGTGGTGCAGAAAACAAAAATAAAGGTGCCAGGCACCACCCGAATAATCTTGCTTCACAGAAATGTTTCACGAAGTATTTCTGGTGTGGGATCAAGTGTATGGGTTTGCTTATTCTAAAGAAAATAAGGAAAACTACCAGCCGATAATTCCAAATATATCATAGGACACGGTTGGAGAAATAGTCTTTTTTATGATCGAAAGGTATAATAAAATTGGATGTTTGGCACCACTCGAATAATCTTGTTTCACAGCAATGTTTCATAAAAATTCGCGGGACTCTAGTTTTGATAGAGTCCTTTGTTTGGCAAAATAGGTTTGTTAGTTTAATTTGAAAAACTTACATTACTGTATTTAACTATGAAACAAAGTGTTATAATTTGACTAATTGTCATCCCTGTTTGATTTTTAATTTTTTTTAGGACTGAATTATATTGTTCTTGGATAACAATTTGATATCCTTTGGTATCTTTGAACAACAAATTGGACAAATTTCTTCTTTATAAAAAATAATGTATTTTATTCTATCCATTATAATTTCCTCTAAAATATGTAGGTTTTCAAGATGAGTATTAATTTCTAATGTGGGTTTTACTAGTTGAATGCGCCGGGGTAGGTATATTGTTGTTCTTTTACTAAAAGTATTTGCCTGTTCTAGAGTTATTGTTTTTCTTTTCATTGACGGGTGCAAATACGGCTCAATAAACGAAAAAAATAAAGAATTTGTAGCTGATCATATAAGATAAGGCGGTTTTGGGAATCCAGGTTAAAGAAAAGATGAAATTTTCTTCCCAATAAGCCTTTTAATCGTCTGTTTTCATTCGTAGTAAAGTTGTCTGTTGAAAGAATAATTTTCTTCGGGGTATTGTCTTTTTTAGATAAATGGCCGTCATCCTGATACCACCAAGCTAATGCTAACTCATTTAAATATTGTTCCAGAAATTGAAAAGGAAGTTTTTTAATACGGTTATCGTACCATAGTGATTCTAGCCAAGTAATAAGTAGAGTTGTGCGTGATTGTACTTGGTAAGACTCGGTATAACCTTGTAAAATTCTTTTATCTTTTATCTTTCTATAGTGTGGGGGTGAAATAGGTAATTCGTTCTTTAATTTTTCGTAGCAATAAAAGCACCAATCTTTATCGCTGGCAGAATGAATAAATTGAAAACGTGGTTTCCGTCCTTTTTGCTTCGTTATACATCCATCTCCTAATAATTTTCCCGACAACATATTAAGCAATTCACTTGAAATTGAAGTAAATTCGGTCATAAAAATCTACCTCCCTGTGCAAAACGTTTGTTCTATTATATCAAAAAAAGAGAGATTTATTAAAGAAAAACCGGGCAAAACAAACTTGCCCGAATTTTTTACAACACAATTAAAGCAATTTAATCCGATACTCACATTGACTATCCCCATTCACATTACACTTCTCTTCATGCACCATCACCTTACCATTGTAAAACCGTGAAATAGCCCCCTCTAGAATAGCCCCCTCCAAATCACAAACCTTATTCCCAGGGTGCGGGGGAAGTCCCTTACAGAAACAATCATCAATTTTTACCAGATACTCATTGTCTTTTGACTCCAGCACAGTTGGAATTCCAATCTTCAATTCTTCAAAATGAGCCAATACTTCGTCAATTTTTTGAACAGGAAGGCTTTGTCCGATTTTCCTGCCAACGGCAACTGTAGTGTTTTTGCCGTTCATTGGCAGTCCTTGGTACATGCCGATTAATCGTACGGATCGAAATAATTCTAACGGAATTTGATTGCCTAATTTTTTTCGATTAATTTTTTTCATGTCTTCATATGTAAATAAATCCATCTTTAATCCCTCCATCTATTATGTACAACCCTATTGTGGCATACAAAAAACTAGAAAAACTTGATGTAGGTCAAGGTTTAAAAGTATTTTGAAAGATATTCTACAATTAAATAAACGATGAGAGGAAATTAATATGGAAACAACTATTCTTGATCAATATAAAACGATAGTGATGATTTTAAATCAAAAAAATGAAATCGTTTTTGCTAATCAAGCCTTCTTAAGGAAAACAGGATATTCTCAAGAAGAACTAATTGGAATAAAAGCTGAAAACATCATCACCGGTTTCGATTTGATTTACGCAAATAAATTTGGTCAGACCTACATCAAAACGAAGTGCGGCGATGAAACGCCGTATTGGGCAGAGGTAAGTGAATTTGATGACGGAAATCAAACAGGATTGATTTTGGCAGATATCAAAATGAGCGGTCTCGATCCGCTTACAAAGCTGCCCAACCGGTATTTATTCACCAGGCATTTGCAACGGGCAATTGATAAGGCAAAAGAAACGAATGCGCTGCTTGCGGTTTTGTATATGGATTTGGACCGCTTTAAATTTATCAATGATACGCTGGGCCATACATACGGAGATTTACTTCTGAAGCAGGTGTCAGAACGGCTGGAGAAAAGCTTGGGGTCGGGTAATATGGTTGCAAGAATGGGCGGGGACGAATTTGTTTTCTTAATTACAGATTTGCACCATGAAAAGGATGTGGATCAGCGGGCAGCTTCTGTTTTGAATGCATTTCAAGAATCTTTCCATCTGAAAGAAACGGAAATTTTTATTAATCCAAGCATTGGCATCAGTCTGTATCCCTATGATGGGGACGAAATGGAAACACTGATTACAAATGCTGACACGGCCATGTATCGTGCAAAGAAAAATGGGCATAGAAAAATTGAAAAAGCGAGTTTAGACATATCGGCTGGTTCATTTGAAAAATTAATGATTGAAAACAATTTATATAATGCTTTGGCAAACAATGAATTCGAGCTGCATTTTCAGCCGCAAATTAACCTAAAGAAAAAGAAAGTCATCGGAATGGAGGCGTTATTGAGGTGGAATCATCCTGATCTCGGCACGGTCCCGCCTGGTGAGTTTATCCCGATTGCTGAAGAGACCGGATTAATTTTGCCGATTGGGGATTGGGTCATTGAAAACGCCTGTCGGAAAATTAGCGAATGGCTGGATGCTGGTATTGAAAATATCAAAGTGGCCGTGAATCTATCGGCCAAACAGTTTTTACAAAACGATTTAGCCGAAAATATTCAGCGGGTGTTAAAAGAATATAGTATCCCAGCCAGCTGCTTAGAGGTTGAAATCACTGAAAGTATGATGATGTATGACATTGATTCGGCTACTAATATGCTAAACAAATTGAAAGAAATCGGTGTTCATATTTCTATTGATGATTTCGGCAAAGGATATTCCTCTCTACAGTATTTGCAAAAGCTGCCATTAGATACATTGAAAATTGATCGTTCATTTATATTTGACATTGATACTAATCCAAGCAGCAAAGCACTAACAAATGCCATTTCGAACCTGGCCCATGCACTTAATATGAAAGTCATTGCGGAGGGTGTAGAAACGGAAAAACAGTTAAAACAGGTAAAAACATTAAGATGTGACAGTGTTCAAGGTTTTTATTACAGCAGGCCGCTTAGTTCGGAGGCAGCAGATCAATATTTAGTTCAATTCAAGGGTAGGGGAAAGATGGAGAAATTAACATCATAATCAAACTTTGATGTTTTTCGATGAAATTTGACTAACTGTGGAATAAATCACATTAAAAAACAGGCGAAAGTGCTAAAGTAAATAAAAAGAGATTGGTTTTGTCAAGTGACTCGAAGATGGATGTCAATGGAAACTATGGTTGAGGAAAGGAGAAAGAATGATCACCACAAATGCCATTCACCAAATGATTGATTTGGAAGAGTTTTCACATTATGGCCAAGGAATATACAGTACAGGAGCGTGGGATAAGGTCGGCATAGAGATATTACTGCGGTCAAAGCATGGCAATCCTGAACAAATCTTTATGGAAGCCAAGTCGGTGAAAAGACTTTTCGAGCTGGAAATAAAATCGATTTTGAAATTACTTTATACATACATCCAAGTCACCACTTCTAGAGAAAAATTATTCATAAATTTATTTCCTTCTACTATTATGCATCCGGATTTCCCATTATTTATGGGAAAGCTGGTGAAAAAACTCCCGCCAGATTACAAAAATAAAATGATCTTTGAATTAATCGAGTCGGAAAAGGTGGAAAATATTGCATTATTAAAGAAAAGAATTAAATTGTTAAAGGATTACGGGTTCCAGATAGCCATTGATGATATTGGAAAAGGCTGGTCATCACTAAGTATGATCATTGAAATCCAGCCGGAATACATAAAACTAGATCGTTATTTTTCCAACAATCTATCAAAATCTTCCTTAAAGCAAGAGATGATCAAATCATTATTAACCTATACCCAGGCAACAAATTCAAAAATCATTCTGGAAGGAATCGAAATCAATGCCGATCTTGCCACTGCAAAATATTTAGGAATCCCTTTGTGTCAAGGATTTCTGTTAGATGAACCAAAGCCGATTTTACATGAATGGATTTTACAGTAATTTTAAAAAGGTTTTGTCCAAAAGCTCCTAAAGATCCTTTGGGGGTTTTTCTAGTTTAAGACTTATAAGTTTTGATTTAGAGAATTGTCCAGCTCTAGCGCCTAGCCCCTCGAGGTCAAATAACCTTCGACTCTAAAAGTCAAAAAACAGACTTTTAGAGTCGAAGAACATTTGCTTGTCGGGGCTAATCAAGGCGCTTGCGCATTTCTTATATGGAGGGAGAAGATAAGGTGAGAACGTCAATGAGCAGCAAACTATGGGGAAGTTATATTTTCATTCTATTACTATTAGTGGTCATTTCAATCGTTTCCTATAAAAATTTAAATCATGAAAAAGAAAATGTCGCTTTTATTGGTAAAACACAGGTACCAAAGACGGAATTGATCGGAAACGTAAAAGAAGAATTCACCCGGATTCGTTTATATGTGGAGAAACATGCCTATGAGAAAAATCTGGATGAAAAAGAGAAAATGGCTCAGGTGGTCGACGGGGAAATTGCCAAGGTTAGAAAAAATATTAAATCCATAAACCAGCTTTGGCTGCCTGCGGAAAATAAAAAATTACTGGGAGAGTTCGACAAAAACTTTGAACAATATGCAGCGGCCCTGCCGGATCTTTATGATGTATCCAAAACAAACAATTATAATCAAGTGGAGCCGGAACTAAAAGATCTAGCACAACTTGGTGAAAAGACTGTTATTTCTCTCAATGATTTTACAGAAAACGTCCATAAATATACTCATAATTCAATTGATGATGCTGAACAAAGTGCCGGCCAATCAACAAAAGAAATAGTAATCATATCTGGGATTGCTCTTTTATTTGGCCTGTTGGCAGCATTTTTCATTACCAAAACCATCCGCCGTTCTGTTCATGAGGTGATCAAGAATGTTTCCGTCACGACCACATCTGTGACCGAAATCAAAAAGTCAATTGATCGTACGGCGGGAAGTGCTAAAGAATTGGATACTTCCATGAATAAGGCGAATGATTCCATTAGTGAACTGGTTGCTTCCATCCAGCAGGTTGCGGGAAATACCAACTCCACGTCATCTAATGTAGATGAAGTATCCGCGGCGATTGAAGAAATGGGGGCATCGATTAATTTGGTAGCGGGAAGTTCAGTTGAACTTGCCGCTGCAGCCGAAGAAACATCTTCCGCGATTCAGGAAATGCTCGCATCTCTTGAACAGGTAGCAGGGAACACGGAGAATGTCGGAGCAGGTGTCGAGCAAATCTCGGCAGCGATTGAAGAAATGAGTAAGTCTATTAAAGGTGTGAGCGAGCGGTCTATTAGTTTGACTACCACTTCTGAACAAACGGCAGAAGCCATTGAGGAAATGCTTATATCCATCAAGCAGGTGGCTGATAGTTCACAAATTGCCAATGAATTGAGTAACGCCGTTAAGAAAGATGCACTGGAAGGGGCAAATTCCTTAGAAGAAACGTTGAATGGAATGGAAGAAATATCTCAAGTCATTATGATGGCAAGCAATGTGATGGAGGGTCTTGGCAAAAGTTCTGAAGAAATTGGCACCATTATTGAGGTCATTGATGATATTGCGGAACAGACCAATCTTTTGGCCTTAAATGCAGCCATTGAAGCGGCGCGTGCTGGGGATCATGGAAAAGGATTTGCGGTAGTGGCAGAAGAAGTGCGTAAATTAGCGGAAAGGTCTGCAGCCGCAACAAAAGAAATTGCTGGTCTTATAAAAGGCATACAAGGTGAAACGGTGGAAGCCATCACTTCAATTAAAGAAGGGGCTAATAAGGTGGAAATCGGCAATCAATTAGCCGGCAAAACCAATCTAGCGATAAAAAAAATTACCGAAGGCATTGCACAGGTAACCTATCAAATGAATCAAATTGCCGCAACTACTGAAGAACAGACCAAAAATAGTGAGTTTATTACAAAAGCTGTAGGAAATGTGAAAAAGCAGGCTTTGGAAATGAATCAGTCCACAAAAGAAGAGGCCATCACGGCAGAAGAAATCGTGACTGGGATTATCCATATTAATGATCAGGTCCAGCAAATCAAACTTGCCACTGCCGAAGAAGTGGAAGGGGGACGTGCCATTGTTTCAGCGGTTGCAAATGTCACCAGCCAATCGAATTCTGTTACGAATGCAACGAAAGAACAGTCGATAACAGCCGAGGAGATTGTACGTAATGTCAATACGATTAAGGAAAGTGTTCAAGAAATAGCAATTGCGGCCAGTGATCAAGCAAAATATGGAGAAGAAATAGCTATGGAAGCACAAAATGTTTTAAGTCAAACAGAAAGCCTCTATACTGATATTGAAACCGAAACGAAGGAAGCCGATGAAGTGGCACAGGCTATTTTAGAGGTAAATGGACAGGTTGAGAAATTAAAATAAATGGTTTTATTTTCTAAACCATTCCCCCATTTTTCCGATAATATATACAACGAATACGAGGGGGAATGGAAATGCTGGAGAAGGTAACCAACCAAACGCCATCACCGGATTTTCAAGTGAAACAAGTAGACCCGGTGCCAAAAGTAAAAGAAATAACAGCGGAAAAGCAGGATGAACCAAAGCAGCAGGAATTATCTAAGGAAAAGACGGAAAAAGTCATTGAAAGTATGAATGACTTTTTGAAAGAATCGAATACACATTTAAAATTTCAGTTTCATGATGGTTTGCAAAAATATTATGTATCGATAGTGGATGATACAACCAATGAAGTCATTAAAGAAATTCCGCCAAAGAAACTTCTGGATATGTACGCAGCGATGACAGATTATCTTGGCTTATTAGTAGATAAAAAGGCATAAGAATAGAGTGATAGAATGCAGCTTCCTCAAATCCGATTACATCAAACCTATGCACAGATAGGACTGCGGACCATTCAGCCAGTGCAGGAAATTCATCAGCAGCCTGCGGACTTATCAATTAAACAAATTCCGGCGGAGATGACAGTAGATCGAAAGCCAGCTCAACTGGAGATTGATCAGGATGAAGCATGGAATCAGCTGGGATATAAAAGTCTTCCGGTCTTAACTCAAGACTTCGTTGATTATTCTAAACAGATAGGACTTGAGGCAATTGGTGAAATTGCCGAAGAAGGGAACCAGCTTGGCGCAATCGAGAATAAATCAGATGCATTTGCGGAAATAGCCGCCCAAAAGGGAAACCCTCCACCAGCTGATTTTAATATTACCTATATCCCAAGTTATGGATCTGTTAAAATTCATTTCAAACCGACAGAAGTGCATATTAACTGGAAACAGGGCGGAGCTGAAATTGATTCCAAAATTAATAAACCGATTCATCAGTATCAACCAGGCAGGACCGAAGTCTATCTCCGCCAAAAACAGCAGCTGGAGATTGATTTCGTCGGACTACATATTAATCAGCAAACATAAAGTGAAACTTCAACCAGCGGGGGGTCCATCCCCCGCTTTTCTTCTATATAAAAACTAACTTTAGACAAGCAGCCCCAAAACTACTTCTGAAAGTCTGTGTCTAATAACCAATTGTGTTTTTCTTACTCTTTCATCTGCTCCAATAAGATCTTCACTCTGAATTTCCCACGATAATTTTGTTTCCATTTCCAGCCTTTTTACTTCCTTCTCTATCCAATGCTGGCACTTAGTATAGGTTCGTAGTGTGATATCTTCATTTTGAAATTCTTCAGGAAGCTGATAATGCAAATTACTTAGCCATTTTTGAAAATCTTGCTCACCGTATTCTTTTATTCTGTTATTTAGCTTATCGGTAATATCTTTAATAAACTCTTGATGGAAATTTCCTTTATTCATCTCCAATTCAATATTCTTTAGTGTTAGTATCTCTAATTTGTTTTTATAAAACATCCTACGCCACCTCACAAACATACGAATTTTTCCATTCAAAGACCCGTTTGAAAAATGGATAAGTTCAAATAATTTCCCTTATTTTACCACAACAGCGAATTACAAATGGAAAAGTAATAGAAACACATGAAAAACGGCAGATGGAATGACATTCATGTTGACAGGTGTTTTTGGAGTACCATAATTAGTGTCTATGGAAAATAACTATGCCATTTTATTGGTCTTATACAAATATGTGTTTTGATTAAAAGTAAAACATCCTATATCAATTTACAGGACCTTTTAAAGAAATCTACACTGTTTTTTATTATCAAAATTTATAATGAAAACCCTGCTCTTTTTTGATAAAATAAAAGTAACATAATGGACGAACAATCAAAATGATTTTTATCGCTGTCAAAACTAAACTATATCTATTTTGTGACGATAATAATAAGTAAGGAACAGGGGGGACTTTTATGCGGATCAATGATACAAATTATGGATTATATTCTTACCAAAAACAACAGAATCGGTCTAATCATATACAAACAAAACGGGCGGAAAAAACATCATCTTCAGCCAGTGTAGAAATATCATCGCGCGGCCGGGAAATTTCACAGGCCATGATGTCAGGTCAAACGGGTCGTCAAGCACGTGTTCAGGAATTAAAACAGCAGATTGCGGATGGCACTTATCAGGTAGACAGCAATAAAGTTGCCGACAAATTGTTTGATTTTTGGAAAGGGATCTCTAAGTAGGAGACGAGGATATGAAATTGATAGAAAAAGTGATTCAAACATTAGAGTCTATGATTGCCGCGCATTCTAAAGCGCTCGACCTTGCCGAAGAGAAGCGGCATATTCTTGTTGAAGGAAATATTCAAGGTCTCGAACGTTTGATTCATCTTGAAACAAACTGTGCGGATGAAATTCAAAAGCTTGAAGAACAAAGAAGTCATCAGGTTCAAGCCTGTATGATGCAGCATGGATATACAGGGAGTTCCTATACACTGGAGGAATTGATTGGACTGCTGCATGATACTGTGATGAAAAATAAGTTGAATAGTTTAGCGAAACAACTCAGAACACAAATTCAAGAGATTGCGGGATTAAATGAAAGCAACCAGCAATTGATACAAGCATCACTGTCCTATATTCAATATTCAATGGGGCTGTTCGTGCAAAGAGAACCGGTCATCGGCTATGGACCGAATTCGGCAAAGCGTTATGCTAATCTATTAGATGCGAAAATATAAAAAGCAGGGGATACTATGACATCAACCTTTCATGGGATAGAGGTCGGTAAAAGAGCACTATTTGCCCAGCAGACAGCTCTTTCTACCACCGGACAAAATATTGCAAATGCCAATACAGCAGGCTATACACGGCAGCGGGCAAATATGCAGGCAACCAACCCTATATCAAACCCGGGAATGTCATCATTTCAATTAGGCACTGGTGTGGACGTCAACAAAATTGAACGGCTGAGAGAAGATTACCTGGATGTTCAATACCGCGGCGAAAATAAAAATATCGGATACTGGGAAGCAAAAAGTGATACGTTGAGTAAGGTAGAAGAACTGATGAATGAACCTTCCGATAATGGCTTGGCCCATGTGATGGATGAGTTCTGGGCAGGATGGGATGACCTTTCCAAAAATCCTGACAGTGCCTCTGCTCGGGCAGTAGTGAGACAAAAAGGAATCGCTGTTGCTGAAACGTTTAATTATATGGCAGATTCTTTAAATCAAGTTCAGGATGACCTAAAGCTTGTCATTCAGACAAAGCAAAATGAAGTAAATTCAATAGGATCACAAATTTCCAGTTTGAATGCGCAAATTTCCCGACTTGTGGCTAATAATTATGAACCTAATGATTTATATGACCAGCGGGACTTGCTGGTTGACCAGTTATCGAAAATCGTCAATGTCAATGTTTCTCCATCGGGAAACGGCATGATCGATGTATCGGCTGCGGGCGAATCACTAGTTTCAGGAATAAAGGCAGAATCGTTAAATGTAAGTTTTGGTAAAAACGGGGATTCGGAGTTTGTTTCTGGTGTGACCATTAATGGAAAACAGATTCAATTACAATCAGGAGAATTATTAGGAAGAATAGAGTCATTCGGTACAACGGATGGCGGGACCATTCCAGACATAAAGGAAAAACTTGACCTTTTGGCTAAAAATTTTGCAGAACAGGTCAACCAAGTTCATAAAGAAGGTTTTTACATAAAAAATAACAATGGAACCATTGAAATGGATTCGGCTGCAAATATTTCATTTTTCTCAGGAACCAATGCGAAAGACCTTGCCGTCAGTTCAGACATTTTGGGGTCGCTTGATTTGATTGCTGCAGCAAAAGAAGAAGCAGGCAGCAATAGTTCTTCATCAGGCAACGGTCAAAATGCCCAAGCGATTGCAAATATCAAATCAGATGGAAACGTGTCATTTAATGGCACCACTTCCACATTGAGTGATTATTATCGCAATATCATTGGTCAGGTTGGGATTGATTCACAGGAAGCGCAGAGAATGCAAAGTAATTCTGAGGTAATCATCAACCAGGTGGAAAACCGCCGCCAATCGATTTCCGGTGTTTCCTTAGATGAAGAAATGGCTAATATGATTAAATACCAACAGGCCTATAATGCTGCTGCAAGAATGGTTACCACAATGGACCAATGTTTGGATAAAGTGATTAACGGCATGGGCCGGGTAGGATTGTAGGTGATTTAAAATGAGTAATCGTGTCACACAAAGTATGTTAAACCAAAACTTCCTGTTTAATTTAAATAAAAGCAATAAAGCTATGGAGAATTATCAAAATCAATTTTCTTCAGGGAAAAAGATTAATAAGCCTTCAGATGATCCGGTAATAGCTGTGCGCAGTATGTATTACCGCTCATCCTTAAATGAAATCGGGCAGTTTAAAAAAAATGCGGATGACGGCATGTCCTGGATGACAGCCACTGATGAGGCTTTAGATGAAGTGACTTCTGTTCTGCAGCGTGTCAGGGAGCTTACTGTTGAAGGGTTAAACGGGACGAATGACGAGAGTTCACGTTCAGCTATTGCAGCGGAAATTGATCAGCTGAAAGAGCATTTAGGGGAAATCTCGAATACTCAGATGGCTGGGCGATATCTTTTTGCTGGAACAGACGTAAAGAATCCTCCATACCGGACAGATCCTGCTGCTGCAAATTCAACGAAGGCATTTAGAAACAATAATAATGAAAAACTTGAACTTCAGGTAGGGCAGAATAATCAGGTACAAATAAATGTACTAGGCAAAAATGTTTTTAATAATGATGGCAATGGCGGCATCTTTAAAGTGCTGTCAGATATTGCGGCCGATTTTAATTCGCAAAGCCCGACTTCTGACAATCATTTGGACAAGCTGGACGCCCAGTTGGACAATCTCCTAAAGGAACGTTCCGAATTAGGTGCCCGTATGAACCGGATGGAATTAAGCATGTCGCGTATTGACGGACTGGAGCTTTCCACCACAACCATGTTGTCGAATGAAGAGGATGCGGATTTATCAAAGGTCATTATTGATCTAAAAGAACAAGAAAATGTACAGCGGGCCGCATTATCGGTGGGAGCTAGAATTATCCAGCCTTCATTAGTCGACTTCTTACGTTAATAGTTGAAAACTAAGCAGATGACCTAGATGTTTATCATTAAAATGGATTTTACTGTCTAACTTATTCATCTTTGGACTGCATGAAACGTGTAGTTCATTTTTTATAGACGGTGTTAAAGAACGGTCTTGTATTTTTATAACCTGTTGATTGTAGCAGAAGGCACGAAGACTCCTCGTAAATGCTAACGCATTTTCTTCGTGCGCGGGCTGATTCAAGGAAGGATTTCAGTGTCCTGCGGGAGTACGTGCCAGGGGAGACCCCGCAGGCGTTAGCGCCGAGGAGGCTCCACGGGACGCCCGCGAACCGCTTGTGCCTCCTTCTAAAAGCTATCGCTTTTAGTCGTGCGATGCTTATGCTGACGAAGACTTCCTTGTGGAGCGAAAATCAACAGCCTGCTTTAACACAGTTTGTCTTAAAGAATAGCAGACTAAAAGAAATCAGGTGAAAAGCATGTATCCTAAAGTCAATCAGAAAATTATTATTGAAATACCTGGTGAAAATGTAACATGTTATTCAATCGTTGCAGATGTAACTCAAGATGAAATTCGTATCAGCCACCCCTTGACTGGGGATACCATTGGCCGGTTTCCGGCAGGTACGGAAATAGACGTATCATTTTTGTCGGGTGAAAATAAATACCAGTTTAAAGCCAATATTTTAGGAAGATTGGAAGATAAAATCCTATTATATCGGATTACTAAACCGCTTGAACAAGATATTTCCAAGATTCAATTAAGAGAAAATTTCCGTGTAGAAACGAATCTTCGTATCAAAATTGAAGATATGGAATTACATACAGTCAATATCAGCGCAGGCGGGATGTTATTCTCTTGTAACGTAGATCTGACCTTGAGTGTCGGAAATGAAGTATCGGGGACCATGTATATCCCGGATGTTGATCCCATCTCTTTTAAAGGAGTAATCAAACGAATCTTGCAGCCGGACGATGAAGTCAAACATGCAGCGATGAAATTTACTGTTTTAGATCGAAAGGACGAATCAAAGATTGTCCAATTCTGTTTTCAAAAACAAAGACAAATGCGGATGGTTAGGCAATCCCCAAATAACGTTCGATGACAAAATCCCTTTTTTATTAAAGAGGGATTTTTATTTTATTATAAAATTCGTAATAAAGCACAAAAGTGTTTGCTATTTTTCATAAATCCTTTATAATTAACTTATAATGGAAGAGTTACCATATAATTATTTTAAAAAACACCCACAAAAATTTTTATTGATGCGAATCATGTAGTAACTAAGGAACGAAAAATATCAAAAGAAATTATAGATAAAAGTTTACTATACGAAAAGGAGGTTTCGGCTATGGGCCTGAAATCTGCATTATTTCAGATGAAAGACGCAATCCTCAATCATCAAATTCAACAATCAGAAGAAGAGTTTATCCAAGAATTAGAAACAAACAATAATCTTAGGAGCGGGACTCTGCCTTATTATTATAACTTTTTGATGATGAAGAGTTTGAAACAATCAGACAGTGGTATGGACACAGCAGAAGACAGCAAAAAAATTAATCGTAAGTGGACTAAGAATGAAATCGAATTCATGTTTCAGTATATTTCTGAGCGTCAGGAAGAAGGAGCATTAAACATAACTGAAATATTGGAGGAGGCTGCTCAGCTCCTTGACCGTGGCTATCAATCTGTCAATTATAAATATTATTCTACTATGAAAGCAATGAATAAAAAACAGACATCAGAACCGAAGTCTGGCCGTATTACAACGATTTCCAAGGAGAGAATTCCGGTCATCTCAACTGAAGTAATCCCTGACCTGCCTAAGGAGCTTCAGTCAACACATCAGGAGTCTTCAAAGAATGAAGATTTACTAGACCTTTTATCAGGTTTAATCACAAATGTTGAAAAACTACCAGGTATCCAGCTGAATGAATTGCTAAAAAGTTTGCTTCTATTAACCAATATGGCACTTCAAAATCAGGATGCTGCAAAAAAAGTAGAAACTATGAAGTCAGAAATGACATCAGAGAAGGAAGCAACCCGTGAAAGAATGCAGAAGTTGGAGCAGCAATTAATCATGGAGAAAAAGCGCAATGATGATCTGCAAATAGAAGTGTCAAAACTAGCAAAAGAAATTATGGCCTTTAATCAATTAGGTGACGCGGCCAAAATTCAAAATTTGAAATCCTACAATCAAAGACTGAACTATATTATTGATAGTTTCGGGGTTGTTCTTCAAGTAGGAAGTTAAGCTATAGAAAGGTTATTCCAGATTAAAATGTACCCTATAGTATAGACACTTTAAAAAAGTGCTCTTTCTATAGGGTATTTTTTTGTATAATTTAAAGAACAACATAGAGATATACATGGAGACGGAGAATTATGAGTAAAAAACTGTTTACAGAGAAAGACATCGCAACACTATCTAAGAACCGTTATGTTAAGACAGTAAGTTC
>NZ_JAMBNQ010000020.1 GCF_023715155.1 Neobacillus mesonae
GCCAACATGGTTTTAGCCACCTGTTCCGAGTTTTGCCTTCAAGTCCTCCGCACGAAATCTCACGATACTCGCACTACCTGTCAGCTATACATTTCCGCCACAACGGCATGTTAGGGACTTGCACCCTTTAGAGCGAAGCGCTGCCAAGCGCACAAGAAGCTGCCCATATTAAAATGAACAGCTTCTTTCAAGAAATCCCCAATCTCCAGTCAAAGTCAAAAAGAACTTTCCTCTTCATCTGAAGTCATTTCATGGTCAATATGACCACTATTATAAGATTCCATGATTTGCTCACTTACCATATTTGCTCCCTGCTCATCAAATTCATACTTTGTCTGTTGATTTGGATCAATTCCCATGGATGATACTCCCTTCAATATGATTACCTCATTATTGTTCGAAAACCTGCCACAGTTATACGCTGTTAAATAATGTATAATCAGGGTGAGGAGGAGGATAGTCATGGAACTTAAATATACAAATATTTTAGTGGCAATTGATGGTTCGAAAGAAGCTGATTGGGCTTTTAAAAAAGGGATTGAAATTGCCAAAAGAAACCACGCTAAAATGCTGTTAGTCCATGTGATTGATACCAGATCATTTGCCTTAGTTGAAGCATATGATACGGTTATTGGCGATAGAGCAGAGAAAATGGCAAAAGAAATGCTTGTAAATTATAAAAAGCAGGCTGAAGAGGCCGGCTTATCAGATGTACAGTATGAAATTGATTTTGGCTCCCCTAAGGTAAGAATTCCAAGAGAACTTGCTAAAAACCATAAAATTGACTTAATTCTTTGCGGAGCAACAGGACTAAATGTCGTCGAAAGAATCTTTATCGGCAGTGTTTCCGAACACATCGTCCGTTATGCCCCTTGTGATGTTTTAGTAGTTCGAACAGAAAAAGAAACAGATTAACTTTAAAACCTTTAGCGGGAGCAAATTTTGCTCCCTTTTTTAATAAAATTTCGTCCAAGGCTTCAAGTTGTGTAGTACAATGAAAACAACTACAAATTATGGAGGAATACCAATGAAAGAATATTTTTCCTTTGACCAGCGTCTCGGCATTTTTATTCCTGAATTAGCGCTGGACTGGGACGAATATAGTAAAGATATACAAGAGAAGGTTCTCTTCCATTGGGAGAAAATCCGAGGTTCTATACCAGACCGCATTGTAGACCTAGAAGCTGAAATTAATAGTAAACAAGAACAGCTGAATGACGAGAGTGATTTTCCGCGCTCCTGCCAACTAAACAGTGAGATAGCGGAACTTGCCTCCATCATCAATGATTTATGGTTATGGTACCGGGCAAACCAGGAGATTTCAGCAAAAATTCATCATTAGAAAAACTCCCTCAAAGATTGGAGGGAGTTTTTCTATAAATCCTTTTTTATTTCTCTCACGACGTGGCCGATTTCGGGCAATATTAATTTATTCATCGCAAGCTTTACTGCACCAGAGGAACCAGGTGTTGAGAAAATGGCCTTATCATGAACAACACCGGCGATAGCCCTGGATAATATGGCAGCTGACCCGATATCCTCTTGATAACTTAACATTCTAAACAATTCACCAAAGCCGACAATTTCCTTTTCAATCAGTCCCTGAATGGTTTCAATCGTTACATCCCTTTTGGCGATCCCAGTTCCGCCATTAGTTAAAATCACTTCGATATTATCCTGACCGCAAGCATGCAAAATTTCTTG
Organism: Neobacillus mesonae; assembly: GCF_023715155.1. Lineage (GTDB taxonomy): Bacteria > Bacillota > Bacilli > Bacillales > Cytobacillaceae > Neobacillus > Neobacillus mesonae_A. Next base: position 1,705 of record NZ_JAMBNQ010000020.1, read on the forward strand.
TTGAATGGCCTCTTTTTCATCCTTCACAATCACATACTCCATTACTTGGTGGCCAGCTTGTTCAAGCAGCTCTGCCATCAGCCTGCCGCTTTTATCTGTTTCTTTGTCTCTTGTATCACTAACCGTAATCACTTTGCATTTCACTGACTTAGGCGCCTTCATCTTATGTTCCTGGTTACTCATCTATAACTCCTCTTTTGCTTTAAGATAGCGATATTGATAATATTTATGAGCCAAATCTGTTACTTTTCTAGTTAACTGGTAATTGGCACCAGCACCAATTGTCATACTGACAAGCGGAATGCCTTGAAACATCTTTTTCCTAAACAACGTAATCACTATTGCTTTTAATAACTGCTGAAGAGGCTGCTCTATCCAGGTTATATCAGTGATTTCTTCCATTCCTTGATAAAAATAGTGACCGTCGTCAACTGCCATTTCCTCCATTAATAAGGACCAGCCATTCAGCTGCATTCTAGCAGGAAGAGTACCCGTATGGAATACCTTTAAGGATGTCATCATTTCATGAGGGGAATTTATTTCATAACCGTACGTCATAGCAATCAACTGTACCACCCTCAGATTAATAACCGCCATTGCAGGAATATCAGTACCTAATAACAGTGCCCCTCCTTTACCTGCAAGCCCCCCTTGAGCAAGTGAATATAATCTATGTCTTGCAATTTGCTGTTCGGCTATGTATTGCAATTGATCAATGGATAATTTTTGCATATCACTAATTTCTTCAATTTCCTTTTGGAAAATCCTCCCTGAAGCGATAATCCGCTCTTTAGCATCCATTTGGAGTTGGGAACCCTGAATAATGCCGTGCAAATGGAATAGCCAGGTATCAATAACCGAAAAAAATTGTCTCTGAACCCTTTCTGGTAATAAAGAAAAGGAACGTTCTAAATATTTTTCATATACTTGTTGAAAATCATTAGGTTCGTAACTATTTAGTTTTTTCTCCCATTCCTGAATATCATTCAAAACATATCGTTCCCGATCTGTTAGCGGCATCGCTAACCCTCCTCTAAATGGTTCTGTTTCCAGTATATCACAAAAGGAAAAGACAAGAAAAAAAGCAAAGACTGCTGATAGTCTTTGCTTCCTCATTAGCTTTTTAGGTAAGCCTGATTACATCGCGTGCAATCATAACCTCTTCATTTGTAGGAATGATTAATACTTTTACTGGTGAATGAGGGTAGTTGATAAATGCCTCTTGTCCTCTTACCTTGTTAAGGGCTGGATCCCAATATACACCCATAAACTCAAGGCCTTTTAACACATTTTCACGGATGACATCACTATTTTCACCAATTCCAGCGGTAAAGATAATGGCATCAACACCATACATCCGTGCAGCATAGGAACCAATATATTTGTGAATGCGATTAGAGAACACATCTAAAGCAAGCTGTGCCCGATCATTCCCTTTCTTCGCCTCAATTTCAATATCTCTTAAGTCACTCGAAAAACCAGAGACTCCCAGCATCCCGCTCTTTTTATTCAATATCTCCAATACTTCATCTGCTGTTTTCCCAGTCTTCTCCATAATAAACGGAATTAGAGCCGGGTCAATATTTCCTGAACGTGTACCCATTGTAACCCCTGCTAAAGGGGTAAATCCCATGGAAGTATCAATCGATTTTCCTCCTTGAATGGCGGCGATACTTGCACCATTTCCTAAGTGGCAGGAAATCAAACGAAGCTGTTCAAGCGGACGTCCTAAAAGCTCAGCTGCCCTGCGGGAAACATATTTATGACTTGTTCCGTGGAATCCGTATTTTCGGATTCCATATTTTTCATAATACTCAAACGGCAGGCTGTATAAATAAGAACTTTCAGGCATCGTTTGATGGAAGGCAGTATCAAACACAGCAACCGCCGGAACATTTGGAAGGACACGCTTGAAAGCTCTAATCCCAGTCACGTTTGCCGGATTGTGCAATGGTGCCAGCTCTGATAATACATCGATTTTTGCTAAAACTTCTTCCGTAATTACTACCGAATCATTAAATTCTTCTCCACCATGGACAACACGATGACCGATTCCGTCAATTTCACTTAAAGATTTGATAATACCCAAAGATGTCAGTTTATCTAAAAGCAATTTAACAGCAACTTCATGATCAGGAATATCAAGAGTCTCTTTAATTTTTTCGTCGCCTGCTGTTATGTTAAAAATGGAATCATTTAAACCGATTCTTTCAATTAGACCTTTTGTAATCACTTTCTCGCTTGGCATTTCAAATAATTGAAACTTTAAAGAAGAACTTCCAGCATTAATCGCAATAATTTTTGCCATTTTCTACCGCTCCTTTTATATAACACATTAAATACATAAACCCTTTTATATATACTGTTCTATTTTGTGTAATTACTCCTTAATTAAATCCCCAAGTTCTCATTTAAACACTGTCAAACGCAACTTGCAAGGCGAAATTATCATGCAATCGATTACATCAAGATATAAATGTATTCTGAGTTTTCCTAAAAGAAAAGGGATGACACTTAATGAAAATGTCATCCCTTGTTTTCTTTAAACCACTTATCAATTTTAACTAAAATATTATCCATTTCCGCCTTATTAGATAAACTCGGCAAGTCAACCAGTAAAGCTTGTTTAGGCGGTTTTATCCCATCACCCTTTTTTTGGACAATAAAAATACTTTTGGCGGCATTTTTATTTTTAAACATGCTGAGTGGCAGCTGTAAAATTCCCTGAATTAAAAGATGTTCTTTCATATAATCATGGAGTTTTGAAGCCTGATCACTTTCAAACAATCCATTTGGAATAATAAAAAATAAATACCCGCCTGGCTTTGTATACCGGACGCTCTGTTCAATAAATAAATGATGTGCATATGTATGGCCTTCGTCCGCTTTTACTTCATAATCCGAAGCCCTTACATCGTTTGGATAATATCCAACTGGTAAATCGGCAATAACGGCATCAGCTAATTCAATAAAAAGCGGCTCTATACTATCTTGATTAAAAAATTGAACTGGCTGCTGCTGCAGGTTAGCATTAATATACGCAAGTTTTATCAGTAAATCATCAATGTCCACGCCTACTGCTTCTGCTTTTTTATCAATATAATTTAAAATGGTCAATAATAGATTTCCAGTTCCGACAGCTGGATCCAGCAGTCGAATAGAAGGTTCTTTCATAAATTTCCCAACCAGATATGCTGCCAGCATGCCGATAGAATCTGGTGTCATTTGATGATTTGGCTGGGATAGTTCCTTCATTCCTTTTAGAATAGCTAATTGGAAAGCCTTGCGAATCTCTTCATTAGAGTATTGGTCCATCCTAATCTCTTCATATTGCTTTTTTAACCATTTTGTTGTCAGCTCGCTAAGTTCTTCTTGAAGAATCGAACCATGGAATAAATTCTCTCCGGTTTCTGCCAAAGCCTCCAAAAAGGAGCACTCCAACTCTTCCTGCAAGCGAAGCGAAGTCTCATTAAATAATGTAAATAATTGTTCAACTGGAGAAACCTTCATCATATCCCTCTCTTTTTTCAATTTAAAAAGCCTCGCAAAATGACGAGGCCCTCATTCTTATACCATTATTGTCTATTTTTACGTTTTTATTTACTTCGCGCTCTTAGCTGCTTCAAGGGCTGCTTCATAGTTTGGATGATTAGTTGCTTCACTAACATACTCAACATATGTAACAGTATCAGAAGAATCAACCACGAATACAGCACGAGTTAATAATCTATTTTCTTGAATGGCTACACCATATGCTTCACCAAATGAAAGAGCACGATGGTCAGATAATGTTTGTACATTTTCAATTCCAGCTGCAGCACACCAGCGTTTTTGAGCAAATGGAAGGTCAACGCTGACGGTTAGAACCTTAACATTTCCTAAGCTGTTAGCTTCTTCATTGAAACGGCGTGTTTCTGCGTCACAAACACCAGTATCAAGTGATGGAACAGAAGTGATTAAACGAACTTGTCCTTTAGTATCATTTAAAGTAACTTCAGACATATCATTTGCTAAAACTGTAAAATTAGGTGCTTTATCCCCTGCTTTTACCTCATTTCCCAGTAGAGTAACTGGTTTTCCCCCAAATGTAACGTTTGCCATTTTTGCATCCTCCTTTGTTTTTTCCTGAAGGGTGAATTCATTTAGAACCTCCCCGTCAGCAATATGTACAGTGTAACTATATACTGTCAGAATTATTTTTGCAATTAATATGATTTTAGAAAATATCATCATTTCCTCTTTAAGCCATAAAGAAACTCGCCGACCGGCGAGCCGTTATTTCAAATAAGTTTAAACTATTGAATGACATCAATATCCAGGTCCGCTTTCGGCTTTGAACCAGAAGATTGATTGTTTGATTCGGAGTGCTGGTTTGATTCATTTTTCTTTGAGAACATTTGTTGAATTTTATCAACTGCTTGTGGAGCCAGCTCTAATATTTTTTCATACAAATGGGTGCTTTCATCTAAATGAAGCATTTTTACTCCTGAAGAGTTCACTATTAAAAAGGCAATTGGTGTAATAGAAACTCCCGCACCACTTCCTCCGCCAAACGGAAGCTGGGAACCTTTGCTCTGCCCTTGTCCTTGTCCTTGCCCTTGCCCCTGCCCTTGACTTTGGCCTTGATTTTGCCCTCCAGAGCTGCCGCCGCTCATATTGAATTCACTGCCTCCTGCTGCAAATCCAAAACCAACTTTTGAAACCGTTAAAATAACACTTCCATCAGGGGTTTCGACAGGATCGCCAATGATTGTGTTGACATCAATCATTTCCTTTAAGCTTTCCATTGCAGTAGTCATTAAGCCTTGAATTGGATGATCTGCCATCGTAATTTCCTCCTTCTTCAAACAACTTTCGTTTTATCATTTGAAAAATTTGTTTTGTTTGTACGGCGGTCTTTCCCGCCTTTCCAGAATTTTATTAACTTTAATCCTGCTAAAATAGCATGCCCGATTCGAAACTGAAAAATACATGAAAGACTGGTCTGAATTACTGCTGCCTGGAAATGAGGTGTAATAGTTAATTGAGGCATCACCATTAAGTTTAAATAGCGGCTGATAAGTCCGGTAATACTGCCCTTTAGCGTCCATAAAGCACCAGCGGCAATTGCCGTATGTGCTGCATCGCCAAGTCCTATATTGGTCTGCCACTCAAATTTTTTAATACGAATCTTACGAAAAAATTTCCTGACAATCACATTCATTCTGACTACCTTTTTTAATAAATCTCTCGCCTTCTCCATTTTTTCCATAACTTTATTTTTCGTAATTTGTTCGACCTTATGATCTGGAGTGTCATTAGATGCTTCCCCCATTTGAGATTGATGCTTCACAATGACACTTGGAGAATTATCATCAATTTTGATGAGCGGCACGTTGATTTTATATTTTATCAGCCCGAACCAAACTCTGAATTCAATCTTTAAATCATCATCATCATTGTGATGATAGTAATTAACGATTATTGTTAACTTAGTAAAAATAATAAGAATTACCAGCAGAATGAAGACGGATAAGGAAATATAAAGCCAAAGCATCTTTTCACAACCTTTCCGCCTGCTAGTATCTCCTTAATGAAAAAAAATAAACCTATCAAACTTTTGGTTGATAGGCAGTTTTTCTAATTGGTATGAATCACTGTAGTGTCTGTAAATAAATCATGGAGTCCTTGCTTTTTAGGGAGGAAGGCAACGATAATATACCCAATCACGATTGTAGCTGATATAAACCTTCCAATCCATTCACGGAAGAGGATTGTTCCCCAGGATAGTTGTTCATGCTTTAAGTCAATTACTTTTAAACCAAATACCATTTTTCCAAGAGTTTGATTAAAAAACTTCGTCATTAAAACGAAATATAAATAAAAGATAACCGCAGAGGCAATGGAAATGGGTGCAAACATATTAAATTCAGTTAATGGAATATCAAACAGGCGGAATACTGGATTAATAAACAGCCGGACTAAACTTCCAATCACAATTAAATCCAAAAGATAGGCCCAGAAACGCATCCAAAAGCCAGCATAGCGGACAGGAGATGGAATAGTTTCCAAATGATTATTTACTCTTATTTCTTGATCAGAATGAGAAGTGCTGCTTGACTCCTCTTTTGGATGAATAGAGTCCTCTTTAGAGCCTTCTTTCAACACATTTAAACTTTCATTAGTATCCATTATGTCACTCCTTATTCCGCGTAAAGGTACATAAGCCTTGGTGAGTTCGGTTTAGAGAGAACCTTCATAAGTCCAGCCATTTCTGCGCTGTCACCCATTAACTTCTTTGCCTGGAAGGTAAATAGTGAGCCAAGGCCAAGTGTTTCCGTATAACGGACAACCTTTGCTCCTTTAAGCTTTTCATCTTTTTTCATTTGCTTGATACAATCATCCAAATAGCCAAAACCATCGATTAAATTTAATTCTTTTGCCTGCCGTCCATCATAAATTCGGCCATCCGCAATCTTTTTAACCTGATCTACGCTTAAATTACGGCCTTCAGAAATCACTTTTACAAATCCCTCATACGAGTTATTGATCATCGTTTGTAAAATTTTACGCTCCTCCTCGGTCATCTTACGGGTCGGGCTCATAATATCTTTGTATTTTCCACTTTTAATGGTCACAAAATCAACACCGTATTTATCTGCTAAACCTTTATAATTAATTCCCTCCATAATGACTCCGAGGCTGCCAGTCAAAGTTTCTGGACTAGCATAAATCTTTTTAGCTGCAGTGGAAATATAATATCCCCCTGACGCTGCCATAGAACCCATGGATATATAAACCGGCTTTTTGGTGTTCTTTTGAATTTCCACTAATTTATCATGAATTTCCGCACTTTCAACAACACCGCCGCCAGGAGAATTCACTCTAATAATCAAACCTTTTACGGTATCATCATCCTTAATATCATTTAATTGTTTTAAAAACAGCTGATGATTGTAACCGGTACTTTGTAATAGTGACCCAGCGTCGCCAGAATCCTGTATAACACCCTCCACATCTAGTACAACAATTTTCTTTAACTCATTCCCATCCTCAACCACTTCTTCCGTAAACGGCTGATCTGCTGCAGCAAAAAAATCGCTAAAATCCGTTTGAATACCTTTAACAGCAAAAGCAGTTAAGAAATTTATAAGAACCGATACAAAAAATAATGCTGCAGCAATACCAAGCGCTGCCCAGCGTCTCCCATTCATCTATTTGCCCCCTCTTTTTTTCTATAATTTAAAACCCGTTGTATTTTCATATTGTTTCAAAAAAATGCTAAACTAAATTCAGGACTTGCCTTATTTTATCAAAAATTAATGGTAAAATGACTAAAAGGTTGAAGTTTTCTCATTTTCTTCTAGGGGGAATCATTTATGGAAGACAGACGGAATGTATATTTTTATTATAAACGCGATGACGAATTAATCAGAAAAGCTGCCCCTCTTTTTGAAGCAACGGAACGTTATGGCTTTACCATCGTAAACGATTATCGTAAAGCGAATATCATTATCAGCATTGGAGACGACGGAGCATTCCTTCAAGCAGCCAGACAAACCGGGTTTCTTGAAGATTGCCTTTATATGGGGATTTCTACTAAAAATCACTTAAACATGTATTGTGATTTTCATATAGAAGATTCTTCAAAAATAATTGAAGCGATCTTAAATAAACAGCTGGAGGTTCGACGTTACCCGCTGATTGAAGCGGCTGTAGACGGGCAAGGAACTTTTTACTGTCTGAATGAATTCAGTATTGTCTCCTCTATCATAAAAACTCTTGTGATTGATGTGTTTATTGATAATCTTCATTTTGAAACATTCAGGGGGGATGGCTTAATTGTGGCAACCCCAACTGGTAGTACAGCTTATAATAAATCTGTCAAAGGAGCGATTGTTGATCCACTCCTTCCCTGTTTACAGGTAAGTGAAGTGGCATCCATTAACAATAATAGCTACCGGACGCTCGGCTCTTCTTTTATTTTAAGCGGCGACCGAAAACTTATCCTTAAGGTCGTATCCGAGTTGAACGATCACCCGACAATGGGCATGGATAATGAAGCGTTAAGCGTCCGTGAAGTAGACAACATCCAAATTCAATTGGGAAATAGACGTTTAAAAACCTTAAAATTAAAAGATAATTCCTTCTGGGAAAAAGTGAAACGGACGTTCTTATAAGAACAGAAAACCTTACCTAATGGATGGGTAAGGTTTTCTTATTGTGACGACTCTTTTTCTTTTAATCCTTTTCCGGCGAAAGATATTGTTTTAGATAGGGAGTAAACCGCTAATGCCGACCAAATAAATAGAAATGAAATTAATTTCACTTTCGAAAAATGCTCCTGATAAACAAATATTCCGAGCAGCAGCATTAAAGTTGGTGCAATATATTGCAGAAAACCAAGTAAAGACAAAGGTATTTTTTGCGCCCCTTTGGCAAAATAAAGCAGCGGTACTGCCGTTGCTGCCCCGCTGCCTATTAACAGCCAATCGGTTTGAACCCCTGCAGCAAAAAAAGCATTTGTACCATGAATAAACAAATAAACCATATAGATGACTGCAATCGGTGTAATCACTATAGTTTCCAATGTTAATCCTACAGAAGAATCCACATTAATTAATTTTTTCGCCAGGCCATATAACCCAAAGGAAAGTGCTAAAGCGATAGCAATCCAAGGAAAACTGCCATGTGAGATGGTAATAATTAACACACCAATTATCGCTAAGCCAAAGGAGATGTATTGGTACAGAGACAATTTCTCCTTTAAGATAATCATTCCTAATAGGATACTAACCAACGGATTAATGTAATAGCCGAGACTGGCATCAACGATATGTCCGTTATTTACAGCCCAGATATAAATATACCAATTTACGCTTATTAGAACCGAAGCCAGCAGCAAAGCATAAAGCTGTTTTTTATTTTCAGCAAATTCCTTGATTGTGGAATGAAACAGCCTCCACTTATTTGTGAAATAGAGGACAATTAACATAAAGACAAACGACCAAAAAATTCGGCTGGCTAGAATCTCCTCCGCACCTACATGATCTAAAAGCTTCCAATAAATCGGTAATAATCCCCACAAAAAATAGGAAAAGCCGGCATGGATTGTACCAAGCTGTATTTCATTTTTTTTCATCACTTTTCCAGCTCCTAATTATTTCTAGTTTCGAAATAACTATAATTATACCTTGAATTACTGTGTCAGGGGGAATTATTTATAAAAAAATATAAAGCAGACGGTAGGACCCGCCTGCTTCGCTTCAGTTAATTACTTCTTCACTGCTCCTAATTCCTTCTGCCTTAGCTCCACTCTGCGGATTTTCCCTGAGGTCGTTTTAGGAAGTTCCTGTACAAATTCAATTTTTCTTGGATATTTGTATGGGGCAGTTAATTCCTTTACATGATTTTGCAATGTTTTAGTTAATTCAGGTGCATTGACATCAATACCTTCTTTTAAGACAACGAATGCTTTTACAATAAAACCGCGGATCTCATCTGGGCTTGCAATAACCGCACATTCCTTTACATACGGGTGTTTAACAAGGGCATCCTCTACTTCAAACGGTCCAATGGTATATCCTGAGCTGATAATAATATCATCACTGCGGCCTTCAAACCAGAAATAGCCTTCTTCATCCTTTTTGGCTTTATCACCAGTGACATAATAATCTCCGCGGAACTGCATGGCCGTTCTTTCTGGGTCTTTATAATATTTTTTAAATAAGGCAGGAGTCTCTACATGTACAGCAATATCTCCTACTTCTCCGACATCACAAATTTCTCCATCATCATTAATGATTTCTACACGATTTCCAGGGGTTGGTTTTCCCATTGAGCCTGGTTTCAAATTCATACCTTTTGTTACCCCGACAAGCAAAGTATTTTCCGTTTGACCATATCCGTCACGCACATCTATTTGGAAATGCCTTCTAAAAATATCGATAACCTCGCGATTCAATGGTTCCCCTGCCGAAACAGCACTGCGAAGGTTTGGCAGCTGATATTCTGCTAAATGATCTACCTTTGCCATTAAACGATATTCTGTCGGTGTGCAGCAAAGGACATTAATATCATATTTTTGAAGCAGATGTAGGTATTGATTGGGTTCAAATTTACCATTGTAAACGAATCCTGTGGCACCTGAACCTAGAACAGACAGGAATGGACTCCATATCCACTTTTGCCATCCTGGCCCTGCTGTTGCCCAAACGGTATCTCCTTCTTCAATACAGAGCCAATTGGATGCGGCTGTCCTTAAATGGGCAAATGCCCACGCATGGGTATGAACAACTCCTTTTGGATTCCCAGTAGTACCTGATGTATACGACAAGAAAGCCATATCCTCTCTATGTGTATCAGCCATTGTGAATTCATCATCTGCTGCTTCCATTTCAGCATCTAGATGGATCCATCCCTTTTCATTTGCTCCAATAGAAAATTTAACAAGCGGCTGAGTGGTGGTAATATTAGTAAATTGGTCAACGTATGGATAATAGCTTATTACGGCCTTTACATCCCCATGGGTAATACGATATTGTAAATCTTTTTCACGCAGCATTTCGGAACTTGGAATAACAACCATGCCAGCTTTTAGTGCAGCTAAATAAACTACGTAGGCCTCAATCAACCTGGGTACGATTACGAGAACCACATCGCCTTGATGCAAACCACAAGATTTAAAAACATTACCAGCACGGTTGACCTGTTTTAATAGTTCCTCGTATGTAACTTGCTTGGTTTCTCCAGACTCATTTTCCCATTTTAAAGCTATTTTATTTGGATTACTGGCAAAACGCTCTACTTCTGATACAAGATTATACCGCTCAGGCGCAATTAAGTCTTCCCGGTTCATACTATTCCCCCTAAAAAAATGTCTTCCACTTAATTATACTAAATTATTTTAAAATTTAAAAAGATAGTCCAGGAAAAAGATATTACAACTTTTAAAACATGCAAAAAGAGAGTGGAGGAAATTCTCCACTCTCTGTAGCCATTATATTCTTTTATTGATTAGCGGGAATATCCGCTTAATTGCTGCTGCGCCATAGAAACGAGACGCTTAGTAATTTCACCACCAACAGAACCGTTAGCACGTGAAGTTGTATCAGCACCAAGGTTTACTCCAAATTCTTGAGCGATTTCTACTTTCATTGACTCAAGAGCCTGCTCAGCACCTGCAACTAATAATTGATTTGAATTGTTGTTGTTTGCCATGTGATTTCACCTCCTTGTGAGTATATAATGTGTAAAATCACATGGCATAATTCTTTATTTTAACTGGTAATTATTCGCAAATTTTTAAAAAAATACTATTAAAACAAATCATCAAATTCCTGTGAAAGTTCCTCGCCTGGTTTAATGGTAATGGTCTCTACATCATGAACCGCTTTTTGAATTAAAGGTTCAAAGTCAAAGTAACTTTCATATTGACGGACCTTTTCTCTTTTTGGCTTTGTTTTTGGTGAAGCAGGCACAAAGATTGTACAGCAATCTTCATAAGGTCTATTTGATATTTCTAATGTATCAATCTTATCAGCAATTTTTATAATATCGTTTTTATCCATCGATATCAACGGGCGTAAAATGGGTGTATTGGTCACATCATTAATTGCATACATACTTTCAATGGTTTGGCTTGCAACCTGTCCCAGATTTTCCCCGGTAATGATAGCCAATGCCTCTCGATTCTTCCTGATTTCATCTGTGATCCGCAGCATCATTCTTCTCGTCGAAGTCATCGTATAATTTTCTGGTACCTGTTCCCGAATTGCCTGCTGTACCTCAGTAAACGGCACAATATGGAGGGTAATGGAACCTCCTGCTATTTCTGCCAACTTCCTTGAAAGATCAATCACCTTATCTTTTGCCCTCTCACTGGTAAACGGCGGGCTAAAAAAATGAACCGCTTCAATATCCAATCCTCTTCTCATTGCTAAATAACCTGCCACAGGGCTGTCAATCCCGCCTGAAAGCATCAGCATGGCTTTACCGCCCGATCCTGCTGGAAGACCACCTGCGCCTGGTATCGTTTCACACGACAAATAAATAGCATCTTTTCGTACTTCAACTCTCAAGTTAATATCAGGATTTTTCACATTAACTTTTAAGCCTGGGATATTTTGCAGCAAATGGTCTCCAAGTGTGTGATTAATTTCATCCGTAGTTAATTCAAATGTCTTATCCGATCTTTTGGCTGTTACTTTAAATGTTTTTCCATCTTTATATTGTGACTGAACCAAGTCCAAAGACGATTGTTTTACTAACTCTATTTCTTTAGCCGCTTTAATAGCTGGACTGAAAGATTGAATTCCAAAAATATGGGTTAATTTTTCAATAATTTCCCTCGCATTTTCACCATTCAGCACAACATACATTCTATCGCGGCTTGCTTCTATTTTAATTTCAGGGAAGTTTCTCAAGGCGATGCGTACACTTTTTCTTAACTTATCAATAAATTTATTACGGTTTCTGCCTTTAGTAGATATTTCCCCATAACGAATTAATATACGATCATACTCCATTTATTTCATTATCCTCTCTAGTTGTTTTACTGTGTTTTTAATCTCTTTAATAACTTCAATTGCCTCTTCAATTGTATTCTCAAATGAAAGACTGATTCTGATTGCACTCTCAGCGATTGAATCAGGGACTCCCATTGCAATTAGTGTTGAACTTGCCGATTTCTTTTTGGACGAACAAGCACTTGTCGTTGATACGAAAATCTCTTTCTCCTCAAGTGAATGAATAAACACTTCTGATTTTATCCCTTTTAAAGAAAAATTAAAGATATGTGGCGCCGCTTGTTCACTTGGCGTATTTATTTTCACAGTTTCTATTTTACCTAGTTCCAACCTAAGCAGGTTCTGAATTTTCTTCATATTCTCCACCCCGGCTTGGAATTGATCAAAAGTCATTCGTAAAGCTTTAGCCAAGGCAACGGCACCGGCAACATTTTCCGTTCCGCTTCTTAGTGTCCGTTCTTGGTTCCCTCCCGAAAACAGAGGCATTATTTTTGCACCATCACGTGCATAAAGGACTCCAGTCCCCTTTAAGCCATGAAACTTGTGTCCGGAAAAAGAACAAAAATCAATTTTACTTTCATATATGTCAAACGGAACTTTTCCAATCCCTTGAACGGCATCAACATGGAAAAGAACAGTCGGATAATCCTTTAACATTTCTCCAATTTCCTTAATAGGCTGAATAGTGCCTACCTCATTATTTACCAGCATGATGGAAACTAAAATAGTGTCTTTCCGAATAGCTTGTTTAACATCAAGGACTGAAACCCGCCCATATTGATCAACAGGTATATACGTAATCTCAAATCCGGCCTCCTCAAGCTGTTCCATCGCAAGACGTACAGAGGGATGCTCTACTGCAGATGTAATTAAATGCCTTCCTCTACTTTGATTCTTGTAAGCAGCACCCTTTATTGCTAAATTATTACTTTCAGTACCGCCAGAAGTAAAATAAATTTCGTTTGCTTTCACATGCAGAAGCCGGGCTGTTTGTTCGCGAGCCTGAGAAAGCAATTTTTCGGCATGTCCTCCAAAGCTATGCAGTGAAGACGGATTTCCAAAATATTCACTAGAAACCGTCAAAAAAGAGTTTAAAACTTCTTTATATGGCTTTGTCGTAGCACTATTATCAAAATAAATCATCGTCGTCACCTTTCTCTACCGAGATAAATCTTAACACAAAAGAATGGATTTTTAAAAACTTAAATAAAGAAACCGGTCGACCAATATTTGGTCAAACCGGATTCCTTGTTAAGCAGATTCCACTGCCGCTTTTATCTTTTTCAATGCCTCTGGGTCGATTCCTTCAAGTGATGCAGCAACTTGTTCCAATGCCTCTTGATATTCGTATCGTCTAAATGCCATTTCAGCTTCTGACAAACCTTTAGCAACCGATGGATAATGAGTTCTATACCGATTACCATATTGGATGGCCTTTTCTGCAAGCATTACATTTTCAATCAGCTCAACTGTGGAATCCGCCAGTTTTTCAACGGTTGAGACTGCAGTCTCTAAATATTGATTTATAGCGGAAACATTAAGAGGCTTTTCCTCAAGCTGAAACCGAACATTTTGAATGCTTTCATTTGCATCTTCAAATAGATATTTATAGTCTTCAGGCAGTCCTGGTACATTATTTTTTTGTACAAAACGAACCGTTTCGGCCACTTTTTTGGTTAATTCTTTCACTTTCTCTCTTGCCTCAAACTCATCCTTCCTGAGAGCCTGAAGCTTTTGAGCCAAGGTCTGCTGTTCTTCTAAAATTAAATCCAGCTGTTCTTTTATCTCTGCAAGTTCCTCACCAATAACCGATTGCGCAGTTTCATTTTGCTTCATTTTTTCCATTAAAATCTCGTAACGTTTAAAAACAGCTGAAAGCTCTTTTTCTAGATTCCCTTGAATTTCAAGATCCTGCTCAGATACTTGATAGCTCGATTGAACGTGCAAAACTTCTTCCGACAGAACTTTATTTTCCTCCTCAGCAGAAACAAGCAGGCCGCCGGCAAGTTCCTGATGTTTCAATACAAAGTGCTTCGCATGTACTTCTTTTTCCAATAAATCTAGAAGGATATCAATTCTATCCTTTACTTCTTTAGTCCCTTCAGCCGCTATTTCAATTTCCAGCGTTTCAATGGATTTAATATTCTCAGCAAGTTTCTCTTGCAAACGTTTGGTTTCTTCTTCTACATTAATATGTTCTAAATAATATTCCTGCTCAGTCATTTCCTTATAGCCGCCAAGAACCTCTGAAAGCTGGTTCGGAAGAAGTGACTGGTTTTCAATTAAGAGCTGAGGAATGACGTTCATATTATTTTGTATGGTTTCAAGCTTGTTGTGAATCAACAAGACAACTTCACGGGCTTCTAGATAATTCCCGTGTTCCGTCTTTTCATCGAATTCATGGAACTTTTGAGTAACCTCTTCAAGCACTGCTTCAAGCTGTTTTTCTGCTTTTCCAAAATTATGACGGTGAGCTAGAAGCATTTTCTTTGAATCTCGATATAACTCCTTCATTTGCTCAATTTCTTCACGATTTTTTTCCTCACTGCCAACCAATTCATGTAATTCTTCCAAAATCGTATTAATTTGGCCTTCCGTCTCCTGTAAATGTTCAGCAACTTTCTGCTGAACGTCTTTAGCCTTTTTGAAACGGTATCTGTCTATGTACTCTTCAGCATCAAACAGCATTTCTTCTAGATTTGGAAGCTTATCGGTTATAACCTCGTCCCATTGATTTCGCCAGCGTTCAAAGAGTTCTTCCGTTTGTCCTGTCATATTTAATTGTTTCACCTTAGACATTTCATCCGGAACCGGACGATTAAATAACTCAATCTTCCAGGCCTCCAGGCGATCCATTTCCTTAAAATACTTTTTCTTGATGATATATCCCACTACAAATAAAGCCAGTAAGAGGATGAATGGTCCAATGATATATATCACAAGTAAGCCTCCTATTCCAAACCACAATTAAATCATCATTCATCTATGATATCTATTTTTTTAATCGTTTAAAGTTTTGTCCAATGCCTTAATGATACCATGATAACGACAATTTTTGACTATTATTTTCAATTTTTTTGTAAAAAAAATAGCGGATGGCCGCTATTTTATTAATGCACCTTTTCTTATCGGTATGTCCGAACATAAAGTTTTGTCAATCCATAAATAAATATCTTTTAAATATTTCTGTACAAAAAATGCTTCATTAGGAAATATATATAAAACTTCTCTCATGTAATGTGTATTTGTAAACGGCATCATCAATAGGGACTTCAGCTGGATAATTAAATAGGGAATTGAGTGCGGGCGGAATTCATTCCATTCGAAGCCCCTTTCAAAGATTTTCTGAAAGTAATATTTTTCTTTTAAAGAATAGGTCGACAAAATTTCGCGGACTACTTGCGAATCCACTGACATTTCGCGATAAACAAAACTTGCCAGCTGAATATTTTCACATTGAAATTGAAGCAAATCCCCTGCCACTTGTTTTAAACAAGCTCTGGCACCCTTTTCAATAGAATTATACGCATTTTCCATTTTTTGAATATACTGTTCAAAAAAATGTGTAAAACAGTGCTCTAACAAGCCAGCTTTATTTTCAAAGTGGTAAGAAATAGAGGCAGAATTGACTTTTGCTAAATTTGCAATGTCCCTCACTGATGTTCCTGCATATCCTTTGGAATTAAATAAAAGAATGGCCGCTTTAACAATGGCTTCCTTTGAATTTTTTTTCATCGGTATTCCCCCTTTGGAGCCTCCATATTTCCCTATAATATTAAGATTCTTGTTGTCACAATTGATTCCTTCAAAAAAATGTCGACAAAGTCTGCTCATTTTCTTCGTTATCTGATAAAATAGACTATAAAATTTAAAGAAACTGGGTGAAATGGCATGTTTAGCGTCGAAATATATACCGGGACCCGTGAAGAAAATTATGAACTTGTAACAAAACAACTCCGTGCACTGCTGCACGATGAAAAAAATCAGATTGCTAATCTTAGTAATGCAGCAGCCTTATTGAATCAATTTCTTGACCGAATTAATTGGGTCGGGTTTTATTTAACGGATACGAATAATGAACTAGTATTAGGACCATTCCAAGGCCTCCCAGCCTGCGTCCGAATTCCTATTGGCAAAGGGGTTTGCGGTACTGCCGCACTGAAGAAAGAAACGGTCCGCGCTGCAGACGTAAACCAATTCCCTGGACACATTGCCTGTGATTCCGCTTCTCAGTCAGAAATCGTCATACCTCTATTAAAAGGGGATCAATTAATAGGCGTATTAGATATTGATTCACCGGAAACAAACCGCTTTGACGAACTGGATCAAGAAAAGCTTGAAGAATTTGTAAAAGTATTAACCGAATGCATTTAAAAACCCGCCCGTTTTAATGGGCGGGTTTCCTTATAGGCTGCAAACCAGTGAATCACCGCTAACATCACTGGTCATTCGCAAGTATTTTACGACTAAATTCTAAGAAAATCACATCAAGTATTGGCGGCCGAAACTGGTTAAATGGAGTATTTCGGCCGCCAATCAAGGCTATTGTTTGGGCGGGCTTTGTTATATTTTTTCCAATGCTTGTTCAAGGTCTTCTTTTATATCCTCCCATGCTTCAAGACCAACGGACAGCCTCAGCAATGTATTTTCAATCCCCATTTTTAAGCGTTCATCCTCAGGTATAACCGCATGAGTCATTGATGCAGGATGCTGTATTAAAGTTTCAGGGTCCCCAAGGCTGACCGCAATTTTAATTAATTTAAGCTGATTCATAAATTGCTGAGCTGTTTCCTTTGTTCCTTTAACTGAGAAAGAAATCATACCCCCAGGCTGCCTCATTTGTTTTTGCATGATTGAAAAGTCCGGGTTTTCCTGATCCCCTGGATAATAAATGGTATCAATTTTCGGATGATGTTTCAAAAATGCAAACAACTTGCTGGCATTTTCTGAATGACGATCCATTCGAACAGGCAGTGTTTTCAATCCTCTTAATAGCAGCCATGCATCAAATGGAGACATAATGCCGCCCATGTCTTTTTGAGTTGTCCGTGAAACTCGTTCAATCCACTCTTTTTTTCCAACCACTACTCCAGCCACAACATCGCCGTGTCCGCATATAAATTTGGTGGCACTGTGAATCACGACATCACAGCCTTTTGTTATAGGAGTTTGTAAATAAGGTGAACAAAAGGTATTATCCACAACAACCGGAATTCCTCTTTCCTTTGCAGCATTCACCGCCATTTCTAAGTCAACCAGCTTCATCGTCGGATTAATGGGCGTTTCAATATAGATAACAGCGGTATTTGGCTTAATTTCTTTCTTAAGTGACTCAATGGAGTCCATTGCGGAAAAGTCATGAGATATTTGATATTTTTCCTTAAACAATTGCAACAATCCAAATGTACAGCCGTAAATTCCTTGTGAACAAAGAATATGATCACCTGATTTTGTTAAGTCAGAAAGTGCTGCACTAACAGCGGCCATTCCAGACGAAAAGGCAAGTGCAGCCTCCCCTTTTTCCAGCATTGCGATTCGATCCTCTAAAATCTTTACCGTTGGGTTTCCTAATCGCGAATAAATATATCCCTTATCTTCACCGGCAAATCTTTTCTCTCCTTGTTCTGCATTGGAAAATGTAAAAGTGGATGACTGATATATTGGCGGCACTAAGCTTCCATGATACTGTTCTTCCTGATAACCAGCATGAATGACTTCCGTCTCAAATCGTGACTTCTTTTCTTTCATCTCGCCAGCTCCTCCTGCTCAGAAAACGCTCTCATTATACTATATTATATGATTAACTCATTATTATCGTTTAGGCTGGTTACTATCATATTTATCCTCACAATCCTCTATAATATCTGTTCGAACCAAATCAAAACAGAAATTACCTTGACTTTAGTAGTATAAAAATTATATAATATTTTTTGTGTAAAATATTGCAGCCTTTGAGAATGATCTATAATTGTTTCATTTTGTTCCTCATAAGAAAGGCGGAAGGCGACGCTTAACAGCGTATTGGACTTTAACCCTTCGACTGAGATATAGGAACCACGAAGAGCATAAGCGAATTCGTGCTTCACTTATCGTAGAGAGAAGAGCGAAGGACACTAGCCGATAGAGCCTGGAGATGGACAACTGTCCGTCCAATTTATGATGGTGCATCGTGTAACCCTCTGCTGCTAGGGCGATGGTGCATGAAAACAAAATGACTGTTATGGTGTTTCTTAGCGGTTTTTATTTTACCAAAATAAAAACACGAAGGAGGAGTCATATTATGGCTCGTTATACCGGCCCAAGCTGGAAATTATCCCGTCGTCTTGGAATTTCTCTAAGCGGCACAGGTAAAGAATTAGAAAAGCGTCCTTACGCTCCAGGACAACATGGTCCAAACCAACGTAAAAAGCTTTCTGAATACGGATTGCAATTACAAGAGAAACAAAAACTTCGTCATATGTACGGAGTAAATGAGCGTCAATTCCATAACTTGTTTGTAAAAGCAGGTAAAATGGGCGGCGTTCACGGCGAAAACTTCATGATTCTTCTTGAGTCCCGCCTTGACAACCTTGTATACCGTTTAGGTCTTGCCCGCACTCGTCGTGCAGCTCGTCAGTTAGTTAACCACGGTCATATTTTAGTGGATGGTTCTCGTGTAGATATCCCTTCATACCGTTTAACTCCTGGACAAGTAATCAGTGTTCGTGAAAAATCACGTAGCCTTGATGTCATTAAAGAAGCAATCGAAGTAAATAACTTCGTTCCTGATTATTTAACTTTCGATGCTGAAAAATTAGAAGGTACTTTCACTCGCTTACCAGAGCGTTCTGAATTACCTGCTGAAATTAACGAAACATTCATCGTTGAGTTCTACTCTCGTTAATGGTAAAAAGAATCCCCTGCCACAATGGTCAGGGGATTTTCTTTTTCATTTGGTTTATTAAATCGATTTTCTAAATAAGGTTTATTACATAAAAAGCACACGAAGAAAATTCTCGTGTGCTTTTCTTTATGCAGGCTTATCGGCAGGTTTTTCTGTCGGTTTAACTGGTTTAACCGGTTTGTCTGGTTTAACTTTTGGTTTGTCTTCCGGTTTATTACCCGGCTTTTTAACCGGTTTTCCTGACGCAGGTGTATCTGCAGGTTTTTCCGCTGTTCCAATTTGCACCACATTCGATGGTGCTGACTCATTCCCGGCAATGTCAACTGCTGTTACATAGTAAGCACCATTACCAGCATTAAATGAACGTTTCGACCCATTCACCACACTGCCCACTTTTGAACCATCTCGGTAGATGCGGTAACCGACAACATCTTTATCTGAGGCAGCGGACCAGGATAAAGTATTTCCACTCATCTTTAAACCGACAGGATTTGGCTTTTTGCCATTATCCTTCATTTTCGCTGTTGTTACAAGAAGTTTTCCCCAACGGTCATTATTCGGAATCAGCTGGCTGTAATTATGAAAATTACTTCCTGTCAGACGTTTGACAAAATCAGGGTTTAAGATTACACCAAACTGGGAAAACTCTTTTGGTGTGGAATTCAATGCTAAATATTTTTTACCGCCAACCGTCACATATTTACCTTCAATTAAACTATCATCCACTTTTGTGGGGACATTATTGACATTGAAATAATCACTCCTGACAAGCCCTGCTTTTACGCAGGCAGCTGATGGGAGCATGCCGGAAACACCGCAATAGGAGCGTTTTACAATTCCGTCCGGCATTTTAAATGATTGTTTTGGAGCAATTAAATCCGGTTTAATTTTATAAGCTGCATTCATTAATTGAGCCCATAGGTTATTTGTCCTTTGGCTGTATGACATTCCTGCTGTCTGAAGTGACTTAGGCTTGTCATACCCCCTCCAAATGCCAAATGTAATATTAGGGTTAGTTGCAACAAACCAAGAATCAATATACTGATTTCCTGTACCTGTTTTTCCAGCCCAGTCAGTACTGAAATTAAGCTTGCTTTTAATTCCGGATGCCGTTCCCATTTTAATTACATCCCGCATCATATCTAAAGTCAAATAAGCTGTCTGCGGCTTAAATACATCCACCGGTTTCACTTTATGTTGATAAATGATGTTGCCATTTTTATCTACAATTTTATCAATCAAATAGGCATCGATAAATTTGCCGTCATTTGCAAATGTGCTAAAAGCATTTGTATTTTCTTCTATTGTTACACCATTTGTCAATGAACCGATACTAGCAGCAAGATTTGTGTGATCCGCTTTTGTAAGCGAAGTGAAACCCATTTTTTCAAGGTACTTTGCCGGCTGCTTATTTACAATTTCCTTATAAAGCTTAACAGCCGGAACATTATAGGATTTCGCAAGCGCGTATCTTGCTGAGACAATACCATTATATCGATAATCATAGTTATGCGGCCATGGACTGCTGCTTCCAGGATTCAGACTAAGCTCAACATCAGGAAGCGGAGTACCTGGCGATGCCTTCCCAAGTTCAATGGCAGGTCCATATATCAGCAAGGGCTTCATGGTGGAACCATTCTGCCTAATGGCATTTGTTGCATGATTCAGCTGATGTTCACTGTCATAATTTCGTCCGCCGACAAAGCTGATTATTTTCCCTGTTTTATTTTCGATTAGCATGGCACCTACCTGAGCGGGCTCCATGGCCGTTTTCTCTTCACCTGTTTCCGGATCTTTTACCTTCTCCGGTTTATCTGGTCCGTACCATTGATAGTTATCCTTTACCTTTTGGAAGACATCATAAATATCTTTATCAATGGTTGTATAAATTTTATAGCCATTTTGCCTCAAATCGTGAGCTGCTAATGTCTTATACTTATAATAAAGAGAATCATCCTTTTTCAAATCTTCCTCGGAATAACCGTCCTTTTGTGCTAAAACTGTTGTGAGAACCTCTTTGGCACGGTTTTCTATTTCAAACGTGAGATAAGGATATTTTTCAATCGGATTTGCCACAGGCGGTGCAAAATCTTTTGTAATATCATAGGCCAGGGCATCTTTATATTGTTTTTCAGTGATATATCCGTTCGTAAACATTCTTTTTAAGACGGTCTTCATCCTTGTAATCCCGGGCTCAAGATTTTTCTTAACGGCTGCATCGTTCGTAAAAGGCGTATAGCCGAATGGACTTTGCGGCAGACCTGCAATGAAAGCAGCCTCCGGCAGTGTTAAATCACTTACTTTTTTGCCAAAGATACCTTTTGCAGCGGCCTGAACACCGGCAATATTTTTACCTGATGAGTTCCTTCCAAATGGTGCAACATTTAAATATGCTTCAAGAATTTCCTTTTTATCAAAAAATTTCTCTAAGCGAAGTGCAAGCAAAATTTCATTGGCCTTCCTTTCGAAGGATACTTCATTAGTCAGAATCTGATTCTTGATTAATTGCTGTGTTAACGTACTGCCTCCGGATTGAACAGATGAATTTGTTACTTCTTGAAACAGGGCACGGAAAACAGCCTTAGGCACAACACCATGATGTTGATAAAAATATTCATCCTCGGTTGCCACAACAGCCTTGACTAAATAATCCGAGACTTGATCGATTTTCACTTCTTCCCGTTCAAGATCCGTTCTTAACTTTCCAAGATAGACATTATGATCAAAAAATAATTGCGATGTTTCCGTGTAATTATAAATGTCTTTTTTCATACTATCGTAAGAACGAATTGGTTCATCTTTTACAAGCGAGGCAAAATAACCGGCACCCACTCCTGCAGCAAAAGAGCCTCCAATAATGATTACCACGACAATGAGGAGTACTAAGTTCCACACAACTGAATAGGTAATCCGGGCACCCTTTACCGTTTTTTTATGGGTAAGCAAGGTAAAGATGGATTTGACTTTATTAATCCAAGTTTGCCATTTTTCATTCATTCAATGCATCACCTCATTTTAAATCACCATTCATTATAGCATACTCAGTATATATAAATTGACAGGATTCCACTTTTTCTGAAATTTCCATTTCTAATTTGACAAGATATGATGTTTATGTTAAAAAGACTATAAGTTCATTTTTAACATAAGCATTGAAGGGAAACAATGGTAGTTCTTCTATCCCTGATTAAAGAGAGGCAGCGGTGGGTGCAAGCTGCTACAAATAGAAGAGTGAATTACATCCTGGAGCTTTCTCTGTGAAAATTTTATTAACAGAGAACGGTCAAAACCGTTATTTTTTTGAGTTGGAGGAGTATTCCTCAAGCTGGGTGGTACCGCGATTATTTCGTCCCTGCACTTTGTGCAGGGATTTATTTTTTTATGGAGGTATTGGATATGGATCTATTAGAGGATTTAAAATGGCGGGGAATTATTTATCAGCAAACAGATGAAGATGGCCTAAAAGAATTATTAAATAATGAAAAGATTTCGCTTTATTGCGGGGCAGATCCAACAGCTGACAGCCTGCACATCGGTCATTTAGTACCATTTTTAACATTAAGGAGATTTCAGCAGCATGGACACCGTCCCATCGTGTTAGTTGGAGGAGCCACCGGTCTAATTGGTGATCCAAGCGGTAAAAGTGAAGAAAGAAAACTACAAACATTAGAAACTGTTCAAAAAAATGTGGATGGAATTCAAAAACAGCTTGCCTCTATCTTTGATTTTAATGGAGAAAACGGAGCCGTCTTGGTGAATAACTATGATTGGACCAGTTCAATGAGTGTTGTAACATTCCTGCGTGATATCGGCAAGAATATTGGTGTTAATTACATGCTTGCAAAGGATATAATTGCTAACCGGCTTGAAACAGGAATTTCCTTTACTGAATTCACCTATACCATTTTACAGGCTATGGATTTCAACCATTTATATGATCACTACAATTGTAAACTTCAAATTGGCGGCAGTGATCAATGGGGAAACATTACGACTGGACTGGAATTAATCCGGAAAATGCACACCGAAGAAACAAAAGCCTTTGGAATGACCATTCCTCTCGTAACAAAAGCAGATGGCACAAAGTTCGGTAAAACAGAAGGCGGAGCTATCTGGCTTGATCCCGAAAAGACAACACCATATGAGTTCTATCAATTCTGGTTTAATACAGCAGATGCCGATGTAGTGAAATACTTGAAGTACTTTACTTACCTTTCTCATGAAGAAATTGATACGTTAGCGGTAAGTGTAGAAGAAGAACCTCATCTCCGGAAAGCTCAAAAAGCATTGGCAGAAGAAATGACACGCTTGATTCATGGTGAAGAGGCATTGCAGCAGGCGATAAAGATTTCTCAAGCTTTATTCAGCGGCGATGTCAAAAATCTTACAGCTGCAGAGATTAAGCAGGGATTTAAAGATGTACCCGCCTATGAAACAAAGGGTGAAGAAAATTTAGTTGACCTATTAGTCGCTGCAAAAATTTCCTCATCAAAACGTCAGGCCCGCGAAGATATCTCCAATGGAGCAATATCTGTAAATGGTGAGAAAATTACTGATACTGCCCATATCCTGCAGGAATCTGACAGAATCGAAGGCCAGTTTACCATTATTAAAAGAGGTAAAAAGAAATATACTTTAATCAAATTTTAATAAAAATAGACCTTGGACATGAAGATATGAACCAAGGTCTATTTTTATTTATTAATCTTCCATTGTTGAAAGGTCACCCGTTGGCAAATCTAATTCCCAAGCTTTCAAGACACGTCTCATAATTTTACCGCTCCGTGTCTTCGGAAGTTTATCACGGAAATCAATTTCCCTTGGAGCTGCATGGGCAGCAAGACCTTTTTTCACAAATTGACGGATTTCTTCTTTTAATTCGTCAGATGGACTGTAACCATCTCTAAGCGCGATAAACGCTTTAATGATTTCGCCGCGGACAGGGTCCGGTTTACCGATTACCCCTGCTTCTGCTACGGCAGGATGCTCCACAAGCTTGCTTTCGACTTCAAATGGACCTACACGTTCGCCCGATGTCATAATAACATCATCCACCCGGCCTTGGAACCAGAAATAGCCATCCTCGTCCATATAGGCTGAATCACCAGATACATACCAGCCGCCATTTGGTAAAAAGTAAGACTCATATTTTGCTTGGTTTTTCCAAATCGTATGCATCATGGAAGGCCAGCCTTTTTTAATGGCCAAGTTCCCCATCCGGTATGGCGGCAGCTCATTGCCCTGATCATCTACAATGGCTGCAACAACTCCCGGAATTGGTTTACCCATGGAACCAGGCTTAATTTCCATACATGGATAGTTACTGATTAGCTGTGCACCGGTTTCTGTCATCCACCAGTTATCATGAATCCGCTTATTGAATACTTTTGCTCCCCATTTTACTACTTCAGGATTCAATGGTTCACCAACACTTAGAATATGGCGGAGACTGCTAAGATCAAATTTCTTCACAACCTCATCCCCTGCCCCCATTAACATCCTAAAGGCGGTTGGTGCGCTGTACCATACTGTTACCCCAAAATCTTCAATCATTTTATACCATGATTCCGGACTGAAACGGCCGCCGATAATTACGTTTGATGTCCCGGTTAACCAAGGACCGAAAATTCCATAAGAAGTTCCAGTAACCCAGCCAGGGTCTGCGGTACACCAGTAAATATCATCCTCTTTTAAGTCAAGAACCCATTTGGCTGTCTGATAATGCTGAAGCATTGCATTATGTACATGCAGCACGCCTTTTGGTTTTCCTGTCGAACCAGAAGTATAGTGAAGAATCAAACCGTCTGTACGTTCCACCCATTCAATATCAAGCTTGCTGCTTGCATCTTCAAATTTTTCCATAAAATTAATGAATAGTCCCTGGTCTTGCACATTGCCTCCGACCACGAAAATATGCTTTAATTCTGGCAAATCTTGGACCGGTACACGATCAAGGAGCTCCGGTGTTGTTACTAAAACACTTGCACCACTATCCTGCAGTCGGTCTCTGACAGCACCCTCCATGAAAGCTTCAAATAATGGGCCGACAATGGCTCCAAGCTTTATCGCGCCTAAAACAGTAAAGTATAGTTCAGGTGAGCGGGGCATAAAAATAAATACCCTGTCTCCTTTCACTACATCACCATAATTTTTTAATACGTTTGCCGCTTTATTCGTCAGTTCCTTCATTTCCTTAAAGGTATACTTTTCATTTCTAGAACCATCACGATAGTAGAGAGCAATCTTATTCTTCCTGAAAGTCTCAGCATGCCTGTCAATAGCTTCATAGGCTAAATTGACAAGCCCAGTCTTACTCCATGAAAATTCCTTTTCTGCCTCTTTCCAGTCAAAGCTTTTATACGTTTCTTCATAATTTTGTAAATTGTATTCCCCTTGTACAACTGGCAACGCTTCCACTTTCACTTAAATCTCCCCCTTTTGAAGTTGATAATAATATTATATTACAAATAAGAATTATTCACAATTTTAAAAAAATGATTTTTTAAAAAAATTTAATTCTTCATATAAATAATCCTAATCAAATAATACCGAAGATTTTGTGGAATTGTCTTTTCTAAAGGAAAAATTATGTATAATAGAATTGTTCAGTATAGATTTTTCCAGGGGTGACCTAATGAGACATAAAAAAACCTATTATGCAAGGGAATTAAATACTCCATATGGCATGTTAATAATTGAGGGCCCTATTTCTTCTGAAATTGTGCAGTCTTATGATTTTCATGAAGATTTGATTGCATTCAGGCCGCCGGATCAGCAGCATAAAGCATTAATTGGGATTGCTGAACTTGAAGAAGGCAGAATTATTATTGCACGACATCAAAACACGATTGTTGGTTATGTCACTTTTCTCTATCCAGATCCGCTTGAACGGTGGTCAGAAGGGAATATTGAAAATTTAATAGAATTAGGTGCTATTGAAGTAATACCTCAATTTAGAGGATGTGCTGTCGGCAAAAACCTTTTAATCGTATCCATGCTGGATGATGCCATGGAAGATTATCTTATCATTACTACCGAATATTATTGGCACTGGGATTTAAAAGGAACAAATTTGAATGTATGGGAATACAGAAAAGTCATGGAAAAGATGATGAGTGCCGGCGGACTGGAGTGGTATGCAACTGATGACCCTGAAATTTGCTCCCATCCTGCTAACTGCCTTATGGCAAGAGTGGGGAGCCGGGTAAGTCTTGAGACGGTGCAAAAATTTGACCGACTTCGCTTCATGAACCGGTTTATGTACTAATGGAATGTATTTCCTCCTGCAAACTTAAAGAAATGAGGGGATATGAATATGATTGTTGAAGAAATAATGAAAACAGATGTTGTCACATTGTATCCAACAGATACCATTGCAGATGCCATTCGTGTAATGGAAACGAATAATATCCGCCATATACCCATTATAAATACAGATAAAAAGTTAGTGGGACTAGTGACAATCTCCCGATTAAAAGAAGCGACTCCTTCCACTTTCCGTACAAACGAGAACCCGGATGATTTGAAGAAACCGCTTGAGTTAATTATGGAAAAGAACGTCATTACCGGTCATCCCCTTGATTTCGTAGAAGAGATTGCAGCAGTGTTTTATGAACATAAAATCAGTGCGATTCCTATTTTACTAGACCAAAAAGTAGCAGGGATTATCACTGAAACGGATATCCTTCGTACGATGGTAGAGCTGACAGGTGCTCATCAGCCAGGTTCGCAAATTGAAATACGGGTTCCAAACATTTCAGGCGTCCTATCAGATATTGCCGGAATCATTCGCAAACGGAAAGCCAATATTCTCAGCGTTTTAGTTTACCCGGATAAACAGGATGATCAATTTAAAGTACTAGTTATTAGGGTGCAATTAATGAATCCAATAGGCCTGATTCAAGACCTGAAAGAAGCCGGACATGAAGTAATATGGCCTAATCTGCCGGGGATTTCTCTATGACAGATCGTTCCGTATTCGTCTTTTCAGAAGAACTGCTAAATTATAAATTTAGCAGTCATCATCCTTTTAATCAATTCCGGCTTAAATTAACTATTGATTTATTAAAGAAAATCAATGCTTTAGATTCTGAGCATATTATTCCTCCTAGGATGGCATCTGAAGAAGAATTGCTGCTTATCCATGACCCGGGATTTATCAATGCTGTAAAAAAAGCTGGCTATGGACAACTCCCAAAGGAAATTGCGGAAAATTACGGACTAGGTACAGAAGATACTCCAGTGTTTCCCAATATGCATGAGGCTAGTTCCCTATTGGTCGGAGGAACCCTTACTGCAGTTGATCAAGTCATGACGGGAAAAGCTCTCCATGCAGTACATCTTGGCGGGGGGCTGCATCACGGATTTCGCGGAAAGGCTTCAGGATTTTGCGTTTATAATGACAGTTCTGTCGCATTAAAATATTTGCTGAAAAAATATCGTGCACGGGTTTTATATGTTGATACAGATGCCCACCATGGTGATGGTGTTCAATGGTCTTTTTATGATGAACCAAATGTATGTACACTATCGATTCATGAGACAGGGCGCTATTTATTCCCAGGAACAGGCAACATTAATGAAAGAGGACAAGGAGCAGGATATGGATATTCGTTTAATATACCTGTTGATGCCTTTACAGAAGATGAATCATGGCTATACGCTTATTCCCATGCAATTCGAGAGGTTGCAGAGTTCTTTAAGCCTGATGTCATTCTTACCCAAAATGGAGCAGATGCCCATTACTATGACCCTTTAACACATTTATCAGCAACTATGAAGATTTATAGAGAAATTCCAAAACTGGCTCATAAAATTGCTCATCAATATTGTGAGGGCAGATGGATTGCTGTCGGCGGCGGCGGATATGATATTTGGCGAGTTGTCCCTCGTGCTTGGGCAATGATTTGGATGGAAATGATAGAAAACCCAAACTCCATCGGCCGTCTTCCGGTTGAATGGGTCGAATACTGGCAAGCCAAATCGCCGGTTGAACTTCCAAAGGAATGGGATGACCCGGAAGATTTATATCCCCCCATTCCAAGAAAGCCCGAAATAACAGAAAAAAATCTTAATACGCTTGAAAAAGCACTGTACCCGATTAGAAGTCAGAAAAAAAGTGAAACTATTTAGAAAAGCGAAAGCTCTACCAAACAAGCACATCATGTTCCTGCGAATTCTTATAAAAATAATAAAGAAAAGAATAAAAAAAACGACTCTAAAAATTCATTTTGAATTTTAGAGTCGCTTTTTTGATTGTTGTCCTATATTTGCCCAAAAGATACTAAGGATTTTCAGTACCTTCGTTAAACTTTGCAGGAATTACGAGGTGCCATGGGAATAATTGTCGTACATCTAAAAAGAATTTTGAAATGAATTGATTAAAATATACGAAAAAAAACCCCTATTCCGCTGCATTGTACACGTGTCTGTGTTTTAATTTTCTATTTGACTGGATTTAATTTGTCTACTAACTCTATTTCCTTTTCTTTTACTTTAATTAAACAATAAAAAAGGTATAAAACCCTTAAATAATGCGGATTTTATACCTTTTTTATTTTGGTTTTGTACAAAGTAATTAAAAAAATTTAACACCGTTGATTGGAGCGGAAGGCCGTGTAGACTCCTCGTAAATGCTAACGCATTTCCTTCGTGCGTGGGCGGATTCAATGAAGTAAATTCAGTGTCCCGCGGGGAGTACGGAGCAGCAGGGAATCCCCACAGACGCTACAGCGCCGAGGAGACTTCCCGGCACGCCCGCGGAAAAGCGAAGCCGCCTGGAGCGGAAATCAACAACTAAGTGAAACAGTCATTTTCCTATAAAGGGTACTTTTTCAATGCCCTCAGATTAACCTGCCTCTTTCTTTTTAGTTTTCTTCCCTCGTAGATTGACGATGTTCAATTCGATGTGGAAGAACGACGATTTGATTTTCAACCTTTTCTTTGTTCATTAGCTTTGTAAGCAGACGCATAGCCACTGCTCCAATATCATATAACGGCTGTACAATGGTTGTAAGCTGCGGTCTGACCATTAATGACAATCTTGTATTATCAGATGTAATAACCTCAAAATCCTCAGGAATCTGATAGCCTTTATCTGCTGCCCCATGGACTACACCAAGAGCCATTTCATCCGCACCGACAAGAATGGCAGTTGGCTTTTCAGGTAATTCTACTATTTTTTCAAAGGCTTCGAGACCTGCATCATACGTATAATCCCCTTCAAGAATCAACTCCTCCTTGAAGGAAATATTAGATTCCTCTAGAGCTTTTTTATATCCATTTAATTTTTTTACAGCTATATCAGGTTCATAATGCGGCCCATTCACAAATGCAATCTGTTTATGGCCTCTGCCAATAAACTCTTTCACTGCATCATATGCAGCCTGTTCATAATCAATATTGACTGATGGAATCCTTTCTGATTCTTCAATAGATCCAGCAAGAACAATGGGCACTTGTGATTTTTCAAATTCTTGAACATGTTCCTCTGTAATGTTTCCTCCCATAAAAACAATTCCATCCACTTGTTTACCAAGCATTGTATGATACAAATGAATTTCCTTATCTTTATTTTGATCAGAGTTACTAAGGATGATATTGTATTTATACATTGTTGCAATATCTTCAATTCCCCGGGCTAATTCGGCAAAAAAGATATTGGAGATATCTGGAATGATGACCCCGACGGTTGTAGTTTTCTTACTTGCCAGCCCTCTTGCTACCGCATTGGGAACATAACCAAGTCTCTCAATTACTTCTAATACTTTTTTTCGTGTCACCGGTTTTACATTTGGATTTCCATTGACGACACGAGAGACCGTTGCCATGGATACGTTTGCCTCACGGGCAACATCATAAATCGTAATATTATTCACTATTAACACTCTCCTAAGAAACGAACATTGTTTTCTTTATTTTGCTGCAGGATGTAAAAATCTAGTCATTTTTCCTTGTATGTGATGAATTATACAATCCTAATTATGTACTAATGATACGATAAG
This sequence comes from Neobacillus mesonae, assembly GCF_023715155.1. Lineage (GTDB taxonomy): Bacteria > Bacillota > Bacilli > Bacillales > Cytobacillaceae > Neobacillus > Neobacillus mesonae_A. The sequence goes on from NZ_JAMBNQ010000020.1 coordinate 32,097, forward strand.
AATTAAAAAGCCGCAATTATAGTATAAAATATTTTTTAAAGAAAAGAACCCTCTGCCGTGGCAGAGGGTCTTCATTTCAGAATTCATTAGATCCTTACGTAATTGGATGCAAGGAGTTCATTATAGAATTGATCGAATTGTTCTAAGTTCATTTGCTGCTGAGCATCAGATAAGGCAACAGCAGGATCTGGGTGAACCTCAGCCATTACGCCGTCTGCTCCAACTGCAATTGCTGCTTTTGCACAAGGAAGAAGCAAATCTCTTCTGCCTGTAGAATGAGTAACATCAACCATAACTGGCAAGTGTGTCTCTTGTTTTAGAATTGGAACGGCAGAAATATCAAGTGTGTTTCTTGTTGCGCGTTCATATGTTCTAATACCGCGTTCACAAAGAATAATTTGTCCATTCCCCTGTGCCATAATATATTCTGCTGCATTGATAAATTCTTCGATTGTAGCAGCTAGTCCTCGCTTCAATAAAACTGGTTTATTAACTGCCCCAGCGGCCTTTAATAATTCAAAGTTTTGCATATTGCGAGCTCCAATTTGAATGACATCCAAGTACTCTGCTGCCATTTCAATATCTGCTGGGTTCACAATTTCACTGATAACAGCCATATCAAATTCAGTTGCAACCCGTTTTAGAATTTTTAAGCCTTCTACACCCAAACCTTGGAAATCATATGGAGAAGTTCTTGGTTTGTATGCACCGCCGCGTAATAGCTTTAAGCCTTTTTCTTTCATTGCTTTTGCAACAGTTGCCACTTGCTCGTAAGATTCTACTGCACATGGACCGAAAACAAAGTGCTGTTTGCCGTCACCGATATTTTCACCCTTTAAGTTAATAATGGTATCTTCCGGCTTTTTCTTTCTTGATACAAGTAATGCTTTTTTGTGATCATCCTTTTGTAAATCAAGGCCAGCTTTGAAGATTTCTTTAAAGATATGGTCAATTGTAGCATTGTCGAAAGGACCATCATTACTTTGCTTTATCTTATCAAGCATCATTCTTTCGCGAACTGGATCAAAACGAAAGACACCCTGGCTTCCTTTTACCTGTCCAATATCTTGGACGAGCTGGGCCCTTTCATTGATTAACCTCAACAGTTCCAAGTTTACTTCATCCACGCGTTCTCTCAACTGATCTAATTCATTATTGCCCATATTCGTCCCCATCCTTTCATTGCAAATCAGAATTACATGTTAACTGACTCACAAACACATATATTTTTAATTTTAAAACAATTTTTGTAATATTAGGGTTTATTATAACTGAAAAAAATTTCTTTGTCACCTATTTTTCCTTTATTTCTTAAACGCTTTTAAGCGTTAAAGCCTTTTGATTATATTGAATTATAATATGAATCAATCCACAAGTTGGTGAGCCTTTTATTCAGTTAAATTAGGATCTTCATACCTAACTTAGCTATTTTCCATTAGTGCATTGATTAGAGATTTATTTGTAATTTTCCAATGTGATGCATTCCATACAGCTTTCCCATCTGAAAACAAAATTGCCTGCGGGGATTCATGTTTGATTTGGAAGTGATCAGCTATTTCCGTTGATAATGGACGTGATTCCTGTACAGCAAGATAATAACTTGGTATCTCTTCATGCTCTGCCGCAAACTTCTCATATTCTTTATAGGCGGCCTGGCTGATTGGACATGTAAGGCTGTGTTTCAAAAAATAAAATCGGTCCTCATCCTTTAATAAATCATTAAATTGTTCAATGGTATCAACTTTTTTAATCATTCCAAAGCCTCCAATTCAAAAAATAAACGATGAAGTCATTTTATCACTTCACCGTTTATATAACAATAAAACTGAACTTTCTTAACCAAATTTACAATTTGATCCTATTTTCTTCTTCATCAAAGGCCACTTGAGCTTCCATTAATTTTTTTCTAATGGCCTCATCATCAGAAGCACCTTTACTCTCTTGTTTTTTAGAATCCGCTTTTCCAGTGCCTCCAATAGGGATAAAGCGAATTTCCCTTTCATTCTTATTTTCAGTTGCTTCCCTGTTTGAAGCTTTTTCTTTAACTTTGTTGATTAAGTCTGAAGATTGATGAACGATTTCTTGAGAAAAAGATGAAGTTTTGGCAGCCAATTCATTTCCTTTATTTTTCATCGTTTCGCCTAATTTTCCTGTTTTGTTCACAATGGAACCCGTATTACTGCTAATCTTATTACGAATGTCTTTTCCGCTTTTTGGCGCAAACAGAAGGGCACAAGCGGCTCCAACTACTCCCCCAATAATTGCCCCAAGCAAAAAGCTGCTGGAATCCTCATTCCGGTTTTGATTAATTTCCCGTGATTCATATTCTCGATTAGACAAATCTCTCAGCTCCTTTTTTATTTAATATGAACGAACTTTCTGCTTTACTTGGATACTTTCTTCCTTCTTAGTTTCTTTTGCTTCTTTTCTTTCTCTCCATTTTTCCTTTAGTTCCAAAATAACATTACTCCACTGAATAATTTGTGAAACCTTTTCTTTACTTTCTTCCACCTGCTTGTCCACTGTCTTCGTAATGTTTTGTAAGGTCCCATTAAAGTTAGAAACCGTTTCGCCAACCCCTTTTACCGCATCTACAACACTGTTTAATTTTGCTGACTTTTGACCAACATCATCTGCCAGTGCATTCGTCTTCTGTAAAAGTAAAGTGGTTTCTCTTGTTACTCCATCAAGCTGCCCCTCAACACCTTTTAACGTATCAGAGACACTATCAAGTGTTCTTTGAAGAGATTTAAGAGTTTTAGATATATAAATCACCAGTACCAAAAATGCTACAGCAATCAAGGCTACGCTTAAATATAAAATTATTTGCATCGTTCAACCTCCTGCTTAATCTCTCTTTCTTTATGTATTACCCAATTATGTGAGAATCTACACATTAATGCTTTTCCTTACTACTTCCATATATTTGTCTTGTTTTCCTGCAAACAGAATAAAATTTTTATATGACCTTAAAATATTGAAAGGATGCCACAACCTGTTGGCATCCCCTTCATTACACTAGCTGCTTTTCATAAGCTTCCTGGAACTTTTGGATATCTCCAGCTCCCATAAACAGAATGACACTTTGATCATGCTGTTTTAAGACGGAAGTATTTTCTTCTTTGAGAATTTCCGAAAATGGGACTTTCTCCTGTAAATCCTTAATTGATAATTTCCCGTGATTTTCTCGGGCTGAGCCAAAAATCTCACATAGATATGTTTTATCTGCCAAACTTAATGCCTCGGCAAAATCTTCAAGAAATGCCTGTGTACGAGTAAAAGTATGCGGCTGAAAAACTGCTATGATCTCTTTATCTGGATATTTTTGCTTAGCAGAATCTATAGTTGCTTTAATCTCAGTTGGATGATGGGCATAATCATCAATTAGAATCTGACTTCCAACCCTTTTTTCTGAAAATCTCCTTTTAACTCCCTGGAAAGTTGCCAATCGCTCCTTCACCATCTCAACATTCATTTCATCATAGTGGCATAAACCTATAACAGCTAATGCATTTAAGACATTATGATCACCAAATGTTGGAATTAAAAAGGTATTATAGAATGTATTTCGAATAAATACATCAAAGCTGGTTCCATCCGTTGTTTTAACAATATTTTTAGCTTGATAATCATTTCCCTCATCAAAACCGTAAAACACAACAGGAACCTTTGCTTGAATTTTTTGAAGCTGCTCGTCATCACCACAGGCAAATATTGCTTTCTTTACCTGAAACGCCATTTCTTGAAATGCGGAAAAGACATCATCAATATTGGCAAAATAATCAGGGTGATCGAAATCAATATTTGTCATGATGGCATAGTCTGGAAAATAAGAAAGAAAATGTCTTCTATACTCACATGCCTCAAAGACAAAGTATTCTGCCCCTTCCTCCCCTTTTCCTGTTCCGTCACCTATTAAGAATGAGGTAGGCTTCATTCCCGAAATTACATGGGCCAGTAATCCTGTTGTTGACGTTTTTCCATGAGCACCGGTTATGGCAATACTAGTGAAATTCTGCATAAAATCGCCTAAAAACCGATGGTACCGTACGATAGGAAGTCCAAGCTTCATAGCTTCTTGAATTTCCTCATGTGTATCAGGAAATGCATTTCCTGCAATAATTGTCATCCCAGGTTTAATATTTTCCTTTTGAAAAGGAAGAATCGTAATCCCTGACTTTTCAAGAGCATCCTGCGTAAAAAAGTGCTTTTCAACATCGGAGCCTTGTACTTCATATTTCATATCATGCAGCACTTGCGCAAGTGCACTCATTCCTGACCCCTTTATACCCACAAAATGGTAAATAGTCATAGAAGAACCTCCAACCAACATAATACTGTAAAACAGTATATGACATCTGTCTGTATTTGCTAATAATTGAAACCTGCATTTTTAAAACACTATTTATTATATTAACTCATATTTCAATATTATAGCATTGTTCATTTGTAAAAACTATTTTGATACGCTGGCACAAATCTGCCAGTTCTAACATCATTCTTATTATTTGTTCATGTCATTAAAGAATACTATCGATTATACATTATAACTTGCTTCTTGGATTGCCTCCAAATCGGATTCTGAAATCAATACTTCACGAGGCTTGCTGCCATTTGCACTTGTAATGTATCCATTTTGTTCAAAGCTGTCCATCAACCTTGCTGCACGGTTATAACCAATTTTAAACCGACGCTGCAGGCTTGAGGTGGAAGCAACCCCTTGGTCAACAATAAATTCACATGCCTCAAAGAACAGCTCATCCTCTTCTTCCGTTACCTGTGCCTTTTTTAATAATTCTTCCTGCTCAAATAAATAATCTGGTGCCTGCTGCTCTCTGACGTGTCCAACTACAAGATCAATTTCTTCATCAGATACAAATGTACCTTGCAGACGGATTGGTTTTGATGAGCCATTTTCTAAGAACAGCATGTCGCCCCGTCCTAATAATTTCTCCGCACCGCTAATATCAATAATGGTCCGGGAATCAACCTGTGATGACACCGAGAATGCAATACGGGTTGGAATATTGGCTTTAATTAGTCCGGTGATAACATCTACAGAAGGCCTTTGGGTTGCGATTATTAAATGAATCCCACAGGCCCTGGCTTTTTGAGCTATACGGCAAATCGCTTCCTCTACATCAGCCGGAGACATCATCATCAAATCAGCCAGTTCATCAATGATGATGACGATATACGGAAGTTTATCGGAATATTGCTTATGCTCCATAGCCAGTTCATTAAACCGACTTATGTCACGAACACCTGTATGGGCAAATAATTCATAACGCCGTTCCATCTCGTCGACAGCCCATTTCAAGGCAGCCGTTGCAGCTTTCACATCCGTTATTACAGGACTGACAAGGTGTGGAATCCGATTATACGGTGCGAGTTCGACCATTTTTGGATCGATAAGCAGCAAGCGCAAATCCTCAGGTAATGCCTTATATAACAAACTGATTAGAATTGAATTTACACAAACACTTTTCCCAGAACCTGTTGCTCCGGCAATCAAGCCGTGCGGCATCTTTTTTAAATCCGTCACAATTGGCTTTCCTGCAATATCAAGACCAAGAACGGCTGTTAACGGTGAAGCAGATTCTTCAAAAGTACGGGTTTGAATGATTTCACTTATTTGTACCGGCCTTGAAATTTGATTAGGCACTTCAATCCCGATTGTGTGCTTTCCTGGAATAGGTGCTTCCATCCGGATATCCCTTGCAGCAAGGCTTAATTTAATATCATCACTAAGATTGGTAATTTTGTTGACCTTTACGCCTGGCTCCGGCTGGACTTCAAACCTAGTTACTGCAGGACCTTGTGTAACATTCACAACACCGGCACTAACATTAAAGTTTTGCAGCGTTTGATTTAGTAGCTCTTGCTGTTGATCCAGCCACTCCGTATCTTTCCCTTTCGAAACCGGAGGCTTTAACAAACCATAGTCAGGAAAGGTGTAATGGGCTTCGTCATCAGATTGTTTAACCCCATCCACGTTCTTAATCTGCTGCACATTTGATTCTTGAACAAGTACCGGTATTGGTTCTATGCTTGATTCTTGGACGGTAACCGGTATTGGTTCTTCGCTTGATTCTTGAACTGTAACGGCTATTGGTTCTTCACTTGATTCTTGAACAGCAACCGCTATTGGTTCTTCACTTGATTCTTGAACTGTAACGGCTATTGGTTCTTCACTTGATTCTTGTACAGCAACCGGTATTGGTTTTTGTTCCGTTGGTGTTTCTTTCTGCGTTTCCAGAGATTTTTGTTCGTTCGCATTCGGCTTGGTTCTTCTTGTCTGCTTGTGCCAATCCCATTTTTGCTTATCCTGTTTTAACATCATCACATTAAACGGCAAATGCGATCTTTCAGACCTGGCTGACCTTCTTTTTTCAATATTTTCCTCTTTTAAAAATGGTTCATCATTTTTTTCTTTAAGGACATCCACCTTATTCTCTGTTTTTTCCTGATGGGAAACGGGCTCTTCATATGTATTTTCAAGATCATAATCTCTTTCAGCTCGTTCTAACGCTTCAGTTAAAACATCCGAAATTCCCTTGTTCTGTTCAGCAATTGTTACAGCTGCCTCTAGTTCAGTCTGCATCTGAATATCCTTTTCTGCCTCTTGTTCAGTCTGCATCTGAATATCCTTTTCTGCCTCTTGTTCAGTCTGCATCTGAATATCCTTTTCTGCCTCTTGTTCAGTCTGCATCTGAATATCTTTTTCTGCCTTTTCTTCAATAACTTGCTGTGATTCGGCTTCTGATTGCAAAAAATGGCTTAATTCATGCTCTACGATGGCAGTTGATTTTTTTCGCCGATGAAACCCAAACACCGGTGATGGAATTTCAGTCGGATGGAATGGACCATGAATTTTTGGCTGAGGCTGCTCTTTTTTTATTTTTGGCGGGTCAGCCTCTTTAGAACTCATTTTACTTTGATTGGTACTGCTTTTTTCAGCCTGACTATTTTTTCGGCTTTTTGGTCTTTCTTCCCTGGGTGTTGTTTTACTAAACATCATTGATGAAGAAGAAGGTCCTTTAGGATATTGATAAGAAACTTTAACATCAACATCTTTTACATAGTCATCTGGCGGTGATAAGTCTCCCGTTTTATCATTATGAAAAAAACGTTCCTCAAATTCATCTTCACCGTCTTTTTTTAACTTTTGAAATAAGTTTTGGATCCAGCTCAAAACTATCACTCTTTCTACTTCATCTATCATTCTATTTTAACAGCATTTTTATTTTTTTCGACACATTTCTGTAGAATTAGTCAAATTCTCTTATTTTCTGAATTGACCAATGTAAAAAGGACCAAATATATGGTCCTCTCCCTGTTTTATCCCGCATTAACGGGCAGCAAGCCCCCGTTTCATGGCTTAGCATAAGCAGGAAGTATAAGCGGGGGCAACTGCTGGTTCAACTAAAAATCAGTGGAGATGACACCTCCCTGCTGATTGTAGTTACAGTTTATTTGTTTTTCCCAAGGATGAAAATAGGCTCTAATTCACCATTTTCATAATAAAAGGATAATGCCGTAATCGGTACATGCCCGCTTGCAAAAAAGCTCATTGTCATTTGTGCAAGTACATCATACCCTCGATCATTACGAACATCTGCAATAATCAATACATCCTGATGTGGAACAGCCAATACCATTTTTCCTTCAATTTTCTTTTCAATCTCATTCAAGAAGCCTTTATTTAAAATCCGGCTTGCATCATAACCATCATTCGTGTTTAAAAAATAGAAAATGTTCCCTGCCACCTGATCTTCTTTTAAAGAAGTTGATAAAGATCTTACATTAAACAAAGCAATTTCTTTTATCCTATTCGTATCCCAGCCCTCTTTTTCAAGAAGTTTTGAATCAATTAACCGATATGTTTTCCCCATATCATATGCATAATAAATTCTTGTTTCAGCGGTATGATCATCTGTTAAAAAACGAATACCCTCTTTTGATTCTAGTGGAAATGAAGTAGAGCGAATGACTGGGAAAATTCTCTTCTCATGGTCATTTAATTGAATAGGGCTTTCCATTGCCTTTAGACCCTCTTCTACATAATAGACAACTTCTTCAATAGCCTTTTCCTTTTCGGTATGCCACTTTGCCACAATATTTGAAATGGATACGGTTATTCCTTTTCCGGCCTTTGCACTTTCAATTCGCAGTTCATCTTTCTCACGGTCATAGGAAATGATTCTGTCTTCGCCCGAAAAGCGTGACTCTAATTCACGTTTCATTTTTATACTATCCATCTTCATCCTCCTTTCATTTCGGAGTCATTTCTTTTTATTTTACATGAAAAAACCTCCTTCTCCAAAGGAAGGAGGTTTGCCATTATTTCAAGCCCTTAATAAAGTTTTCAATTTCTTCTTTTGTCTTTCTGTCCTTGCTGACAAATCTTCCAAGTTCTTTACCATCCTCAAAAGCAATAAAGCTAGGAATACCGAAAACATCCAGCTGTTGGCAAACATCAATATAATCATCACGGTCTACATGAATAAAAGTAAACTCTGGGAAATCTGATTCTATTTCAGGTAATACTGGTTCTATGAAACGGCAATCTGGACACCAGCCCGCAGAAAACATAAAAATGGTTTTTCCTTGATTACGAAGCTGCTCAAATTGCTCCATTGATTCTAGATTTTTCATGTCAAAGCCTCCATCTGCCTTATTATTATTTAAGGTTCCTTCACATAATAGCAGTCTAAGGACCCATTAGTCCAACAAAAAGCAATCATTGATTAAACGACATTCACTAATCCACAGGCACTCTCTTTGAAACTATTTCTTCGCTTTCCACACCCGTCTTGCCCCATAAAACACACTATACGGCTGTTTCTTTTCCGTCTTTGCTTATCTCTCTATGAGACTGTTCCTTCACGTTCACCGCCTGAACTGTCCCATAGATACTCCTTATAAGTTTGTTTTCTTAACCTTCCATCATTTCAAAAATCAGCGGCTATTATGTTTTTGCTGATAAGCAAATTGCCCTGCTAATAGATTTATTACATGGGTGAACATTTCTGCACGATTAACCGCCTCATTTGTAAAGACACCGATAGCGCCTTCGTGTTTCCTTACATTTTTCTTTTTTACATAGTCCTCCATTACAGGTCCAAGTTCTTCACCAGAACGCAGTCTTGATGCCACTTCCTCAGGAAGTAAAATCCGCGCACCACCGGCTATTATAGGTTCCATGCCCCTGGCTGCCAAGGCACCCCAGTTACACATCAAAAGACCATATGCCGTTTCTTGAACTCCCCCCTCAAGTCCAATGCCAATATCACCTTCCCCTTCACGAAGCGCACCTTCTGCCCTGTTGATTGCCCCCTTAATCGTTTCTTCATCCAAAAAAGGCTGTCCACTTACTCCTGACGGGATATCAAGAGAAATGTATTGAGTGTCTTGATGAATAAAACTATTTTTTACCGCCTGAACTTTTGCCGGGTTCTTTGACCCAATGATGATTTTCATTAAATTACATCTCCTCGTAAAAAAGAGAGGCAAGTTCTCCAATGCCTCCCTTTAACATTAACTATTTGCTTTAATCGTATCCACTGCAGCTTTGTCGCAGGCTTTAACTAATTTCACTAATAATTCCTTAGCAGCCGCATAATCATCGACATGGATAATAGAGGCATGGGTATGAATATAACGTGAACAAATACCAATTACCGCACTAGGGATTCCTTCATTTAGGAGGTGAACCCGACCGGCATCTGTCCCACCCTGTGAGACAAAATATTGATAAGGAATGTTATTTGTTTCTGCCATATCAAGAACAAACTCCCGCATTCCGCGATGGGTAACCATGGACCTGTCAAGGATACGGAGCAGTGTCCCTTTCCCTAATTGACCAAATTCATTTTTATCTCCGCTTGCATCATTGGCCGGACTTGCATCTAGAGCAAAAAAGATATCAGGCTTAATCATATTTGCCGCAGTTTGGGCACCGCGCAGCCCAACCTCTTCTTGAACAGTTGCTCCAGAGTATAAGACGTTTGGCAATGTTTCATCTTTCAGTTCTTGTAACAGCTCAATCGCCAAACCGCAGCCATACCGGTTATCCCATGCCTTTGCCATAATTTTCTTCTTGTTAGCCATTGGGGTAAACGGACAGATTGGCAAAATGGCCTGACCAGGTTTAATTCCCATACGTTCAGCATCTTCCCGGTCATCAGCACCAACATCGATCAGCATATTTTTTTGTTCCATCGGTTTATTTTTCTTTGATTCATCTAAAAGGTGCGGCGGAATCGAACCTATTACACCAATAATTGGACCATTTTTCGTCATCACCTGAACTCTTTGGGCAAGCAGAACCTGACTCCACCATCCTCCCAGCGGCTGGAATCGAATCATCCCATTATCGGTTATAGCCGTTACCATGAATCCTACTTCATCCATGTGACCAGCAACCATAATGGTCGGTCCAGTTTCATCGCCTCTTTTTACACCAAATATACTTCCAAGCTTATCTTGGACGATTTCATCCGAGAAGGGCGCCAGCTGTTCCCTCATAAATTTTCGGACTGCATGTTCATTTCCTGACGCGCCAGGCAGTTCCGTCAATGTTTGAAAAAGCTTTAATGTTTGATCATTCATGGACTGTAAGCTCCTTTAATTGTATTCTAAATAATATGTATACAAATTATTTTACAGAATTACGGTTTGTCTTACCAACATTTCATTTTCAATATCAGTAATATTACCTTCTTCCTGTTAAATACGATATACTAAGGGAAAATGTTTACATGCAATCTTTTCCATTTTTAATCTTGGAGGTCCTATTAAATGAACTGGAGATCTTTTATTATTGGAGCTGCGATTGGAATTCTCAGCGGCTACACGGCACGGGAACTTCTAAACAAAAAGGCAAGAGTTTCACCTGAAAAAGTTTTAGAAAACGTTAAAAAGCAATTTAATCAAAATGGACCAATAACAGGTTCATGGATTCATATGACAGCAGAGCCATATGAAAAACAACAAATTCAGTATCAAGTCTATAAAGGCGGCATTTCTAAAAATGTGGATGGAAACAATGAACAATATGAATTCGCCGCTGATGCCACAACCGGCACCCTGATTGATGTCCGCCGTATAGCATCTTAAAAGCCGTATCCACACGGGTACGGCTTCCTTTTATTTTGTACGTTTTATACTTTCCACTATTTGACCGTCAGGCCCCCACTTAACTGCACGGTATAAACAATCATGATAAAAAGTAAACCATGCATTCTTCTCCATGGCAAATGGCTGCCACTTCCCTTTTGCTGAAATGGAATCCATTGGATAATCATCATAAGCCATCACCCACAACACATTTTGATGGGCATGCGTGGCTAAAATATCAGCCATATGAATCGCCATTTCTCCTCCATCTTCAATTATGATAATGGAATGACCATTACTGTGCCCGCCTGTATGAATCATCCGAATTGGTCCCAAGCTCCAGGTTTCTTCAAATGGCTCTACCTGCATTTCAATAGCTTCCCAATTTTCCTTCCAGTATGTACTTTTTGAACGGATATTGGGATTTCTCATTTCATCCCATTCGATTTGTGAGGTAATAATTTTTGCATTTGGAAATACAGATACATATTCCCCGTTCACAGGTTTGGTTAAACCACAGGCATGGTCGAAATGTAAATGGGTCATTAACACATAATCTATTTTGGATGGATCAAGGCCTAAGCTTTCTAAAGAAGAGTCCACTTCTGATTCCCTTGTCACACCATAATTACGAATCTGTTTTTCCGTTAATTTCCCCTTGCCGATTCCAGTTTCAATTAAGATATTCTTTCCATCCGCTTGAACCAGAATAGGATCTGTAGGTAATTCGATTTGGTTTTTTTCATTTACAGGATATTTTTTTGACCAAAGCGGTTTTGGCACCACTCCAAACATGGCTCCACCGTCTAAATTGGTGATACCGCCGGTTAACCAGTAAAGAGACACGTCTCCAATTTTCAAAGTATCCATCATTTCATCTCCTTTCCTATAGTTTAACATTACCTGACAATTATGAAAATTAAAAAGACAACCCTTTAAAAGAGTTTGTCTACAGTCTTTTTTCTTTTAAAATAGAAATAGGTAAATAGTGTAGGTTGATTTCCATTCCGGGTGGAGGCTTTTCGCGGGCGGGGCCGAGCCGCTTCCCTCGCTACGCTCAGTCCAGGGTCTCGACTTTCCCGCTTTTCCCGCAGGAGTCGCCACCCTCCGCTCCAATCAACATCAACGTTTTAAACATTGGATAAAATACTTTCGAGGTGACGTACCAAGATGACGAGAAACCAATCAAATGAAGCGGACATTTAGAAATGCTGACAATTGATCAATTAGTTCCTGAAGATCATTTAGTACGCAAGCTAGAGTCAGCTATTGATTTTTCGTTCATCTATCCCTTGGTTCAACAACTATATTAAGGGATTGGTCGTCCAAGTATCGACCCCGTAATTTTGTTTAAGATGGTCTTCATACAGTACATATTTGGCATACATTCCATGCGCCAAACCATAAATAAAGGCTGTTTTCGTAAACTATGTTGTTATGCCAAGAAAAGCGGTGGTTTATTCTATTTAGGAATAAGCGGACTCTGCGAAAAAGCTGGATTACAGGATAGCCCCCTTGAAAGTAAAAAATAAGCGGAAGTTTTCCCGTTATTTGCAAAATTAAACTTAAATAGTAAAAAATAAGCGGAGTTTTTTCCGTTATTCAATGAAAAGCACCCGATTTTAGCAGTTTAAAATCAAATAAGGGAAATTCCTCCGTCTATTTCAGCTAATTAACATCCAATTTCCTAAATAAGGGGAATTTCTACCCCTATTTTTTGAACGAATCTTAAAAAGGGAGCAAAAAGCAACAATCTTTTAGAAAAGAGCCTAAATAAAAGAAATTGAAACAAACATGGACTATCGATGATTTCTAGGATTTGGTTTCTACACAGAAGTCCCTCACTTCTCTACCTTCGGTAAAAATTATGAGCGTCGCTTTCACAATACCGATGTGTTCGAAGACATCTTTTACCACATTTTGAAGGAGATTATGGATAAGGGATTGCTGTCTGCTGACCATATTTTCTTAGATTACACGGGAAAAGCCATTTCCTTCTGAGAAATTTGAAAAAGAAGAATGGAAAGAAATTAAGGAAAGTACCACAGACCCAGAAAGTGGCTACTATGTGAAAGATGAACGAACCAAACAGTTTGCGTATTCGTTCCATGCAACTACCGATGAAAAAGGATTTGTATTAGGTACGATAGTGACTCCGAGAAATATGCATGATAATCATCTGTTACAGCCTCTTTTCGAGAAGGTTATAGAAAAAGTTAAGAAGCCACTTGCAATCGCTGCTTACGCAGCTTATAAAACACCAGCGATCACGAACTTTCTATTAGAGAATCAAATGCAGCGATTTGGACTGAATGTCCGTTTCTATCGAAAGTGTACCGAGAGTAAAAACCATCAAAAGCTTATACAACGTCATATTTGGGAGGCTTATTTAGAAGAGGTAGAACATCTACGCCACAATGATGAAATCAAACAGATATATGCGAGACGCAAGGAGACGATTAAACGTGTCATTGCAGATGCAAAGGAAAAGCATGGTATGCGATGGACAACCCTACGGGGTCTAAAAAAATTGTCTATGCAGGCGATGCTTACGTTTGCTTCTATGAATTTGAAAAAATTAGCAAATTGGACGTGGAAAATGGTTTGAAAGAGCTCAAACTAGTTGATTGGAGTGGAAGGTGTTTGACTCCTGGGGGATTAGCGTTACAGGCGAGACCCCGCAGGAGCTTCAGCGACGAGGAGGCTCGGCGAACGCCCCTCGGAAAGCAAACACCTGGAACGGAAATCAACGTATTTTTAACCGAAATATAATCCAAAAATGACAAAGACATCGAGAGGGAGTCCTCTCGATGTCTTTTGTTGACAATCTGAGACAACCCTTTAAAAGAGTTGTCCAACCTTATCCTTATTTCGATTGAAATTTCACTTCACAACGGTAAATACGATTCCCTTTTTCAGAAAACTTCTGTTCATATTCTGTCATGATATTGCCTTCAGAATCACTGTTATGAAGGTCAAGACTGATAAACTTTAACAGCATTCCATATGCTGAGAAACTCATTAAAGAATATTCAAACAGGCCTTGATTGTCGGTTTTAAAATGAATTTCTCCGCCATCGACCATGATTGCTTCATAAAGCCTTAAAAAGTCTTTATAGGTTAATCTTCTTTTTTCATGGCGTGTTTTTGGCCAGGGATCAGAAAAATTCAAATAGACACGATCTACATCATTTTTAGCAAAAAACTTTGCTAAATCATTTGCATTCACATTTAACAATTTAAGATTCGGCAGATCTGCCTCGATTAACCTGTCTAAAGCCTTAATAATGACACTGTCAAACAATTCGATTCCAATGTAATTTATATCAGGATGAGCTTTCGCCATCTCTGTAATAAAGCGGCCTTTGCCGGTTCCTACTTCAATATGAAGCGGCTGCTGTCTTTCAAAAGCCTCATTCCATTTTCCTTTATACTCTTCCGGATTTGGAACCACATATTGCGGGTATTCTGCGATTCTTTCCTTTGCCCAAGGTTTATTTCTAAGTCTCATGCCGGCACTCCTATTTAAATAAATATCGTTTTAAACGATATCATGAAGCAATTTTACTTGCAAGTGTATAAACAAAAAAAGAATTCACAACCTAAGTGTGAATTCCGTTTTTTATTTTGTTTGAAAGGGTGTTAAAAAATGCCGTTAAGTCATCTTGATCAAGTAACATTACTGAAAGATATATTGAATAATCATCAAACAGATTGCTGCGGGTCAACAGCTGAATGTGAACAACTGGAACGATTAGCAAAATCACTGATTGTCAATGCACAGGTGAATCAAAATGTCAAAAACGTTTTGGAAGATGTTTACAATTATAGTCAACAAGGTGCCCAGACAGCTGACTTGGATCAGCATATTTTAACCAATCAAGAAAATCTATCTCAATGGGTAAATGATATCGGTCAATATTCATAATTAAAGGATATCATGTAAAAATTGGATCCATTTATTCATTTCTTCTAATTTATGCTTGTCTTTATGAAATTGAATAGATGAAATAGTTTGAAGAACAACATACCATTTCATTCTTAGACGTAAATCGTCGGTAAGCTCTTCTCCATACATCAAGAGCCAGTCCTGCCAATTCTCTTCAGGAATGTACCAATATAAAAGCATTCCAAGGTCAATGGCGGGGTCAGCAATTGCGGCCCCGTCCCAATCTATTAAATACAACTGGTTATCCTCCGTAAGCAGCCAGTTGTTATGATTAACATCTCCATGGCAAACAACTTTTTCATCACTATGGACATTTTTAGCTTCCTGATTTAAAAAGTTCAATGCATTTCTTACTTCTGGCAAAGAAAGAGTTTCTTTGTCTACTTTCTTAATCATGGATTCAAAAATCATTTCGGGATTTAAAGGAGACTTTTCAAGCCGGCTGAGCAGGCCAAGCATCGGTTCTGAACGGTGAATTTTCTTTAACAGCCTGGCAACAAGCTCATGATTCATCTCCGCCGGCTTTAATTCTCGCCCTTCCAGCCATTGCTGTGCAGTAATGACATCCCCATTTTCCAATCGTTTTGTCCATACAAGTTTTGGAACAATCCCTTCAGCTGACAATACCGCTAAAAAGGGGGAAGAATTCCGTTTAAGAAACAGACTTTGGTCCTCAAACTTTGCATAAAAAGCCTCACCCGTAGCACCGCCAGCAGGAGCAATCTCCCACTCTTGTCCTAATATATGATCCAACATTGTTCACCTTCAATTTATGCCGTTCTAATGGTGGACGGCCCCTCCCCTAACCCGTGGAAAGGGAACCTATCTATAACAATGGTAAAACCTAGACGTCTTAAGGTTCTACCCTTTACCATAGCCAATTCCATTAAAAAAATTTAAAAAGCATGAGTTTAAATTAAATAAAAAAAAGCTATTGATACGTTTTTCTACAATAGCCATCTTCATAAATTTTATCCCCAACTACCTTTTTTCGTCAAGTCATCTTTTTGAACAAAAAGCTCAGGTGCCTAAGGCAGCCCGGCCAGCGTATGACAATCTCGCAGAATGCCGCTGCAAATAGTTATTTTCTGCTGGCGTGCGTCGAGGTGAACATCCCTTCGTCGAATCGCAATGCTGCAGGAGAAAGGCTGCAGTTTTTAATGATACCAAGTTTAGTTTTGACCCTAAGAGCTAGGCGCTTGAGCTGATTTCAAGAATACATTGAGTGAAATAGGTGTAATTGATATATTACCATGATAAACATCACCTGTCGTTTTTTTGCCAGCATAATGTTGATTTGCTAAAACTGACCATTCCCCCTCCGGCAGTAAAATAGAAAGGTTTTTTGGAGCAGGATTAATAACAAATAATAGAATGTTATCATCTGATTTCATCGTGTATCCTAAAAGCGGAGCAGCCAATGGATGGGACTGAATGTTCGCTCTAATTTCAGCCGCCGTCCGAAAGCGAAAACAAGAGTAAGCCTTTCGAATTTGAATAAGACCTTTTACATACTCAATATTTTCTTTAAATTGGATTTTCCGCCCCCAATCCAGCTGGTTGATGGTATCCGAAGAACGATAGCTGTTTCCATTTCCTTGTTTGCTTCTAAAAAACTCCTGTCCGCTGTGAAGAAAAGGAATACCCTGTGAAAGGATCACAATACCTGTTGCAAGCACATGGTATTTCCGTAACAATTCTTCATCCTCATCCTTAAAGCAGAGCTTAAGTTTATCCCATAATGTATGGTTATCATGACATTCAACATAATTCACTGATTGTGCAGGCCCATCAAACAGTCCTTTGCTATCCTGATTAAATCCGATGCTGCCGAGTATAGATTCAAATGCCGCAAGACGGTAAAGGTCATTTCCCAAGGCATATCCTTTATCATATAGATTAAATGTGCTGCCTTTAATATGATCCCGGAATTGATCATTAAATTGACCAATTTCCGGCAGTTTCTTTTGATTAGCAATAATCGATTTTTGCTTAAAAGGGAGAGGAGTATTAAGATTCCAGCCCTCACCAATGATAAGAATATTTTTATCAATCGAATGACAGACATTTTTCACTTCGTTCATGGTTTGGACATCCACAATCCCCATTAAATCAAAACGAAATCCATCAATATGATATTCTTCCACCCAATATTTCACAGAATCTAGAATAAACTTACGCACCATACGTCTTTCAGATGCAATATCATTTCCGACACCAGTTCCGTTTGACGGCATGCCCATCTCATTATGACGGAAGTAATAGCCGGGAAGAATTTTTTCAAACGAAGACTTTTCACGACAATAAACATGATTATAAACCACATCCATAATGACCCGCAGTCCGGCCTTATGGACTTGGTCTATCAATTGTTTTAATTCAATAATTCTGGAATATGGATTTGCGGGGTCAGTGGAATAACTTCCTTCTGGAGCATTGTAATGAAGAGGATTATATCCCCAATTATACTCATTATCAGGTGCCAATTCATCCACACCTGCAAAATCATGGAATGGAAGAAATTCAATATGGGTAACACCTAAATCCTTAACATAAGATAAGCCCGTGGGTTCAGAATCTTTTCCAATTACGTTCAGCTGGCCTGCACCAAGGTATAATCCTTTATTCTTAACACCACTTTGGGGGTGAATGGTAAAATCTCTTATATGTGTTTCATATATGATGGCATCAACAGGACTTTCCAGCGGCGGAAGAACTATTTTGGGGCGGTTTGTTTTCTTCAGATTCACAACTACGCCCTTTTCTCCATTTGCTGTTACAGCCTTTACATAAGGGTCAACTGCCTCCCGCCAAACCTGATTTACTTGAATAAGAAAACTATATTGGTAATATTCCAAATCACGTGGAACAATTGCAGACCAAACGCCTTTGTCCCCACGCTTGAGTTTTACAATTTCGGAATACTGACTGTCAGGGGCCCGCAATTTTAATTTTACTTGAGAAGCTGTTGGCGCCCAAATTTTAAAGAGGCTCTGTTCGTGTCGATACGTTACACCTAAATCGGTTCCATCATAATAAAACTTTTGATCAAAAGCTTCTGTTCTGATTACTGCACCGATTTGCAGGTCGGTTTTCCCTCCATGTTCATCCATAATCCAATATTGTTTTCCAAAACAATATTCCATAGAAAATTCACAAACATACTTATAGCACCCTTCTATTGAAAACCTTTTTAATACTTGCAGCCGGCTCTTACCAGGCCCGTCAGTTATATAAAAAGAGGAAGACAACCCTTGATGATATGAAAGGGGAAGAAGGATGGTAATCAAATTCAACTCGTCCAAATAGGCTAGAAAATCCCTCTTAATGGATGTCATTTTAAATCCCTCACTTTTATATCAGCTTCTTTTGAATATCGCAAATAGTCAAGCACCTGTACCGCCTTCACCTGGATATTGATTTTTAATGGAGCCCTATCAATATGTTCGCCGTCCCCATGTACAAATAAATTTTCGATTGATTGAATCGAAATCATTCTGCCTTGAAAGGTTTTTACTTCCGGAAAGTTTACATGCTTTCCCCAAAATACGTTTATAAATAGGAGAAGCAGTTTCCATCTTGATAATCCATGGACCACTATAATATCAAGAAGGCCATCATTAAGGACCGCATCTGGTGCAATTTTCATCCCGCCCCCATAATACGGCTGATTTGAAACAGTGATAAACCATGTTTGTTTAAATGTATGCTTTCTTCCGTCAATTAATAATTCTATTGCCGTTGTTTTGTAAGTAAATAATTCTTTGAGCAAAAAATAAACATATACCAAGCGTCCCAATGATAGTTTATTGAATATCGGCTTGATCCGTGAATGATTAACCTGATAGGCAATGAAGGCGTCAAATCCGACCCCCATATTATTAATGAAAAATTCTTCAGTATCGTTCATCATGTTTATTTTCCCGGCATCAATGAGGACGGGTTCTGTTTTTGCTAGACAAAGCAGCATTTTTAAAGCCTTGACAGGGTTCTGAGGTATTTTAAATTCCCGGGAAAAATCATTTCCTGAACCTCCTGGAATAAACCCGAGCACTATATTTTTATGCATCATGATACCATTCATTACTTCATGCAGGGTGCCATCGCCCCCAACAGCTGTCATTATTTTATCCTCCTGATTTTTATCGGCAATTTGTTCTGCCAGCTTTTTCGCATGACCCGGATATTCTGTAAAAAATGCCTGATAGGAAACTCGTTCAGCCTTTAGTTGAGCTTCCATTTCCCCCCACACTTTATAGCATTGTCCGTTCCCCGCTTTTGGATTGATGATAAAATATAGACTCCTCATAACCCCAGTCCTTCACTATTTTAATGTAATGACATTAATGGCTTCGTATTTTGGCAGCTGATCTAAACGTGTTTGATATAATACAATCTCATTTACTGTAAAGGGAAGAGGCTCAAACAAGAATGGCTCCAGCTTATTTTTTTCAAAGCTGGACACTGAATCCCATTTCCGCGCCAATGTTATATGAGGTCTGAAAGGTCTAGACTCAAGGCTGAACCCTGCTTTCTCGCAAGCCAAAAATACTTTTTTTCTAATCGATGATAGTTCAGCGCTTTCCATCGTATCCGCCCAAAAAATTCTTGGAGAATCCTTCCTGCCAAATATTCCAAGCCCATGAATTTTTAATGAAAAGGTCTTTTCATTTTTTAGTCCATCTTCCACAAAACGTACAGCTGCTGTCAGCATGTCCGAATCAGCAGCTCCTAAAAAAGCAAGTGTAATATGTAAATCCTGATGATATACCCAGCGCTTAAAGGGGAAAGCCTTCTGTAATTTTTCCATTTTTCCCTTCATCACCACTTTTGTCTCTTCAGAGATTTTGACAGCAAAGAAATAATGGGTGTACTGCATCATATATTCATTCCTTTCCTCAAGTTTATTCTATTTTCACCAAATTGTATGTAAGAATATTACAAAAAAAGACGTGGATGCTTCTCCGCGTCTTTTCTTGCTCCTGTTACAGCTTGCCGCATTGTTTTTCAATTTCTTTTCGAAATAGGTCTTGTATTTTTTTTGTAACAGGACCCGGCTTCCCGTCCCCGACATTTTTTCCGTCTATCACAACAATCGGAGTCACTTCACTTGTTGTACTGGAAAGGAAAACTTCATCTGCCTCTTTCAGCTCATCTATTGAAAAAGTCCGCTCCTCTGCGTGGATGTTGTTTTCAATGCAAACTCGCAAAATCACTTCTTTTGTAATCCCTTTTAAAATCAAATGATTTGATTCATGCGTGACAACTGTACCGTTTTTAACGATAAAAACATTAGAAGAACTGCCTTCTGTCACCTCTTCCCCACGGTGCTGGATGGCTTCATAGCAGTCATTTTCCTCTGCTTTTTGTTTGGCCAAAACGTTGCCAAGCAAATTTAGGCTTTTTATATCACAACGGAGCCAGCGAATATCCTCCGTCAGAATGGTTTTTACACCAGCTGTAAGATTTGTTTTAGGAATCGGATACTCCGATGTATAAGCGGTTAGACATGGAGTCACATCATGTGTTGGAAAGGCATGATTTCTTGGAGCTGTCCCCCTTGTGATTTGCATATAAATAATCCCTAACCTAAGGCTGTTTCTTTCAATCAGGTCTTTCAGCATGTTTGTTATGTGTTCAAGAGTATAGGGAAGTTTAATCCCAATACTGTCGGAACTTTTCACGAACCGCTCCATATGCTCTTTCGCAGCGAACATTTTCCCATTATATACTCGAATAACCTCGTATACTCCATCACCAAATTGATACCCTCTGTCTTCTATGTCTACCAATGCACTAGGCCGATTGATCATCCTGCCGTTTAAGATCGTGTACTCCATGTTTCTCATCTCCCAATTAATCTTTATTAACTACATTATTTTTATTTCGGAAAAATTTACCATAATATTTAACTGAAGATTCTAATATTTTATCATAATCCGTGCACCATAGACCATACCTTATAGTAAACAGCTGGAAAAAGGAGGTTGATAGTCACTTTTTTTCAAATTAGTGGTAAATTTTTTGTAAACTTTACTATTACGGTGGAAATTTTCAGAAATTGTGGGTACAATATGGATAGATGTAGACAATCAAGTACTCACATGAACTTTCTTTAAAGGAGATGTCTGCGCGGAAAAGAAAACTACATATTTGAAGAGTAGTCTTCAAACAGGCTGTCGGTAGAGGGATTAAGCCATAGGTTTGAAAAAAGGATAGGGAGTGGTTCTTTGAAACCTTCAACTAACCGGATGTTAAACCGCATCAAATGTATCTACATGTTTATTCGTAAGAACGGCACTGTTACAACGCAGGAACTTGTAGAGGAATTTGGTATCACTCCTCGCACGATACAACGAGATTTAAATGTCTTAGCCTATAATGACTTGGTCATGAGCCCAAGCCGCGGAAAATGGACAACAACACGAAAAAAAGTAAAGATGTCATCGTAAATATTAATATTAGTATAGTTTAGCACGCTGATTACAGCGTGCTATTTTATGTTTATAACGGCTTCGACTCTAATAAAACCAATTGACAAATAGACAAAAAATGATATATTAGTATAAAATACTTTATTGCTTAAAAGCGTCTAAGCATGGCAGAAAAAGGTGCGATATGGGACAAAAACAACAAGATTTAAACAAAGGATTATTGCCGCGTCATGTACAATTTATAGCATTGGCCGGAATGATTGGCACCGGAATCTTTAAAGGAAGCTCTGATACGCTTCATATTGCCGGCCCTAGTGTTATTATTGCTTATTTAATAGGCGGATTATTACTATTCATTATTATGGCAGCATTAGGAGAATTAGCCCTGGCTTATCCTAACCACAATGTACAGCATTTAGTGAACAGGGCATTTGGTTACCGGACTTCCTTCATGGTGGGATGGCTATATTGGATTAACTGGATCATTGTGACGGTTGTAGAATTATTGGCAGCAGGAAGCTTCCTGCAATTTTGGTTACCGCAAATACCTCTATGGCTATTAAGTTTGATTTGTGGGGTCATTATTATTGGAATCAATCTATTCCAAGTAAAATATTATGGCGAACTGGAATTTTGGTTTGCCGGCGTTAAAATACTTGCTTTAACAGCATTTATTGTTTTAGGACTTTTACTCTTGTTAGGTATTATTCCAAGCGGGATTCAACATCCAATGTCAAACTATACAGCACACGGCGGCTTTTTTCCGAACGGTTTTAGCGGTACATTCAGCGCCTTTTTAGTGGTTATGTTTTCATATGGAGGTGCTGAATTAATTGGTGTCGCTGTTACCGAAACTAAAGATGCTGAGCGGGTTCTGCCGAAAATTATTAAAAGTGCAGTTTGGCGGGTAGTCATTTTCTATGTATTTCCTATTCTCATTATTTGTGGAATGATTCCGTGGGATAAGGTTACCGGTGAGGATAGTCCATTCGTGCAGGTATTTAGTGTAACAGGTCTCCCGGGTGCAGCTCATATTATGAATTTTGTGCTTTTAACAGCGGTCCTTTCCGCAGCCAATTCAGGGATATACGCCACATCCAGGACCCTATTTTCAATGGCACAAAGTGGTGTGGCACCCGTAAAGTTAGCCAAATTGTCCCGTAACGGTATTCCGATTGCAGGTCTTATGATTACAAGTATATTTATTTTGGTCGGTGTATTCCTAGCATACTTAACCCCTGAAGAAGTAATCAGCTACTTGATGACAATTCCAGGTTTCACCGTCATGATTATTTGGATGAGTATTTGTGCGGCACAGTTAAAACTTCGGCCGCATTATCTGAATCAACCTTCCTTTAAAGTAAAATGGTTCCCATACACAACCAGTTTTGCTTTAATCACTTTAGGAATTATCTTTTTCGGATTTCTATTTAATCCTAATAATCTAACGGGTACAACAGTAAGTCTTATTGTAATCGGGATTTTAATTCTATTTTCGTTTATTACTAGAAAAACAAATTCTGCAACAGTATAAAAGCCAGCCCCTGTGCTGGCTTTTTCTTATGTCTATTAAAAAACTTTTTTCTTTCCTTGTTCATCCTTTAATATTTCCACAGCCTCGCGGAAACGCTGAGAATGCACGATTTCTCGTTCCCTTAAAAAACGCAGACCGTCATTTAAATCAGGGTCATCACTCAAATTAATAAGCCACTGGTAGGTTGCCCTGGCTTTCTCCTCTGCCGCAATATCTTCATAAAGATCAGCGATAGGGTCTCCTTTAGCCTGAATATAAGTAGCGGTCCAAGGGACACCGGCTGCATTGTGATAAAACAATGCCTTATCATGATCAGCATAATGCCCTGTTAAGCCGGCTGCTTTCATTTGATCTGGAGTTGCATCTTTCGTTAATTTATAGACCATTGTTGCAATCATCTCAAGGTGGGCAAACTCTTCTGTACCGATGTCTGTTAAAAGTCCAATGACCTTATCTGGAATCGTATACCGCTGGTTTAAATAACGGAGTGCAGCAGCAAGCTCCCCATCAGCACCTCCATATTGTTCAATTAAGAATTTAGCCAGCGCTGGATTACAGGTACTTACGCGAACAGGATATTGCAGTTTTTTTTCGTAAATCCACATGTCTTCTTCCACCCCCAGTTGTATGTTTCTGCCTTATACCTGCCAAGGCCATGGTGAATCATTCCAATTCCATGGAAAGTCGGAGTAACTATTTCCAAATTGCTGAAGCGGTCCATATTGACTTTCAAAAGCCTTTTTAATTCTTTTTCTTTCTTTTACATAATGATTAAACTGTTTTACTGCCTCTAGGTCATCATCATGTGTATCAAGGTAAAGAGTGAGCTCAACCAGAACAAAATCAACAGCTTGAAGTTGTTCCATTAATTGATAATACTCAGCTGGCATCTGTTTCATGATTGATGCCCTCCCCTATTCGGCTTCTCATACGGACTATACCATGTATCATAAAAATCTTTCCAAAGTGTCCCTGCTTTAAGTGCTTCAACTGGAGTGAATTGTGGAAGATTCGGCGGCTGGAAACCCATGTATAGATGGGGCGGAGTAGAATATTTTTTTTCTAAAATAGGCTTACAAGGGTCAAATGGACTTACATATGGATGGTAGGTCTTAAGATGTGTACTCATCGTAACCCTCCTTTTGTCAAATCACTTAATCATATGATATCGAACAAAAAACATGCCAAAACTTTAAAATTTCATGGTAAAAAAAGAAATCTTGGCATTAAAGAGAGCCTGCCTTTATTTTAAAAATTGCTAAAAAAAAGCATACAAATCATTTACGATTTGTAATGCCTTTTTAGGTTTTTCGTCACGTTTGTTTGGGCATCTAGACACTCTCTACTTGACCCGAATCGTTATTACTAGCTCCGTTCGGGCACCTAGACATCCTCTACTTGACCCAATTCATTATTACAAGCTCCATTCGGGCATTTAGACATCCTCTACTTGACCCAATTCGTTATTACAAGCTTTGTTCGGGAACCTAGACATCCTCTTCTTGACTCAATTCGTTATTACAAGCTTTGTTCGGGAACCTAGACATCCTCTTCTTGACTCAATTCGTTATTACAAGCTCCGTTCGGGCATCTAGACATCCTCTACTTGACCCAATTCGTTATTACAAGCTTTGTTCGGGAACCTAGACACTCTCTGTTTGACCGAAATTGTAAAAACTATAAGGATAGTTATTGATTAACGATTGGATAAATATTTCCTACTGTTTGAACATCTGCCTGTGGTGCCGGTGTTAATGGATAATAGCCTTTTTTCACCATGTACTGCCAAATATCATATGCATGTCTGCTGCTATTTAGAAATGCATTTTCAAAAAAGGTCCTTAAATCAGGATTGGCACTCTCCAGTGTTGCTGCAGCATAATTCTTCGCTGCTGCTTTTTGATTCAACAGATAGCTGGTGGCAATTTCCCTATCGTTATGCTGCTGAGCGTATAACCTAACCTCCGCTGGTTGGAAATCGGGTGAAGGCGGCTGCGTGAAAGAAGTTAGTTTTGGATGCAGCTCAGTTGGAACAAACTTCGTAATATCAGGTGTAGTGCTGCTCTTTAAAAATTCCGCTTTTAAATTATAATCAGCCACATGTTTAGGAAAATGTCCTTGCAATAACTGCTTTAATTCTGGATCTTGAGCTTGTTCAATAAAACTGGACATACAAGTGATTGTGTTGTAACAACTCATAACTAATTCACTTAATTCATGAAATTCATGGCCTGCTAACTGCATGAAAGTTTCCTCCATTCATTCCTATTTAGACAAAACTGAATTTTTCACTCTGTCCATTGGTTATGCTTTTCATATCCTGATGAAAATATTCTGATATCGTTTTTTCCTATATTTTAGCTGTCAGCCATTTTATATAAAAAAAAGTGCCGAATTTATCGACACTCGAAGAGACTTTCTATCACTATTTTTATTGGCCGGTTGATAGTAATGCCTGCGCAATTCCGATAAAATACTCTGATTCGCGGATAATATGCACCAGCACTACTTTTGCTGTGTGATTGCTGCTTACCGCTGCACTATATGTTTTGATTTGCTGGCACAGCTGGATAAACGACTCACTTTGCTGCAGGCAATATGAAACGAGCTGCATCACCTGCTGGTATAATTGGTCTGATACCTGGTTACCAGATCTGATAACGGATTCAATAAATCGGATAACCTGCTGATGGGTTTCTCCCAAAGCCTGTTCCCATTTTTTTAATGCATCCACAAATTCAGGTTCCAGCTCTTTAACTAATTCTCTAATCACAACTGTATGTTCTTCCTCTTGGTGCTTCCAAAATTCCGCTTCATCTAATATTCTTAATGGCATCTGCTGCCCATAGTAAAATTGCACTGGACATCCCTCCCATTTCAAATGTATGGGATAGGCCGGTAAAATATGCTGGATTCCCCACTCCGCTGTTATATAAAGGTTCCTCATTGCTAAAGGTTTCAATATGTTGATACAATGTATCTAAAATTGTGATAGGGGATGCAAATGAACTTGAACAGCCCATATTTAAGAAGCATTCAATTGAAACGAAATGAAATTCCTTCATTCAGCCGCTACCCTTTTAAACTCCCATGTATAAAAACCTTACATGAATTATATTTGCACCCAAAAGTAACTTTCCTAGTCGGGGAAAATGGAATGGGAAAATCAACTTTATTGGAGGCAATAGCGGTTGCTTTAGGCTTTAATCCTGAAGGAGGTTCCCTGAACTTTCATTTTTCTACCTATGATTCTCATTCACCGCTTAGCAGCTATATAAAATTAATTAAAGGGATTGCAAAGCCAGCTGACGGTTTTTTTCTACGGGCGGAAAGCTTCTATAATGTTGTCCTCCAATATAGAAGAAATGGACCGTGAGGGTATAGGTCCAAGAATAATTGACTCTTTTGGCGGAATATCACTTCATGAGCAATCCCATGGTGAGGCCTTTTTTTCAGCATTTATTCACCGATTTCGCGGTAATGGAATATATATTTTAGATGAACCAGAGGCGGCATTATCCCCCCTTCGACAAATGTCTATGCTGACTCGAATTCATGACCTGGTACAAGAGAATTCACAATTTATTATTGCTACCCATTCCCCTATCATTATGGCCTACCCAGATGCCAAAATATTGCAATTCACTGAGGCAGGGATTGCAGAGAGCAGCCTGGAAGATACAAACCATTATCAGATTATGAGGCAATTTTTCGATGATAAAAATAGAGTGCTTCATCATTTACTGGATCATTAACACAAAAAGAGCCCATTTAACAGGCTCTTTTTCTTACCATGAAATATTCTTCCCATAAAATATTTCATCCATTTCAAGTTTAATTCTTTCCGTTATTTCATTTATTTCATCTGGGGTTAATTTATCTTTTTTATAACCAAATAAATAGTTATTTAAATCAAATTCTTTTAACTTGCATTTCGTGTGAAAAATATGCTCCTGATAAACATTAACATCAATCATATCAAATAATTCAATAATGTCATCGGGAATATAGTTTTGGATGGAACTAATTTCATGATCAATGAACAGCTTATAGCCATCTTTATCCCTTGTAAATCCCCGCACTCTATAATCAATAGTCATCACGTCAGTTTCAAAAGAACGGATCAAATGATTCAAAGCCTTAAGCGGTGAAATTTCACCGCAGGTAGAAACATCGATATCCGCCCTGAACGTACTAATCCCTTCATCAGGATGGTATTCTGGATATGTATGTACCGTGACATGGCTTTTATCCAATTGCAAAACAACAGATTCTACCAGGGGTCCTGGGGATTCTTCGAATATTTCAGATGCCGGATTGTCAATAGGAGCTTCCGATACTAAAAAAGTGACACTTGCCCCGGCCGGCTCAAAGTCCTGACTTGCAATATTTAAAACATGTGCCCCAATAATATCGGCGACATCCTGTAAAATCCCTGTCAGCCTTTGGGCACTATATTGCTCATCAATATATTTTAAATAAGCTTCACGCTCTTCTCTCGTCCTTGTATAGCATATATCATACATATTAAAGCTTAACGTTTTCGTTAAATTATTAAACCCATGTAATTCAATTGCCCTTTCATGTGTTAATTTCATCAACACTTCCCCCCATAATTTCGCTCAAAAATTTATATATATAATACGTTACCCAACGGATAGGAAAAATATTGTCATCTAAGACACTTTACTTATCATATTTCCTCAAATGCTGCGGACATTAACAATGAGGTGAAAGGATGAAAAAATTAATAGTGCTTTTTTTCATTATTCTAATCTCGCCTGCTTTCGTAAAAGCAGAAGAGCTGGATGGAAAAATAAAAGCGGCTTTCGTCAGGGACGGTATGCTTTGGACAAAAATAAATGGAAAGGAAGAACAAATAACAAATAAGCAGGTGAAAGAATTCTATCAGCCGCAATGGTCACATGATGGGACTTGGATTGCGTATCAATTCGAGCCCCAAAAGAAAAAACCCAACTTGGAAAACCAGACAGAAATTTGGGTGTACAATACCAAAACGAAAAAGCATAAAAGAATTACATATAACGGAACAAATCCACAATGGTCTCCTGTGGAAAATATGCTCGCGTTTAAGAGCGGCGGTGTCCTAAATGTCTCAAATCTTGATGAATTTTATAATATCGCCCTTGGTGTTGACAATTATCAATGGTTTCCTGACGGCCGGTCATTCATCACTTCATCAGGAGCAGTCCTAAGGCCGGACGGCTGGACAAACCCGATTCTTTATAAAATAAATTTAGAAGAGGATTTAGACAAAATCTCCAGTTTGACTAAAAACGTAAAAAAACTTTACACGATTCCCAGTGAACTGAAAAAGGGGGATATCACCCTTTTAGCCATTAACGCAGCGGATTTTCGTTTCTCCCCTGATGGTAAATGGATTTCGTTTATGGTCAGTCCAACTGCTTCATGGTCAATGGATAGTAATTTCGCGTGTGTCATATCATCTGATGGACAAAGGTTTGAAGTTTTAGATGATATTGTCTGGGAGGTTGATACACCCAAATGGTCCTTTCAAAAAAACCGTTTAGGTTATATTGCCGGGAGCGGAAGGATTGTCTTTGGTTTTACCAATAAAACCATGAAGGTTACAGATCTTCCCTCGTTTACATCACTCAATCTTACACCGCCAAACTTTGCTGAATTAGGGTTTACATGGAAAGACGCTCATTCATTGATTGTTTCAAGGGTTAAAGAAGCGGAATGGTCAAATGATGCGAAAAAGCGGCCAGACCCTTCATTGTTTTTGATAAAAATCGGGGATCAGGTTCAAACTAAACTGACTCACCCT
The DNA here is from genome assembly GCF_023715155.1 of Neobacillus mesonae. GTDB lineage: Bacteria > Bacillota > Bacilli > Bacillales > Cytobacillaceae > Neobacillus > Neobacillus mesonae_A. The sequence continues at coordinate 60,947 of NZ_JAMBNQ010000020.1, forward strand.
CCAAAAGATTTTGGTGACTACCACCCAATTTATCTCCCTGCGGCTAATGCATTAACATGGATACGAAAACAGGATTTGGCCTCTGCCAAGAAAGATTTATGGCTGTCAGACGCTAACGGCAAACATGCAAAACGCTGGATAAAAAATATTGAGGGATATGATTTTTCCGAAGTGAAATAGACTCCATTTTAAACGTCTTATTTATAATAATTATAATTAAGTATTGATTATAAAGTAATATATGTTATAATAAATACAGATAAAAAATTAGGAGGAATGCTCAATGACACTTGAACAAGCACTAAACCAACAAATTGCTAACTGGAATATTTTGTACACAAAATTACATCATTTTCACTGGTATGTCAAAGGATCGCATTTCTTTACCCTTCATGCAAAATTTGAAGAGTTATACGAAGAAGCTGCAGCAACGATTGATGAATTTGCTGAACAATTACTAGCAAATGGCGGAAGCCCTATATCAACCTTGAAAGAGTCACTAGAGCTAGCTTCTATACATGAAGCAGACAAAAAGTTAACTGCAGAAGAAATGGTTCAAACAGTAATAAACGACTTTTCTCTAATTATTGATGAATTGAAAGCAGGAATGAAAATCGCCGAACAGACCAACGACGAAGTGACAAGTGACATGTTCCTCGGTTTAATTGGTAAACTTGAAAAACATAATTGGATGTTAAAATCATTTTTAAATGCTTAATAAATCACTATACCCGTTATAGAGGGTAAAGCTGAAATGTAAGTAGTTCCGATAAAGTGGAGAAAACTTAAATTCGCAGTCCAAATAACATACATTTTCGTAGTCATAATAGAAAGTGAATTAACACAATACAATTAGCACACAAAAAAGCTTGGGATATCCCAAGCTTTCTATTTTGAATGTGTTGTTCTTATTCAATTAAAGCTATTTTAGTAAAACAACTTAAACTCTATTTAAATGTGTATCTTTAAAATTAGTTGAATATTTAAGCCCGTAACCAATTGCTCTATCCATCCCTATATGAGCTGACCAAATTAACCCTGCTGCCAACACCAACTGATACGATAGGAGTAAACCTACTATTACAATAGTAATCGGCAAACTATAAGTATGAAAAATATTATAGCATTTTGCTCCAACTTTATTGTTAATCAAATACCCTATCATTGAAATGTCAGGTGCTAACAATAATATTAAAAACATCCCCCAACTGTACTCATTAAACGAATAAAGATATACACTTAACACTAAAACTGCCAGCCCTTCAATGTGTAACATAATTTTATTCATCTCTGTCTCCCCTCACTTTTCGTTGTAATGCTTTAATATTTGATTACATAAACTAAATCTCCTTTGTTAAAGATTACTGCTCCGTCAGTTAAGAAACTGAATTTTCATAATCCTTAGGAATATTTTACCACATAATGTTATAAATCCTTGAGTTTCCTTGAAATAGATTAAAATCGCATCTCAAATAGCAAATAAATAGCACCTTATTTCACACGTTGACAATATCCATTGTCAAGGTGTTATTCGGGGTGCTATTTGCTATGTTTTATTGTTATAAACTTATAAAACATTGATAAATCAATGAAAATAACCCTGCGAGTTACTATGCTAAAAGGGATGCTAATGCATATGCTATTTACACTGTTTCTCCACAAAAATGGAACTACTTAGCTGAAACAACCGGCTTAATCGGCTGGAGTAAGTTTTCCTCTGAGCGGCAAAGGTTTTCTGACCAAATAAAAGAATGCAGTCTGCGTGGTGACCAAGAAAAATTAGTGAATCTATTATGCCAAATGTGGGTATCCGGCCCGTTCAGATCTCTAAGTGAAATTGATAACGATTTAGTTGAAAAATATAAGAGTATGCTGAGAACTAATTTAGCAAAGGAGGATGGCAAGGGTCAAATCATTTTGCCTAGTACAAAAACAATTGAATTTGTTAAAAAAATTAACCAATCAACACTTATCATTTCTTCTGATAATGATTTTCCTGAATATAATGCGATTGCCGATTTTCTAAATGAAAAAATAGTAGATTCGCAAAAGGTGATGGTAACGGGAACAGCACATATGATTAATCTGGAAAAACCTCTTGAATTTAATCAATTGATAAGAACTTATTTAGTGTAAAAAATAGATATTGTTTTGCCTTTTATAAAATTCTAAAGTTACGATACCGTCCTTTGTGAAGCAGTTGTCCGATTTATAAATGAAACTTTTAATGTCCCCGCTGTTTCCCCATCTTTTTTTATCCATTAAAAAAAATAAAGCAGCCGGCTGGCTGCTTTATTTTACTTTATACGTTTTCAGCATTTCTACTTCTTCATCCGATAATTCCCGATATTCTCCAAGCTCTAGCGTCTCGTCCAATACTAACGGTCCCATGGAGATTCGCTGCAAATATACAACCTTTTTCCCTGCTGCTTGGAACATGCGTTTTACTTGATGGAACTTTCCTTCTGTAATGGTCAGTTCAATATCAGAACGGATGCCGGACTTTAAAATCTTTAACTCACCGGGTTTTGTTTTATAACCATCGTCGAGAACTACACCTTGTGAGAATGCTTCGACATCGTCCTCCGTTACCTCCTGGTCAATCACGGCAAAATACGTTTTTGGAACATGCCTTTTTGGTGAAAGCAGCTGGTGAGCCAGCTGCCCATCATTGGTAATCAAAAGCAGTCCTTCTGTGTCCTTATCGAGCCTTCCAACCGGGAATGGCTCAAAGACTTGATCCTCAAGCTCCAATAAATCAATTACCGTTTCAGCGTCCGTGTCCTCTGTCGCCGATAAAACTCCTGGAGGCTTGTTCATCATCAAATAGATAAATTCCTTGTATTCTATCACTTCGCCGTTAAGTGTCACAGTTTGAGTTACAGGGTCTACATGTTGTTTTGCATCCTTGATAACAGTATCGTCAACTTTAACGGCACCGTTTTTTAACAGCTGCTTAACTTCCTTCCGGCTGCCGTAACCAAGATTGGCAAGCATTTTATCAATTCTCAACGGATCGTCTCCTTCCAGTCAATTTGAATTTCGTTAAAAGCCGGTCAAACTTTGTGCCAAATAATCTTCTTATGAGGCCGGATTTTACACCTAGATAGAAATAGATAGCGGCACCCGCGGCAGCACTGATGATAATCATAATAACCGATTGTACTTTTGATTCTGGAGAAAGAAACAACAGTAAAAGGTGATATACAGCTTCTGTCCCAGCCCACATTAATCCTGAAAAAATAACAATTAGTAAGCTTCTGCGCCAAACAAAACGAAATGGATAACGGGCGAATTTTTTTATAACAAAAATATTAATAAGGATGGCTGCAGAATATCCTAAGGTGGTTGCCAGTACTGCCCCTCTTGTTTCCATCATTTCGATCAGAGGGATGTTTAATGATAATTTCACTAATAAACCGACGAGCAGACTGAGCACGGTGAATCGCTGTTCATTAATTCCTTGCAAAATAGCTGCTGTTACGGAAAATAAAGAAAAAAGAATGGCTACCGGAGCGTATGACCTTAATACCTCTGTACCGGTTATATCATGCTGGTAAAAGACTGTATAAACCGGCTCCGCCAATAATGATAATCCTATTGCTGCAGGTAATGTTAAAAATAACAAAACCTGAAAGGACTGATTCAATTGATGAATCATGCTTCTTCTATCTCCCTCCACAAACGCCTTCGTGATACTTGGCACAAGGGTTAATGAAAAGGCGGTTGCAAGTGAAACAGGAATAATCACAATTTTATGTGATTCAAAGTTCAAAATAGAGAAAAATGATTCTGCCATATCCTCCTTGAAACCAATCTGTACCAATGCTCGGCTGAAGGTAAATTGGTCAATTGCCTGGAATAATGGATTGGCAATCCCTACTAATACAAATGGAAAGGAATACATAATAATTTCTTTATAAATATCTTTAAGAGAAATATTAATAGTCCCTTTATCTTGTTCAAGGAGCTGATCTAGATACGGTTTTCTTTTATACCAGTACCAGAATAATACAAGCAGTCCGCCAATTGCCCCGATAAACGCTGCAAATGTTGCCACACTGACGGCTGTAACAATGGTTCCATTCAAAGCCTTTAGTACAAAAAACGCTCCTAGGAGCATAAAGACGATTCTCACGATTTGTTCAACTACTTGGGATAGCGCGGAAGGACCCATTGATTGGTGGCCTTGAAAATACCCTCTTATGAGACTCATAAACGGAACAACAATTAGTGCGAAACTAACGGCACGCATAACCGTGGTGACATTTTTTAAATTGGCGTTTTCCCCGCCAATACTCATTTCCGCAAATGTTGGTGCCGCAAAATACATAACCAAAAAGGCTGCAGCCCCAGTTGTCAGCATAATGACTAAACCTGATTTAAACAGCTTTCTGCCGACTGCATATTCCTCGAGTGCATTATATTTTGAGATGAATTTTGAAACCGCAAGCGGGATACCGGCGGTTGCAATACTAATAAATATGGTATATGGCACGTAGGAAAACTGGTATAGAACCGTTCCTTCCCTGCCGACTATTTGGAAGAATGGTATAACATAGACTAATCCAAGAATTTTCGAAAGTATCGTTCCTAATGTTAATATAAAAGTGCCTCTTAAAAGCTTAGACTGCATAGAATCCCTTCCTGACTGAAGAAATGCATGTACAAAGAAAAGCAATCGGTTGATATAGCTCCAGGTATAAACGCTTTACGGTGCGGTTCAAGATGGTTCCGCTGTGTTTTAGCGCCTGCGGGATCTTACCTGACCCGTACTCCCTCAAGGCAAAACTTGCATCCTTGAATCTGCCGTACACAAAGGAAAAACGTTAGCATTTACAAACAGGCTTCTTGCCTATCACACCAATCAACAAACTTACAAAATCAACAATGGCCTTTCAAAACAGCCTTCTCATTAATATTTTCACCCTTTTTTGCACACTATTAGTAGTTTACAACTTCTTCTTCCCTGATGCTACTTTCAAACGTGTTATTTTTATGAAAAATGATTGCAGCTATCGTTTAATTTTACCAGATATGCTTATAATGGTATGAATACAATTAAAGTTGGTGGAAGTATGAATTATGATGTTATTGTAATTGGCGGCGGTCCGTCTGGTTTAATGGCGGCGATTGCCGCCGGTGAAAATGGAGCTAAAGTTCTATTGGTTGATAAGGGAACTAAGCTTGGAAGAAAACTTGCGATTTCCGGCGGCGGGCGCTGTAATGTGACCAATCGGCTCCCTATTGATGAAATTATTAAACATATACCGGGAAACGGCAAATTTTTATACAGTGCTTTTTCAATTTTTAACAATGAAGATATTATCCGTTTTTTTGAAGGGCTTGGGATTGCCTTAAAAGAGGAAGACCATGGACGGATGTTCCCTGTATCGAATAAAGCACAAACAGTAGTTGACGTTTTATTACAACAGCTTGAAAAACTGAATGTCACGGTTTTTAAGAACAGCCCGGCAGCAGATGTTATCTATGAGAATGGTATTGTTTCTGCTGTTTTATTAAAGGATGGGCAGAAGTTTACGGCAAAATCCATTGTCATTGCGGTTGGCGGTAAATCGGTTCCTCAAACCGGCTCAACCGGGGACGGTTATGCGTGGGCGGAAAAAGCCGGTCACACCATTACTGATTTATTTCCAACTGAAGTTCCCGTTACTTCATCTGAACGGTTTATTCAAAACAAGACGCTCCAGGGATTAGCATTGCGGGATATTGAATTAAGTGTATTAAACCCTAAAGGAAAACCTTTGATCACCCATCGGATGGATATGCTTTTTACTCATTTTGGAATAAGCGGCCCAGCCGTGTTAAGATGCAGCCAATTTGTTGTAAAGGCAATGAAGAAATGGAAACTTTCTGAAGTGACCATGAGTCTTGATGCTGTTCCTGACAAAGGTGAAGAAGAATTATTTCAAGAGATTGTAAAACTAGTAAAAGCGGAGCCGAAGAAAAGTATCAAAAATACTTTAAAAGGACTGCTTCCGGAACGCTACCTTCTTTTTCTGCTGGAACAAACCGAAATCGACCCGGCTGCTCAAGGAAGCACTGTTTCGAATGAAAAGATCCGCAGATTTGCAAAAGGCTGTAAACAATTTCAGTTTAAGGTCAATGGAACATTGCCCTTAGAAAAGGCCTTTGTCACCGGCGGCGGTGTATCTATAAAGGAGGTTGACCCAAAAACAATGGGTTCCAAATTTATGAACGGTTTATATTTTTGCGGTGAAATCCTTGATATCCATGGGTATACTGGAGGATATAATATTACCTCTGCACTGGTTACCGGGAGGCTGGCTGGAACGAACGCCGCATTAACAGCAAAGGCCTGACTTTTTTGTCAGGCCTTATATATTATCATTGCGGAAAAACAATAGATTTGCTCTTCCTCCTCCTCTTCAGTCATTGCTGCCACATTATATTTAATATCCAAAAGGCTTTTTTCATCCAGCCCCTTTAAAAAGCCGTTCATTTCTTTTTCTAAGTCCTTTTCATGCTCCCTGTCAAACAGCTTCACTTGAATCAATGGAATCTTCCTTTCTTTTTTCTATCATTATCGCCACATTTTCAGAAAATTAAAATTTAATAATTTAAAAAAGTTAAGTTTATTTTAAGCTTTGGCTTGTAAACTTCCTATTGAAGTCACACTTAGAAGGAGCTTTTCAATGGATAAAAAGCAAAAAATCTCTTGGGGAGTCAGCTTTGGCAGCTTAGCTTTAGCAGCTGGGATGGTATCATACCTAGGACTATCAAATGGAAATTCAAATAATAAGCAAATGACATCTAACCCAGGAATAAGTTCAAACAATAATTCTGCCGGACAATCCCAAGGTTCATACGATTCTGATCAAGAGCAGCGTTATAACCATTCATTTGGAGAGGACTCTCCATTTAATCAAGATGAACAAGACGGCGATGATCAGTCATTTGGCAGCAGTAATCAGCAGGATAATTTTGGCGGATTTTCATCCGGGCACCATCATGGATTTGATACAACAACAGGAGGCACCTGATGTACCAATACAAATTCCATTCAATGAGTACAATAGTCCAAATCTCGATTAATCAAGAACTGTTTGCTAATGATCTGCTGCCCATTTATAAACTGTTTGAACTAATTGAGGAAACATGCAGCCGTTTCCGCCCTGACAGTGAATTGTCAAGATTAAACACGCAGGTTGGGAAGGAGGTCGCAGTCTCCAGTGAATTGTTGTTGATTCTCCATGATGCGGCAAGGTTTTATAAGGAAACGGATGGCATTTTTAATCCCGGTATTTTAGCTGTCCTCGAGCAAAATGGTTATCGAAAATCCATTGAATTCATAAGGGATTGTGAAGTGAAAGAATCTCTTTCTTTACCTTTCGGTGCTATCCAAGACCAGCCATTCACACTTAATGAAAAGCAATGTTCAGTTACTCTTTATACTACAATTGATCTTGGGGGGATTGCTAAAGGCTGGGTTATTGATCGGGCGGCTTCCATGTTAGCAAAATTGGGGTACGGATTTATTAATGTTGGCGGAGATATCTGTATCTTTGGTACTCTGCCACGGCCATTAAACATTGGCATTGAGAATCCATTTGACAATACCAAGATTATTTCTTCGATACAGATTGAAGATGGCGCCTTAGCTACCTCTACCTCCATGAAGAGAAAATGGCGTGTAAATGGTCAATGGAATCATCATCTTATTGATACGAGAACCGGAAAACCCTCTAATAGCAGCATAGTTTCAGCAACATTAACAGCCCCCACTGCATTAGAAGCTGATGTTTGGGCAAAAACCATTCTCCTTCAAGGTAAAGACAAAGGAAGAGAGTGGATTTCCAGAAATAAAAAACGAGCTGTGCTGATTGAACAAGACGGAGATATTTGGAGAGGAGGAGAATAAAAATGGAGCTGTTTGAATGGTATATGATTCGAGCCACCGGTACTGTGGCCTATCTTTTACTTTATTTATCCGTTATTATTGGGCTTTATACACAAATTCAAAAAAAGAGAAAACAAAAAATAGTGAACACGCTGATTTTTCATGAGTCTCTGTCAGATTGGGCCTTGTATCTGACTCTTGGACATGCTGGTGTCTTATTAATTGACCAGTATATGTCATTTCAATGGTTTGAGGTTCTTATTCCATTTCAAACAAATTATGAACCAATCCCAATGGCGCTAGGGATTATTGGACTATATTTTTTAATGATGACAATTATAACTTCCAAGGCACGCAAGAAAATAGGCTATCAAAAGTGGCGTAAACTGCATGCCTTAAATCCGATTCTCTATGTTTTCGTTACACTGCATGGCCTATTAATGGGGACAGACTTTCAAGGCACTGTATTAGCAATTGTCAATATTGGCCCCCTTATATTTTTCGGTTTGCTACTGTTAAAAGACAGGAGAAAAGTTCCGGTTGTGCACTAAAAAGAGAAAAACCGATTCCTAAGCGGAATCGGTTATTTTGTTTCTCCCGACCAATTCATCATGCCGCCAATCATATTGCGGACTTTGTATCCCTGATCCTGCAAGTATAAGCAAACATTTTCACTGCGGCGGCTGGAGCGGCAGATAAAAATATATTCTTTGTTTTTATCGAAATAATCAAGATTTGCCGGAATGTCACCCATTCGGATGTGCTTGGCTCCAGGGATCATCCCTTCTGCCACCTCTTCATCTTCCCTTACATCTACCAGCTCAAGTTTTTCCCCAGCTACCAGTTTCTTTTGTAATTCTTCTGGTGTTATAATTTTAATTTCATCCATTCTAAAACATCCTTTCAGAAAAACATCCCCCCAATATTTCCGAGGGATGTTTTTTCTATTTTAGTTTGCTACTATATTAACCAGTTTACCAGGTACAGTAATAACTTTACGAACGGTTTTTCCATCAATTTGTTCTTTAATGCGGTTATCACCCATGGCAATTCCTTCTAATGCATCCTTGCTTGCATCTTTTGGCACGACAAGCTTTGCCTTCACTTTTCCATTTACTTGAATCACAATCTCCACTTCGTTATCCACTAGTTTCGCTTCGTCATATGCAGGCCAAGCCTCATAGGAGATAGTTTCGTTATGCCCTAATTTTTCCCAAAGTTCTTCGGCAATATGCGGTGCAACTGGTGATAGTAATTTTACAAATCCTTCAACATAGGACTTAGGAAGAACGGTTGCTTTGTATGCTTCGTTAATAAATACCATCATTTGTGAAATAGCTGTATTAAAATGAAGTGCTTCATAATCCTCTGTAACCTTTTTCACGGTTTGATGGTAAACTTTTTCAAGGCTTGATGCCTCTTCATTTGACTGGATTTTTGGATTTAATTCACCATTTTCTTCTATAAATAACCGCCAAATCCGGTCAAGGAAGCGGCGTGATCCATCTAATCCATTTGTTGACCAGGCAATAGATGCATCCAGCGGTCCCATAAACATCTCATACAGGCGAAGAGTATCAGCACCATGGCTTTCAATAATATCATCCGGATTAACGACATTTCCTTTTGACTTACTCATCTTTTCGTTACCTTCACCTAAAATCATTCCTTGGTTAAACAGCTTTTGGAATGGTTCTTTGGTTGGCACAACGCCGAGATCAAATAAGAATTTATGCCAAAAACGCGCATATAATAGATGAAGTACCGCATGTTCAGCACCGCCGATATAAATATCAACAGGGAGCCAATGCTTTAGTTTTTCCGGTGATGCCAGCTCTTTATCATTGTTTGGATCAATGTAACGCAGGAAGTACCAGCAGCTGCCTGCCCATTGCGGCATTGTATTTGTTTCACGACGTCCTTTTTTGCCTGTTACAGGGTCTACAACATTGACCCAGTCTTCGATATTTGCAAGCGGTGATTCACCTGTGCCGGATGGCTTGATATCTTTTGTCTTTGGCAGTGTCAATGGAAGTTCTTCCCCTGGAACAGCCGTCATGGTTCCATCTTCCCATTGAATAATTGGGATTGGCTCACCCCAGTAGCGCTGGCGGCTGAACAGCCAATCACGAAGACGATAGGTGACTTTCTTTGTGCCTATGCCTTTTTCCTCCAGCCATTCAATCATTTTTGAAATGGCTTCCGTTTTATTTAACCCGTTAAGGAAATCAGAGTTGACGTGTTCACCGTCTCCAGAATAGGCTTCTTTAGAAACATCACCGCCGGCAACTACTTCCACAATCTTAAGTTCGAATTTTTTAGCAAATTCATAGTCACGCTCATCATGAGCAGGTACGGCCATAATGGCACCAGTACCATAGCTTGCCAATACATAATCTGCAATCCAAATTGGCATTTTTTCGCCATTGGTTGGATTGATGGCATAAGCACCTGTAAAGACTCCTGTTTTTTCTTTTGCAAGATCGGTCCGTTCCAGGTCGCTTTTTGACTTTACTTTTTCCAAATAAGCCTCTACTGCAGCTTTTTGTTCCGTTGTCGTAATTTTTTCAACCAGCGCATGTTCTGGTGCAAGAACTGCATATGTTGCCCCAAAAAGAGTGTCAGGCCGGGTGGTAAATACCGTAAATGTTCCTTCATGTCCTTCAATTTGGAAGGTCACCTCTGCGCCCTCAGAACGTCCAATCCAATTGCGCTGCATTTCTTTTAAGCTTTCCGGCCAATCTAGTTCTTCAAGGTCTTCAAGCAGACGGTCTGCATAAGCAGTAATCTTTAATACCCATTGTCTCATTGGACGACGTTCTACTGGATGACCGCCTCGTTCACTTTTTCCATCAATTACTTCTTCATTTGCCAGTACGGTTCCAAGTGCAGGACACCAGTTTACTGGCACCTCATCGACATAGGCAAGGCCCTTTTCCCATAGCTTTAAGAAAATCCATTGTGTCCATTTATAATAATTCGGATCTGTCGTATTGACTTCACGGTCCCAGTCATAAGAGAAACCTAATGCTTTGATTTGTCTGCGGAAGGTATCAATATTTTTCGCAGTAAATTCAGCAGGATCATTTCCAGTATCTAATGCATACTGTTCTGCAGGAAGTCCGAATGCATCCCAGCCCATTGGATGGAGTACATTATATCCCTGCATCCGTTTCATCCGAGATAAAATATCAGTTGCTGTATAGCCTTCCGGATGTCCTACATGAAGCCCAGCTCCTGATGGATATGGAAACATATCTAATGCATAGAATTTTCTTTTGTCATATTCTTCATTGGTTTTAAATGTTTTTTCTTCTTCCCAACGCTTTTGCCATTTCTTTTCGATTTTCTGATGATCGAAACTCATAATTGTTTCCTCCTAACTAGAAAAGCGGAAACGCCTTTGGAATAGTTACAGCTAGTTTCTCAATAATTATTCCCAGCAGTTTTCTTTAGTGGTCAGCCCCGGCAAGCAAATGTTCTACTTCTTTAAAAGTCTGCTTTTTGACTTTTAGGGAAATCCTGGCTGCCTGCGCTAGACAACTTTCGCATTTCAGTGAATATTTTTAATCCTTTAAAGAAAAAAACCTCTCATCCCAACAGGGACGAGAGGACAGTATGTATCTTCCCGCGGTACCACCCACATTAGTGCTGATGCACTCGCTTCATTATCCTTAACGCGGAAAACGGCAAACATTACTATTCATTTCATGTCTGCAACTCCTAGGCGAGTTCATGATGTTCCCGGTTGACTTTCACCAGCCGCCAACTCTCTTATAACGGGAATTCACCATTACTGCTCCTACTCACGGTTGTTTTGTAATCAAATTATAATTTAATAATTATTTTATTAAATTTTCCAACAGGATGCAAGTATAGTTAAGCCTATTTTCTGTTATTAACCAAATTTATTCTATTTAAACATAATAAGAGGATCGCAGAACATTTATCTGCTATCCTCTTGAAATGGGTCATTCCTATATTTGTCCACGGACGGTGCCTGACACCACTTTCAATCTGCGATCATAAATCAAGGTTGTGACAATGGCTAACAGGAATAATCCAATCAACACAATAAATAATGCTGACATGCTATATAGATCGACGATGATGCCGCCAAGTAAAGGGCCGATCATCCGTCCTCCGGTGGCAGTACTGTTAACGATTCCTTGGTAGAAACCTTCCCGGCCTTTTGGCGAAAGGCTGTAGGCAACTGTCGGAACTGCGGGCCAAATGAACATTTCTCCAATCGATAAAATAATCATCGCTGTAAGAAATCCCGAAAAGGCGGAAGCTTTACCGACCATAATAAATGATACGATAAAAATCATGATCCCCAGCAGCATTTGAAGCTTCAATGAAGCAGACCAATACTTCAGAATTCCATTTAATAGCGGCTGCCCAAGTACAATAATGGCGCCATTGATTGTCCATAATAGGCTGTACTGTTTAAGGGAAATATGAAGTTCCTGTGTGTAGGATGCAATGGTTGTAGTCCATTGACTATAACAAACCCAGCAGAGCAAGTATCCTATACAAAGAATCAGTAAAGCATGTAAATTCGGTTTGCTTCTTACTTCAGCAGCAGTCTCTTTCATGCTTGATTGAACAGAGACATCAGCCGAAATCTTTTTGTAGCCAAAGACAGCAATGAGTAAGAAAAGAAAATACATGATTGTATTGGCAAGGAAAATAAGCTTCATAGAGTAATCTGCGATAACTCCGCCTAACGCTGCTCCTACTGCAACTCCTAGGTTTTGTGAAACATATAGAGCATTGAAGGATTTCCGGCCCCCTTCCTTCCAAACCGATCCTGCCATTGCATACATTGCTGGAAAAATGATTCCTGAACCAAAACCAGCAATCGTTAAAAACAACACATACTCCGGCCATCCATGCCAGATGGATAAGCCAGTTAAGGCAAATAGTGATACAAAGATTCCTAGAAGGATAGATTTATAACCGCCTATTTTATCATATAGATGGCCGCCATAAAGATTTCCAATTACGTTTGCTCCCGAGTTTAACATTAGAACCAGTCCTGCCACTGACAAGGACTTTCCTAATTGATTGTGAATATAGATTGTATTTAAAGGCCATAAAAAAGAAGAGCCTATAGTATTCACTGCCATCCCGATAATCAAGAGCCATAGGGCACGCGGCATGAAAAACGCTCCTTTGTTCATTAATATATTTCAATATCCTAGGTAATTTTAGTCGGTTTTAATGGCTGATGCAATCATTTTTAATTTCCATATAACAGGAATATGATTTATTTAAAAATTAAAAAATCCCTCAACAAATTTGTTGAGAGATTTTTCTAATAAGACCTTAAGAAGATTGGCCTTTTTCCTGATGCATTTTTGATTTGACCGGCTGTCCGCCCGTTTTTTCCATTTTCTTTTTAGCTTGTTTGATAATATCCTTATCCTGACCAAGCTCAAGGTCTTGGCTGTTAATGCCATTACGTGTCTTTTGTTCAGGATTTTGCTGCTTGGAACGTTTTTTCAAAACTGTTCTCCCCCTCTTATCCACGTAAGATCATATTGTTTTGCATCTGCTGAATTTGCAGCCTCATCCGATGGAGCTGCTCTCTTTGAGGTCCATTGGCACTATGGGCCATCGTTGCAATATCCTGATAGGTTTGCTCAAGCCGCTGCAATGCCTGGGTGTAATTATCATCATTATATTGCTCCTGCAGATTGCTTTCCTTATATTGCTCCTCAGCAAACCGTATTGTGTCTTCAACTTGCTGCGTTAAGTTTGACATCGAATCGCGCGTAGCCATACTAGAAGAACCCCCTTTAAGTCAACACTGCCTTGAAGCATACCGCTTCATTTCTTATTGTGTTCTCCATTCCGTTTCCTATTACGTAAAACAGTTTGATAATTACTGGCAAAAAACGAACCACAAAGACAGCTTCGAGATTAGTCTGTGCAAGGCTGAATATGCTTGCCCCGAATGCACTTATGGTTTATATAGAAACAATTACATTTGGATATGCTTCATGCTTCGTGATAAAATTAACCTTATGCAAATTTATCTAATAAGGAGGTTTTCTGAATGCTTCAGACAAAACCTTTTCCATATGCATCAGACGATAAACGTTACCATACATGGAACTATCATTTACGCCAGCATTTTGGCCAAAAAGTATTTAAAGTGGCACTTGACGGCGGATTTGACTGTCCAAATCGTGACGGCACAGTGGCCCATGGAGGCTGTACTTTCTGTAGTGCGGCAGGCTCCGGGGATTTTGCTGGAAATCGTGCAGAAAGTCTAGAAACTCAATTTAATGAAATAAAGGAAAAAATGCATTCGAAATGGAAAGATGGCAAGTATCTGGCTTATTTTCAGGCATTCACGAATACCCATGCACCGGTAGAAGTTCTTCGTGAAAAGTATGAAAAAGTCCTTAACTTTGAAGGTGTTGTCGGCCTTTCCATTGCAACACGCCCTGACTGTCTTCCAGATGATGTAGTAGAATATCTAGCTGATTTAAACAAACGAACTTATTTATGGGTAGAGCTTGGGCTTCAAACCGTTCATGAAAAAACAGCCACGCTGATCAATCGCGCCCATGACTTTCAATGTTATATTGACGGAGTCAATAAGCTTCGAAAACATGGAATCAACATTTGTTCTCATATCATAAATGGGCTGCCGCTTGAAAACTATGACATGATGATGGAAACAGCACGAGAAGTGGCAAAATTAGATGTACAAGGAATTAAAATTCACCTGCTTCACCTTTTAAAAGGCACTCCTATGGTAAAACAATATGAAAAAGGCATGCTTGAATTTTTATCACAGGAAGACTATGTAAACTTAGTATGCGACCAATTAGAAATTTTACCACCGGAAATGATCGTACACCGCATTACAGGTGACGGACCGATTGATTTAATGGTTGGACCGATGTGGAGTGTAAATAAATGGGAAGTGTTAAATGCCATCGATGCAGAGCTGAAACGCAGAGACAGCTGGCAGGGTAAGTTCTATCAAGGAAGTGCCATATAGACCAATGAAACTGGATCGCATTCTTCCTTTTGTGAAAATTTTGCTCAAAAAGTCGGTCAATCCCGGTGATATCGCCGTTGATGCTACTTTAGGAAATGGCCATGATACAGTTTTTTTATCAGAACTTGTGGGTGATACAGGAAAGGTTTACGGTTTCGATGTACAGGATCAAGCGATTGCTGCAACAACAGAACGCTTGAAGCAACAAGGTATGCTCGAGAGGGCTGAACTTTTTCATGACGGCCATGAACATGCCGCTTCCCATATCCCAGCAAGCGATCATGGAAAAATAACAGGAGTCGTGTTTAATCTTGGCTATCTGCCGGGAAGTGATAAAAGAATTGTCACAAAACCAGAAACGACGATATCGGCCATCAATCAATTGCTGGGAATAATGGCGCCTGAAGGAATACTGGTGCTTGTCGTTTACCATGGGCATGAAGGAGGAGAAACAGAACGTGACGCACTTCTTCACTATTGCAGTCAGATAGACCAAAAAACAGCCCATGTACTCCAATATCAATTTATCAACCAGGAGCATAATCCTCCATTTATTATTGCCATTGAAAAAATTTAAACCAGGCTCTAGGAGCCTGGTTTTTATCATGCTGTCATTTAAAATTAGAGTTTTGACACGAGCTTAGAAATAAAGGCAGGTGTTGATTTTTGCAGTGAGCGGTAAGCCAGTCCATTAAAATAAAAGAAATAGCTGATCCAGCCTCCTGTTTTGATAATACCTCTTGCAAGCCTGCGGACATTTTTTTGCTCACGTACTTTTGAATCTGATAAATAAATACCAAGCAGGCCTCGATTTATCAATTGATGGAACTGTTTATTCGGAAGCATTTCGGTATGCTTGTCCGCTTCAACCACAAAATATTTCAAACGGTTAAACAGCTTTTCTTGATTTTCATAATAAAAGCAAAAATTCAAATCTCCGCCGGCGCGGTCTTCTTCCTGGTCAATAAAATAATCAAGAAGAATATGAAGCCCTTGTATATATGGGAAGTATCCGTTACGAATATTTTCTGCATCTTCTGCAGTAAAGTCATCCCTCATAGCATAGGACACTAAACAAAATATCCCCAATGTCGATCCAGAGCAAGCTGAAAATTCATACCATTCCATTTCCGGTAACTGTGCCTGATAATCCTGGAACCATTTTTCAAGCCGCGGGACCCGATCTTCCTTTTTCACATGCTTATGTATCTGTAAATCACAATAATATCGACAAAGTTCTTGTAAATAATCTTTAATGAAATCATAATGTTCGATTTCCCTTAACACAGAACGGCAGGTTTCCGATAAATCATATAAATAATCGGCGTCATCTTGATCTTCACGAAGGTGATAATAATTTTTGCGGTCTGTCTGTAATTTCAATGCATCTGACATAGACTCATGAAGTGATGCAAAGTCATTTGGGTCAAGGGATGTGCTTCGGTCGCAAAGATTATCAAGGTAATCGCTGATCGTTTGATAGGCGACAATAAACTTTATTGCTTGTTTATAATGTTGATTCGCTGTCAGCGCTAGAATCGCCCCGCCTTCACAGTGGAAGGTTTTATGCTCTATACTGGCAAGGGCCTGTTTTCTTAACTCTGGATTAGGAATTTCTCTTGCACGGCTTTTCCAATAGGCCAATTCTTGATGGGCCGCTGGAAGTATTTTTCGATAAACCCTGGACATAAGGGTGAATGGCTTCATGGAAACAACCACCTTTCTATACAATATACCCGAGTGATTTTAACTGGCTTAAAACAAAATCCTTTGCATATTCAAAAACTTCATCCCGTTCAGGTTCATTAAAGATTTCATGGTAGCATTTCGGCCATTCTTTAAATCTCTTCTCCGATAATGGGACGCGGTTAAACCATTCTTTCACATCTGTTTTATTAACAATCTTATCATCCCCGCCCTGCATCACAAGCATAGGCACATCCTGAATTTTTTCAAGGTTCACAAAGGCTTGCTTTATGGCCTCCGTAAGCTCACGAAACCACCTGATTGAAACCTTTGTTACATATAAGGTATCATTCGAGTCTGCTTCTCTGACATCTTCATTTCTTGTCGCCATTTGAACTGTAAGACCCGAGTTTACCCTCAATGTTGGGAAAACAATATTTAATACATGAGAAATTAATTCCATAAATTTTGGTGGTTTATGGATTAGTCCTAAGCATGGCGAAGACAGAATCACCCCGGCAATATTTAATTTTTCTTCCTGCAGCATGCGGATCGCAATCAGACCGCCCATGCTGTGGCCTATTAAAAATACCGGGAGCTCATAGCGATAAGCTGCCTGTATCCAATCTTTTACTTCAATTATGTATTCATCAAAGGAGTAAATATGTCCGCGGCTCGCACGAGTTGTCATCCCTTGTCCTGGCAAATCGGCCATGATGACATGGAAGCCTGATGAACGCCACATTTCTATCAGCCAGCCATACCTTTTATGATGTTCCATGGCACCATGAACAATCACAATAACAGCTTTTGCTTCCCCTTCTGCTTCCCACTTCCACATTTTAATTTCCTCCTAGAAAATTGTTTTCCTATTCTTTTATTTTATCATAAAGGGTGAAGTAAAGTTTGTTTTAAACCGTTCGT
The DNA here is from genome assembly GCF_023715155.1 of Neobacillus mesonae. GTDB lineage: Bacteria > Bacillota > Bacilli > Bacillales > Cytobacillaceae > Neobacillus > Neobacillus mesonae_A. Next base: position 78,460 of record NZ_JAMBNQ010000020.1, read on the forward strand.
CAAAAATGGACAAACAGGGTCCCTTTTAGATAAATCAGTTTTGGCTCCAATCAGCAGTTACATTCACAAAAAAGCTCTTTAACTATTGCCATTTAATAAAGACATATCATTAGTCTCTCCAAAAAAATAAGCACCTCTCAAAAAAGGCGCTTATTTCTATTTAGTTTTTTGCAAGTACTTTTTCAGCCGTGTTTTCATTCTGAAAAGAGTACACTTTTTCAACGTAAACTTGATGCCATACCATGAACATAAGAACTGTCCAGATTTTGCGGCTGTTATCTGCTTTTCCAAGACAATGGTCATCAAGCAGTTTCAATAAATAAGATTTATTGATTAAATGATCAGTTCCGCTTTCACGAATGATATTTTTCGCCCAATCGTTCATTTCAGCTTTAAGCCAGTGACGAATAGGCACAGGGAAGCCAAGTTTCTTACGATTCAGAACATGATCTGGAACAATCCCTTCCGCAGCTTTTCGTAAAACATACTTCGTTGTTCCATCAGCAGTTTTTAAGCTGGTTGGAATTTTTGAAGCCACTTCAAATACTTCCTTATCAAGGAATGGGACACGAAGTTCTAATGAATGAGCCATTGTCACTCTATCCGCTTTTAGTAAAATATCGCCGCGCATCCATGTATGGATATCAATATATTGCATCCGGTCAACCGGATCATAGCCTTTTGATTCCTGATAAAGCGGCTTCGTGATATCTGTATAATTCAAGCCCTCGCGATAAACATTTAATAAATCACGCTTTTCTTCTTCGGTAAACATTTTTGCGTTTCCGATATAACGTTCTTCCATTGGTGTAACACCGCGTTCAATAAAGCTTTTTCCTTTCATTCCTTCTGGCATTGCACTGGAAATCCATTTTAAAAACCCATGGAATACACGTGGAATTTTATTAAAAACAGCCAAATCCTGCGGCTCACGGTAAATATTATAACCGCCAAACAATTCATCTGCACCTTCACCAGAAAGAACAACAGTTACATGCTTTCTTGCTTCACGGGCAACAAAATAAAGAGGCACACAGGCTGGATCTGCCAGCGGGTCATCCATATGCCACATGATTTTTGGAACTTCATTCATATATTCTTCAGGTGTAATCACATAACTGATGTTCTCAACGCCAAGCTTTTCAGCTGTTTCTTTTGCCACATCAATTTCACTAAAGCCATTTCGTTCAAAACCGACAGAGAAGGTTTTAATTGCTGGGTGAAACTGTTTTGCAATAGAAGCAATGATGGATGAATCAATACCGCCGGAAAGGAAAGAACCGACTGGAACATCACTTCTCATATGTTTTTCTACCGAATCAAATAACACGTCTTTAATTTCTTTAATAAAATCTGCTTCTGATTTGTGAATCGGAGCAAATTTGGCCTTCCAATATCGTTTAATTTCCATTTTAGCGCCAATTTTTTTTGTAAAATAGTGCCCTGGCTCCAATTTTTTAATCCCGGCAGATAAAGTATGTGGTTCTGGCACAAACTGATATGTCAGGTAATGCTGAAGGGAATCATAATCCAATACATCATTTTCAAGTGCAAGCAAAATACTCTTCTTCTCGGAAGCAAAGAAGGTTCTCCCGCTGTCTTCCATATAAAAGAATGGTTTAATTCCAAACGGATCACGTGCACCATAAAGAGATTGTTCTTTTTTATCCCAAATAACAAATGCAAACATTCCGCGCAGTTTTTCTACAGCCTTTTCACCTATATGACTAAAAAGAGCAAGAATGACTTCCGTATCTGAACTGGTTTCAAATGTTAGGCCTTCTTTTAATAGTTCCTCACGAATTTCTACATAATTATAGATTTCACCGTTAAAAATAATCCAGTAGCGCTCATTCTCATACGTCAGCGGCTGATGACCACTCTCAATATCAATAATACTTAAACGGCGGAAACCAAATTGAATATGTTCATCATAATAATATCCGTCATCATCTGGTCCGCGATGAGTAATAATATCATTCATATTTTTAAACAGTTGTTTTTGATCTTCAGTATAATTTTGTACCTTATCATGTACACAGCCGATAAATCCGCACATTATGTACCTCACCTACTCCATTTCTAAATGTCTAAAAAGCGGTGTGAGCAGAGCTAAATTGAAAGTTCTTTTATAATCTGCACCACAATTTGAAATCCTGCTTTACTAATGCAGCCCGCCGATTCTTTTAGAGAAAACATACTTTTTAATACTACCACTTTTTATATCAAAATGGCACTCTGAGCATGAGGAAATTTAAGGTATCCACAGTTTTCACATCTTTAGCCCTAGTTAAACATTTTATTCCAGATCAACCACTTTATGAACAAAAAATTAGACGTAGAAAGAAAAATGGGAGTTACATCTAAAATGCAACTCCCACTAAAAATTAACGATTTTCCGACTGCGTGCGAAGTATCTCTGCTTTATCAGTACGTTCCCAAGGCAAATCGATATCAGCACGGCCAAAATGTCCATATGCTGCGGTTTGTTTATAAATTGGACGGCGTAAATCTAACATTTTAATAATGCCTGCAGGGCGGAGATCAAAATGATCTCTTACTAAATCCACTAATACCTCTTCGCTGACTGTACCTGTTCCGAAAGTATCAATCGAGATTGACACCGGTCTTGCAACACCTATAGCATAGGCCAATTGTACTTCACATTTATCAGCAAGGCCCGCTGCTACGATATTTTTTGCTACATAGCGGGCAGCATATGCTGCGGAGCGGTCAACCTTTGTCGGATCCTTACCAGAGAAAGCGCCGCCGCCATGACGTGCATAACCGCCATACGTATCAACAATGATTTTACGTCCGGTTAATCCTGCATCTCCTTGAGGACCGCCGATCACAAAACGCCCGGTTGGGTTAATAAAGTATTTCGTATTTTCATCAATTAGTTCCTTAGGAACAACTGGATTAATGACATATTCTTTTACATTTCGCTGAATTTGTTCTAATGAAATCTCAGGATGATGCTGAGTTGAGATAACAATTGTATCAATGCGGACTGGCTGGTTGTTTTCATCATATTCAACCGTTACCTGTGTTTTACCATCCGGACGAAGATATGGAAGAATATCTTCTTTGCGCACCTCCGTTAACCGGCGTGCAATCTTATGGGCAAGAGAAATCGGCATTGGCATCAGTTCTTTTGTTTCATTGCAGGCATATCCAAACATTAAACCTTGGTCTCCTGCACCTATTGCTTCAATTTGTTCGTCTGTCATTTGTCCTTCGCGTGCTTCAAGAGCTTGATTGACACCCATGGCAATATCAGGCGACTGTTCATCGATTGAAGTAAGAACTGCGCAAGTTTCCGAATCAAAGCCATATTTTGCACGATTGTATCCAATTCCTTTAATTGTTTCACGGACAATCTTTGGAATGTCTACATATGTAGTAGTAGTAATTTCTCCAGTCACAAGCACTAAGCCAGTAGTAACGGATGTTTCAGCAGCAACACGCGCATTTGGGTCTTTTGCTAAAATGGCATCTAGAATAGAATCTGAAATCTGGTCACAAATTTTATCAGGATGACCCTCTGTTACCGATTCAGATGTAAATAATCTACGTTTGGATGACATTATGAATTCCTCCTTATTTATGAAATCAAGTGAGGTATAATAATAAAATACAGTATATTAAACCTCGGTTTGAAACGGAACTCATTCCCTTAATAGTATGAAGTAAACATCGGATATTTATTAAAGACCAATAACCCTCGTGATGAATTTAATTTTTTTGCTAAAAAACAAAAAACCTTTCCTAGCATTGAGGAAAGGTTTCATACAAAGTTTCGTTCCTTTCGCTCTTATCGTTCAAGGTCAAGCCTTGCATCAGGTTTAGCACCTTTGCAGCGAAAAAGGGACTTTTTAATGTCCATTTTCGTATTGCAGGTTGCTGGGTTTCATTGGGCCTGTCCCTCCACCAGCTCGGGATAAGAGAGTATCCGTTCAAATTAAAATCATAACTTATTATTGCATAGTGTGTCAATGAATATTTTAATTAATCTTGAAAAAGTTTCCTATCTTAACTAATTAATGAAAACATAGTTAAAAATTATGAGATTTTTCACAATTAGTATAGACTATTCAATTTAATGTGTTATACTAATTACAGATAAATTATTCGTAAAAAACATGCAAAGGAAGGGTTTCTTTCAATGAATTCAGTTCACGTTCCAAATGAATTAGATCAACTGTTAAAAAAGAATAATGTTCAAGTGCAATTATCTGTCCCTCAGTTAGTTGAAAAAATATTAGCTCGAAATGAAGGAACGTTGACATCTACTGGGGCAGTAAGTGTTTCTACAGGAAAATATACAGGCCGATCACCAAAAGATAAATTTATTGTAGTCGAAGATTCTACAAAAGACAAAATAGATTGGGAATCAAATCAGCCAATTTCAAAAGAGATTTTTAACAATCTTTATCAGAAAGTTCTGAATCACCTAAAACAATTAGAAGAAGTATATGTTTTTAAAGGATTTGCTGGTGCAGATCAGAAATCCCGCCTGCCAATTCAAGTAATTAATGAATTTGCGTGGCAAAATTTATTTGTTCATCAATTATTTATTCGTCCATCTGAAGAGGAACTGTTATCACATGACTCCCAGTTTACAGTCATTACGGCTCCTAATTTTAAAGCAGATCCAGCTGTAGATGGAACCAATTCCGAAACATTTATCATTATATCATTTGAAGAAAAGGTTGTTCTAATCGGCGGTACAGAATATGCAGGAGAAATGAAAAAATCCATTTTCTCTGTTATGAACTATTTGCTTCCAGAGAATAATATTTTCTCTATGCATTGCTCAGCAAACGTTGGCCAAGAAGGGGATGTTGCCTTATTCTTCGGTTTATCCGGAACAGGAAAAACAACGCTTTCAGCCGATCCAAACCGCAAATTAATTGGAGATGACGAGCATGGCTGGTCTTCACATGGAGTCTTCAATATTGAAGGCGGCTGCTATGCTAAATGTATTAATTTGTCGGAGGAAAAAGAACCGCAAATCTTTAATGCTATTCGTTTTGGAACCGTTTTAGAAAACGTTATCTTAAATCAAGAAACAAGAGTTCCAGATTATGATGATAATACATTAACGGAAAACACACGTGCGGCTTATGCCATTGAAAACATTGACAATATTGTAAAGCCAAGTCTTGCCGGTCATCCGAATACAATTGTTTTCTTAACTGCTGATGCCTTTGGGGTGCTGCCTCCAATTTCAAAACTATCGAAGGAACAAGCAATGTACCATTTCTTAAGCGGCTTCACTTCGAAACTTGCTGGAACAGAACGCGGCGTTACCTCACCTGAAGCAACTTTCTCAACTTGTTTCGGCGCACCGTTCCTGCCATTACCTGCAACACGTTATGCTGAAATGCTTGGTGAAAAAATTCTCGAGCATAATGTAAATGTCTTCCTTGTAAACACTGGCTGGACTGGCGGCGAGTATGGTGTCGGCAGCAGAATGAAGCTTTCTTATACTAGAGCTATGGTTCAAGCTGCACTAGAAGGTGAACTAGATAGTGTTGAAACAGTTACTGACGAATTTTTCGGCTTAAATATCCCGCTTCATATTCCAGGTGTACCAGATGAAGTTTTACAGCCTAGCAAAACATGGCAGGATTCAAAAGCTTACGAAAAGAAAGCAAAAGAGCTGGCAGCTAAATTCCGTGACAACTTTAAACAATTTAAACATGTTTCTGCTGACATTATTGAAAAAGGCGGACCCATTGCCTAGAAAAGCGGAAGCTCCTTGTTTAGCCTCAGGCACAGCACAAGTCGAGCCGGCGGGAAGGCTTCTCTTTAACCTTCTTGACAGATTGGCCCTCTGACCACAGGACTAGCTGCTTACGCTGGACAATTCTCAAAGTCGAAACAGATAATTCTGTAACAAATAAAAACGGCGCCCAAATTAAATTTGGTGCGCCTTGTTTTTATTCTTACCCAAGAAAAAGCAGGCTGCTTTGACGCCTTCTTAGTTTGTTGAATTTAGTGAAATTAATTGGTACGTAATGGTTGTTTTGTTGTGTTCCCATTCTAACTTTTTAATAAGTGCTGAGCCGTTTGAAATGCTGTCAAGTGTCTTTCTGACTTCTATTGGAATTTCAATCGGATAGAGTCTGTATCCCTCTTTTTCTAAAACAAACAGATTTTCTTCAATCCTTTGTTCTCTTCCCTTTGTCACAATAAGGGTGTTTAATTCAAGGGGCATTCCCATATCATATCCGCTCCTCTATTATTGATAACACTATTTTATCATCTTTTACTTTGATTTTTCATCCACTTCGTTAAATCATGTACTACTTTTCGGTTTACTGCCGGGGGAAAATAATGTGTAAAATGTTCAAAGTACCACGTCTCGACAGATTTGTTTAACTCTTTTAGTCTTCTCTCCAGCCTGTAAGCATGCTCCACCGACACATTGTGATCATGAACACCATGTATGATTAAAACTGGTGCCTTCATTTTTTCCAGTTCGTACAGAGGGGTTCTATTGTCATATCGATCAGGAAACTTGGCAGGCGTCCCCCCTATTACCCGCTTCATCATTCTCCTAAGGTCTTTTCTTTCCAAATAGGTTAAGTTCATATCGCTTACACCGCCCCATGTTACTAATGAAGCCGCTTCAGGAAATTGATTCCCGGTCATAAGCGCCATGACCCCGCCGCGTGAAAAGCCAAAAATATGGACCGCTTTTAACAATGGCAGTGACTGCAGCAGCTGGAATGCCGCAAAAGCATCTTCCCTGTCGTCCCCGCCAAAATCTTCGTTTCCTTCCCCGCCCTGATTCCCGCGATAATACGGAGCAAATACTATAAATCCTTCCTGCGCAAATTGGGCAATTCGGGCCGGCCTTACCTTGCCCACATTTTTGATTCCGCCCCTCAAATAAAGCAAACCATCGTGTACCACCGTATTTCTCGGTTCAGCCAGCATTCCCTTTACCCGTAATCCATTTGAAAGATACGTGATTTCCTTCAATTCAACGTTTGGATTGGGAGAAGGGAACCGCAGAACATCCAAAATCTTTCCATTACATTCGTTCATATTGATCCATCCCATATTAAAATTTTCAAGTTGATTATTCAGTCCTTTCAGACGACATCATAAATATCAGCAGGAGGTTTTTGTTTATAAAAGGCTCTTTTCTAAAAGATTGTTGCTTTTTGCTCCCTTTTTAAGATTCGTTCAAAAAATAGAGGTAGAAATTCCCCTTATTTAGGAAATTGGATGTTAATTAGCTGAAATAGACGGAGGAATTTCCC
>NZ_JAMBNQ010000021.1 GCF_023715155.1 Neobacillus mesonae
AGGATTCCTCTACTTTCTTCTTATTGCTTTTATTCTTGGCTGTCATTTGCTTCGGCCTTCCTCTCCGCTTAAACAAAGCCTCGACACCTTGCTCTTCGAACTTTCTCTCCCACGTCCAGATGGTACTTTCTGTGGAAATATTGAAATGGAGAGCAGTTTCTGCTAATGAAGCTTTGTTACTCTTCATCCATTCTAATACTCCTAACTTAAAGTTACCATTATAAACGTCCTTATTGTTCCGTACGTTAAACGCATTATCCCCATATTTCTTGTATTGATTTACCCATTTAAGAATCGTTTTATGGCTGCCAATACTATATTTTTTAGCCAATAATTTCGATCCTCCACCTCCCGTTAAATAATCTAAAACAACTTTTTCTCTGAATTCACTTGAAAACTTAACCATACAAAAACCCCCTAAGTTTGGATTTCTAAGTCCAACTTAGGGGGTTCACATCATTGATTGGACCAACAAATCACTTAGGGGGGTTTTTATTTGGAACTGCAGGAGTTCCAGTTGTAACGGCATATGTTCCAATTTAATTTTCATCAGCTTTAAAAACGTTATGTTAAAAGCGTTTTCATTTTTGGTATAGAACTTGCAAGTATATAGAATGTAAAAATTGAAGGAGGGATTATTTATTTGCAGGGAAAATCCAAAAAAATGACAAAATATGATAAAAAATTGGGGGGAATCTTATGTCAAATGCTGTAAGCACTCAGACATCACATCAAAAAGTAACTGTGACTAAAAAACAGTTTAGATCCGCTATCATTGCGTCTGTATTAGGATGGTCTTTTGATCTTTATGATCTCTTTCTTCTGCTTTATGTTGCTCCAACGATAAGTGCTTTATTTTTTCCAACAAGCAACCCAACACTTTCTCTAGCTGCGGTATATGCTTCTTTTGCTGTAACCCTTCTGATGCGGCCGCTTGGATCAGCAATATTTGGATCTTTTGCTGATAAGAACGGAAGAAAGAAAGCGATGATTGTCGCTGTTGTAGGAGTGGGGATCAGTACAGCTGCTTTTGGGCTTTTGCCAACAGTGCCGCAAATCGGATTAATCGCAACCTTTATTTTTTTAGCCTTACGCTTAGTTCAAGGGGTTTTTGTCGGGGGAGTTGTAGCTTCTACACATACAATTGGAACCGAATCTGCTGCCCCTAAATGGCGCGGTTTAATGTCTGGTTTAATTGGCGGCGGGGGTTCAGGTTTAGGGGCGCTGTTCGCCTCCCTTACGTTTACAATTGTTTCCGCTATTTTCCCTGGTGAGGCTTTTCAAGAGTGGGGATGGCGGGTGATGTTCTTTACAGGAATCATTGGTGCCGCAGCTGGAATTTTTGTTTTTAGGACCCTTAATGAGTCTCCATTGTGGCAGCAATTACGTGAAGAAGAGAAGGAAAAACCGTCAAATGTGGTGGAAATAGAGAAGTCGCCGCTAAAAATGTTCTTTAAAAAATATTCTCGTGTGTTAATTATAAACCTCATGATCGTTATTGGGGGAGGTTCAGGTTATTACCTTACATCCGGTTTTATTCCAACGTTTCTGGAAGTAGTGAATAAAGTATCGCCTCATGTATTGTCGGGGGTCTTGATTACAACAAGTGTTGTTGTCATCATTTCGGCACTGCTGTTTGGTCACATTAGTGAAATAATTGGAAGAAAGAAAACCTTTTTACTTATTGGTTTAATAAATATTATTGGTCTTCCATATTTTTATATGGCGTTAGCAGACTCAGTTACTACTTTTTCTATTTATTTTAATGCTATTGGACTTGTATTTTTGGGGAATGCGGCATATGCACCAATACTAATTTTTCTTAATGAACGTTTTCCAACTGTCATTCGTTCTACAGGAACAGGTTTATCATGGAACATGGGTTTTGCAATCGGCGGTATGATGCCTACTTTTGTCACATTGACGAGCGGTGCAATTGAAAATATACCTAATACTCTAGTATTTTTCGCAATAGGAATATTTCTTCTCTATATTATTGGAAGCTTGGTTATTCCGGAGACTAAAGGAAATCTCAAATAACATAAGAAGGGGGAAAAGAAGTGCTTACTAAATTAGAGATTACGAAAAATTTTATTAATGGCACGTGGAAAGAATCTGAAACTGGTGAAACGATGACATCATTTAACCCTGCTGACGGTGTAATTGTAGGGGAATCACAAAAGTCAGGTTTAGCAGATATTAAATTGGCTATAAGGGATGCAAAAAATGCATTTGAAAACACGGATTGGCGTTCCAATTCTACAAGGCGTTCAGATGCTTTAATGCAATGGGCTTCTAATTTGAAGGAAAAGAAAGAGGAAATTGCCAGACTTTTGACACTCGAGAACGGAAAACCCATTAAAGAGGCACGAATGGAATTAAATGCCTGTATTGATACGCTGAAATATTTTGCAGGTATGGCCCGCAGTGTGTTTGGAAGATCAATAAATCTCTCTTCCACATCGTATGGAATTATTGATAAAGAACCGATTGGGGTTGTAGGAATTATTTCACCTTGGAACTGGCCGGCACTGCTTATGATACGAGAAGCTGCTCCTGCACTCGCTGCCGGAAATGCAGTCATTTTAAAGCCTGCAAGCCGCACGCCGCTTATAAGTGTTAAACTTGTCGAATTAATTGAAGGAATAGCTGATTTTCCATCTGGAATTGTGAATATCGTGACAGGCCCCGGCAGGCTTATTGGAGATGAAATGACAACAAATCCAGATGTAGATGTTATTAGTTTTACAGGGGACACGACAACTGGGAAAAGTTTAATGAAAAAAGCAGCGGACAAGGTAAAAAAACTCGCGCTTGAACTAGGCGGGAAATCTCCCAACATTTTATTTGCGGATGCGGATTTGAACAAGGCCATTCCCATTTTAGCGAAATCTGCTTTTATTTCCGCAGGTCAAATGTGCTTTGCAGGGACAAGAGTAATTGTTCATGAATCCATCCATGAAGAAGTGGTGGAGGGAATTCGTAAAGAGGCTGAAAAGCTGAAGGTAGGAAATGGGTTAAATGAATCTACTGATATGGGCCCAGTCATTTCAGAAGAACAATTGAAAAAAGTTTTGGAATACTGCGAGATTGGCAAACAGGAGACAAAGCTTGTTACGGGAGGAAATAGGCTGACTGGTGGAGAGTTTGATAACGGCTTTTTTATTGAACCAACTATCTTTGATTATGTTCAAATTGAATCAAGAATCGCTCAGGAAGAAATCTTTGGACCTGTACTGGCTGTTCAAGTTTTTAAAGATGAGGATGAAGCAATCTCCCTCGCTAATGGTACAAACTTTGGTTTAGCAGCAGGGGTCTGGACAAAAGATGTCAGCAGGGCCGTGCGGGTTGCTAAAAAAGTAAAGGCAGGAACGGTTTGGATTAACACCTATAACAAGAATTACCCTCAGACTGAGTTTGGGGGATACAAAGAAAGCGGGCTGGGACGCACAAGGGGAATTGATGGTTTATTAGAATATACCGAAACCAAGCATATTAATATCGAATTTGATGAATAGAGGAGGGGATAGCTGATGTATCCATCATTTGAGTTCCATCTGCCAACGAAGATTCATTTCGGCTTTAACAAGATCAATCTTCTCGGCAGCCTGCCCTTTAACGTGAAACGGGCTTTTATTGTAACAGACAAAGGGGTGTTAAATTCAGGGTTAATAGAGAATGTAACAAAGATTTTAGAAGACAGCCAAATTTCCTATGTTGTTTTTGATGAAGTTGAACCGGATCCAAGTGTTGAAACCATTCATAAGGCAGCACAAGTCTTTCAACGGGAAGAGGCTGATGCACTAATCGCCATTGGGGGAGGAAGCCCAATTGATACAGCAAAAAGCGTCCGCGTGATAACCAGTAATGGCGGGAGTATTCGCGATTACGCAGGTGTTAATTTAATTAAAGAAGCTTCCAATATACCGCTTATTGCGATTCCTACTACGTCTGGTACTGGAAGCGAAGTAACGATTTTTGCCGTTTTATCTGATTGGGAAGAGAACCGTAAGATTACCGTAACAAGCCCATATGTTGCACCAGATATTTGCATTGTTGATCCGAAAATGACAATGACCGTGCCGTCTAAAATTACTGCTGCATCAGGGTTCGATGCTTTCGCACATGGAGCTGAGACCTTTGTATCACGGATTTCACAGCCTGCCAGCGATTCATTGGCACTGTCAGCTATGCGTACAATCAGCCGATACCTTCGCCGCGCTGTTTATAATGGAGAGGATATAGAGGCGAGAATCAAGATGGCTGAAGCAAGCCTATTAGCAGGAATGGCGTTCAATCAGTCTTACCTTGGTTTGACACATGCAGTCGGGAGTGCATTAAGCGGACATGCTCATGTCAGTCACGGGGTGGCAATCGGTCTTCTTTTGCCTGGAGTCATCCGCTATAATTCTATTTCCAGAGCGGATAAGTATGTGGAAATGGCCAGCGTTTTTGAAGATATTGACCTTTCACTGCCAAACTGGAAAATTATCAACCAATTGGTTGAAGAGGTTACGAGATTACGTGATGATGTCGGCCTGCCGCAAAGATTGCAGGATGCAGGAGTAAAAGAAGATCAGCTTAGAGCAATTGCTGATGATTCTGTGAAAAGCGGAATGTGGAAATTTAATCCCCGCCGTGCGTCAGTGGAAGAAATTTTAGAACTGCTTCGTCAGCTTTATTAAAATACTTTTTCAAGCTTTATTAGAGGTTTAAAATTCTATTATATGTGAGGAGGAAATAAGGTTGTCCGAAAATCAAAATAATGTAGAAGAGCTAATTCCAAGTGTAGATAAATCAACAGATGAGGTAGCATGGGATTTATATCGAAAAGCAATTCGATTTGGGACTTGGGATCCTGCAAAGATTGATCTTAGCCAAGATAAGAAAGATTTTGAAACACTCGATGAGGATTTAAAAGGGTATCTTATCCATTTTTGTACAGGATTTCTCGACGCAGAGGAAAATGTTGCATTAAAGTTTTGTCCATGGATTATGTTAGGTTCTTCCACAGAACAGCAGGCATTTCTAAGTACTCAGCTGCTTGAGGAATTTAAACATACTGAATTTTTCATGCGCTATTTTAAAGAAGTACTTGGCCGTGAGCGTATTCCTACAGTAAAAAATGCAGTTCAGGAGAAGCTTGATGAACGTGCGAAAAAGATGCTGGCTGCTCTTGAATTGGATGAAGAAGAACGTGAAGAGGCACTGGTTGAAGGATTAACCCATTATCAAGGAATTATTGAAGGTGTTCAAGCAATGTCCGGCTATGATGTATTCCATGCAGTTTTCGGGAGTAAGGGATTATTTCCAGGCCTGGCCGAAGGGTATGCTAGAATTAAAGAAGATGAAGGCCGCCATGTTGGTTTTGGGCTGCGTATGCTAAAGCTGTTTGCACGTAAACCGGAACATGCAAAGCGAATTCGAGCATTGTATGATGAATATCTGCCTCTTATCTTGACCCGATATGACCAGCCTATCATAGTAGATGGAAGAGAGTACCCAACACCGCCTGAAGTCCGGGGGAGAGATAGAGTGACTAAATTGTTTGAGCGCAGGCTTAAAGATATATTGGGTGTATCAGTTTCAATTTAAGAAGAGAACTATTTATGTAGATAGATATTTAATAATGTTATTGCTAAGGTCCATAAACGCTATTTCTAATGATAGAAATGGCGTTTATTTTTTTATATTGATTCTTTTGAATTTTAAATAAAATATTGCAAAAATTTGAATAATTTTTAGAAACCTTTTTATTTCATTTTCTGTATATTAAAAGTTACAAAGATGTGCTCTACTATTAAATCAAAAGGTGATGTACGTGGAATGGACAAAAATGATTGATCAAACTATTCCTGCAGTTCATGGGACTGATCCAATCTGGAAAGTATCTGAGTTCATGAAAGCAGCACAATTAAATGAACTTCCTGTTTTGTCTGATCAACATTTTATTGGAATGATTCATGCTAAGGATTTATTAATGATTGATTCAAATCAATCCATCGACAAGTACATCGATAAGAAATGCGTTATTATCGACGATTCTCAAGAATTTTACCGCTTACCTCTTTCGCCGCAGGTTCTTCCTGTCGTAAAGGATGGTATTTACTGCGGCAGTATTAGAAATGAGAAACTCTGCCAGCATATCCAGAATCAATTGAATCAGCTGCTTCAGGATAAGGACCTCTTCTGCGTAGATGGAGAAGATTTTATATTACATAAGAATAAAACATTTGAACAAGAAATCATGCTTAGTAATAACAAAGTAATCGGAATAGGTAAAGCTGGTTTATCAAATAAATCTAAGTCCAAGCAACACTTTAAAAATAGTAAAGAAAAAAGCAAAATAATTGCATGCAGCCAGGAAATGAAGGAAATTTTTAGTCTTGTAAAACATGTTGCGTCCAGCAGTTCTACCGTGCTTTTATTAGGGGAATCTGGGGTGGGAAAAGAAGTTATAGCAAAAATGCTGCATGAAAACAGCTTTCGTGTAAAAAAAGACTCTTTTATGAAAGTCAACTGTGGAGCTATTCCGCAGAATTTATTAGAATCCGAATTGTTCGGTTATGAACAGGGGGCTTTTACGGGCGCTAAAACAGGGGGGAAAATAGGGGTTTTTGAATTGGTTGATAATGGAACTCTTTTCCTCGATGAAATTGGTGAACTGCCTTTAGATATGCAGGTGAAATTACTGCGTGTTCTTCAGGATCAGGAAATTAGGAGGGTAGGCGGGACACAAACGATTAAGGTTAATGTAAGGATTATCGCTGCAACTAATCGAAATCTTGAAAAAATGGTGGAGAATGGAACATTTAGAGCTGATCTATATTATCGCCTGAATATTGTGCCGTTTAGAATTCCGCCATTAAGAGAAAGAAAAAATGATATCATTCCGCTGCTTAGACATTTTATAGCGCAATTTAATGAAAAATATCAATATACGAAACACTTATCAAAAGAGGCGGAGAATCAATTGTTATTATATCACTACCCTGGAAATGTAAGGGAGTTATCCAATATTGTAGAAAGGCTGGTTCTTACCTGCCGCGAAGATGTTATTGAAAGGTATCACCTGCCAAGTCATTTAAGTAAATGCCGCAAGATGGGAGAGATATCGAAAATCCCGCAGGATGATTTGAAAGGTGATCTGGATATCTTTAAACACTATTGGGAAAATCCGGCAGACGGGGTTAACATGTTTAATCGATTAGAAAAGAGAGCGTTGATTAAGGCCTTAAGGAAATATGGATCAGTTCGAAAAACCGGGAAGGCCATAGGAGTACCGCATACACTGGTTCTTAATAAAATGAAACAGTTTGGGATTAATGCACGGGAGATCCTGTAAAGAATGGAAGCTGGTTTTAATTTTTCGATGGCAGGTGAATAGATGAAATTGACAATGGAACCTGACTTAGAGTTATATCGAGAGATCGTTGAAAATTTCCATGATGGAATTTTGCTGATGAATCAGGATGGGAACATTGTGCTGGTCAATAAGGCTATGGTCAAATTGAGCAGCTTGCCAAGAGAAGCCTATACAGGAAAGAATATACGGGATATTGTAGACAGCGGCCTCTTTCAAAAGGCGTCGGTCACCTTAAAGGCACTAGAGGAAAAACAAATAGTAACCGACTTTCAGCAATACCAAAATGGAGTTAATGTATTGGTGACGGCAATCCCCATGTTTGATGATGAAAACCGTTTAAGTTATATGCTATCGATTACCCATGACATAACGGAGTTAATTCAAATGAAAAAGAAGGTGGAGGAAATTGAAATGCTTTCCGCCAAATACTACTCAGAACTTTTGGAACTTCGTCAGCAATATTCCAAACGGGGAATAATCACGGCCAATCAGCAGATGAATGAAATGATTGAGCTGATTCATCATATTGGACAGACTGATTCCATCATCCTTCTTTTAGGCGAATCTGGTGTTGGTAAAGATGTTTTAGCACGAGAAATTCATGAGTCTAGTAAGCGAAAAGATACTGGTGCTTTTATTAAAGTAAATTGCGGGGCCATTCCCAAGGATCTCTTAGAATCCGAATTCTTTGGCTATGATACCGGAGCATTTACCGGTGCAAGGAAAGAAGGGAAGCAGGGGCTTTTTGAGATGGCAGATCAAGGAACATTATTTTTAGATGAAATTGGGGAATTCCCTTTGGGGCTTCAAGCGAAACTTTTAAGGGTCCTTCAAGATCAGCAGTTTACAAGAGTTGGCGGGACAAAAGTTATTCAAGCAAATGTAAGAATTGTGGCAGCAACCAACCGTGATTTAGAATCCATGGTTGCAAAAGGTGAATTTCGGGAAGATCTTTATTACCGGATAAATGTCATCCCTATTCAAATCCCGCCATTAAGGGAAAGAAAGGAAGATATTCCCCTATTAATTGGCCATTTTCTCCAAAATTTTAATAAGGAATATGATAAAAATAAACTGCTGTCCAGGTCGGCTATAGAAATTCTGTGTGACTATGATTGGCCCGGAAATATCAGGGAATTATCAAATATTGTTGAAAGGCTTGTCCTCATCACGAAAAACGATGTAATAGAACCTAATGATCTGCCCATCAAAAAGCAAATGGCAGATGTGGGTTTATCAAAATTGCTAAAGAAGGAGCAGTCTGGAAAAAATCTATTTGAAACGGTGGAGATCAATTTAATCGAGAGCATGATTCAACAGGAAGGAAGCATCCGTAAAGCCGCCAAGAAATTAGGAGTCTCGCATACGACTTTAATCAGAAAAATGAAAAAGCATAATCTAAATGGAACTCTACAATAAGAATAAATTCTGCATTACCACAAAATACAAAAATTACCTTGAATTTCAAAAATAAATCCAGTAATATGAAATTACATTATTTTGAAAGGGTGACTAAAGGGACGATGAACAATTAATCCTATGTTAGAAAAAATTCGGTTAAACGAGTATGAGTCTGGATAGGATTAAATTCGGCCCTTTTTTTATAAATGCAGGACATCCATTTGTGGTGTGCTATGTCTTTTTTGTGCCGAATTTCCTCCTATCCGGATAAGTGGATATGGAGGTTTTTTTATGGAAAATGCGAATGTGACCATGGGAGCATTGTTTAAGAATAGAGTAATCCAGACTTTGCTGCTCTCAACCTTATTTTTGCAAATCGGTATATGGGTAAGAAATTACTCTATTCTGTTGTTCGTTGTAGAGAAGACAAATGAAAACCCTGTTGCTGTGTCCTTGATCTCAGTGGCAGAGTTTGCCCCAATCTTCCTATTCTCCTTTATTGGTGGGACTTTCGCCGACCGCTGGAAACCGAAACGAACAATGATTTGGTGTGATTTCCTTAGTGCAGTCTCCATTTTTGTGGTGCTTCTGACACTTGTTTTCGGCAGCTGGAAGGCCATTTTCTTTGCAACGTTTGTGTCCTCCATTTTATCGCAATTTTCTCAGCCTTCTGGAATGAAGCTGTTTAAGCTTCATGTGAAGGAAGAACTGATTCAAATGGGAATGTCGATTTACCAGACTATTTTTGCTTTGTTTATGATACTTGGACCGGTTCTCGGGACTTTTGTCTACCAGCAGTTTGGCATTGATGTGTCAATTGCTGTGATGGGAGTGGCATTCTTCATTTCGGCGGGGATTTTGTTTTTATTGCCTGCTGACTATGAAGTAGAAGAGAAGGAAGAACAAACGAGTGTTATACAAGAAATGAAGGATGGATTGAAGTATGTTTTAAAAAGCCGGGTGCTGACATTATTAGGCGGCAGTTTTGCAGCGGCTGGCCTGGCATTAGGATTGATTCAGCCGTTAGCTGTTTTTCTAGTTACGGAACAGCTTGGACTGCCAAAAGAACAACTGCAATGGCTGATGGCGGCATTTGGAATTGGCATGATTTTAGGCGGCGGTGTAACAGTTGGCGCTTCAAAAAAGCTTTCGCCGCAAATCTTATTGGCACTTGGTATGTCGGCATGTGCCATCGGATTTTTTGTCATGGGGGTTTCCAAACTTTTCTGGATTACAATGGCTGCAGAATTCTTCTGCGGATTGTTTAACCCGGCGATACAAATTGGGATCAATACGATGATTTTGAAGAATACAGAAGCAGCCTTTATCGGCCGGGTAAATGGAATCTTAAGCCCGATTTTTATGGGGACTATGGTGATCATGATGACAGCTAGCGGCTGGCTGAAGAAAACATTTTCTCTTGTGGCAATGTATGAAACCACTGCTTTGTTATTCATCGTTGGAATCCTGTTCATTGTTCCGCTGTTTAAGAAGAAAGCAGTTCTTCAGAAGAGTGAAGGGGTTTAAAAAGTTTGGAAAAGGACTTGGACTCAAGTCCTTTTTTTAATGTCAAAATATCAGGCTTTTATAAGTAGTTTATAAACTGTTTGTCCGTTTTCATTTTATTTTTACAGAAAATAACGCTGTGAGTGTGACGAAGTTATTATCTTGGGGAAATGGTTTATGGTAGAATTAGTTGTTGTAAAGACTGGAAGGTGGCATGCGAGATGACTTTCTATCAGATTCTAGTTTTCATCCATATTTTTTCTGCGATTATAGGCATGGGGCCGGGGTTTATTTTGACAACAGTGGTAAAATCGGGGGATACAATGAGCGAGTTGAGGCATTCTTATGCAATTAGACATAAACTGCATATTTATGTGATGATTGGCGGTGTATTATTACTCATTACCGGTTTACTGATGGGTACCCTGAATACTGCACTTTTCCATATGGGGTGGTATGTCACGAGTCTGATACTTTACTTAGTTGCCCTTGCCATGGGTCCGCTGGCATTATCACCTAGATCTAAGCCGATTAAAACTCTTTTAGAAAATCATAAAGGGGAAGAAATTCCTTATGAATACAAACGCTTAGCAAAGCAGCTTTTCCTAACCGAACATATTGAAAATGGTATTTTCCTAATTATTATAGCGCTTATGATTACCAAACCTTTTTAATTTATTATTTCTGAATGAAAAAACTTGGGCATGCCCAAGTTTTTTTGTCCTTTAAATGCTCGTGTTTGAGTAATTGACAGGGATCGTCTTTATTTTATAAATAAAGTAATAATATTTATATAAAACGATAAGAATCAGTACGATTCTTGCAATCCAGTTATTAACCAAGATAAAGGCTATTAAAATCATTGTATCCGCAAACAGGAGGATTGTCAGCTTCTGCTTTAAGGTCATTGCTCGTTCTTTCACAAAAGATTCCAAATGACGTTTATAAATTTTTGTCCCCTTAAACCATCGCTCAAACCGTTCCGACCCTTTCACAAAGCAAAAAGAGGCCAGCAGTAAAAGTGGTGTTGTAGGGATCAAAGGAAGAATGATGCCCAGGACACCAGCGGCTAAAGCAATAAAACCACACATGATATAGAAGATTTTTGCAATCTTTGATATTTCAACCGCCCCCCAAGGGAAATTCCAGTTTTCATCCATTATAGCATGATTATTTCATTTATGAAAAAGTATGGTAAGCTTCAGATTTCATTTTTAAACTTTTGGGACACAAAATTATTATGCGGAAATTACAATTCATATTTACCATAATTATATAAAAATCATATTTGTCATTCAGGAAATAATAAAATTAATTGTAAAGGGATAAATTTTACTATTGATAAAAAGAAAAAAAGAAAATACAATGAATATTGTGCCCCAAAATTTAATAATGATGAAAACGGTTTAATGTTATTTTGAAATATCTTTATGTTAAGCCGTTGTTTTTAACAAGCAATATAGATTGGAGAGGTGCAAATGAAAAAAAAGAAAATTAGTCTTGCCTGGCAAATTTTAATTGGTCTAATCCTCGGAATTATTGTCGGTGCTATTTTTTATGGAAATCCTCAAGTTGTTAATATTCTGCAGCCGTTCGGTACTATATTTATCCGCTTAATCAAAATGATTGTTGTACCAATCGTTGTCGCAAGTATTATTGTCGGAGTAGCCGGCGTAGGTGACATGAAATCACTAGGGAAACTCGGCGGAAAAACACTACTTTATTTTGAAATCATCACTACAATAGCAATCGTTGTCGGTCTCTTTGCCGGGAACTTTTTTCATCCAGGGTCTGGTATTGACCGGTCTCATTTGACTAAAACCGACATTAATACCTATGTCGAAACAGCAAAAACAACAGAAAGTCATTCCATGGTTGATACCTTCGTTAACATTGTCCCAACAAATATAATCCAATCTTTAGCAAATGGCGATATGCTGGCCATTATTTTCTTCTCTGTTATGTTTGGTCTTGGTATTGCAGCGATTGGAGAAAAAGGCGAGCCGCTTTTAAAATTCTTTAGGGGAACCGCTGATGCGATGTTTTATGTCACAAACCAAATTATGAAACTCGCTCCTATTGGGGTATTCGCGTTAATTGGTGTTACTGTTTCAAAGTTTGGTCTTACATCGCTGATTCCTTTAGGAAAACTCGTGATTGTGGTATATGGTGCAATGATCTTTTTCATCCTAGTCGTTCTTGGGATAGTAGCAAAAATTGTGGGTATCAATATTTTTAAATTATTAAAGTATTTAAAGGACGAATTATTATTAGGTTATTCGACATCAAGTTCGGAAACAGTTCTTCCTAAGATTATGGAAAAAATGGAGAAACTCGGCTGTCCTAAGGCAATCGTATCGTTTGTAATTCCGACAGGCTATTCCTTTAACTTGGATGGATCTACTCTTTACCAGGCAATTGCGGCATTGTTCATTGCGCAAATGTACGGTATTCATATGAGCATAACCCATCAGATTACTTTAGTGCTTGTTCTAATGGTAACGTCCAAAGGGATTGCCGGAGTACCTGGGGTTTCATTTGTAGTTCTTCTTGCTACGTTAGGAAGTGTTGGTATTCCAGCAGAGGGCCTTGCATTCATCGCCGGCATCGACCGGATCTTAGATATGGCTCGGACATGTGTAAATATTGTCGGTAACTCATTAGCAGCTATTGTCATTTCCAAATGGGAAGGCTATAAGCTTGATAAAGAAATGCGGGATACCGCGGCATAATTGAAATTAAAAAATCGCGGAGAACTCCTCCGCGATTTTTACATAGTAATTTCTAATGCTGCTGGTATAGTTATTTTAACTTCTGTTCCTTGATTTGGAGCACTTTTAAGAAAGATTTCGCCGCCATATGTTTCAATGATTCGTTTACAAATAGTTAATCCCAGACCTGAGCCGTCCTTTTTTAAAGTAAAAAATGGATTAAACGCCTGCGCTATTTGTTCATCAGTCATTCCTTTTCCGTTATCTATCACTCTTATTACACATAGCTCACTTTCTTTAGCTAACTGAATACTCAGCTTTCCGCCATGAGACATTGCCTGCAGGGAGTTTTTACTTAAGTTTAGAATGACCTGTTTCAATTGATCCTTTACACAAGATATAAAAATAGGTTCTGGTGAGTATTGAGTGTTGAATTCTACATTCATATAATTGGCTTCCGATTGAATGATCGGTTTTATTTCCGACACTATCTCATTGGCATTGTAGGTTTTTAAATGATAAGCAGTGGGTTTTCCTAATACCAGTAATTCGCTGACAATAGAATTAATCCTGTCAATTTCTGTTTGGATGACATTGAAATAGGCTTGCGCCTTCTCATCGCGATATTCTTCACTTAACAGCTTAACAAGCCCCTTAATACCAGTTAACGGATTTCTGATTTCATGTGCCGTGCTGGCTGCAAGTTTTCCAATGAGCTCCAGCTTCTGTAATTCTGTTTCCTGCTGTTCCTTTTTTAGATTTCTTCTTAATAGTATAATTTTAAAAAGTAAGTATAATGTATTAAAAATAGCTAGAAGAACAAATAGGTATGTAAAAAAGGCCAGCCAAAAATTTTGAGTAAGATTAGAATTCTTATATACCGTAATGGTCCAAGGTACCTGGTTGACGCTTGTTCTTGCTTTAGTCGTGTCTCTCCCAGATACCGGACCAGTTTTTATTAGTGTCTGTCCCGTATTATCAATGACTTTTACGGCTTCATTTTTCACTAAATTCCGGACCTTTTCTTCAATTTTAGTCAACCTTAAAGATGCGATGAGTACGCCTTTAACCTGACCATTTTCCACAATCGGGGTGGCGATGGAAATGATGTGACGTCCGGTAACACTCCCGAGGTGCGGGGATGAAAAACTAGTCTCCTTTGTTTTGACTGCTTGCTGAAAATAAGGACGTTTTCCTATATTTACAGGCTCTGTCATAGTATTAGTGCTAATCAGCAAATCACCATCTGTATTAGCCCAATAAAATCCAGAAAAGCGTGAATCCTTCCCGGCTGTTTCTAACAGTATATCGTTCAAATCTTCCAGATTATTTTTTTCTACTTTAATAGAAGTTGCCAGCATTTCTAACCTGCCAACTGTTTCCCCCAGAAAGGTCTCAATATTTGCAGCATAGGAATTAGCTATTTCTTGTGCCTTCCCCTCTTCAGCCGTCTCCATTATTTTCACTTTTTGCTGTGTTAAGTAAAAACTAATACTGGCAGCAGGCAGTAAGGTAACTAATAAATAGATGATGATATGATTTTTTATCAATGATTTTAACAAATGAAGTAAGGCCAAGGGGTATCTTCTCCTATAAATGTAATAATTATATTTTACTATTAATTTTTTAGTAGGAATATATCTTTTTAAAGATAAGCCTTAAATTATTTTGAAAATTTAGATATATATAGGTTTTTGCCATCTCATTTTTTTATTGTAATTCATATTGTAATAGTATTAAGGTTTGTCCAAAAATGAGGAATAGGGGGTGCAAATATTGGAGCATGGTGGGCATAAAAGCCCGTTTTCATTCTGTCTATTTCCAGGATACCGCTGGTGAGGGCCAGGCTGCAGCGGGCCGGGGGCACCGATTAATGAAGTTGATGAATGCTGCTATAGGCATGATCGATGTCTTGCAAGCGGGAGACATCCATGTGAATGCGACTTTGAATTCATGAACTGTCTTGAATATAAGCGGAATCCACATACAGAGGAAGGCAGAAATGCAGCACTTATGTATGACTTTATGAAACTAAAAACATGGTTTACCTGCGGCGGCTGGCCGCGGCGTTAGTGAAAGCAGCGTTTAAAAGGATGCTGCTTTTTTGGGTTTGGCGGGTTAAGGGTTAACAGTGAAAAAAGTGAGGTTTTATTTCTAGTAAAAGGATAATAGAACAGGAGAACTGCGAGGAAAAGAGCGGTATTAGTTTTCATAGAGGGGTCATGAGAACAGAAAGCATCAAAAAAGAGCGGTACCAGTTCTCATAGAGGGGTCATGAGAACAGAAAGCATCAAAAAAGAGCGGTACCAGTTCTCATAGAGGGTTCATGAGAACGAAAAGCGTCCGAAAAGAGGGGCAGCAGTTCTCAAAAAGGGTTCATGAGAACAGAAACGGAAGATAAAGAGTAACTCCAGTTCTCATTAAAGGTCCATAAGCCCTTACGCTGAAAAGAGCGGGGCAGTTTCCTGCTGAAGGTCAAAAGGAGTGAAGGAGATAAAAAATGAAAGCAATCCCTTAACCTTCATTTGATACAATAATTTTAAAAAGCTGAAACTTTTGACCGCTTGTTTTTCTCTAATGAGTGAAAGGAGGTCAAGCGATTGAATGAAAGTAAATTAATCCAAAAAGCGATTAAAGGAAATGAAAAGGCGTTTGAAAAACTGCTGGAAATACATAGTGACCAATTATACCGGACAGCCTTTCTTTATGTTGGCAACCGTGAAGATGCCTTGGATGTTGTCCAGGAAACGGCCTGCAAAGCTTTTTTAGCAGTAAAGCAGCTGCGGGAGGAACGCTACTTTTTAACATGGCTGACCAAAATTTTAATTCGCTGTGCTTATGATGTATTGAAAAAAAGAAAGAAAGAGGTTCCAGCGGATGAGAACATTATTGAACTTATTCCTGGAAAAAGGGAAAAGCGTGATGAGGCCTTGGACTTAGTCGGAGCCATTGAACAATTAAATGAGCCTCAGCGAAATGCCATTATACTTTTTTACTATCAAGATTTGCCCTTAACAGGAATTGCAGAAATCATGAATATACCAGAAAACACCGTAAAAACTCATCTGTATCGGGGGAAAAACCAATTGAAAAAACTGCTGGGAGGGGATGGTTATAATGGAAAAGAAACTATTTCATGACCAATATGAAAAAATTGAAGTGCCAAGAGATCAAGTAGTACAGGCAATCAAAACTGGGGTACGAAGAGCAAATTCCAAAAAGAAACTCCGGAAAAAACGTGTAATTTTCATTTCAACAGCTGCTGCAGCAGGTCTTTTTATTTCTTCCAGCTTTATGTTTCCTTCTTTTTCAAAAGTCATGGCTGACATGCCTGTTGTTGGGTATTTATACAAAGACTCGGTAGGCGAAAAATTAGCGGCGCAAAAACTGATTACCAAACTAAATGAAACTGTAAGTGTGAAAGGAATCGATGTCACCGTTACCAGTGCCTATTATGATGGGGCTGTGATGGGGGTAACGTTTGATGTAAAAGGAAAGGTAAAAACTGAAAAGGACGGACGGATTCAGGGATTTTATGAAATCTTTAATGGCGATAAAACACTTGGTGAAACCAAGGAGGTTGTCTACATGAATCCGACTGAAACAGGATTTACCGGTAAGATTCAGTTAAGTTATCCGAAAGCTGAACTGCCTGCCGATACAACTTTCCCGCTGGAATTTAGGAGCATTGGTGACAAAAAAGGTTCCTGGAGATTTGATGTGCCGGTTAAGCAGCTGCCATTTGAAACGAAGGCAGTTAATCAAGAAAGAACGAGAGAAGGAATGAAAGTACATTTTGATTCCATTATAACCGGTCAGGCTTCTACAGCGGTTAATTATTCATTTACCCATCCAAAAGAGGGGAAATATGATGACATAAGATTTGAGTTTTTTGACGACAATGGCCGTCCAATTCATTGGTTATCAGACACGAGTCTGGAAAAGAATGAGAAGGGGAATCAAGTAACTATTAAGGGAAGAACCATTATCCCGCAAGCTTTAAAAGGTAAAACAAGGTACATAGAAGTTCAACCGGCAGTATCCCTCTCTGAGCCTAATCAATTTGTTTCTTTAACTGAAGCAGCCCCTGTCCGGATTCAGTCAAGCAGGCAGGATTTATCTGTTACTATTGAAAAAGTTTCGTATAACAACAAGCATTTTATGGTTGATTTTCAAATAAATAATGGACATAAAATGGGCATGTATGATATGTTTTACAAGGACTTTGCAAGAAACGATATTATACTAGTAAAAGAAACCCGCAAGGATATCTTTGAGGAACCTATTAAACATAAGGTTAAAGTTTTGAATGAAAAACAATTACGCTTCCGGAGTACGTTTGATATAAGTGGACTTTCACATTTTAGTCCCCAAAAATATGTATTAAGAGTGAATTTAGGTTCAATGGCAGTTAATATGCCGCAGGAAATGGAACCTGTGAAAATAAACCTTGAATAATAATGGCCGCAGCCTCAGTTCGATGGCTGTGGCTTTTTCTCCTCATATTAAGTATTTCCCTGATGCAGGGCTTGTATTAATTCAAAAACATTCCGCTTTTATCCAATCATAAACTTCGGCACTTTTACCTAAAATAATATCGGTTCAATATAAAAAGGGGGAAATAGTGTTGAAATGGCATAAACAAATTCTTTCAATGATCCAAGAACGTCAAGATAAAAAAGTAGCATTAGCAGTGGATACCTCAAGTAATGAAGCCCCTGTTATCCTTATTAATAACATCGTTAAACTTTTTGAAACCGTAAAGCCGGACACGATTTTAGTACAGGCTGATTTTAAAATTAGAAGCATTGCCCCGGTAAAAAGCAATACCATTAAATATCATACTCATGGGAAATCTTCTTATACGTTAGTACTCGAGTGGGCCAAAGAGGAAAAAATAGATACCTTGTTCTATATTACCGATGTTACCGGCTTCCTGCCAGAAGATATAGAAAAGGTTGATTTTGAGATGTTCTGGCTGGTATCAGGTACTTTCAAACCGAGAATCCCGTTTGGAAAGGCAATTAAAGTGGCATAAACAGAAGCAGGCTGTTCTAAAATTTTTAGGACAGTCTTTTTATGGTTAAAAATTGTAACCATGGCTCTTTTCGTAGAAAATAAGGTATATAAAATTCTTAGGGAAAAGGGATGATTATGATGAAATTCGTATTTTGGATGTTAAAAATAGCACTCCTCCCATTTCTTATGTTCTTAGGCACTATTTTTATGAAAGATGCCGGCTGGTGGGTCATCATTATTTGTGTCGTCCTTTTTATTCTAGTCAATGGATGGATTGATCGAAAAATTAATCGATATAATCATCAATACTTTACAAATAAGTTCCCCGTTTTAGAGAGCTTAAAGTATGGACAAATTATTACGGTTGAATTAGGAAATGGAAAGATACTTGCCAATCGTATTTTCGCTGCCGCTCTTAGTTCAGAAATTTTAATTGGTACCAAACCTGTTACTGATAATCAATTGGAGGAATTTTTAACAGGGATTAAGAAAACACAATGGGTTAAGCTCAAAAAGATAAAATCGATAAAGATCATAAAGCACTCTCTATAATAACACCTTTATTTATATCACCAAACCATTACAACGATGAAAAGATCAGGAATATGAAGCTAAAGAGAAATAGAAAAGTCAGGACAGCTCCAAATACCACTTGATTTTGGATACTATGATCCTTTCTTAGTTTGTATAACAATGATATAAGATTTAAAAACCACAATACCCCTAACAAGGGAATAATCATTAACCACATGAATAAATCCAATAGCCATGCCCCTCTTTTCTATATTAAAGATATAATTTATTTTATTCGCTAATAATAAGAAGTTTTCCTGTTTCATTTTTTAGAAAAGGAAGGATTTGGATTTTAATTTGTTGAAATAGTAGTAAACGGAAACTGGTTAAGGAGTGATGAGGTGTCAAAAAGGAACCGATCAGCTGGGGGAAATCTATTTTAATTGCGCTGGGGATAACGTTAGCGGTTAGGAACTTCTTTTTTTCTCCTGACATTGTCGAAGGCTCTTCGATGGAACCTGCCTTGCATAATCAGGAAAAGATGTTTGTGAATAAGTCGGTTGATTTTTCCAGATGGGATATTGTAATTATTAAAGGTCAGGTGGATAATTATGTAAAAAGAGTAATTGGCTTTCCTGGAGACAAGGCGGAGATGAAAAATGACCAATTATTGATTAATGATAAGGTTTTTAAGGAACCATATCTTTCTCATAATTTGAAAATGGCACAAAAACTCGGAAGCCGGTTAACAGGAGATTTTGGTCCCATCATTGTTCCACGACACCACTATTTTGTAATGGGGGACAATCGATTTATACAGCAGGGACAGCCGCAATGGTCTTGGATATATTAAAGATGATACCCTTATTGGTAAAAGTGAATTTGTACTTTTTCCATTTACTGATGTAAGACTTGTCAAATAATTTTTGGAGGGATCTTTAAATGGCAACAATTGATTTACAGAAAAAAAGTGTAAAAATTGTTTTAGAAAAGAAGAATTTGGTCAAGGTCAGGGCAAGAGTAGGTCTTGTGCTTGATATAACTGGCTCGATGCGAAACTTGTATAAGAGTGGCACTGTTCAAAGTGTGGTTGAGCGTATTTTGGCTATCGCCTCCCAATTTGATGATGATGGCCTTTTGGATGTCTGGGTATATGATAACGAGTTTTCAAGGTTAAAGCCCGTGACAGAAAGGGATTTTGAGGGATATGTGAATCGGATTATTTTGGAGGACGACTTGGTCCATAAATTTGGCAGAAATGATGAGCCGCCTGTCATGAAGGACGTAATTAAAAAGTATCTGGAAGAAGAACAAAGTGAGGATCCTGCCTATATTGTTTTTATCAATGACGGAGGCTGCAAGAAAACAATTAAACCGTTAATTGAAAGCTCGGCTAAATATCCAATTTTTTGGCAGTTTGTCGGAATTGGCAATGGAAATTTTGAATTTCTTAAGAAATTAGACACTTTGGAAGGAAGAATCGTAGATAATGCCAACTTTTTACATATCCCTGAGATAGACAAAATTTCAGATAGTGAGCTGTATGATTCTTTATTAAATGAATTTCCAAGCTGGATTCAAGAAGCAAGAGCAAAGGGAATCCTCAAAGAGAAAGAAACAGTGCAGCCAGCAGCTAAGGAGCCTGAAGCGAAAAGAAAGGGGCTTTTAGGTAAATTATTTGGAAGATAGGTCGATTAGCCAAAAGGAAGAATGAAATGAGATAAATCATTGCACTTGGAGGCGGAGGGTTCCTGGTGGAACCGGATAATCTGCGATTAGACACATAAATATTGAAACAATCTGTATACGAGATTATTGCTCAAGACCTAATACAAAAGCATATCGTGTTTCTTTTGATAGGGAAATTGCCGGTTCAGAACGTAAGGAAAAGTACTAGGGTGCCTATTTTAGCCGTATTTTATCAGCAGAAAAAGGATTATTTTTATCATTTAATAAAATGACATTGAACGGATTAAGGAGCTGTATTTCGCAGCTCTTTTTTTGTACGGCCCAATTTAGAATGTCAGATTGACATATACAGTTCAGCTGTATAAAATATAACTATACAGTTAAACTATATAGTTAGACGTAATTAAAGGCAGGAGAAATCAATGAAACGTGATAAGCAGCTTCCACTTACGGAAACAGTATATTATATCCTCTTGGCATTATTAGAGCCAGCACATGGTTATTTAATTTTACAGAAAGTGGAGGAACTCAGCGGAGGGCAGGTAAGGATGGCAGCCGGGACATTGTATGGTGCCATTGAAAATCTATTAAAGCTTAAATTTATTCAGCCTGTCCCGAGTGATGACAGCAGACGTAAAGTTTACTTAATAACCGATAGAGGGAAAGAGATACTGCATCTTGATCTTGAAAGAATGAAGCATATGATTCAAATAACGGAAAAAACATTCATAACATAAAAATGAGGTGAAACAATGAGAAGATTTAAGCATTTCTTGGACTTTGAGAAAGAAGCGAATTGGTTAAAACAAATGGCTGCTAATGGCTATGAATTAACAGGAAAGTCTTGGGGATATCGTTTTATGAAGACAAAGCCAGAAAATGTGAATATAAAGATTGATTATCGGACATTTAAAAAGCAGGCTGATTTTGTTGATTATTGCACACTATTTGAGGATTGCGGATGGAAACATATTGCCGGAACGAAAAATTCAGGTGCCCAGTATTTTAAAAAGATTAGAGAGTATGCCAGTGAAGATATCTTTTCAGATGTTGATTCTAAGGCGGGCAGATACAAAAGGCTGTCAAACATGTATATCTCCATAGCCATGTGTTATTTGCCAATTTTTGCTGCTCTAATCATGACAAATGCTATCGATGCAGGAGCTCTATTAAACCCAAAAGAGTTATACTTTACACCTGGGTTATGGGAAAAGGCAGGATTTGAATTTTGGCAGGCTTTTCTTTTTGAAACACCATTTGCCTTAATAAGGGGGGCAACTTGGGCGGCACTGCCTATCATGATCATTTTATTCTTGACTTTTGGCAGAAGAGCAGAACAGCAATATAAGAAATTAATCAGGTGATATATTATATCCGCTGCATTTACGGTGCAGCGGATGTGTTTTTTTAGCAGGCTAGAATAATTATTTAAGACAAAATTCCCGAGAAATTAGTTTGAATATTATAAAACTTGTTTTATAATATTATGTGTTAACTATATTAACTTTAAGGTTAACAAAAATAAAATGAGGTGATATTGTGAATTGGACCAGTCTGGCTGAAGATGTAATTGAAGGATATGAACTAACAAAAGAGGAAGCAAAGGGAATTTTATTTTCAAAGGACGAAGAAATTCTCTCTCTCGTAAATGCAGCCTATGAAATTCGCAGACATTATTACAGCAATAAGGTGAAACTAAATCTCATCATTAATGCGAAAAGTGGATTATGCCCAGAGGATTGCGGCTACTGTGCTCAATCCATTAAAGCCAAGACGGAAATTGATCGGTATACCCTTATCAGCAAACAAACAATCGTCGAAGGAGCAAAGGAGGCTAAGAAAAATAAAATTGGTACATATTGTATTGTCATGAGCGGGCGCAAGCCGACCAATAATGAAGTAGATACTGTAATCTCTGCAGTAGAAGAAATTAAAAGTGAAGTTGAACAAATCAAAATATGTGCCTGCATGGGACTTGTGTCAGAAGAACAGGCTCAAAAGCTGAAGACTGCAGGTGTTGACCGCTTTAATCATAATATCAATACGAGTGCCAATCATCATGCCAACATTACTACAACACATGATTATGACGATCGGGTACATACAATAGAAAATGTGAAAAAAGCAGGGATATCACCATGTTCCGGCGTTATTTGCGGCATGGGAGAAACCGAAGATGATATTGTAGAAATGGCATTTGCTTTAAAAGAGCTGGATGCGGACTCTATCCCGGTGAACTTTCTTCACCCAATCACCGGAACCAAACTGGAGAATATGGATGACCTAACACCTATTCGCTGTTTGAAAATTTTAGCCTTGTTCCGTTTTATCAATCCAACAAAAGAGATTCGCATTTCCGGAGGACGCGAATTCAATTTACGTTCGCTTCAGAACTTAGGCCTATTTATTGCCAACTCCATTTTTGTCGGTGACTATTTAACAACCGACGGACAGCCGGCAATAGAAGACTACCAATTGATTCAAGACCTAGGCTTTGAAATTGAAGACAACGCATTCGAAGTAGAAAGCCAGAACTTTGCAAAATCTCTTTGAACCTGATGGTGTGTAAGACCTCACCAATAGCTCTTAAGGACAAAACTGGTGGATAAAACGATGAAACTGTCTTTAATAAGGCGTCTTAAAGACAAAACAAGCGAGGAACCGGCAAAACAGTCTTTAAAAGAGCGCCTTAAGGACAAAGATAAAACGATGAAACAGTCTTTAATGAGGTGTCTTGAGGACAAAACAAGCGGGTGAACCAGCAAAGCAGTCTTTAAAAAAGCCCCTTATAGATAACCAGCAAAGAAACTGAAAAGCCTTTCTTTAAACAACGTCCCTATGAAACAAAACCAATCTAAAAAATCCTGTTCTGAACAAACGTTTCAGAACAGGATTTATCCTTCTATTAATTTATTTCTGCTGTGCGGCCAGGAACACATTTTGTGCTGCCTTCACACCTGCTCCGGGTTCAAAGGAGTAATTGAAATCCTGCAATCCAGCTTCCAAAAGGGAAACGGCCTGGAGAATATCACTAGGGAAGCAGTAACCCATGTGGCCGAAGCGGAACATTTTTCCTTCCAAATGTCCAAGACCACCGGCAAAATCAAGATGGTATTTCTTTTTCAAATGCCCTAAGAATGCCTTAAGGTCTAATCCATCCGGGGTTAGAATGGCTGTAATAGTCGGTGAAGCATGTTCATCAGAAGTCAGCAGTCCAATGGAAAGAGCCTTCATCGATTCACGAACCATATTTTTCATTAATTCATGCCGGGCGACTGTCTGTGAAAATCCGCCTTCCTCTTCAATTAAATCACAAACCGCGGAAAGGCCGTAAATCAGTGATATGGCAGGAGTATTTGGGGTCATGCCTTTCTTGGCCCATTCGCGATAACTGACTAAATTTAGATAATAGGATGGGGTCTGATTTTTTTCAATCACTTCCCATGCCCGGTCACTCACACTAATAAGGGCAAGACCTGGAGGAAGCATCATGGCTTTTTGGGAACCCGTTACTAAAATATCAATGCCCCATTGGTCCATTTCAGCAGGGGCACCGCCTATGCAGCTGACTCCATCAACAATAAATAGAGCGTCCGTTTGATTGCGGACAACTTCAGCCAATTGTTCAATAGGGTTTAAAATTCCTGTTGAGGTTTCATTATAAGTTGCAAAGACGGCCTTAATGTTTGATAAAGGTTTTAAAAATGCCCCAAGTTCTTCAGCACTGCAAGCTTCGCCCCAGGCTTTTTCCAGCTTATGTACTTGGAAGCCAAATTTCTCGCAAATAGAGACAAAATAGTTGCCGAAGGCGCCAACGGTAATAACAACTACCTCTTCCCCGGGGGAAACTGTATTAACCGCAGCCGCTTCTAATGCTGCAGTACCACCTGATGGGATGAGTAAGATATCCTGCTTTGTTCCAAAAATAGGTTTTACACGATTCGTTGTTTCACGGTAAAGCTGCACAAACTCCTCACTGCGGTGGCTCATCATATCTTGGTTCATCGCCAGCTGTACCTTTTTCGGTATAGGTGTAGGTCCAGGATGTCGTAAAATATTAGAATACATACATTTCCCTCCAGCTTCGTGAAATATTAGCAATTTTCAAGTAAAATTATAACAAATCTTTGCAGAAAAATCTTTTAAAAGAAGAAAGGCTGATTCCCATAAGGAAAAAGCCTATCAAAATTCAAAATTTAAGGAATCATAAATGTCAGGACGGTATTCAGTAGCCAAACGATGATTCCAATCATCACAACTAGGAACATACTATGTTTAATCGTAAAGCGGAAAAGCTCTGATTCTTTACCAACAAGACCAACGGCTGCACAGGAAGCTGCAATCGATTGCGGTGAAATCATTTTTCCGGTAACGCCGCCGGATGAGTTAGCAGCGAGTGCTAAAATTGGATTCATGCCGATTAACTCCGCATTAACCTTTTGCAAGTTGGAGAACAATGGTGTTAATCTGATGATTGATGTCCAAAAGGAAGATTTTATTAAAATCACAATATCAAAATTATTATTTTTTAATATTCTTATTTTGATAATCAGAAAGGTATATACCAAGTAGATGAAAACCTTTTGAAAATAGGTATAATATTATTGCGTCCTAGTGGATGAATTATTTAAAGGGGCTCTTTTATGAATTATAAAAAAATAAAACCAAAAAAAATATATGAGGAAGTTGCTGAGGCAATCCATGAAATGATTCGCTCAGGCCAGCTTAAACCTGGTGATAAACTTGACTCGGTACAACTGCTGGCTGAAAATTTTCAAGTTGGCCGTTCAGCCATTCGTGAGGCACTGACTTCATTGCGGGCAATGGGACTTATTGAAATGAGGCAGGGAGAAGGAACATATGTAAAGGAATTTGAGAAAGATCAAATTGCTTTTCCGTTATCAACTGCTATTTTAATGAATAAGGAAGATATTGCTGAATTAGTTGAAGTACGGAAAATTGTTGAAAGCGGAATGGCCGCGGCGGCTGCCCAAAAAAGAAATGATGAACATCTATCAATGATGGAGGCTGCCCTTGAAGCGATGCTGGGGGCAAAAGGAGACGAGGAACTGGGAGAAACTGCGGATTTGCAATTCCACATGGCGCTGGCTGCGGCCGCTCAAAACCAATTATTGTTAAGTTTAATGAATCATGTTTCAGAGCTCATGATAGAAACAATGAGGGAAACACGCAGGGTTTGGCTGTTTTCCAAAGAAACTACCACTGAGCAATTATATAAAGAGCATTTTGCTATTTATGAAGCTATCAAAGCAAAAAATGAAGAGGCAGCAAGAGATAGCATGATCCTCCACATCGAGAATGTCAATGCGATTTTAGGAAAGTACTACCAGCACACAACAAAGTTTAATGGGGAATAAACTCACATTCAAAAGGACTCCGGTCCTAATAAGAACCCTTTTCCTGAATCTTTAAATAGAAAAGAGACTAGACTTTTTTTGGGAAGCTCTTTCTAATCTTGATTCCTTTGGTGTAAAATATAGAATATTAATATTTTTTAGTCATCAGATGACCTGTTAAGTTATATAAAAAGAATCTTTTTAAGGGGAAGAGAAAAATGAAGGTTACTCTATTTGCAACTTGTATGGTTGATATGTTCCAAAGCAATGTTGGAAAGGCGACAGTTGAACTGCTCGAGAGACTGGGGTGTGAAATAGATTTCCCAGAGTCTCAGGTTTGCTGCGGCCAGCCTGCATACAACAGCGGTTATGTAAAGGAATCAAAAGAAGCTATGAAGCGGATGATTGATACATTTAGCGATGCCGAATATGTCGTCTCTCCTTCAGGTTCATGTGCTTTTATGTTTAAGGAGTATCCTCATATTTTTGCGGGTGATCCTGTCTGGGAACCGAAGGCACAGTCATTGGCAGATAAAACATATGAGTTAACTCAATTTATTGTGGAAGTTTTAAAAATGGAGGATGTCGGGGCCAAATTCGAGGGAAATGTTACTTATCACACCTCTTGCCATATGACAAGATTGCTGGGAGTGAAAGAAGCTCCTATGACACTATTAAAAAATGTCAAAGGGTTGAAATTTACCGAACTTCCCGGTAAGGAACAATGCTGCGGCTTTGGCGGCACCTTTGCAGTTAAAATGGCACAGATTTCCGAGCAGATGGTAGATGAAAAGGTTCGCCATGTTGAAGAAACCGGAGCAGAATACTTGATTGGTGCCGACGCAGCCTGCTTAATGAATATCGGCGGCCGGATGCAGCGGCTGGGAAAACCAGTAAAGGTACTGCATATTGCAGAAGTATTGAACAGCCATTAATGTATTTACTTTTTCAAAAAATATAAGGGGGATTTCCAATGGCAATAAAGATTGGCACGGAACAGTTTAAGGAACGTGTTGATAACGGAATTCATGATGACTTTATGCGTGGTGCAGTTGCCTCTGCACAGGACGGAATGAGCATGAAGCGCAGGGCTGCGACAACCG
Organism: Neobacillus mesonae; assembly: GCF_023715155.1. Lineage (GTDB taxonomy): Bacteria > Bacillota > Bacilli > Bacillales > Cytobacillaceae > Neobacillus > Neobacillus mesonae_A. Next base: position 26,666 of record NZ_JAMBNQ010000021.1, read on the forward strand.
AGGACTTAGGAAACTGGGAAGAATGGCGTAATCATGGGGAAGAAATCAGGCAGCATGTTCTTGAACATTTGGATTACTACTTAGAGCAATTAAGTGAAAACGTCGCAAAGCGAGGCGGGCACGTCTTTTTCGCTCAGACGAAGGAAGAAGCGAATGATTACATCAGAAGTGTTGTGCAAAAGAAAAGTGCGAAAAATATTGTGAAATCCAAATCCATGATGACGGAAGAAATCAGCTTGAATGCAATGCTGGAAGAGGAAGACTGTGAAGTTATTGAAACAGATCTTGGTGAATACATATTACAGCTTGATGAGCATGATCCGCCGTCCCATATTGTGGCCCCGGCATTGCATAAAAATCGAGAGCAGGTCCGGGAAGTATTTGAAAAGAAATTAGGATACACAAAATCGTCCAATCCTGAAGAACTTGCTTATCAGGCACGGGTTACTCTTCGGGAAAAGTTTTTAGCTGCGGATATTGGAATAACAGGCTGTAACTTTGCGGTTGCTGAAACAGGTTCCTTTTGTTTAGTCACAAATGAAGGAAATGCTGACTTGGTGACAGCTCTGCCGAAAACACAAATTACGGTGATGGGAATGGAGCGCTTGGTTCCAACCTTTGAAGAAATGGAAGTGCTCGTCAGTATGTTGACAAGAAATGCAGTTGGACAAAAACTGACAAGCTATATCACTGTGTTAACCGGGCCACGGGAAGAACTGGATGTCGATGGACCGGAAGAATTTCATTTGGTCATTGTGGATAACGGCAGATCTAAAATTCTTGGAGGTGAATTTCAGTCGGTATTGCAATGTATCCGGTGTGCAGCATGTATCAATGTATGCCCGGTATATCGTCATATCGGCGGGCACTCTTACGGTTCGATTTATCCTGGACCAATCGGTGCTGTTCTCACACCGCTCCTTGGAGGCTATGATGAATATAAGGAACTTCCATATGCATCCACTCTATGCGGTGCCTGCACAGAAGTTTGTCCGGTGAAAATTCCGCTGCATAACCTTCTTCATAAACATCGGGAAGTAATTGTAGAAAAAGAAGGAAAAGCACCTGTTTCGGAAAAATTATTAATGAAGGCATATGGGCTTGGGGCTGCTTCTCCTGCTCTTTATAAAATTGGTTCTAAGATTGCGCCTGCCGCAATGAATCCATTTACCTCAGGGGATAAAATCTCTAAAGGACCGGGACCGCTTAAGGCTTGGACGGAAGCGCGGGAATTCCCGGCCCCTAATAAAGAGAGATTTAGAGATTGGTTTAAAAATCGCGAAAAAGGAGATAAAAAATTATGATTGGCACCATCCATAATCGAGAAAAATTTTTAAATCAAATTGCCAGCTCCCTGAACCGTCCTCGGATTTCAGAACCGTTGGAAAGACCAAACTGGAAATACCAGCCGCAATATGAGGTATTTAAGGGTGCTTCTCAGGATGAACTGCTTGAGATTTTGAAGGAGCATTGTAAAAAAATCCATACGAGGATTCATACAATTGATTTGACGGAACTGCCAGCAGTAATGAATGAGGTTGTTACAGAGTACGGCGGCGGTCCAGTTGTAACTTGGAAGGACGAGCGTTTCTCTAAGTGGGGTCTTGATTCCTTAATGAAGGAAAAATGGCCATCTAAGAATATTGATGTGTTTGAATGGGATTATAATTTAGGCGAAGAGAATGTTCATAAAGCAGAAAACGCCAATGTAGGGATTACCATCAGTGAAATTACCCTCGCAGAATCTGGAACAGTTGTCTTGTTTAGCGATAAGGATAGAGGAAGAACAGTCAGCTTTTTGCCAGCAACATCGATTATGCTGATTCCGAAGAGCAGCCTTGTTCCAAGAATGACGCAGGCGGCAGTGAAAATACGGGAGATGTATCAAGAGACTGGACATGTGGCATCCTGCATTAATTTTATCACGGGACCAAGTAACTCAGCGGATATAGAGCTGAATCTGGTTGTCGGAGTCCATGGCCCGATTAAAGCAACTTATATTGTGATTAATGATTTATGATTTTGATGAGGGGCTGTTCCTTAAATGGCAGCGGCTCTTTTTATTGTGTGTGGCTCTTGAGGGATACGGCTGCTCTGTTATTGATATTCCAAATTCGGTCAAGTAGAAAGGATCTATGTTCCCCAACGGCCATTGATATTCCGAATTCGGTCAAGTAGAGAGACTCTACGTTCCCCAACGGCCATTGATATTCCGAATTCGGTCAAGTAGAAGGGTTCTACGTTCCCCAAGCGCCAATGATTTTCTGGATTCGGTCAAGTAGAAAGGCTCTACGTTCCCCAAGCGCCAATGATTTTCTAGATTCGGTCAAGTAGAAAGGCTCTACGTTCCCCAAGCGCCATTGGTTTTCTGGATTCGGTTAAGTAGAAGGGTTCTATGTTCCCCAAGCGCCATTGGTTTTCTAGATTCAGTCAAGCAGAGAGGCCCTTCGTTCCCCAAACGTCATTGATTTCTTTGAGCTTCACCGTGATTTCTTTCGCCTATTATAAAAGAATATAAAACCAGTTTTCCGCGTAATAGTCTAATATATAAGACAACAAGGCTGCTGGAAGGGGAGGAAACGCGCAACAGATGAACAATTAGTGAAAAAACCCATAAAATACAATATTTAGGTTTTTTTACTGCTGATGCATATCTATAAGATAGATTTATATAAATCAATCTATTTCCTTTTTTAGAAAATAAACAGCTAAGTGAATTTGGTAAAATTATACCAAACGATATTTTAAGAAAGAGGGTTTTCGCATGCTAATTCTTTCAGAACCACAAATTCGCTCCCTATATACGATGAAGGATGCGATAAAGGATTTAGAGAAGGCACTGCTTGATTACATAGAAGGGAAGATAGCCAATCCCCACCGTACGGTTATTGACTTTCCTGACAAATCAGCATCCGCATTGTATATGCCCTCTGCCATTGAGTCAGTTGGGAAGTCAGCTGTTAAAGTGGTTACTATTTTTCCGAATAATCCATCTATTGGCAAACGAACAACCCAGGGTGTTGTGTTATTAAGCGATACCAATAATGGCGAGTATTTAGGATGTTTAAATGCCTCTTATTTAACAAGATTAAGGACCGGCGCAGTCAGCGGTATTGCAACGAAATATCTGGCGAAGAAAGATGCCTCTTCCATTGTGGTGATTGGCACCGGGGCGATGGCAGAAGAACAGCTGCAGGCTTTATTAGTGGTCCGTGATATCAAAACAATCATGTTGTTTAATCGAACAAAGGAAAAAGCACAAATATTTGCTGGAAAAATAAAAAAGCTGGATCCTGAATACAGTGGAGAGATTGTGGTGATGGATGACGTAGATGAAGCAGTATCCAAAGCGGATATTGTTATTTGCAGCACTCGTTCCAATATACCTGTATTCTCTGGTAAAGCACTTCAGCCGGGGACACATATTAATGGTATCGGGTCCTATCTGCCTCATATGCAGGAAGTGGATGAAGAAACCCTTCATCGATGCTCAAAGATTGTCGTAGATACAATGGAAGGAGTTAAGAATGAAGCCGGGGACTTCATAATTCCAGCGAACAGGGGAACCTGGAGTTTTTCACAACTGCACGGGGAAATTGGCCAGCTAGCTGCTGGACAGATTGCAGGCAGGGAAAGCGGCGAGGAAATCACATTCTTTAAATCTGTCGGCATTGCCTACTTTGATATTGCCGTTGCTGCAGCTGCCTATGAAAAGGCCATCAAAGCCGGTGTCGGTACACTGGTGGAAATATAGTATTAAAACAGGATTGTTTTAGGCTCTACCGAACCTATTCAATCACACTACCTATTCCTGAAAAAAGAAAGAAAATGGTGCTGTAAACCATTTTTTTTTTTGTTGTGTTTAACGAAAAATAGAATATAATTGTATTATAAGAGTTCACGGAATTGTCAAAATTACTGCTTGTCATAAATGAAATCAAAGGAAAATGATAAAGGGGGATGTGAAATGTTTAGAGCTGCTGCAGCGGGGGTACTTGGGTTTATTCTGATTTTTGTTGAGTCGTTGATTGTAATGAAGCTGAAGGGGTATGCAAACATTGAATTTGGCGGCATTACACCATTTATTAACGTATGGGCCATGAATTTCTTCTTCGTCTTTGCGATTCTGACACAGGTTACGAATTGGTACGTGAATAGAGGTAGTTTAAAGGAAGATAATAGTTACTAAAAAATGGGGATGGTTCTTTTTCTGGAAAGCAGAAGAACCATCCCTTTGTTTTACTTCCGATGCATTTTAAATTGCAAAAATAATTCGTTGTAAGCAGCCAAATTCCGTTTGCCTAGATTTTCGTAAACTTCAAGTTTTTTTGTAAGCTCTGGCGATGGGTAGAAGCGTTCGTCTTTTACTACCTCTTTGTCTAAAAATCTCAGTGCTTGTTTGTTAGGTGTAGAGTAGCCGACATAATCTGTATTTTGGGCGGCAACCTTTGGATCTAGCATGAAATTTATGAATTGATGGGCAGCATCAATATTTTTGGCTGTTTTAGGAATAACCATATTATCGAACCATAGGTTTGAGCCTTCCTTTGGAACAACATAGTCCAAATTTTCATTTTCATACATGATCTCAGAAGCATCCCCCGACCATACAAGACCAATAGAGGCCTCTTCATTGGCCATCAGCATTTTAATTTCATCACCGACAATTGCTTTAACATTTGGTGTAAGCCGGTCAAGTTTAGCTTTTGCCTCAAGTAAATGCTTTCTATTCGTATCATTCAATGAATAGCCCAGGCTGTTTAACCCCATTCCCATGACTTCGCGGGCACCGTCAATTAACAAGATTTGATTCTTTAAATCAGGGTCCCACAGGTCATTCCAGCTGGTAATCTTTTTGCCATGAAGCATTTTCGGATTATAAACGATGCCGACAGTGCCCCAGAAATAAGGGACAGAATACTTATTCTCTGGATCAAAGGGTAAATCCATGAAACGTGGATCAATATTTTTCAAGTTAGGCAGCTTTGAATGGTCGAGCGGAATTAATAAATCCTCCTGTCTCATTTTATCAATCATATATTCAGATGGAACCGCGATATCATAATTTGTTCCGCCCTGTTCAATTTTCGTCATCATTGCTTCATTGGAATCAAAGGTTTCATAAATGACTTTAATGCCGGTTTCTTTTTCAAATTGTTTGATCAAATCCTCATCAATGTAATCGCCCCAGTTGTAAACCGTCAATGTATTACCGCCTGAATAACCACGTGAAGTGTTAAGACTTGAGATAGCGTATAGTATGACTGCAGATGAAACAGCAATGATCAGGAAAAAACGGACTAATTTGTTCATCGTTTTCGCACCCCCAGTCCGCTTGGCTTATTGCGCTGGGTAATAAAGTAATAAATTATGACCAAAACAAAAGTAAACAAGAACAGGACCGCTGATAATGCGTTGATATTTAAGGAAATACCACGGCGCGCGAGCGAATAAATTTCAACGGAAAGCGTTGAAAAACCATTTCCGGTTACAAAAAAAGTAACAGCAAAGTCGTCTAATGAATAGGTCAATGCCATGAAAAAACCTGCAAAAATCCCAGGTGAAATAAACGGGATGATGACTTTTGACAGGACATCCCAGCTGTTCGCTCCAAGGTCACGGGCTGCATCAATTAAGGATGGACTCATTTCAGATAATTTCGGGAGCACCATCAGGACCACAATCGGTATACAAAAGGCGATATGCGACAATAGGACTGAGTAAAAACCAAGTTTAATTCCAGCCATCGTAAACAAAATCAGAAAAGATGCCCCGATAATGACGTCTGGACTGACAATCAGCACATTGTTTAACGATAACAACGTATTTTTCGTTTGCCGCCTTTTGGCCATATGAATGGCTAAAGCGCCTAAAATGCCGATAATCGTTGAAAAAAGGGCGGAAAGTAAAGCTACCACGATTGTATTCAGAACAATAATGAATAGTCTAGTATCATGAAACAGCTCCCGGTACCAATCCAAGGTAAAACCTTTAAAATTATACATCGTCTCTCCGCTGTTAAAAGAATAGAAAATAAGGAACAAAATAGGTGCGTATAGGATTAAAAAGATGATGATTAAGAACAGCTTTGATAAAGGCGTTATTTTTCTATCCATATTACACACCTCGCTTCCTGGTATTTGTCAACAGCATGATCAGCACCATAATGATGATTAAAAACACGGCGATAGTTGAACCCATTCCCCAATCCTGAGTCACGAGAAAATGCTGTTCGATTGCTGTTCCCAGCGTAATCACGCGGTTTCCGGCAATTAATCTTGTCAGCATGAACAACGATAGTGCAGGAATAAATGTTACTTGGCAGCCGGATTTCACACCGTCAATGGTTAATGGAAAAATAACCCTGCGGAACGTAGTCCATTTAGATGCCCCTAGGTCATTTGCTGCATCTATGAGGGTTGGATTCAATTCATTTAACGAGTTGAAAATCGGCAAAATCATAAACGGGATAAAAATATAGACCGACACAAACACAAAGCTGAAATCGGTAAATAGTATTTGCCTCTGGCCAATCCCAATGACTTTTAAGAAGCTGTTGGCCATTCCATATGTTCCAAAAATACCAATGAAGGCGTAAGCTTTTAACAGCAGATTAATCCAGGACGGTACAATAATTAACAACAGCCATAACTGCTTATGCTTGGTTTTAGTCAAAAGCAGAGCAGCTGGATAGGCAATAATAAGGGAAATAGCTGTGATTAAAAAAGCATACCAAAATGAGCTGAGTGTCATCTGCAGGTATACTGGTGTGAAAAATTTACGATAATTTTCAAGGGACACATGGCCCTCAATATCAAAAAACGAATAATAGAGAACAAGGGCAATTGGGACGATAACAAACAGCAAAATCCAAAGCAGGTAGGGAATCTTATATAAATTGCGGGTTAGTTTATTTTCCATGGCGATTCACATCCGCATAGGTTTCCAGGCGGCGGTCAAATTCTTCCTCCGTCTCCCCAAGACGCATGACATGTATCGCCTCCGGATCGAAATAGAGTCCAATTTCATCGTCGACCTTTGCCTTCTTCGTTGAATGTACAAGCCACTCATTACCATCTTTATCGATCCCGGAGATTTCGTAATGAACCCCGCGGAACAGCTGGGAATCTACACGTACCTGAAGTTTTCCGCGCTCAAGTGAAGTGATTTCCAAATCCTCTGGGCGGATGACAATTTCAACAGGCTCATTTTGATTAAACCCTCTATCCACACATTCAAACTCCCGGCCGACAAATTCTACAAGTTCATCCTTAATCATTTTCCCATTTACGATATTTGACTCCCCAATAAAGTCAGCGACAAAGCGGTTGATTGGTTCATCATAAATATCTGTCGGTGTACCGCTTTGTTGAATCGTTCCTTTGTTAATCACAAAGATTTCATCCGACATGGCCAGTGCCTCTTCCTGGTCATGGGTGACAAAAATAAAGGTAATCCCAAGCCTGCGCTGGAGATCGCGTAATTCATACTGCATTTCTGTCCGCAGCTTTAAATCAAGTGCCGATAATGGTTCATCCAGAAGAATCACTTCGGGTTCGTTCACAATCGCTCGGGCAATGGCAACACGCTGGCGCTGGCCGCCGGACATTTCCCGGATTTCCCGGTTTTCATAGCCTAAAAGGTTTACAAAACTGAGTGCTTCTTTCACCTTTTCATGAATATCGGCATTTTTTAACTTTTTGATCCTTAATCCGAAGGCAACGTTTTCAAAGACATTTAAATGTGGGAAAAGGGCGTAATCTTGGAACACAGTATTAACCTGGCGCTTATTGGCAGGAACTTGATTAATCATTTTCCCGTTGAAAAATATATCTCCTTTTGATGGTTCGATAAATCCGGCGATCAGCCGTAAAATAGTCGTTTTACCACATCCAGATGGACCAAGAAGTGTATAAAATTTTCCGCGCTCAATTTCAAAGCTTACATTATCAAGAACAGGCGGATCATTATCATATTGTTTGGTGACATTCTTAAATTGAATAATCGATGTATTTTCCATTTCTACCTCCCTTTCTAATGGCTTCAGCTGGTGATTCAGGGATAATTATACAGCAGGGGATAAAAAATTCAATCATTCTCATTGAAAACGCCCCGCTCCATAATGGGGAGCAGGGCGTTTTTGCCTAAACTTTATGCATTTTGTTTTAACGTTTTGTTTTCTTTAAAAGCAGTGCGGCGGATGAATGGAATCACCCAGCGGTCAAGACCGAAATGGCCTGCATTATATCCAGCGAAGAGAATAATGGCACCGATAAATAAGTCTGTCGGAATATGAGATACTGTTCCTGCTAAGAAGAAAGCAAAGTTCATTACAAGACCAAAGAATATGGCAGCAGTGGTTAAACAGCCTAGGATTAAACCTAATCCTATTAAAAATTCACCTAACGGAACAATTGTATTAAAAATATCAACGTTTGGAAGGGCAAAATGTTTTAAGAAAGATACATACCAGCCGTAAACAAGACTGCCATCAGTCCCTTGTACCGGGTTAGCGATGGCGCCTTTTAAATATCCAGAAGCATCGAATCCGCCTGTCAGTTTATGAAATCCGGCTGTTATCCAAGAATAACCAAGATATAAGCGAAGGATTGTAAGAATTCCAGCAGCAACTTTATTTTCTCTTAACCAATTAACAACCATTTGAAACACCCCTTAGTAATTTAGGATTTAATTAATGATTACACTGTAAATATAACAGATTTACTTTGACATTAGAGTAGATTGTTCAACGATTCACATATTTGTAAAAATGATATGAACAATTTGTTACAGGAAAGTTTTTCTATTTCTTTTTAATAAAAGATAGTTAATATGGGGCATTTTGGAGATGTATCAGGAAGAAAAGCTTTGTTATAATAGTGGAAAAGCATAGGAGTAAGGATTGATGACAATGTTAGAAAAATATGGTTTGCTTTTGGATGTGGAAACAACCGGCTTGGGGCCAACAAAGGATGAAGTAATTGAGTTAGCATTGAAGTTATTTTCTTACCATCCTGATTCCGGCGAAATCATTGATATTCTTGATGAAGATGCCTTTTTACGCGAGCCGCTGTCGGAATCAGCCAGAAGAAATTATGACAGGGCTTTTCAAGTTCATGGGATTCCATACGAGTCAGTCAGAGGGAAAAGTTTCTATGATGTGAAGATCAAAACCTATTTTCATCGTGCCGATGCAGTATTTGCTCATAACGCTTCCTTTGACCGCAGTTTTCTCTATCACATGTACCCGGAAGTAAATGATTTAGAATGGTTTTGTACAATGAGGAATGTGCCGTGGAAACAATATGGCTTTCCGAATGGTAAGCTCATCACTCTGTTGGAGGCACACAATATTACGAACCATCAAACACATAGAGCAATGGACGATATTACATATCTGATGGAACTGCTTAAGAAAACAAGTCCAAAAGGTAATCTATATCTCCAAGAGGTCCTCGATTTTGGACCGATGAGAAAATATAGGCCGGCAGCATCCAGGGCAAAGCTGGGATAAAAAACTAACTATTGCCGCTTTAGGTGTCAGACCCGCCATGGACGAATGTCTTAGTGTGCCTGACACCTTAAATTTCACAGTTTTGTAAGGTATCGATCTTTCACAATATTCCTATGATGATTTTCGTGGCCGGCAATAATGTAGGCGATGGCTCTTGTAGTGAGTTCGCTTTTGTTGGCAAAGCCAATGTTAGTCCAAGCGTCTTCCGGCATATTTCTAATTAAGCGGATGGTGGCATTCCGGGCTGCAATAAAATCTTCAAGAAGGTCTTTGAGTAAAAGCTGATTGGATTTGGCTCCTTGAACATACAAGTTTTCATCAAATCCCGCTAATTCGGTTTGATCACCGCGTCCTGCTCTCATTAGCCGGTAGCTCATTATTCGCTCGGTATCTGTGATGTGACCCAGCACCTCCTTGATGCTCCATTTATTTTCAGCATAACGGAAAAGGGCATTTTCTTCAGAAATTCCTTCGAAAAGTCCAATAACGCTTTCCAAATTTTCTTTAAGGATTGTAACTATATTTCCTTCTGGAACAAGCTTTACATATGGCAGATAATATTTTGGATACTCATTTTCACTAGGGCGCTGTAACATTGAAAATCTCTCCTTTCGTTAATGGAACCGTCTTTCTATCATCCTATCATAAAAACATACTAAACATATAGAATAAAACGGAATTAATTTTTTCGAGTTCTTTTGTGATCATTCCCTCAATTATGCTTCTTTTCAGCTATTACTAAACATAATGTGGCAAATGGCCCGAGCAATAAAGAGATAAAAAACCAATTAAGCCCGCTGCGGTTTTTCCCTTGAGCTAATCCGGCATTAATTAATGCGAGTGTACCCCACCCGACGAAATATTCATTTTCCACTCCGTTGGATCCCCCCATCATCCACATATAGGGTAATTTTACCATATAAAATAACCTTTTTTCTTCAAAAAAAAACAGCTGCCTACAATGTAAGCTGCTGCTCTAAAATTAAACCATTTTATCAAAATGAACAGATTTATTGATAAAATACATGACCGGGATTCCGACAGCCATGACGACCAATTCACCAATCGCTGTTGTCAGCCATGTAAATAGAAAAGGCAGGCCGAAAGCTAGATGTAACTCAATGGCAATCAGGAACATCGTAACCGTAAAGACCAAAGTATTGACAATCATTCGTGCTATCATACCTTTTATAAAGCGGGCACATAAAATGGCAATAACCAGTGCCAGTAGTGATTGGCCTACACCAAAAATAAGATCGTAAGCCTTCATCGGTGAGAAAAATAAGTTTGTTAGAAACACACCGAGAATGATTCCGAAAAGGTACTTTTTGTTAAAAACAATAAGATGGTTAAAAATCTCTGAAACCCGGAATTGGATTTGACCGAACCCAAAAGGTGAAACGACTGCTGATACAGCAATATACAATGCTGCAATAATTCCATTGATGACAATCCCTTGTACGTTGGATTGTGTCCCTTGAGGCTGATTTTTTTCTACAGTCATTTGCTGCGGAAATGGTTTTGTTATTTTTTCCATATATCATTCTCCTTAGTTTTTTATAGTGGGATGGTTACGAACCACTGTCAATCTTACAAACTATTATAATAATATAAACAAACGTTTCGGTCAATGACACTATATTGGAAAAATAATATGGGGAGTTGTATAAAAAGACTCTGCCAATTCTTTATGCTAGAATGTCACACCTCCGGATATATATATCCAAATTTTCATTTTTTGCTTTAGCGATTTTGGGTAAAATAGAAGTATCTTAAACTTGGAGTGAATAATATGGTACAGGTGATGGAACAAGATTTACATTTGACTTTGTCCAATTTATCAAAACAAAAATTAATCAGTATTCTTCTAGACCTTGCTGATGAGAACCCGGATATAGAAAAACGACTGTTGTTTCAGTTTGCGCACAATCAGGATGAGATTGCGGCAAGTAAAAAACTTGTCAAAGAGTATATCCGAAAAGCTAAGGATCGTGGTTTTATTCCATGGAACAGAGTAGATTATGCATTGCAGGGGGCCGAATTGGTTATCCGAAAAGCTAAGGAGAAAATAGATTTAGGAGATGTGGAAACAGCAGTCACTTTAGGGATTGTGGTGTTATCCCATGCGGTTGATATGCTCCAATTTGCAGATGATTCGAACGGAACGATTGGGGATATCATTCGATATAGTTTAGAAGTGATTGACAATGCAATTGGCACCAGTATTGCCAGACTAGAAATACCGAAACAAAAGAAGCTTTTTAATACGATTTTAAAAGAGGCATTACATAAAAGGTATAATGGTTGGAGCGATGTACGAGTTGGTTTACTCCGGGTGTGTATTTATTTTTGTGGAATCAATGATTTACGGACAAAGCTGGAATCACAAATTGAAAGCTTGATAAATCAGACTGGCAGAGATTATGAAAGGGAAGAACTTAAACTCCTTCAGCTGGGAATGATGGAACGATATGACGAATCTGAAAAAGTGGAAACATTTATTTATGAAAATATCCAGCTTTCTGATTTTCGTGAAAAGGCGATTCTTCACGAGATGGAAAAACGGGACTATACCAAGGTAATCTCCCTTTGTTTAGAGGGTGAAGGTGATAATCCTTGGCCGGGTCTCATTAAGAAGTGGAAGGAATATAGATATCAGGCATATGAACAGCTTGAAGATATTGAAAAACAGCGGGTATTAGCAAAAGAACTTCTTTATGATAATGATTTTGAATATTATTCCAAGTTAAAGGAACTATATCCATCATGCGAATGGGAAGGCGTGTTACATGAGATTGTGGAGGAATTCCGTAAACAGCCTTACCAGCCCTCAGCCTATCTATCCATTTTAAAGGAGGAAAATTTAACAGAACATATTCTGGAATATTGTAAGGAGAACCTTTCCAGTCTGACTCATCTCTATCCATATTTAATGGAACAATATTTTGAAGAATTAACTGATCTTTTTATTCAATACATTTTAATAGTGGCGAAGGAATCAAACGATCGTAGGAAATACAAAAATGTCTGCCGTATAATCGAAACGTACAAACAGGCTTGCGGTAAAGAACATGCTGAAAAGTTGATTAGTAAATTAAAAGAAAGTTATAAAAGGCGGCCGGCTTTTGTAGAGGAGCTTGAAAAAATAAAGTGAAACTTCAATTGGTGAGGTTTCTTTTCATCCTCCACTGATGGTTAGTCCTGTTGTATTGACTCAAATATCGCTTTTATTGCTCCGATAAAAAGTCAGCACCCGATTGGCAGAGGATAAACCTCTATTTATGCATCGGTAAGTTTCGATGTATTTTATCAATCGGGTGCATGAGGCAGGTTCCCCCGTTTTTGCTTCCCAATTATACTAAACCTTGAGAGAGTCTTACTGCCGTTAATACGGGATAAAGTGAAAAACAAATAGACAGGCTGTATTTGGTGCAAGCGGATTAATCGAATAAATAGCGAAAAAAATAATCCTCGGAGGACACCTTGTTTCCTCTGAGGATTTCAACCTTCTAATTACGCTGCTTTTGCTTCTTGTTGTGCAGCATGCTTCGGCAGGCATATACTGATAAACGCACCAATCATCAATAATACTGCAGCTGACACCAATGAACTTGTATAGCTGCCGAATTGATCAAAAAAGACCCCCGGCAGAAATGAACCGATAGCTGAGCCAAGCTGATGGCTCATATACAAGAAACCTGTCACGATTCCTAATGAAGAACCTTTAAAATAACTTGCCAGCAATTTGACCGTCGGTGCAACCACGGCAAAATCCACGATACCGAAAGAAATAGCAAAAACAAATAACAGCCAAGGGTTTTCAACAAAAACGCCAAGCCATTTTACGCTTGAAAGGAAAAATGCTAGAAAAACAATCGTTAAGCCGCGAAGAAAGTAAATTCCGGCAATCATTTTTCGATTATCCCAGCGGTCTGCTAAAATCCCGGCTGCAACCGTCCCTCCTGTGTTAAAGGCTGCAAGCAGGCTGACGGCGGTACCTGTAGCTGCTACTGAAAAGCCGCAGCTTTGGGCAAGAGGGATTAAATGGGTATCCATTAGGCCTGTTGTTGTAAATCCGCAAATACCATATGGGATCAGCAAAAACCAAAATCCACGATGGAGAAGATAATTCTTTTTCGGAACAGGAGAGGTTTCTTTGTCTGTTAAATTCTGCTGCTGTGTTTCCCCGGCCTCTTCAGCTCCCAATGGCTGTATGCCTATATCAGATGGTTCTGATTTTAGAAAAATTGCCAAGAGTGGGAAAACTATTAACAGTAAAAAGCCTCCCAAAATGAAAACGGTAGATTTCCAGCCCAAAGCACTGATTAAAAACAGGGAGCTTGAAACCATTATCATTTGGCCGGCACCAAAACCTGCTTCAACCAATCCAAGTGCGAGGCCCTGTCTTTTGTGAAACCATTTTGTTACAGCAATGGAGGCAGTAACCCCGGATGCTCCGCCAAAACCAAGCGAAGAAATGACGCCATATAAAATAAACAGCTGCCAGATGTTTTGTGCAAAAAATGTAAGAATAGTCGTAACACCTAATAGAATAATGCTATATACAAATATCTTCTTGATACCATACTTGTCAATGAGTTTTCCGATAACCGGCTGTGACAGGGCAAACACGATAAAGCTGATAAAGGAAATCGCAGAAACGGCGCCCCTTGATGCATCAAATTCCTGTTCCCACGGTTCCATGAAGGCGCCAAAACAGTATCGAATTCCTTGAGCGGCCAAAACTCCAATAAAACAAACGGTTAAAATAACCCAGCCGTAATGTATCTTTTTAAACATTTCAAGCACCTTCTTTTTAAACTATATATTCTTCTATTATAAAGAAAGGGCTGCTTTTTCAGCAACATAAATCACTTTATTGATAAAAAGTATTAAAGAGGTGATTCCAAAAGAAAATGAATCATTATAAATCGTAAATGTAAACAGCGACAGCGGAAAAATAAATGATCCAAAAAAGAGCCTAGATTTTTTCTCGGATTCCATTCTAATAAATAGACCGCCCAAAATGGTCATAGATTTCGGTCCGCAATTCGGGCTCGGCTTTCATGAAAATAACTTTTTTGGTATTTACGGGTCTGATTTGCATCTTCCCCCCTTGTCCTGCCTTTGTATTCGTTTTTTCGGTTCCGCTTTGGTTGGAAAACTTGATTTTAACTTGTGGTTTTTTAGGAATAATTCGTAAATTCAGACGAAAAAATGGCTGTTTTTTAACTAAAAAACCGCATCCCCCCTTCACCTTACTGTCCATGTTTATGTTCAGTATCTTCCTTAAAAATTACTATACTCAATATTTTTTGGAAAGAATATTTTTAACTTAGTTTGCAAAAATTTTAAGGCAGGTGAAGATCCTTCATGAGGTTTTTAAAAGTAATGAGAAATATTCGTGGGAGTTTTTGGTATCTGCCGGCTCTATATAGTATTGCGGCATTTATTTTAGCCTTAATTACTATTCGTTTTGATTTCATTATTACTTCTAATCAGGATTTTAGTAAATTTGTACCAGATTTTTTACTAGCAGATGAATCGCTTTCCCAAACGCTGTTGAGTTCGATTTCGACAGCTCTTTTAACTATGACAACCATTACCTTTTCTTCAATCCTTGTTGTATTAACCACTTTTTTGTCCAACTTTTCTCCACGGACATTACAAAACTTTATAACTGATCATAGTACACAGCGTGTATTGGGAATTTTTGTTGGAGGTTTTGTTTATACCGTTATTCTTCTTTTATTATTAAGAGAAACAGATACGAAAAGTCTGTTTCTTGCGCCCTCTTTTGCCATCTTTGTAACGTTTATCTGTTTAACCGTGTTTATCTTTTTTGTTCACCATACATCTAAATGGATTCAAGTCGGAGTGTTAATATCCACCATATCCACCGGAACAAAAAAGATTATAGAGGAAAAATTAAAGAATAAAGAGATTGAACAATCCGGCTTGGAGGAAACAAATTTGGTTTCCATAGAAGACCAAGAACCTCTAAAACTTAGTGCGCAGTTGCCTGGGTATATAAATTCGATTGATAAAGATACAATAAAAGAAATTGCTGAACGATATGATGGTGTTGTACGAATTGAGAAAAATCATGGTGATTTTGTAAATAGTGATTCACTTCTGTTCTCAGTTTGGAATGCAAATAGTAATGAAATAATACATGAGTTATATAATTGTATTTCAATTGAACCCAACCGGGCTCCTTATCAAAATATTGAATTTGGATTAACAAAGCTTGTGGAAATTGCGCTGCGTGCAATTTCACCGGCCGTAAACGATCCCAATACTGCCGTTAACTGCATTGAGCAGATTGGTAGTTTATTGTCGGAATTGGGAAAAAAGCAGCTTCCTAAACCAATGGAATTTGATAAGTGTGGAAACTTACGGCTTATTTCAGAACAATGGATTTTCTCAGACTACTTGTATTTTTGTTTTTACCAAATACGGCATTATGGGAATGAAGATATTTCGATTATACGTGTAATTCTTAAGGCATTAATTCTAATAGCTGAGGGGAATGATTCCGATATTAAACAATCAGTTTGGGAATTTTCTTCTTATATTCTAGAAGGGATTGAGCTAAAGAAAATGCTTTCCCTTGACCGTCGTTATTTAAATGATGTGATTCTCCAACTGGCGAACACATGTGAGCGGCAGCATGAATTTAAAACCATCTAGAAAAGGAAACGGGATAACTCCTCACAGGGCTAACGCAAATGAAATCCAGCGCCTTTAGATGCTGGCCGTTTGTATAGGTTTATAGCCGTTGTTCTTTGTTTGATTCGTAAATGCAAATTTTATGAAGAAGTCACCAAGTGATAGTGCAGGAGGACTTTTGAAAGTAAAAATACGACCATTTTCTTTACAAACACCGGCATCAGCGCAATATAAGTGCAGCTAGTAATATAAATTGTGACTCCTCAAAACTTCAACATATTTCTTATGATAACTGACTCCAAAAACGTATTTTGCTAACAGTTATTATTTCCAAAATTTTAAATAATATGTTAGTATAGAAATGTCAGAAAATTTAGTCTAAATATATTGAGTTAATAGGAGGAATTTATTTGACAACATTTAATTTAGAAGAGGCCACCATTGATAGTATTCATGATCATTTTATATCAGGGGAACTAAGTTGTCGTGAATTAGTTGAAAATTATCTAAGGCGGATTGAAGAATATGATCAAAATGGGCCTAATTTAAACTCCATCATTACGATCAATCCAACAGCATTGCAGGAAGCAGAAGAATTAGATAGAGTTTTTCAACAAACAGGGGAGTTTGTTGGACCTCTTCACGGAATACCTATTGTTGTTAAGGATCAATTAGAAACAAAGGATATAACGACTACATATGGGTCGATAGCATATAAAGACTATTTACCGGAAGAAGATGCAACGGTAATTAAGAAGTTACGTCAGGCAGGAGGAATTATACTCGCAAAAACTAATTTACCGGATTTTGCTACCGCATGGTTTACGTTTTCCTCTGCAACGGGGGATACAAAAAATCCATACGCTCTTAATCGCGATCCCGGTGGTTCAAGTGGTGGAACAGCAGCAGCTATCGCAGCTAATCTAGCCACTGTTGGTATTGGAGAAGATACTGGTGGGTCTATAAGGGTACCAGCTAGTTTTACAAATTTATTTGGTCTGCGAGTATCTACAGGCCTTATTAGTAGAAAAGGTACATCTCCTCTTGTTCATTTTCAGGACACTGCTGGACCAATGACACGAACAGTGAAAGATATGGCTATTTTATTAGATTCCATAGTTGGTTACGATTCAAATGACAGTATGACCGCTGTAACGGTAAATGCAAAAGATGCCGGGAACTATTCTAAACAATTAACAGCAAAAGGTTTACAAGGAGCTAGAATAGGAATCCTGCGTGACGCTTTTGGTCCAGATTCTGATCCTAGTTCAGCAGAAGTAAACCAAGTAACAAATAGAGTCATACAGAGTCTATCAGACGCCGGTGCCGAAATTATTGACCCAGTTACTATTCCAAATTTATCCGCTTTAATAGAAAAGACATCCATGTATACGATTCAGTCTAAAAAGGATTTTAACGACTTTTTAGGAAATAAAAATGTACCTTATAATAAGACAGTTGACGAACTATATGAAACTAAGCAATATCATGACGACTTAGATCTTTTCATAGAAATTGCAAAAGGGCCGGAAAATCCAGAAGAAGTACCCGGGTATTTTGAACAGAGACTAAGTCAATCTGAATTCCGCCAAGAAATTGAAAAGGTATTCGCTGAGCATCAGCTGGATGCTATACTGTTCCCGGATGTCCAAGTATTACCACCTACAAAAGAGGAAGTACATTCTGGTAATCTGTCCGTACTTAGTTACCCAACAAATACGGTAATAGCGTCCCAAACTGGATTGCCTGCCATTTCTATGCCTGGTGGATTAACGGATGATGGAATTCCAGTAGGGGTAGAATTACTTGGGAAACAGTTGGATGAAGCAAGACTTCTTCAGCTGGCATATTCTTATGAATATTTTGCAAAGCCAAGGAAAAAGCCGTCATTTAAGCACGAATTAGTTAAATAAGACTAAAGGAGGGAGTTCCTATTTATTCAGAATGAATAGGAACTCCCTCCTTTTTCAACGCAGAATCTTTTCTACGAGTGGTTGAACTAAATAAATCTTAAAGATATAGCACTCTTATGAAAGTAAAAATTAAGAAAAGTGTCTGAATCTTCAACTGATGCAAAGAAAGTACGCCTGGCTGCAAAACGAATACTGATAAAACAAATTATAAGACAACATATGTGTTGTGTATATCTATGGAAATAAGCGAAATGAAGAAGATTAAGCTTTGTTCCTGTTCACACCTCTATCAAATTGATGGTGAGCAATATATTTTCCAATATAGGACTTTTACATTATGTTAGAATAAAGCAAGTATTGAACAACGGAGGGAAAATGTCTCCTAAAGTATGGAAATAAATCTATTTGGTGATAAAAGTGTGATATATATCACGAAAACCAAATTAGAATACCATTATAATAAAGAAAAATAGGGGAAAATGAAAAGAGGATGGTGAAGAAGAGTGGAATATGAATTCAAATCATTATTCAATGAAATTGGCGGATTGGATACAATTGATGAGCTGGTAGAGGCATTTTACCCACGCGTTTACGCAGACCCTGATTTAGCACCAATATTTGAAGGGGATATGGAAGAAATTAAATATAAACAGAAATTATTTTTACCACAATTTCTCGGGGGACCGGCCCTATACAGTCAGGTATACGGACCACCGGCGATGAGAATGCGGCATCTTCCACATGAAGTCACTCCTACAAGAGCAAAGGCATGGCTTCGCTGCATGAAAGAGGCATTCGAAGAAATTGGCCTGGACAAGAATCCAGCTGGGCCGGCTTTTTATGACAGATTAACACAAGTTGCCGGAATCATGGTTAATACACCAGACCCGGAATAAAATAACAAGCAAGATCCCAAGCTTTGTAAAGTAGAGGGATCTTTTTTTATTTAGATCTGTATTTTGGGAGAAAATCGTATTATGAAGGTTAACTAGGTAAATTTATAGGGCGTGTGAAAAAAGAAAAATCAGATACAGCTTTATAAAGCACGTTAGAAAGGGAAATTGAACTGCATGCATTAAGGCGGATTATAGAACGTATGAGAAGAGTAAAAAGGAAATGCTGCGCACTAAGGGAAGTTCATAGAGCGCATCAGAAGGGAAAAAACGGAAATCCGCGTACTAAGAGGGGTTCATAGAGCGCATCAGAAGGGAAAAGAAGAAAAACCGCGTACTAAGAGGGGTTCATAGAGCGCGCCAGAAGAGAAAAGAAGAAAAACCGCGAACTAAGAGAGGTTCATAGAGCGCGCCAGAAGAGAAAAGAAGAAAAACCGCGTACTAAGAGAGGTTCATAGAGCGCGCCAGAAGGGAAAAAGTGAAAAACCGCGTACTAAGAGCAGTTCATAGAGCGCGCCAGAAGAGAAAAAAAGAAAAACCGCGAACTAAGAGAGGTTCATAGAGCGCACCAGAAGGGAAAAAGCGGAAATCCGCGTACTAAGAGGGGTTCATAGAGCGCATCAGAAGGGAAAAAACGGAAATCCGCGTACTAAGAGGGGTTCATAGAGCGCACCAGAAGGGAAAAAGCGGAAATCCGCGTACTAAGAGAGGTTCATAGAGCGCACCAGAAGAGAAAAAAAGAGAAACCGCGAACTAAGAGAGGTTCATAGAGCGCGCCAGAAGGGAAAAAAAGAAAAACCGCGTACTAAGAGGGGTTCATAGAGCGCACCAGAAGGGAAAAAGCGGAAATCCGCGTACTAAGAGCGGCCCATAGAGCGCACCAGAAGAGAAAAAAAGAGAAACCGCGTACTAAGAGCGGTTCATAGAGCGCGCAAGAAGGGAAAAGAAGAAAAACCGCGTACTAAGAGGGGTTCATAGAGCGCGCCAGAAGAGAAAAGAAGAAAAACCGCGAACTAAGAGAGGTTCATAGAGCGCGCCAGAAGGGAAAAAGTGAAAAACCGCGAACTAAGAGAGGTTCATAGAGCGCGCCAGAAGAGAAAAGAAGAAAAACCGCGAACTAAGAGCGGTTCATAGAGCGCGCCAGAAGGGAAAAAAAGAAAAACCGCGTACTAAGAGCAGTTCATAGAGCGCGCCAGAAGGGAAAAAGTGAAAAACCGCGAACTAAGAGCAGTTCATAGAGCGCGCCAGAAGGGAAAAAGTGAAAAACCGCGAACTAAGAGCAGTTCATAGAGCGCGCCAGAAGGGAAAAGAAGAAAAACCGCGTACTAAAAGCAGATTATATTCCTGTGTAGATATACTTGATAACTTTTTAACCCCTTGCAAATTTAAAGCAGTGATTCCATTAAAATGGTGTTTTTCCTTAGTTCCTCCTTATGCTAAAGACGTATACATGGTTCGCGAAAATGTGAATATGTATGGGTAATGGAATCTTGAAAGCAGGGGCTGCAAATAAAATCAGGCTGATAACCGTTTGGAATTTACTAATATTATAAAAAACTGTTGATAAAATCCAAAAATATTCACCGATAATGAGAATGAAACCAAAAATCGATGCTAAAAAACTCCTTTTAATAAAACGAGGTGCAATATGACAAAAAAATGGTGGAAAGAATGTGTTGCCTATCAAGTTTATCCCCGTAGTTTTATGGATAGCAACGGGGACGGGATTGGCGATTTAAGAGGGGTTACGTCCAAATTAGATTACCTAAAGGATTTAGGCATTGACGTTATTTGGCTTTCACCCATGTTTAAATCGCCGAATGATGACAACGGCTATGATATATCCAATTACCAGGACATTATGGATGAATTCGGTACAATGGCTGATTTTGATGAACTGTTGAAAGAAATCCATCAGCGCGGTATGAAATTAATTTTGGACCTTGTGATTAACCATACGAGCGATGAACACCCATGGTTTATTGAATCCCGCTCCTCTAAAGAAAATTCAAAGAGGAATTGGTATATTTGGAGAGACGGGAAAGACGGGAAAGACGGTAAGGAACCGAACAATTGGGAGTCTATTTTCAATGGTCCTGCATGGAAGTATGATGAACAAACAGATCAATATTTTCTCCATATTTTTTCTGAGAGACAGCCTGATTTAAATTGGGAGAATCCGGAGGTTAGAAATGCGCTGTATGATATGGTGAATTGGTGGCTTGAAAAAGGGATTGACGGCTTCCGAATTGATGCCATATCACATATTAAAAAGAAACCAGGACTGCCTGATATGCCAAATCCAGAAGGTTTGGAATATGTACCATGTTTTCCATATATGATGAATGTGGAAGGGATTGAGATCTTTCTTACTGAGTTTGCAAGCAAAACGATTAAAAACTATGATGTGATGACTGTCGGGGAAGCAAATGGTGTTGGACTTGATGATGCAGAGAAGTGGGTAGGAGAAGAAAACGGCTATTTCAATATGGTTTTTCAGTTTGAATTTTTAAATCTTTGGAAAAAGGATGCAGAGGGAGGGACAGATGTCCGGGCCTTAAAGAAGAACCTGACAAAATGGCAAAAAGGACTTGAAGGCAAGGGATGGAATGCATTATTCATTGAAAACCACGATCATACACGCAAGGTTTCAAGCTGGGGCGATGATCAGAAATATTGGAAGGAAAGTGCCAAAATGCTTGGGGCATTATACTTTCTGATGAAGGGTACACCATTTATTTATCAGGGCCAGGAAATCGGGATGACCAATGTCCAATTTCCGTCCATTGAAGATTATAATGATGTCGGTATGATTAATTTTTATAAAATTGAAAAGAAAAAAGGCCGGCCGCATGATGAAATTATGGAAGTCATATGGAAACAAAGCCGTGACAATGCCAGGACTCCGATGCAATGGGATGCTTCTAAGATGGCGGGCTTTACAACTGCAGGTCATACGTGGCTGAGGGTGAATCCAAACTTTCCGCAGATTAATGTTGAAAACCAACTAAATGATCCAGATTCTATATTAAACTTTTACAAAAAGTTAATTCAATTGCGCAAGGATTACCCATTGTTTGTTTATGGCACGTATGATCTGCTGCTCCCAAACCATACAAGGCTGTTTGTTTATATGCGAAGTTTAGGAAAACGAAAGGCCATAATCCTCAACAATTTCAGTGCAAAAGAAACACGGTTCAGTTTGCCATCGAGCGTGTCGTATAAAAGGTCAGAGCTGGTTCTAAATAATTATAAGACAGCTCATAAAAAGCTGTGTAAAGAATTCACCCTAAAGCCTTATGAAACAAGGGTATATTTATTAAAATAAATCATGCAAAAAAGACGAGAACATTAATCGTCTTTTTTACTTTGCATACCTTTGACTTTTTCTTGCTCCATTTTTTAATTAAACAGAACTTTCCCAATGTATAAAAATAGAATTGAGTATTAAATTTAATTTTGATATGTTAAAGATAACTAGGTTCATTTGCCCCGGGAAAAGGAGTATATCGCATGAGAAAGAAAGCACTAAGTCATAAATTTATATGGATTCTATTATTTTGTCTGCTGGTTCTTATGGAATTGTCAGACGTAACAGCCTCATTCCTTTTTCCAACTGTAAATATTTTTCGGTTTTCAGCCATTATCATCCTAATCGCCATCATTCCATATTTCATATTTACCGTGAAAAGAATGAGATTAAAGGATTTGGAGTTTGAACAAAACAAAGTAAATTTAAATAAAATTTTTGACACACTCGATGTTGCAATTTGGTCTCACGATCTTAAGACCAATACACTGTTGATTACTCCGGGAATTGAAAAACTATATGGGTATGCCTTGACGGATTTTTATCAGGATTCAACGCTTTGGAAAAAAGTAATTTTTCCTGAGGATTTGCCAATGATTGATGAAAGAGAGAAAAAGACGGCGATAGGTAAAGCGGTTACGACGGAGTACCGGATTATTCGGCAGAATGGCGATGTCCGCTGGATTCTCGATAAGGGATTTCCAACTTTAGATGACAAAGGAAATCTTGTCTTTTTTACCAGCGTCTTGTTTGATATTACGGACCGGAAAGAAACAGAGGACCGTTATCGCAGTTTAGTTGAAACATCACCTGATATTATAGCCGTGGTAAGCCGTGAACGAATCGAATATATTAATGAAGCAGGCTGGAAACTGGTTGGTGCCGCATGTATGGGTGATTTAATTGGACAATCTCCATTAAAATTCGTACCAATTAACTTGATAGAAATGATTCAAAAAAGGCTGGAAAACCACCTAAATAAAGGCCGTGAAAGACTGAGTATGGAGTTCCAGGTGAAAAAACTTAATGGTGATACGATTGATGTGGAAATGACGATTACACCTATTCAATATGAAGGGAAATTTGCTGTTCAAGTGGTCGGACGAGATATTACTGAACGGAAGCAAGCAGAAAAGACGATTAAAACAATGGCTTACTATGATTCATTGACGGGACTGCCGAACCGAAATAAGTTTAAAAAGTACTTGAATAAAATTTTGGAGAATCAAGGGGACAAACAATTAGCTGTTTTATTTTTGGATGTTGACCGTTTTAAAATCATTAATGATACAAAGGGACATACAGTGGGAGATTTGGTACTGCAGCAAGTCGCCAAAAGACTGGAAACAGCTGTTCAAACTGCAGGTCTTGTATCCAGGCAAGGCGGTGACGAATTTCTTATTGTCCTGGAAGATACAGATAAGGAAAGAGCAGTTAAAATTGCAGACCGGATTATCAATGAATTTGCTAGTCCATTGTATGTAGAGGACCAGGAGTTTTTTGTCACCCCTAGTATCGGTATCAGTCTTTACCCTGACCATGGATTAGATGAAGAAACACTGATTAAAAATGCAGATACGGCTATGTATAAAGCAAAAGAACGGGGGAATCAAGTTGTCTTTTATGCCTCCAGTTTAAATGGGATATCTGTCCGGAAAATGGAACTGGAAAATGGCCTAAGAAAAGCGATGGAGAAAGGTGAACTAGTGCTGCACTACCAGCCGCAGGTCTCCGTATCAACTGGAGAGATTGCAGGGGCAGAGGCATTGATTCGCTGGAATCATTCGGAAAAAGGGTCTATCCCGCCTTGTGAATTTATTCCATTAGCAGAAGAAACCGGGCTGATTATTCCAATCGGTAAGTGGGTGGTGAAACAGGCCTGCAAACAGAAAAAAGCATGGGAACAAAAAGGAGCCGGCGATTTTCCAATTGCCGTGAATGTTTCTGCACGCCAGTTTGAGGATGAAAAGTTTGTCGGTTATATTAGCGAGGTTCTGGAAGAAACGGGACTTGAACCCCATCATCTGGAGCTTGAAATAACAGAAACGATTACGCAAAATATCGAGCAATCGATCCACACTTTGAATCAATTAAAAGCAATGGGTGTCTATCTTGCCATAGATGATTTTGGAACAGGCTACTCATCTCTAAGCTATTTAAAACATCTTCCGATTGATAAAATTAAAATCGACAAATCCTTTGTAGACGACATCCGCCAGGCCACTGACCAAAGGCTGATGGTAAAGACGATTATTGATATGGGCCTCAATCTTAACTTTACAGTGATTGCAGAAGGAATTGAAACCGATGAACAGCTTAAGTTTCTACAAAAAAACAACTGCCATCTAGGACAGGGCTACTTATTCAGCAGACCGCTGCCTGCGGAGGAGGTAGAAGGATTACTGCTGAAACAAGCCTGATAAAATAGTTAAAGCTTGTTTTGCCTGAAAAAATGATAGATTAGTATAGTAAAAGACAAGGGGGATGCCCCTTGTCTTTTATTTTATAACAGATTCTTATGGTAAAGGTTATTGGCTCGTCTGCACTTTTCTAAAGTTAATGCCCCCATTTCATGTTGATATTCAAAGTACAGCAGCTAATATTTGTACCCGGGTCAGAATTGGTCGATAGCTCAAATTTTACACCAGAAGGGGAGTATGTCGTTTTTACAGGTACCTTTAAGCCGAGGGATTTTATTAAATGATCAACCTCTGCTTGTTTTCCTTGCTGGGCGGCATTCATCAGCTTTTTTGAAAAATTAAGATTCCCCAATCGGTCCAGCAATATTGCTCCTTGATCTATTAAAAGTTTAAACGATTTAATCGACTTCGAGAATATTTCCGTATTGACTGGAGGATAGGTACGAGGCAGATGGCCGCCCATCATATAGGCCGGAGATGGCTGCAAATAAGGAGCAGCAGGATAATGATAAGGGTTGTAATACATTAATGATCATGCTCCTTCCATTCTAAAAGACACATGGCAATATACGGTATGACTAGAGGACTTGTTTGGTACATTGTACTTTTGCAAAGAAACGTGATACATATCACCGAAATAATCGTCCAATTCTGATAAATTTGATATTAGATTCTAAATATTCATAAAATTAAGGGGGATAAAGGGTGACAATTAGGCGGTTGGCATTTATATGCATTATCCTAACCTATTTTCTGATTGTGTTTGGCGGTTATGTTGCCTCATCTGAATCGGGGATGGGGTGTGGACCAGAGTGGCCTTTATGTAATGGAAAGGTCTTTCCAACACTAAGGGGAGAAACATTAATTGAATTTTTACACCGGGGGATTGGGGCAATTCTTGGGATTATGTCCCTCATATTATTTATTAAGCTGATGCGGAGAAAAATAGGCTATACGGCGCGTTTTGTTTCTGTGATGATGCTTGGGCTCTTAATCATTCAGGTGCTTCTGGGAGCAGTTGTGGTAGTACTTGATTTGCCACCAATCATCATTACGATTCATTTACTCACAGCGATGTTGTTTATGGCTTGCTTAATCTGGATTTGGAGATATTCAGAGACCGAGGGACAATCAGCAATGAAGCCCTTAAAGGCAAAAGAACATCGTAAAGTCATAATGCACCTCAATATATTATTGTTTCTTCTATTTTTGACACTAGCTTTTGGGGCCTATATTAAACATGAAACCTATGGACTAGCCTGCGGATGGCTGGACTGCAAACAATCATTTTTGCCCGCAGCTGTCCCCGAACTGCTCCAATCCATTCACCGCGGCTTAGCAGTTATTTCAGCGGTCCATATTCTGCTATTGACATACTTGTCTTATTCAAAGGGGTGGGGAAGAAGCCTGCGCAGACGTTTGATGTTCTGCACCTTGATGGTGGTGCTGCAAATGATCATTGGCGCGGTAGTGATTAAGACATTCGTTGCGGTTCCATGGGCTGTCTTCCATCTTGCCATTGCCACTGCATTGTTTACTATTGTAAGTGAAGCAAGGGTCTATGCCGGAGCGCAAATCATGCAATGGATGTCTTATCGTGCAGGGGACAGAAAATGGAACGAGGAGGAACATGAACGGAGAAGTTTTTGATTAAAAAGAAATGACGCCTGGAGAAGATCCAGGCGGTTTTGACATTAATAAATTCTAAGAATTCCGCTCGATACATCGAGGTCAATTTTATATTTCCCAGTACCATGAATCCCTTTTATGTGTTTCTTGCTGCTTGTATTGGATGATAGCGGAAAATCATTTTTAATAAAGCCGCTGCTGACCTCTCCATTAAGGGTGAAGTCAGCATCATCGGGTAAATCCAGCTCCGTGAGCCCGGAACTTACATCAACATCAATAGCATCATTCAATTTATCAAGCTGTACCTTTAATCTCCCAGAGGAAATATCTGCCTTGATTGCTCCGGAATAATGTATTAAAGTGGTGTTGCCTGAGTCAATATTAATATTACTGGATTTTGCTGTTAGGGAAGTGATTGCCGCGTTCCCTGATGAAACATCATGTTTAAATTGTTTCACTTTCATATTGCTAAGGTTCAAATTTCCGGAGTCAATTTCAACATCTAGTACATCCAAATTCATTGGTTTGTTTTTTTCTGGACCATAAAAATTAATATTCCCTGATCCTAAATCAAGTGCCATATTTCTGTCATAATCTTCCGGAATATAGATTTTCAGCCTGTTTTTTTGTGAAAATGATGGAAAGTTAAACCAGTCAAACCATTTCTTTTTAAGTGAAACTTCTACCAAATTCCCTTGTTCCGTAACAATCAATTTTTGTTTTCCGTGATAGACAGCCTTTAAATCTGTTCTGTCCTCAGGAATGATCTCTGTATTAACATTTTCAACATCCACTTTAATGACTTTCACATTATTGGTAACGGCCGCCTTTCCATCCTCATTGCCAAGACCAAACCATCCTGATTGAAACGATTGATTAACTAGTATATATACTCCAGTAATCACCAAAAAAAGAACCAAAATCCTCTTCATTTATGAACATCCCCTTACCTGTTTTCTCTTATATATAGAATACAAAATCCTTTGTCATAGAGCTATGCACCAGGGAATGAATTCCAAATACGACTTGAGTCGTATTTGAATAATATATTCGATACCCGAAACTATTCATTCCATGTTATGATAGTCATTGAAAGTTCCAGAAATTAAACACTTTAAGAAAATGGTGGGAGTTGCCCAGTATGCTGAAAAAACTAAATAAACAACTGGAAAAAATCATGCCCTTAATCACGCCCGTAAGTGTTATTGCAGGCGTTTTATTAAGCACTTATATAAAGGATTATTCGTTTTTAATTCCTTGGATTTTTGCCTTTATGACGTTTGCGGGAAGTTTAAACTCGAATTTTCAATCATTAAAAGATGTCATCTTGCATCCTTTTCCAATCTTTGTTGCGATGATGATTTTACATGTTGTGATGCCGGTATGGGCATGGGGAGTGGGGCATATCATTTACCCAAGTGATGCCTACACGATTACCGGTCTTATTTTGGCCATGGTCATTCCAACAGGAATCACCAGCTTTATTTGGGTATCGATTTATAAAGGAAATATTCCGGTCGTTTTATCTGTCATCTTAATTGATACATTCCTTTCTCCATTCATTGTCCCCTATTCATTGTCGATTTTCATGGGTCAAAAAATTGAAATGGATTACCTTGACATCATGATGGGACTAATGGGAATGGTGGTAATTCCCTCGATTATCGGGATGATGTTAAATCAACTAACAAAAGGGAAAATAAACGAACAGCTGGGGTCCCGCCTAGCCCCTATTTCAAAAATTTTCCTGGGCTTTGTGGTGATGCTGAACGGGGCAGTAGTGGCACCTTATTTAAAAAATATTAATTTAAAATTGGTTGGAATTGCTTTCGTTGTCTTTTGTCTTGCGCTAACTGGTTATCTATTTTCTTTTTTTATTGGAAAGTTTTTGGTAAAAGAACGGAATACAGTCATTACTATGACTTTTTCCGGCGGCATGAGAAACATCAGTGCCGGCGCAGTAATAGGTGTAACCTATTTCCCATCTGCAGTTGCGGTTCCGGTTGTGATTGGAATGCTCTTTCAGCAGGTTCTGGCATCCCTAGCTGGACACTTTATTGCGAGATATTATAATAAAAGGCTGGAAAAACGTGAATCTGTTGCATTATAGAAAGAAGGGATTTTCATTTTATGACGGAATTAAACCATAAAGAAAGCGGCTGGTTATCCGGATTGCAAGGCATTCAGTGGGCTGTCTTTATGTTAACCAGCATTATTGCTGTCCCGGTTGTCGTAGGTGCGGCCTTTCATATGTCGCCGGCTGAAATTTCAACTTTTATGGAAAGAATGCTGTTTATCACCGGTGCTGCCACTTTAATTCAAATCTTTTTTGGTCACAAGCTTCCGATAGTCGAAGGTGCAGCAGGAATGTGGTGGGCCATTTTTATTCTTCTTGGGACCATAAGTGTTCCAGGAGAACGGAGCCATTTGCTGCAGCAATTGGAGCTTGGTTTGATCGTTGCTGGAGCTTTCTTAGCTATCTTAGGGCTGCTGCCGATTATTGAGAAAATCCGCGGCCTTTTTACCCCGATTGTCACAGGGGTTTATTTAATTTTACTAGTTTGCCAGATGAGTGGTCCTTTTCTTCAGAGCCTCCTTGGAATTACGGCCACAGGCCATCTCGATGTAAAAATTACTTTCATTTGTTTATTGGAAATTATCATTATATTAACTTTATCTTTAAAAGCAAACGGTATTTTAAAAAGCATGGGCCCGTTAATCGGAATTATTGCCGGCTGGGTATTGTTTCACTTCTTTGGTTTAATTAAGTCTGGAAAGACCTATGAACCATCAAACTGGTTCAAACTTCCAGAGATTTTTGCATGGGGAATGCCTGAATTTAATATAGGTATTATATTGACTTCCGTTATAACTTCCATTGTATTGATCTCTAATGTAATTGCCAGTATTTTAGTAGTTGGTATTGTATTGGAGAGGGAGATCACATCAAAACAATACCAGAAAGGGCTTTTTGGGAACGGTATAGGTTTAATTTTTTCCGGAATGTTTTCTGTTGTCGGGGTTGTGCCTCTTTCAGTTGGTGCAGGGTTTATCGGCACGACAGGTATTAAAAAAATGCGTCCTTTGATTATTGGGGCCGTTTTGATTATGGCGGCAGGCTTCTTTCCGTATATTGGCGGATTTTTAGCTACTCTGCCGATGGAAGTGGCTTATGCCTCATTATTTATCCCTTTTGCCCAAATGATGGGCTTTGGTATTCGTGACTTAATGGGAAGAGAACCTTCTAACAGGAATTTACTTGTCATCGGGCTGTCGTTGATCGTTGGTGTCGGCATCATGTTTATGCCGGCTGAAAGCTTTGAAAGTGTTGCTCCATGGCTTAGAAACATTGTATCTAATGGATTGATTGTCGGATTGATTTTATGTTTACTGCTGGAACATGTTATGTTCGAAAAACAGCTATAAAGGAAGAACATTAATGTGAATTCCCCTCACTATGTGGTGAGGGGATGTTTTTTTTATTTGGCTGTTAAAGAGTGGTGTTGATTTTTTAAAACCCTGTTGATTGCAGCGGAAGGCACGAAGACTCCTCGTAAATGCTAACGCATTTCCTTCGTGCGTGGGCGGATTCAATGATGTAAATTCAGTGTCCTGCGGGAGTATGTATCAAGGGGAGACCCCGCAGGCGTTAGCGCGAGGAGACTCCACGGAACGCCTGCGGAAAGCGAAGTGCCTGGAGCGAAAATCAACAGCAAAGTTTAACATAGTCTTTTATTTTAATGGAATACTGAGTAGGAGAAGATTTGCGTTGACATGAAACCAAATGGTTTTATATACTATTAAAGTAAAACCAAAAGGTTATATATTTTAAAAAGAAAGCAGGAGAATATATGGAAACGACGTTACCAGATATTAAGCAATCAATAGTCATTGAAGCACCAATTCAGAAGGTTTGGGAGAGGGTATCTACCTCAGAGGGAATCGCCTCATGGTTTATGCCAAATGATTTCCAGCCGGAAGTTGGATATGAGTTTCATTTACAATCACCATTTGGCCCATCGCCATGTAAAGTGACAGAGCTTGACCCGCCTAACAAGCTATCCTTTATATGGGATACGGAGGGCTGGTTTGCTTCCTTTATTTTAAAAGATCTTGGGGGAAAGACGGAATTTACTTTAATCCATGGCGGTTGGAAACAGCCTGATGAAATGATTGAAAAAGCTCACAGAAAGTCTTCAGAAATTCGCGATATGATGTCTCAAGGCTGGACAGGCATCCTGCAAAAGCTGAAGAAGCTTGTGGAGGGGTAAGTGTCACAGCCTGTGCATAAGCATGATGTGTTCCAGGCGATTGCTGACCCAACCCGGAGAGAAGTACTAAAGCTGCTGTCGGAAAAAGACTTGCCGATTTCGGAGATAACCTCGCATTTTCCAATGAGCCGTACAGCCATCGCAAAGCATCTTCGTATTCTTTCAGAGGCAGAGCTAGTGAGCGGCCAAAAGAAGGGAAGAGAAAAAATTTATCGGCTTCACCCGGAACCGTTAATAGAGCTTCGCCGCTTTTATGAGCAATTCTGGAGCAACAAGCTTTCCATATTGAAATATATGGTTGAAAATGAAGAAGAGAAATGAGATTGAAAAGAGCTGGGAGATGCCTTCCAGCTCTTTTCAATCGGTCATTTTTTCTAATTCTCCTGCCATTTATGATACTATTTTAATGAAAGGAGTTGGCTCTTTTGAATATTATCGATTTACATTGTGATGTTTTGATGAAGCTTTCAGATGCAGCGGGTTCGCTGCGATTTACGGATGCTCCTGAATTACAGGCAAATAAAGCCAGGTTACAAAAAGGAAAGGTTAAGGTACAAGGCTTTGCTATCTTCATTGAACCTGATTTGCCATCTGACCAAAAGTTTGAAGCCGCACTAAGGCAGGTGGATTATTTTTATAAAGAGGTCCTAGGAAAAAACCCTGACATGGTACAAATTAAAGAATGGTCAGATTTTGACAGGTTAAAAATCGGCCAGATTGGCGCGATGCTGACACTTGAAGGGGTAGACGCAATTGGCAACGATATAATGAAGCTGAGGACTCTTTATCAGCTCGGTGTCCGTTTGGTTGGTTTAACATGGAATAATGCTAATTTGGCAGCAGACGGTGCCGGCGAACCGCGCGGCGGCGGGTTGACACTGTTGGGAAAAGAGATTGTTGCTTTTAATAATGAACATAAAATCTTTACAGACGTTTCCCATTTAAGTGATAAGGGGATTTGGGAAGTGATTGAGTCAGCAGACTATCCAATTGCCAGCCATTCTAATGCCAGGGCTCTTTGCAGCCATTTGCGTAATGTAACTGATGAACAGGCTGCCGCGATGTTTAAAAAAGGCGGCATGATTCATGTTGTCTATAATCCGCCTTTTATTAAAGAATCCGGTAAAGCAACGATTCCTGACTTGGTGAAGCATATTGATCATTTTTGCTCTTTAGGAGGAGTGAAAAATATTGGACTTGGCTCTGATTTTGACGGAATTTCACATTTCGTGATTGATTTAGATGATGCCTCAAAGAGTCAGAACTTAATTAATGAATTATTAAAATACTACTCTGAGGATGAGGTTATAGGATTTGCCGCGCAGAACTTTTTAGATCATCGACCGGGAATGTAGGATGGAACTTGCGACAGGTGAAAAAATGAATGATTGAGGAGTAAGGAAATGTATCTTTCAGTAAAAGAAACAGCCGAATACCTATCCATTCCAGTGGCAGCTGTAGAAAAACTTATTCAGCAAAAGAAAATTCGGGCGCTGTTTGACGGAAATGAATACCTAATTAACAAAGAACAATTCAACACCCATTTAAAACAAATGGAAAAATACAAACAACTGATTGAAGAAATCCTAAACGAACCAATACCAGAGGATCTGGATATTAAGGATGAAGACTAAGGTGTCCCTGACACCCTTGGTGGACATTTGTCCTTCTCCAGTGGACACTTTCAACCGTAATAGGTGGGAGGAGTGTCCGTCTGGGGTGGATGAAATAGGAATTTGTCTTTTTAAGGTGTCTTACACCAATTTGCAAGGAGGGAAGAAGAATGTCAAACATTTTTTTAAAGCGGGTTTACGAACCTTTTGATGAGATGGACGGATGCCGGATATTAGTGGACCGGCTATGGCCGAGGGGAATTTCAAAGGAGAAAGCGAAATTATCCTTTTGGCTGAAAGAGGCTGCACCCAGTCCTGAATTACGTAAATGGTTTTGTCATAAGCCGGAGTTGTTTCCTGAGTTTCGAGAGCGTTATTTAGAGGAACTGCGCAGAGAAGGCGTGCAATCACAAACTGTTGACCAGATAATTGAAATTGCTGCTAAGGAGCCGGTCACCCTTTTATATGGTGCTAAAGATCCAATATATAATCATGCACTTGTTTTAGAGGAAGAAATTAAGAATAGAATGAAAGACTAGAACGACCATGGTATTTAGATCCACGGTCGTTTTTTAGTATCAATTTTGAGAATAATCCAGCGCAGGCAGCCGCGCCAGTATTTCTCCCCGAATAAGCTCCCCGAGTATTTGGTGCGGCAGCTTGAGATCAAATACCATTATGCCTAAAAAAAGCCGCTATCAGGGCCGCAGAAATTTTCAAGCCTTGAGGAAGACTATTAAGGAAAGCTCCTATGAATAACGCAGGAATACACTGTGCTTATTCCGAAGGCGTTCGCGTTTTCCTTATTAAATTACATATAAAAATACACTTAAAAAATGAGCCAGGCTCCCTAATAGGATAAACACATGGAATATCTCATGAAAACCCCAATTTTTAAATTTAAGAAACTTCGGTTTTGCTCCGTAAATCACAGCTCCGATGGTGTAAAAAAGCCCCCCGAGCACCAATAAGAACAACCCGGCAGAATTCAGGCTGCCAGCAAGGGGCGAGAAAACAAAAACAATCATCCAGCCCATCGCGAGATATAAAATCGTTGAGATCCAGCGGGGGCATTGAAACCAAACCATCTTAAAGACGACACCGCATACCGCAACACCAGCAATTATTGAGAAAAGAATGGCACCGGTTTTCCCGTTTAAACTAATAAAGCAAAAGGGTGTATAGGTACCAGCAATCAAAATAAAAATCATTGAGTGGTCAAGACGCCTTAAAAAAGCAATCACCTTATCTTTGGCAATCACCATATGATAGGTGGCTGAAGCAGAATAAAGCAAAATCATACTGATTCCAAAAATAATGACAGCAGAAATGGCCAGCGGTGTTGGCGTTGTAATGGATGCTTTAATCACCATAGCCAAAAGTCCGACAAATGATAAAATCGCCCCGGCTAAATGGGTAAACCCATTAATCGGTTCCCGTACATACTGATTCAATTAAATCCCACCCTAACTATGTAGTTTTTATAACTACATATAATAATACATATATATTACTATCTAGTCAACGATAAGCATATCATGTATAATAATAAAATATCATGTAGTGAATGAGGTTTAGACGATGGAAAAAATCAAACAAATAATCAGCCAGTTTGACTTAGATACAAATTTAACATTAGAGGAAATCCCAACTATTGATTTATATATGGATCAAGTCATTCAACTTTTTGAAAATAAATTCTCCGAATCCAAAAGGAATGAAAACGAAAAAGTTTTGACCAAAACAATGATCAATAATTATGCCAAGGGAAAGCTGTTTTTTCCAATCAAAAATAAAAGGTATTCAAAAGAACACCTCATTTTAATCAGTCTCATCTATCAGCTTAAAGGTACTTTATCTATCAGTGATATCAAACTGACATTAGATGGAATAAATAAAATGATCATGGATGAGAGTATAGATTTGGATTCTTTTTATGACAGCTATCTTAATCTGACTAAAAGAAATGTTGAAGGTTTTAAAGAAGATATTTTTCAACGGGCAATCGAAGTGATGGATGATCAAGAAGGAGAATTTTCTTATTTAGAACAAGTACTATTGATTTCCTCACTTGTTCATATGAGCAGCCTTTACCGTAAGATTGCAGAAAAGTTAGTGGATCAAATTGTTTTAGAACAAGAAACTAAATAAATGAAAAAAGCGCCGGAGCTAAAGTCCGGCGCTTTATATATGTTTACTTTTTTCTGTTCTAAACAATAGATCCCTCTTTAATTTATTTTGTCGTACGTATTCCTCCAAGGCCCCTGAGCCAAATAAAACACCAAACAGGATAAATATAAACCCAATCACTTGCGAAAGCGTCACTTTTTCACCAAGAAATAGGACTGCACCAATTAAAGCAAAGAAAGGATTAAGATTGATAAATATGGCTGACTCTGTAACGCCTACCTTTCCAATCGCGCTGTTGTATATCATATGGCCGATGGCTGTTGCAATGATGGCAGATGAAAGAAAAACCATCCAAATGGATGTGGAACCATGTGCAATATTCTGTAACCCGTCAGGTTCTTTCCATAAACTAATGAAAAATAAAATCACTGAGCCGAACAGCAGCATATAACCAGTCATCAGACGAGGATCTAATGAATGGGAAATCTTTCGAATCAGGACAAAACTCAGTGCCTGTGAAAATATCGACATAAATACATATAAGTCTCCCATGGAGGCTGCACTAAGCGAGCCGCCATTTCCGATTACCACGATAAAAGTAATGCCTGCAAGGCCAAAAACGATTCCAAGCCATTTTAATACTGTTACTCGATATTTTAATATAATAAAAGCTATGATGGTCGATAAAAGCGGGCCCAATCCTAAAATCAGTCCACCATTAGAAGCAGAAGTTTTCGTTAGACCGATTGATAAAAAGAAATGATGTCCGACCACATTAAAAAGGCCGGCCAAAATAATATAAAACAGTTCATGTTTGGATGGAATTCTGACCTTTTTTAAAAAGAAAAGGATGATAAATACGCTAATGCCTGCAGTAAAAATTCTCAGTGATGTAATCGTAACAGGTGCGAAGGACGTTACAAGCATTTTTGTTGCAATAACATTGAATCCCCATGTCACCATGACAAAAACTAGGAGAATATAAATCTGATATTTTTGTCTTTTCGTCAATTTTCCCACCATTTCCTTTCAAAAAAACGGGGGACAGGCAGGACTGAATCGTCCGGCCCCCCGCTGTTCCATTATCTTCTTGGCAGAACGGCCTCCCGTGTTGGCTTTATAGTTTTCATTTTAACATCTTTAAGGCCTGAACCGGTTGAAATGATTTGAAAATTGGAGTCTGCTGCTTCGACATTTTGGATACACACTGAATCAGCCCGGTTAGGCCCGCCAAACACTTTAATACCCGATTCCGCAGTTGTAAAATTTTTAAAAAATAGTTGGTTTAATATGACGTTTCTCGCTCGATACTGAATGGCTGCAACTGGGCCGCCAGCGTAATTGTAATGGGGTTCACCAATTGCCGTAAAGTGGTTAATCACCACATTTTTATAACTGGAGACCACTAATCCGCGCGGTTTGGAATCTTTATATAAATTTGTACATACCGGTCCGATGGAAACCAGATTTGTTGCCATAATATTGAATGCTGTCTTCGATTCTGGATCCTCAAGTTTATGATGACCGATATGGCGGAAGTTGAAGGAACGGTTATCGTTCACAGAAAGATGTCCGGCAATCTGAATATTTGAAGCTGCAGACGAATTCTGATGTGCTTTAATTTCAACTCCGCCAAAACATCTTGCTGTTGAATTGTTAACAAGCACCACATTCTGCGAGCCATCATCAATTTCAATTCCATTTGAATTGGAAAAACCTTTCCGGTGAGCCCGGCCGCTCGGGTCGCACAGATGAGAATGAGAAATTAAAATATAGTCACTATGATGTGTTGTGATCCCGTCATCACCAAAGCCGCAGCTGGTGACATTGTCGACCCAGACATACTTGCTGCCGCCCCGTGCACGTCTGCCATCCCCGGCATAATTGTAAAGTGTAGAGGAAATATCAATACCATGGAGACCGGGATTTATTGCCTCCACGTCCCTTATCCAGCCATATGTAACATTCGCAAAGGTTAAACAGCTTGAATGATTGCCCCATGTACTTGTTTTTGAATCGTTTCCAAGACGTTCGACATTCCAATCTAAGCTAAGGCCCTCAACGATGATGTGATGGTTTCCCCGCCAATGGCTGGCATTTGTTATTTGTCTAGTTCCCTTATCTGCATCTGAATGGAGTTTGAGCGTGGTAGTCCCTTTTCCAGTACCGGACAGCCATGTCCAGGATGGAAGCTGGATACCGTGTGTGATAAAGACACCTTTAGGAACGACAACTTTCACTTTTCCCTTGCCAATCGCTTTGTTAAAAGCGGCGGTGCAGTCCGTTCTCCCATCACCAACCGCACCATAATCTGCCACATTTACTTCTTTTATCACCATCTTCTCCAGCTGGAGGAACTCTCGATTAAGTTTATCAAGCCAATCAGGATAAACATTCCCTTTAGAATCAACATAAAGCTTGCAAGGCTCTGGTAAGATTGCAGGCTTTGAAAATGGACGAAATAATAGTTCGCCTGCTTTTTGTGTAAAAGGAATAGGATATTTTTGCTTTTTCACCAGTACTGGTTCAGGTGTTTTTGCGAGGCATTCTTGAAAAAGGCGTTCAGTTTCTTGCAATGCTTCTTTCATATCAAGCTGCTTCCCTGTGATTTGTCCAAGTAATGCTTCATTTTTTCGTGGATCATGTGATTTAGTTAAGTTCAACATTATTTAACACCTCAAAATCCTATTATTGGTATTATATCTGCTTTTGAAAAAATTCCCAAGTAGTTTTAACGCTCTGCTAATGTCTTTCAAGAATTGACCATGGATACTCGAATATTTTTGCTAAAAAGAAAAATACTAACAAATGTTCGGAGGTGGAATGAAATGGAACAGAAAGACTTTGAAAAAATATATGAGCAATATAAGCAGCAGAGCGAGGGTCAGGCACAGGCTGAAGCGGACCGGAGTAATCCTGATGGTAAGGAAGAGTTTATTGCGGTGAAGAAAAATGATGACGGAGATATCATTGCGTTTAAAACCAATACCGGCAGGGAATTAGATTATATAACCGCCTTAGACGAAGCAAAGACAGGGAATATTGCCAATGTCGATGTTTTTCATAAATATGGAAGGGACATCATTCGCAGTGAGCCGGACGGAATTAAAGATAACAATTTAAGCCAGCTGCCAGAGTTTTAATGTTTCATAAGCTGAGCGGAAGAAGGCTTCTGCTCGGCTTTTTGGAATAAGACAGGAAGGAAATTCATAGAACTGTTTGTATAACCCAGTAAAGGAGTAAGTAAATGCATTGGTATGAAAAACTGAATCAATATTTTCCTGTTGAAGAAATGAAGTCAAGAGAGCATATGGAGACGTTACTGAGGGAACGATCTGACATTTACCATAAAGATGAAGGACCACATCATGTTCTGATGTATGCGGAATTAGAGAAGTTTGTGTTTATCGATTACCTGTTTGTGTCAAAGGACTCCCGCGGCCAGGGGCTTGGCCATAAATTAATGGAAAAAATGAAGCATAAAGGCAAACCGATTATATTGGAAGTGGAGCCGGTTAATTATGAGGACAGTGATACGGAAAAGCGGCTGCGTTTTTATAAGCGGGAAGGTTTTGAGCATGCTCAGTCTATTGGATATGAGAGAAAGTCGCTTGCAACAAATGAAGTTAACAAAATGGAAATCCTCTACTGGGCACCACAAAATGAATCAGAGGAAATGATTTTTGAAGCCATGAAAAAAACATATGAGCTAATCCACACGTATAAGGACGAAAAATTTTATGGAGAATCCTATCAGCCGACAGATGAGGTTCTAACCTTTGATAACGATGAATCTGAGGATAATGAGGATATACTGAAAAATATTTAACTGCAAGAAGCTTTGCTCAAATGGTGAGTGAAGCTTTTTTGAATAATGTCAGGAGAGCTGGATTACCCGGGTGGAAAAATAATA
Source organism: Neobacillus mesonae (assembly GCF_023715155.1). Classification (GTDB taxonomy): domain Bacteria; phylum Bacillota; class Bacilli; order Bacillales; family Cytobacillaceae; genus Neobacillus; species Neobacillus mesonae_A. Next base: position 64,944 of record NZ_JAMBNQ010000021.1, read on the forward strand.
GCATGTGAGGTCAATGGAGCGAGGCTGGATTGCCCGTGAAGGGAGAAAAATAGCATGTGCGGTTAATGGAAGGGAGCTGGATTGCCCGGGAAGGGAGAAAAATAGCATGTGCGGTTAATGGAAGGGAGCTGGATTGCCCGGGGAGGGGGAAAAATAGCATGTACGGTCAATGGAGCGAGGCTGGATTGCCCGTGAAGGAGGAAATTTAGCTTTTGCGGTCCATGGAGGGGAGCTGGATTGCCCGTGAAGGAGAAAAATTAGAATATGCGGTCCATGGAGCAGGGGCGGATTGCCCGTGAAGGGAGAAAAATAGCATGTGCGGTCCATGGAGCAGGGCTGGATTGCCCGGGAAGGGGGAAAAACAGCATGTACGGTCCATGAAGGGGAGCTGGATTGCCCGGGAGGAGAAAAAATAGCATATACGGTCCATGGAGGGGAGCTGGATTGCCCGGGGAGGAGAAAAAATAGCATATACGGTCCATGGAGGGGAGCTGGATTGCCCGTGAAGGAGACAAAATAGCATATACGGTCCATGGAGGGGAGCTGGATTGCCCGTAAAGGAGGAAATTTAGCTTTTGCGGTCCATGGAGGGGAGCTGGATTACCCGTGAAGGAGAAAAATTAGAATATGCGGTCCATGAAGCAGGGCTGGATTACCCGTGAAGGAGATAAAATAGCATGTACGGTCTATGGAGGAGAACTGTGGATTACCCGTAAAGGAAGAATAATGACATGTGAAGTCAATGGAGATTTACCTAAAAAGGGAAAATCAGCTTCATCATCTGGTCAATGGAAGTAAGGTACTAAAGCCTAAGATTCAATATGTAAAATAGGTGCCAGTGTAATCGAGCGCAATTTTTATAAAAAAATGAGCCCGGGATACTCCCAGACTCAACTAAACTTAAGCATGAGCTTGCTCATACTCTTTAATTTTATCCTCATACTTTAAAGTTACGCCAATTTCATCCCAGCCGTTTAACAGCATTTCTTTTGGATATGGGGCGATATCGAAATGAATGTCAAATCCCTCATTGTCAGATACGACTTGTTCTTCAAGATTAACAGTTAAGCTGTAGCCCTCAGTTGTTTCTGCCTTTTTCAAGATGGTCTGTACTTGCTCTTCAGTTGCTTGAATTGCAAGGATCCCATTTTTCACACAGTTATTTTTAAAAATGTCTGCGTAGCTAGGGGCAATGATGATTTTGAAGCCGAAATCCTGAATCGCCCATGGTGCATGCTCACGGGAGGAGCCGCAGCCAAAGTTTTCACCAGCCACTAAAATCGAAGCACCATTGTATTCAGGTGCATTCAATGGGAAATCTGGTCTAGGATTGCCATCGTCATCAAAACGCCAGTTATAGAAAAGGAATTGGCCAAATCCGCTGCGTTCAATGCGCTTTAAAAATTGCTTCGGAATAATTTGGTCTGTATCAACATTTGACCGGTCTAAAGGACAGACAAGGCCTTGGTGAATACGTAGCGGTTCCATGGTTACATTACCTCCTGTGCAGTAAACTTACGGACATCAACGAAATGACCAGCAATTGCTGCTGCTGCAGCCATTTCTGGGCTGACTAGGTGGGTGCGGGCGCCTTTACCTTGACGGCCTTCAAAGTTCCGGTTAGAAGTAGAAGCACATCGTTCACCAGATGGAATGATGTCATCGTTCATTCCCAGGCACATGCTGCATCCAGATTCCCGCCATTCAAAACCTGCATCTTTAAAGACTTGATCTAAGCCTTCTTTTTCTGCAGCCAATTTAACACTGAATGAACCCGGCACAACAATGGCTTTAACAGAAGGAGCAACTTGTTTTCCGCGAATCACTTCGGCTGCCTTCTGCAGGTCGCTAAGACGTGAGTTTGTACAAGAACCAATGAATACATTATCAATTTTGACACTGGTAATTGGCTGTCCAGCTTCAAGTCCCATATATTCAAGGGCACGCTTGATTTCATCCTTTTCACTGGATTTTTCTGTATTTTCTGGGCTTGGAACGTTTGCTGTAACTGGGATACACATACCAGGGTTTGTTCCCCAAGTTACCTGAGGTTCCACCTCAGAGGCATCGATTTCTAAAACCATATCATAAGCAGCACCATCGTCAGAAGCCAGGGCCTTCCAACGAGCAGCAGATTCTTCAAAGGCTTCGCCCTGTGGAACATATTTGCGTCCGCGTAAATATTCAACTGTTGTTTCATCTGGTGAAATAAGTCCTGCTCTTGCACCGCCTTCAATTGACATATTGCAGACGGTCATGCGCTCTTCCATCGTCATTTCACGAATCGCTTCGCCAGTGTATTCAATAACATGGCCAGTACCAAATTTAACGCCAAATTTAGCTATAATCGCAAGGATTAAGTCTTTCGCCGTTACGCCAGTCCCAAGTTTGCCATTGACTTTTATGTTTAAAGTTTTAGGTTTTGCCTGCCAAAGTGTTTGAGTGGCAAGGACGTGTTCAACCTCGCTTGTACCAATGCCGAATGCAAGAGCCCCGAAAGCTCCATGGGTTGAGGTATGGCTGTCACCGCAGACAATCGTTTTACCAGGCTGTGTGAGACCAAGCTCCGGACCGATGACATGAACAATTCCATTATCAGGGTGGTTGATATCAGCAAGAGTTACACCAAATTCTTGGCAATTTTCCCCTAATGTGTCGATTTGTTTTTTAGAAATGGGATCATTGATAATATTTCGTTCACGGGTCGGAACATTATGATCCATTGTTGCGTAAGTAAGGTCTGGGCGGCGGACTTTGCGGCCGTTCAAACGAAGTCCCTCAAATGCTTGAGGAGAGGTTACCTCGTGAACTAGGTGTAAATCAATATAAAGCAGGTCTGGTTTTCCTTCTTCTTGATGCACAACATGCTGTTCCCAAATTTTTTGAATTATATTTTTTGGCTGCATAGTGTTCCTTCCTCACTTAATAGATTTTAATTAAAATGAAGGGTAAACCGCGGGGTTAATCGCGGTTTACCCGGCCAATTACATGATAAATAGATATTAATAGTAGCAGCTGGCTATGCATTTAGATGCAGATTGAGTTTTGATGTAATCAACTACCAGACGGGTCATTTCTTCTGTACCTGCTTTACGCCCATTTTCTACTTTAAGGTCAGCGGTATGGACACCGGAATCAAGAATAGCCTGAACAGCTTCTTCAATCAAAGATGCTTCAGTATTTAATTCAAATGAATAGCGGAGCATAAGTGCTGACGATAAAATCATCGCTAGAGGATTCGCAATACCTTTACCTGCAATATCAGGTGCGGATCCGTGTACTGGCTCGTAAAGTCCTACACCAGATTCATTTAAGCTGGCAGAAGGGAGCATACCGAGTGAACCTGTTAACACAGAAGCTTCATCACTTAAAATATCGCCAAACATGTTCTCTGTTACAATAACATCGAAATGGTTAGGATTGGTAATCAGCTTCATGGCAGCTGCATCAACTAAAACATGTTCAACCTCTACATCTGGATATTGGGATTTTTTCTCTTCTACAATTTCGCGCCAAAGCTTACTAGATTCAAGTACGTTTGCTTTGTCTACAGAAGCAAGTTTACCGCGTCGGCCTTGTGCGGCTTGGAACGCCTTATCTACAATTCTCTCAATCTCATGACGTGTATAGGCAAGAGTATCAACGACAGTCTGGCCATTATCCCGTCTTTCACTTGGAGTGCCAAAATAAAGGCCGCCAGTTAATTCACGTACAATAAGGAGGTCGCTCCCTGAAATAACTTCTTCCTTTAATGGGGAAGCATGCAGCAAGTTTTTGAATCCTTTAATCGGTCTTAAGTTGGCATATAAATCAAGTGCTTTACGGATTCCGAGCAAACCGCGCTCAGGGCGGAGATGGGAAGGATTTTGATCCCATTTTGGACCGCCAACGGCACCAAGTAATACGGCATCTGCCTGCTTACAGGCATCCACTGTTGAATCTGGCAGCGGGGTTCCGTACTGGTCAATGGCTGCTCCTCCGATTTCATGGGTCTCAAAGCTAAATGTATGATTAAACTCTTCCGCAATAGCGGACAAAACTTCCTTTGCGGAATTCATTACTTCTTTACCGATCCCATCACCGGGAAGTAAAACAATACGTTTTTTCATAAGAGCAACCTCCTTATAAATTTAAAAGAATACGGTGCCTGACACCAAGCATATGTCCTAATTCTAGTGCCCGCCACCCGCAGACATTTGTCCACGAGTGGTGCTGACACTAAGTGAACCGTTTTAATAAGTTTTCTAACCTTAAATCTGGTTTAGAATAGTGAATTACTTGCTTGCAACTGCTTCTTTCTTTTCACTTACCGGCTTTTGGATAAACGGCATTAATGCACGAAGTTCGCGGCCGACTTTTTCAATTAAATGATTGTTTTCAGCACGGTTGATTGCATTGAATTGTGGACGGTTTGCTTGGTTTTCAAGGATCCAGCCTTTTGCAAACACACCAGTTTGGATATCAGTTAATACTTCTTTCATGCGTGCTTTCGTTTCTGCATTAACAACACGAGGACCTGACATGAAATCGCCCCATTGAGCTGTATCAGAGATAGAGTAACGCATGTTTTCCAGGCCGCCTTCGTATAAAAGGTCAACAATTAATTTCAATTCATGTAAACATTCGAAGTAAGCAACTTCTGGCTGGTAGCCGGCTTCAACAAGTGTTTCAAAACCTGCTTTGATAAGGGCAGTAGTACCGCCGCAAAGAACAGCCTGCTCACCGAATAAATCAGTTTCAGTTTCTTCTTGGAATGTAGTTGCTAAAACACCTGCGCGGGCAGCACCGATTCCTTTTGCATATGCAAGTGCAAGATCTTTTGCTTGGCCTGTATAATCTTGATATACCGCATAAAGAGCAGGAACTCCAGCACCTTCAGTATAAGTACGGCGAACAAGATGTCCTGGGCCTTTTGGTGCAACCATGAATACGTCAACATCTGCAGGTGGAACAATTTGGTTAAAATGAATGTTGAAACCATGTGCAAAAACTAATGCATTTCCAGCTTCAAGATTATCTTTGATGCTTTCTTGATAAACCTTAGGCTGCATTTCGTCTGGAAGAAGGATCATAATCACATCTGCAGCTTTAGTTGCTTCAGCAACAGAAGTTACTTCTACACCATCTTCAACAGCTTTATCGAAAGATTTCCCTTTACGTAAACCAACAACTACATCAAATCCGCTTTCTTTTAAGTTTAAAGCGTGAGCATGACCTTGAGAGCCATAACCGATTACAGCGATTTTCTTTCCTTGTAGAACTTCCTCTTGAATATCTCCGTTATAAAGTACTTTTGCCATTTTGTTGTCATCCTTTCAAAAATAGTAGTTTATTTTATTCTGCTTTTACTGGCACTAAGGTCCCACTGTATTGTTGCTTATCCAGGCAGCCTAAGTGGGATCAACTGCCCGTAAAAGCTTGATTGGTGAATTAACACGAAGGGGAAAAATCACCCCTAAGTGAAGTTTTACTTTATTAATGAATATGTTGCTGACTCATTTACCTGTGGCTGATGGCCGCGTAAGAAGGCAGTCAGGCCGGTTCTGGCAATTTCTTTAATGCCAAATGGGCGAAGCAATTCAATTAAGGCATCAATTTTATCGGGTTTGCCTGTAACTTGAACGGTAATGCTTTCTTTACAGACATCCACAATGATTGCGCGAAACGGGTCAATCAGACCATTAATTTCACTGCGCAGCTGCGACCCAGATGCCACTTTGATCAGAGCTAGTTCCCGAGCAACAATAGCCTTATCGGTAATATCGGAAACCTTTAATACATCAATCTGTTTGTTTAACTGTTTCGTGACTTGTTCCAAGCGCTGATCGTCTTCCACTTCCACAACAAGAGTCATTTTTGAAACTCCTTCTGTTTCAGTAGGACCAACAGAAATGCTGGAGATGTTGAATTGCCGTCTTTGAAGCAGTCCTGTAACACGATTTAGAACACCGCTTCGATCTTGAACCGTTAGTGTGATGATGCGTTTCATTCAGGTTTCACCCCAATCATTTCATTGAGCCCTTTTCCAGGGGTAATCATTGGATAAACTTTTTCCTGCTGCAGAACCCGGCAGTCGATAAGAACTGGACCATCATGGGCAAATAATTCTGGTAGAGAAGCAATTAATTCTTCAGGATTATCAATCATCACACCGCGAATCCCGTAACTTTCTGCCAATTTTACGAAATCAGGCTGTGTATGAAGAATTGATTCAGAAGTACGGTTATCGTACATTAATTCCTGCCATTGACGAACCATGCCAAGAGCGCCATTGTTAACAATGATGATTTTGATTGGCAGCTTTCTTTCATAAATGACTGAAAGCTCTTGCAATGTCATTTGGAATCCACCGTCACCAACAATTGCAACTACTGTGCTTTCAGGTGCTGCAAGCTGAGCCCCAATAGCAGCAGGGAAGCCAAAACCCATCGTTCCCAATCCGCCGGAAGTAATCCAGCGATGCGGCTGATTAAAGGTATAGTACTGAGCTGCCCACATTTGATGCTGGCCGACGTCAGTAGCAACAATTGCATCGCCGTTTGTAACTTTATGAACCGCTTCAATCAGCCATTGAGGACACATTCCTTTTGGATCATGTTTATACCAAAGAGGGAATTCCTGCTTGAATGTCAGTACTTTTTCAACCCATTCTTCAGATTTAGGGGAACTTTCCGCCTGTATAAGCAGTTCAGTTAAAGCTACCTTGGCATCCGCTACAATTGGAATTTGGGTTGGTACGTTTTTTCCAATTTCAGCCGGATCGATATCAATGTGAGCTACTTTTGCATAAGGTGCAAAGTGCTTTAGACTTCCTGTGAGCCGGTCGTCAAACCGGGCTCCGAAATTGATTAATAAATCACTTTCATATAGCGCCATATTTGCTGCATAAGTTCCATGCATGCCAGCCATTCCTAGAGAAAGGGCATTGTCAGCAGGGAAGGAACCGAGACCCAGCAAAGTAGTGGCAACAGGAATATTATGTTTTACAGCGAAGGCCGTTAACTGTTCTGAAGCTTTCGCATGAAGTACGCCTGCACCTGCCAAAATAACAGGTTTGTGCGCTTTAGCTAATGAATCTGCTAATTTCTTGATTTGCATTGGATTTGGTTTAAATGTTGGTTGATAGCCAGGTATATCCATGTCTGTATCCTCTGGAGCATCAGTAAGAACTCCTGATGTAATATCCTTTGGAAGATCGACTAAGACCGGTCCCGGCCTTCCGGTAGAAGCAATATGAAAAGCTTCCTTTACGATTCTTGGTAAATCAGAAATTGATTGCACTTGGTAATTATGTTTTGTGATTGGAGTCGTGATGGCCATTACGTCAGCCTCCTGGAAGGCATCTGTTCCGATAACAGAACGTGCAACCTGCCCTGTGAATACCACGAGCGGCAAGGAATCCATCATCGCATCTGTAATTCCAGTGACCAGATTAGTAGCTCCGGGACCTGAAGTGGCAATGACAACACCAGGTTTACCTGTAATTCGTGCAAATCCTTCTGCCGCATGAATCATTCCTTGTTCATGACGGAAAAGAATGTGGCTGATTCTGTCTTTAGCCTTGTAAATAGCGTCATAGACTGGCAGAACGGCACCTCCCGGATAGCCAAAAATTGTTTCAACACCTTCTTTTACCAAAAGATCGATGAGAAGGTCTGCACCTGTTTTGGGTGCTGTACTGGTTTGGAATTCCAGTTTTGCTTCTACTTTCACGTCGTTCCCTCCTTATGGGTATTTAAAAATTGCATCATTCTAATTGGGTTTTTAAAACTAAAAAATTTTTATTCAAAGAAAAAAGACCTTTACTCTCCAAATAAACTGCAAATTCATACTAATAGCAGTTTAATCGGGGAGAAAAGGTCAATGTTTTCTCGGTACCACCCGGATTCACAGTATCCTTACGAATACTGCCTTATGAAGCGGCTTTTTAAAGAAACGCTTCGTTTTGGTAACAGGTGACTAAGATGCACCTGATTAAACCTACTAAGGAAAACCCGTTCGGTTTAACACTCTGGGATGAGACCAGAATAAGTTGTATTACTGGGTTTCCAGCATCCCCAGCTCTCTGTAAATACATGTTCTTATTCCTATGTTCCCGTCATCGATTTGACGAATATTAATTTTTAAAAGAAAGTTACCTTTTTAGCACCTAAGCTTCTTTAAAGAAGGGGAAGGGTACTAAGATTTCCCTGTGTGTTGCATTTTTATATTTTCATTACTCCGCCAGTATTGGCAGAAGTAACAAGTTTCGCATATTTTGCTAGATAACCAGATTTAATTTTTGGTTCTGGTTTTACCCAGTTGCTGCGTCTTTCCGCAAATTCATCCTCATCAATAAGAAGTTCAATGGAACGGTCTGTTAAGTCAATTGAAATTTTGTCTCCATTTTGTATAAAGGCAATTGGTCCTCCCTCAGCAGCTTCAGGTGAGATATGACCGATTGAGATTCCTCGGCTTGCACCGGAGAAACGCCCATCAGTAATAAGAGCAACTTCTTTGTCTAAACCACGGCCGGCGATGGCAGAAGTTGGAGCAAGCATTTCCGGCATTCCAGGTCCGCCTTTTGGTCCTTCATAGCGGATAACTACGACATGACCAGGCTTGACAGTACCGTTATTGATATTTTCTTGTGCTTCATCCTGGGAATCAAATACAATTGCTTCTCCCAAGAATGTTTTAATGGATGGATCCACTGCACCAACTTTGATAACAGCGCCGTCCGGAGCAATATTTCCGTAAAGAATGGACAGGCCTCCGACATGACTGTAAGGATTATCCTTTGTGCGAATCACTGTATCATTAAGGATTTTTGCATCCTTTACATTTTCCTGCAGTGTTTTTCCTGTAATGGTAATGCAATCTTTATTTAATGCACCTTCTACTTTACAAAGTTCATTTAGAATTGCACTTACTCCGCCTGCACGTTCCACATCATCCATTGAATAATTAGAGGCAGGCATTAATTTTGCTAAATAAGGGACTTTTTCAGCAATTTTATTAATATCACGCAAATCATATTCAATTCCGGCTTCATGTGCAATTGCCAGTGTATGAAGAACCGTATTAGTTGAACCGCCCATTGCCATATCCAGGGCAAAAGCATTGTCGAATGCTTCTTTTGTCATAATGTCACGTGGACGAATATCCTTTTTAATTAATTCAATTAAATGCTTTGCAGCCTGTTTGATCAAATCATGCCGCTGCTCAGAAGTAGCAACAATTGTTCCGTTGCCAGGAACAGTCATTCCTAATACTTCCATAAGGCAGTTCATTGAGTTTGCGGTAAACATTCCAGAACATGAACCACAGGTTGGACATGCATTTCTTTCGATATCATACAATTCCTGCTTCGTCATGGTTCCATTATGGTAGGCACCTACTCCTTCAAATACAGAAGTAAGGGAAAGCGGCTTGCCTGTTGCACTTACTCCAGCTTCCATTGGACCGCCTGAGACGAATACAGAGGGAACGTTGGTTCTCGCAGCAGCCATTAACATTCCTGGTGTGATTTTGTCACAGTTAGGTATGTAGAAGACACCGTCAAACCAGTGTGCATTAATGACAGTTTCTGCACTGTCACAAATAATTTCGCGGCTTGGTAATGAATATCTCATTCCAATGTGGCCCATGGCAATGCCATCATCAACGCCGATTGTATTAAATTCAAATGGGATTCCACCAGCTTCACGGATGGCCTCTTTAACAATTTCACCGAAATGATTAAGGTGTTTATGTCCCGGGATGATTTCGATAAATGAGTTACACACACCAATAAATGGTTTATCTAAATCACTTGTTTTGATTCCGGTTGCGTATAAAAGACTGCGATGGGGAGCCCGGTCAACCCCTTTTTTAATCATATCGCTGCGCATCAATAAGCGCCTCCTCTTACTTTTGCTACGGTTCGGTTTAATTAAGCCGGCCGTTTATTGTAGCCATTTTTATGAACCCTGGAAAAACTTGAACTTTTTCATTTAGTTTTAATAGTTTGATAATTTTTCAGGGGATAACGCTTTAAATGATTAAACATTTGACTTAAAAAGAAAAGCCTTGCCCATCTTTTTCAAGATCTCGATATGATGAAAAAGTAATGGTATAAGGTCTTTGTTTTCGACTATCATACAACCAAAAAGTGACTCGGTCAATACAAAAATCAGACAATTCAAATTAGTGAATCCATCTGACAGCGTTTACATTATTGCTATGATAAGGTTGTAACGCAAATAAAAAAATTTTGAATTTTTTTGTAGCAATTTTTGGATGGGAAATTACGGGGAAATTAATAGGGAAGAGGGAGAAAAAAGTTCCAGCTGGTCTTAATTACATAAAGTTTGTTTGAAAGAAGGAATAACTTTTTATGGCTATTTATTTTAATTTCGAAATAAATGCATAAATATCATGGAGGTTTTTATACCCCTTAGCTGATGCTTCTTGCAAATAGCGGCTCCAAATTTTTGCTGTCATAAGCGCGTCACCTAGTGCATGGTGCCGGTTTTTAATCTCAATTCCGCATATCTTGCATATTTCCTCCAGTTGGATAGCTTTCATTGCAGGAGCTGATGTCTTGATTAAAAATGAGGTATCTATAATTCGATGATCAAATCTCTTTCCAAGCAGGTCCTGTGATAATTTATCCATAAAAGCTTTTTCATGAAAGGAATGATGGGCTACAAGAATATCACTTTTTATAAATCTTAAAAATTGGAACAATACTTCTGCTGGTTCAGGTGCGTTTCGTAATTCTTGGTCAGTAATATTTGTCAGCCTGATAATATTCTCTTGAAGCGGTTGTCTAATATTTATTAAAGAATAAAAGGTTTCTGTCTCTTCCATCCGGCTGCCCGTCATTTTAATAGCGCCTATGGAAATGATTTGATCTCCCTTCTCTGGTTGAAACCCGGTTGTTTCTAAATCAAACACCACAACCTTTAATTTGCAAAGAGGGGTTTCTAAGTAATTATTTTTTCTGATCTCTTTTTGCAAGTTTTTCAAAAAAGCCATTTGTTCTAGATTAGAAGGGGGTTGCATACCTGCGAATAAATGGGGCGTTAATTTGCCAAAGTTTTGCCTGAAGAATTGTATCATCTCATGGATGCCCATTTAAATCTCCTTTTTCCAGCAGTTTTTTAACGGTACGTAAAAGTGTCGTACCATGTTTGAGTATATCTTTCACTTCTCCAATTTGTGCTTTAGTTAAATTTTTAATCGATAAATAATGCCCTGATTCATAGTTAGTATGGTCACAGTATGCAAGGCGGTAATGTAGTAATTTATTAAATTGAGTTTCATAGACTTTGATGGATGGGAACGCTGTATTACGTAACCCATTAAGCCGTAAAAGGGTAGGTGATTCTAACAGGCCTTCTTTAATAGCTAACAGGCGGACAGCATTGGCATAAGGTATAAAGGCGGTTTCCTTTAAATTTAGTGTGCCTGAATACGGGCCATGTGTTTCAAATAATAAATTTCCTATTAGATTTATCCCTTTTTTGTAATACAGTGAATTGTTTAAAACCAATGTCATCATCCGTTTTCTTTGTAATGTTAGAAAAATTTGTTTTTTTAATAGGTTGATGTAAGTTTGTTCTCCGAGAAGGTTTCTGGCATCAAGAAAAATGAGCAAATACCTAATAGTCTCCCAGGAGGATTGTTCTATCCAGCTGTTTATCTGCCCCTGCCATTCAGTGATTGATTTGCACCAAAGCGGATTAGAAGACATTACGCCGCCTTTACAATAGGAATAACCGGCTTGGGAAAGGCCTTCAGAAATTTCTTTCCCTAGCTGCAAAAAGTATACTTGCTCCTTCTTACAATTATTATAGAAAATAATTCCATGATCCTGGTCACTCCAAATAGACTGTTCCATACGTCCGGCACTTCCTGTAACAAAAAATGTAAATGGGCAGGGTGGAGGCCCGTTTACATTTTTGAGCTTTTCTAATGCCAGCTCAATTACTTGTTTATAGATTTCATCGTGGACTAAGTTTAAATGGATGGGGTCAACGGATGCCCCAGTTATTCTTTGAAAATGAAAATTTTTAATTTCTAAATAACTGCTGTTGGACATTCCGCTCACCTCTTTTGTAATTGTCGATCAATAAAAATATTATGCATTAAGTTTATGTTCCGTTTTAACAAGCTCCGGATACCCGTAGCTTCCGTGCTCGCTTATATCAAGTCCAATAATCTCTTCTTCTTCGGTAACACGAAGTCCGTTCATGATTGCTTTCAAAATTGATAAGAGAAGGAAGGAGGTAATAAAAGCAAATGCGCCGCATACCAGTACCCCCATTGCCTGGATCCCAAGCTGATGGAAACCGCCGCCATAAAAGAGTCCTGGCTGACCGACAACGGCTAATTCTTTTGTAGCGAAGAATCCGGTGGATAAGGTGCCCCAAATCCCAGCGGCACCGTGTACAGAAAGTGCTGCAATAGGGTCATCAATTTTTAATTTTTCAAAAAAACGAATGCTGTAAAAGACAAGAATACCGGCAATAAACCCTATAACCACTGCTGCCCAGGTTTCAACAAATGCACATGAAGCTGTTATTGCTACCAATCCTGCCAGCGCACCATTTAACATCATCGATACATCTGCTTTCCCTGAAATCATCCAAGATATTATCATGGCTGCAACAGTCCCGGCAGCTGCCGCTAAGTTTGTATTTACGGCAACAAATCCGAAAAATCCTGCATCAACAGATAAGGTGCTTCCGGCATTAAAACCAAACCAGCCTACCCATAAAAGCAGTACACTTAAGGCTGTAAAAACTTGGTTGTGGCCAGCTAAGTTATTAGCGGAACCATCTTTGTTGTACTTTCCAATCCGCGGTTTCAGAATAATAGTTGCAGCTAGTGATGCCATTGCCCCGGTTAAGTGGACAACGGTAGATCCGGCGAAATCCTGTTTTCCATGTTCGGCGAGCCAGCCGCCGCCCCAGATCCAATGAGCAATCGGCGGATATACAATGATTGAGAATAGAACTGCAAACACTAGGTAAACACTTAGTTTAGCCCTTTCGGCAAATCCGCCGAATGCTATCGTTAACGAAATCCCTGCAAAAGCCAGTTGAAATAAAAAGAAAACTGCACCAGAGAGTGAAACACCTTTTATGTCATACCCGGAATAGAAGAAATCAGAGAAACCAATCAAGGAATTTCCCTTTCCAAAGATTAAGCCGTAACCTGCTGCCCAAAACAACACTGAGCCGATGGAAAAGGTGAGGATGGTTTTACCGGCTATGTGGCCTGCGTTTTTCATTCTAGTTGAACCCGTTTCTAGAAGAATAAATCCTCCAATCATTAAAATAACTAGGACGGCACCTAACATTACCCACATGCTATTCATTAAAAACATCATATCCATTATTTTTTCCTCCTTTTTTTATCTGTTTGGTTTTATGATGTTTATTTTCCTATTTAGTTATATTAAATTCCATAACTATGTAAGGAAATCTAACATGTTATTTTTAAGAAAAAAGTATAGGAGGTAAAAAATTTGTTCAGCCAATCTTTCGTTACAAAAAAATAACCCGGCTTTCTTTAAGAAAACGGGCCTTTTCGTAAACCAAACTGAACATTCAATTGTCCTTGAATCATTCTTCTTTTTGCTTCCTCTGGGGTCAGTTTCTTCTTTGAACGTGTCATTTCTTTTCTAATCTCATGTGTCTGTACTCCGTCTTCAATTTTTTCTGCAATCTCCATTAGCAATTCAACATCCGAAAAGGAATATTTTCGACTTCCTCCTGGTGTTCGGTCGGGGAAAATCAGCTTTCGTTCTTCGTAATAACGGATTTGTCTTTCAGATAAGCCGGTCAGCTCGCTTACGATACCAATAGTGATTACCTTTTTATCCTTATAAGATGTTTCGTTTGCCATTTGATGCTTCACCACCCACTTCTTTACAATATATGTTATATAATCTCACATTGTATTAAAGATGAGAACGAATTGTTTGAATTTTTTACAAAAAAGAGAACCAGGATATCAAAATCATCTTCATATAAGTCAACACGTCTCTTGTCAGCAGCCAGCCTGTTTTTAAACCGATAATGGACTATGTTAAGGAGAGGATGCTGCTACAAGAAAACCGGCGGTATGCTATAGAAACCTAATAATCCGGGTTGAAAACCATACAGGTATTTCTTAACCAAGATTTATAAATATTCATTATTTTGGTAAACCAACATATGTGATAGCGATGCAAATAGAGGATAGGTAAATAGGCTTGTTTTAATCAATGGGCACATACAAATGGAGAATGATATTTTAGTTTTCTTTGAAGAATAACCCAACAAATTAGTAGATTAGAAACCAAGAAAATAATTGAATATATCAAGGTAAAAAGCTATAATTATATTCGAAATATTATTAAAATTAAAATAAAATAGTTTTTCAAAAAAACTTAGGAGGCTAAAAATGAAGAAATCAAAACTAGTATTAACGGTATTAATTACTGCTTTTTTCCTGCTTCTTTCCGCGTGCGGTACTAGTAAGACAAGTGGGACCAGCGGGGAGGACAGCGGAAAAAGCGAGAAGAAGACGCTTAGAGTCGTCACCGATGCAGCGTATGCCCCGTTTGAATACCAAGATAAAGGGGAAGTAGTTGGATTCGATATTGATTTTATTAAAGCTGCAGCAAAGCAGGCGGGCTATGAGGTGAAAATTGAGCATGTCGGCTGGGATCCAGTGTTCGTAGAAATCAAAGGAAAAACAGCAGATCTTGCTGTCTCTTCCATTACCATTAACGATGAACGCAAACAGACATATGACTTTTCAGTTCCATATTTTATGTCTACAAATAAAATTATGGTTCCGCAAGGCAGTCCAATTAAAAATGCTCAAGATTTGAAGGATAAGGTGGTTGCAGTGCAAAACGGTACAACCGGACAGGAGGCAGCGGAAAAGCTATTAGGGGAAGAAAATAAAAATCTTAAAAAGTTCAAAGATAATAATCTAGCTATTATGGAGTTAAAAGGTCATGGTGCCGATGCAGTTGTAGCTGATAACACGGTTGTCGAGGAATATGTGAAAAATAATCCAAAAGATAATTTTGTCGTTATTGAAGATGCAGCTGCTTTTGAAAAAGAGTTTTATGGTGTGCTTTTCCCGAAAGGAAGCAAGCTGAAGGCTGAATTTGATAAATCCATTAAAGAAATTACTGAGAATGGGGAATATGCAAAGATTTATAAAAAGTGGTTTAAGGTTGAACCTGACTTAACAGAAATTAAGAAGCAGCAAAACAAATAAGATTGAATCATGCGTAACTTCAGAAATGGCAGTTACGCCATTTTTTTCTATGGAACGCGCTTTTGTTAGGGGGATCTATATAGATGGATATTCGTTGGGATTTACTTGCTGAATATGCACCATTTTTTGCTAAAGGCACTCTTTTGACCGTGGGGCTTTCTATTGCCGGTATTCTTATTGGCTGTATTCTGGGGCTATTCATAGGGCTGGGAAAAATGCTGGAAAATAAACTTTTGGCTTTTCCGTTTAAATGTTATATTACTTTTTTTCGAGGCACTCCCTTATTAGTGCAAATATTGTTGGTTCATTTTGGTCTTGTGCCGCTTTTGTTAGATAAAACGCATGCCATTACTGCGGCTATCATGGCCCTTTCCTTAAATTCTGCTGCCTATGTAGCGGAAATATTTCGTGCCGGCATTCAATCAATAGACAAGGGACAGATGGAAGCAGCCCGGTCTCTTGGTATGAATCATGTACAATCAATGAGATATGTCATTTTACCTCAGGCCTTTAAACGAATGATTCCGCCTTTAGGAAATGAATTCGTTGTCTTAATTAAGGATTCATCACTTGCCGCAATCATTGCTGTTCCTGAACTGATGTATTGGGGACAGGCAATGCAGGGACAATATTACCGTGCCTGGGAACCTTATATCACAGCAGCTCTCATTTATCTTGTATTAACTTTTTCATTAAGCTTGCTTCTATCCCAGCTTGAAAGAAGGCTGGCTACAGAATGATTATGTAAAAAACTATAAATAGTCATTTTAGAGTGGAGTAAGGTATTTTTAAGCTGGTTGTTATAAAATAATGGGGAGGCTGCTGCGGACGCGGCAGCCCATTATTTTTTAATATGGAATGGTTAGTCTTTGAAACTTAATACTTATTTGTACGAAAACTTTGCTAAAATGTAAAATTTAGGACATAAAATGGCAGTTAGCAACGAATAATGTAGAGAATAATTATGTCTCTTTTCCATATGAATGATATAGAGTTTGCAATTGGAGGGGAAAGAAATGACGTTAGAGCAGCAATTAATCCAAAAAACATATTATAAAATGTTCATCGATGAACAAGAAAATATACATCCAATTCGTGTACTGGGTGAAGCGTTTCAAGAAGAAGCGGTAAAGGATGTACCTGACCTGTCCAATATCCGTTTTGCTCAGGGCGAAGTGTATTTTCATAACAAAGATTATGAGACTGCTATTTTTAAATGGGAAAATATTGTGAATGAACTTGAACCATGGGCAAAAAAGAATACCGCAGATGCCTACTTTGAGTTAGGTATGGAATCGACTGCGGAGGACATCTATACTGCCATACAAACTGAAGAGTCAACCCTAAATGCGGAAGTGGCATTGAAACTATTCACACTGTATATCCAAACTGGAAGATTGGATGCAGCTGTTTCTATCATCAAAAAAATCATTGTACAGCAGCCGGATTATCCTAACCTGACAACGATTGCACGTGAATTTTTTGAGGAGCATGAAGATTGGGGAAATGCGGTTGAACTTGCAGTGAACGAGTCGAAACGGACCGAATCAATAGAATGGTTTGATATTCTTTTAGGATATGTTCAAAAAGGGGTTACAAAAACATTTGCTCCCAATTATTATTCCCAGGCATTAGCTATTTTGTTTTATCAGAATAAGGAAAAGTTTGAACAGCTTATTTCGACATTTTGGAACAGCAGCAAGCAGGAAGATTCCTATTTTACATGGGTAAATGAAATCAATCACCTGTTATTAAATCTTGATCTAAAACGCGGGGATCACTGGACAGTGCTGTCGAAACTGCATAAGGATGCTTATTTTGATTTAATCGACGGCAAGTATTTTATTAAACAGCTTAGTGAATATGTTCCAGATTTGTTGACTAATTGGCTCTGTTTGGCTGATGAGGACCATGTTGTGCTGGCCTCCGCGGCTGTCCTCTCATGGAATGAATTGTTCCCAGCAAGCCTTAGTGTAACTATTGTGGAAGAGGCCGAAAAAGTAATCAGTTCTACAGAAGTTGAATTGAACGAGCAAAAAGAGTGCATGTCATTATTCCATTCTATTTTGGAATGGGCGGAAAAACACGAAATGGGCGAAAATAATAGACTTAAGTGGATTGCGGAGCAGTTGACAGACGTCGATACCTATCATTTTCTTTTGACTGGACTTAGCGGCAGCGGAAAATCAACATTTATCAATAATCTGTTTGATGAAGATCTGCAGGACAGTCCGACATCTACTGTAGTGATGTTTAAGAATGCTGAGGAACAGGAAATAAACGAAATTACGGATGCTGAGACAACAAAACTAGAAGAGTTTGCCGACTTTCAGGAGCGGATGGACCGGATGCGGAATGCTCAGGAATCTATCATCGAATTTAAGCAGCCCAATGCATTTTTGAAGGAAAACGGGCTGGCAATTTTGGATACACCAGGACTAAAAGGCGGCCATCAAGACCGTTATGAGGTTTTGAAAAACTTCCATGTGGCCGATACGATTCTATTTGTGGTTGATGCCAATGCTCCTGTAAATGAAAAAGAAAAAGGAATTCTTTCGCAAATACAGGAATTGGCACCAGATATTCCTATTCATTTTATCCTAAGCAAAATGGACACAATCGCAAATGAACATGATGCGATTCGTATTTTTCAAGAAACCAAAACGGCCATTCATGATTATATCCCGGATGCCAATGTTTTTGCCTTTTCTACACAGTATGATCGCAGCCAACAATTGAATGAATTAAAAGAGTTTATCCAGTCAGTCAAACAAACAAGAAATATGAAGGATAAACGCTTGGCAAAGTGCCTTTACTATATACGGACGATGCTGTCCAGCTTTTTGCAAAAGAGGATTGACGTGGAAAATCAATTGATTGAAGCTGTGCGCTGGAATGAGGAAATGCATACAAAACTGAACGGTGCGGTAAATCAAATGCATGATACAGTTGCACATAAAACAGAGGCGCTGGCCAAATCGTATCGTACGATTAAGAAATCAATACAAGATGAAATTACAGCAACAGTTCCAAAACTGCTTCACGGCTGTTCTGAATTAATCAAAGAGGACAGCAATTTCAGCAGTATCCATTTAGAATTGAATGATGAGATGAACCGCAGGATGCAGGAGTTTTTAGATGATAAAATGATGCCGAAATATTTTCAGCTCCTTCAGAATTGGATTGAAACCTGTAAAGATGAATTCGGACAAAGTCAGGAATACTTAAATGAGCTTGCTGACGGTTTCAACAGCATGTTTGGAGAAGAACGCCTAGCACTTTCTTGTGATTTTAAAGTACTGGAAGACTGGCACCGTGATACGGAACGGATGACAAGCGGCTTCCATCTTGAAAAAGTAAATATCCTTCTGCGCCGGACACCTTCGCAATTTTTATTAAAGAGCGCCGGGAAACTATTTGGGGCCATAACGCAAAATAAAGCAATGCTCCACAATAAATACAAAACATTTGTGGAAAATGAAGATTACACGGAAATAGCTGAAATGGTCAGCCGGCAGTTTTTCCAGCCATTTGAGCTGTTTGAAAAATCGCTTGAGCGCGATGTCACTATGTTCTTTAAATCACCATTAGGCGTGTTGACTCAGGCGGTTGCAGAAGCAAGTGCAGAAATACAAAAGAATCAAACTATGCTTGATCAAATGAATACAAATCCGGAAATGTTCCGCGACCCGCTGACATTATTCGAAGTGCGCCTTCGCCAATTCGAATGGATGACAGTTGCCGGGAAAGGGATGCAGACGGTTTATTAGGAATTGAGGGGATGTCCGTTTTTAGGGCGTCCTTTTTTTGCTGGCTGGAACAAGGGGATTGAGACTGTTACCAGTAAGAAAAAGGTTTATAGAGCATACATTTTTTGAAAAGTTATGTTCCCCGCGCACTAAGGGAGGTCGATAGAGCGCGAATCGTAGGAAAAAGCGAATTTCCGCGCACTAAGGGAGGTCGATAGAGCGCGAATTACAGGAAAAGGCGAATTTCCGCGCACTAAGGAAGGTTGAAAGAGCGCGAATTTTAGGAAAAAGGAAATCTGCGCGCACTAAAAAAGGTGCAAAGAGCGCGAATATCATGAAAAAGGGAATCCCCGCGCACTAAGGAAGGTTGATAAAGCGCGAATTACAGGAAAAAGCGAATTTCCGCGCACTAAGGAAGGTTGAAAGAGCGCGAATTTTAGGAAAAAGGGAATCTGCGCGCACTAAAAAAGGTGCAAAGAGCGCGAATCGTAGGAAAAAGCGAATTTCCGCGCACTATAGAAGGTCTATAGAGCGCGAATATCATGAAAAAAGGAATTTGTGCGCACTAAGGAAGGTGCAAAGAGCGCGAATTTTAGGAAAAAGGGAATCCGCGCGCACTAAAGAAGGTGCAAAGAGCGCGAATATCATGAAAAAGGGGAATCCGCGCGCACTAAGGAAGGTTGAAAGAGCGCGAATCTTAGGAAAAAGGGAATCCGCGCG
>NZ_JAMBNQ010000022.1 GCF_023715155.1 Neobacillus mesonae
ATAACGGAAAAAACTCCGCTTATTTTTTACTATTTAAACTTAATTTTGCAAATAACGGGAAAACTTCCGCTTATTTTTTACTTCCAAGGGGGCTATCCTGTAATCCAGCTTTTTCGCAGAGTCCGCTAATTCCTAAATTGAATAAACCACCGCTTTTCTTGGCATAACAACATAGTTTACGAAAACAGCCTTTAGAAAAAAAGTATAATAAAAATTAATAATTATTGTTTTATAAATATTTAAGAAGGAACTTTATATAATGGGGATTAAAAATGAAAGGATTATCATGTGAGATTGATTATATTACTGGGCTTTATGTAAAGGAGATTAGGTTCAATTTACCGAATATTATTATTACTGAATGCATCTAAGGAAAAATACAATTATGAATTACGCGGCGAAAACTTCTCAGAAGTTAACAGTTTTCCTATTTATCCTTCATTGATAACAGGACGTGAGTGGTATGTGAAGGCGGTAGAAAGAGTGCTCACCGATATGATAGTTACACTTGGTTTTTTAGTATTAATAAAACAGGTGAACTTACAAAAAGAAATTTAGCTGGATAACCAAATTGTAAAATAATATGTTTCATTATGTTGAAGAAAAGGTGGAATCATGATGACTGCCAATATGACTAATTTTGAAAAACAAGTATGGGGAATTATCTTAGCCGCTGGATTTTCCAGAAGAATGGGCGAACCGAAAATGATGCTTCCCTATAAAGGCAAGCCGTTGATCCAGCATGCGATTGAGGAGTGCTTAAAATCCCAATTAGATGGAATCATGGTTGTCGTAAATCCACAAATCAACAACTTGGCTGAAGCGGTAAATATGGAAGGAATTGATAGAATCCTATTGAATCATCAATCACATGAAGGGATGTCTACCTCCGTTAAAATGGGAGTGCAATCACTGCCAGAAACAGCGCAGGCTGCTGTTTTCTTATTGGGTGACCAGCCATCCATGTCATCAGCAGAAATTAATAGAATCATTGAAGATTACCACAATCACCCGGATTTTTCGATTATCCAAGCTAGATATTTGGACAACCCTGGGCACCCTGTCTTATTTAAAAAACACATGTTTCATCAATTACTAGACATTAGCGGTGATGAGGGTGGAAAATCCGTTATAAAAAAATGTAAACAGCAGGTTTTTTATTCTAATATGAATCGAAAGGCAATACCTGATATCGATACGCCGGATGAGTATAGGATGCTGGTTGATGGGGAATTGAACTGAATAGGTATTACAAAGGTAAGCAAGGGAGTGTTTTTTTGCTTACTTTTTGCTTTTTTAAAGCCAAAGATGATATTATGTCCCATCCATTTTCATATAATCATACAGGTTATTTGTCCAACATCCTTGAATTCGGTAAAATAGATAAAAGGACAAACTGTATAGATTATAAAATGAGCAGGAGAGAACTCATATATGGGAAAAAGAGTAGTAATTACAGGTATTGGAGCAGTCACGCCAGTAGGAAATGATGCCTATACCACATGGGAGAATATTAAAAACGGCGTGTCAGGTATTGGACCGGCAACAATTTATGATACAGACAAAGTGGATGTCAAAATTGCTGCAGAGGTAAAAGGATTTGTGCCGGAAGAGTATATGGATCGGAAAGAATCCAGAAGAATGGGGCGATACAGCCAATTTGCGGTAGCCGCCAGTAAAATGGCTGTAAAAGATGCCGGTATTCAAATAGGAGAGGATATTAACCCTGAACGGGTCGGCGTTTGGATTGGCTCCGGCATTGGCGGATTAGGTGAGTTTGAGGAACAGCATAAAAGATTTCTTGAAAAAGGGCAAAGAAGAGTCAATCCGTTTACCATCCCGATGTTTATTCCAGATATGGCAGCAGGGCAGGTTTCAATTGAACTTGGAGCAAAGGGGATTAATAATTGTTCGGTGACAGCCTGTGCTTCAGGTGCGAATTCCATTGGGGATGCGTTTCGTGTGATCCAAAAAGGGGATACGGATATGATGATTGCAGGCGGAACAGAGGCAACCATTACAGAGATGACCGTTACTGGTTTTTCAAATATGACCGCCCTTTCAAAGAACCCGGATCCGAAAACGGCAAGCCGCCCTTTTGATAAGAATCGTGATGGGTTTGTCATCGGTGAAGGCTGCGGTATTGTAATACTGGAAGAGCTGGAGCATGCTTTAGCCAGGGGGGCACACATCTACGGAGAACTCATTGGGTATGGAGCTACTGGCGACGCCCATCATATTACAACACCTGCCCCTGAAGGAGAAGGCGCCCAGCGTGCCATGAATTTAGCAATAGAAGATGCCGGAATCACTCCAGATCAGGTCGATTATATTAATGCACATGGAACTTCTACTTATTACAATGATTTATATGAAACATTGGCTGTAAAAGAAGTTTTCAAAGAACATGCTTATAAGTTATCAATCAGTTCCACAAAATCTATGACAGGGCATATGCTGGGGGCTACAGGTGCCATTGAAGCTATTTTTTCTGTTTTAGCCATCAAAGAAGGCATTATCCCGCCAACGATTAACTATGAAACACCTGATGAGGAGCTTGATTTGGATTATGTGCCAAACGTGGCAAAGAAGAAGGATGTTCAGGTTGTTTTATCCAACTCCTTAGGCTTCGGCGGTCATAATGCGACCTTAATCTTTAAAAAGTTTACGAAATAACCATTATTATGGTCAGTGGCACAAAAAGAAAGAGACATCATTTGATTGATGTCTCTTTCTTTTTATAAGACTAATTTGCTTCTTTTGACCTATTTCTGTCAAGAACTGCGGGCGAGGACATCAAGCTAAAAAAGATATTGACGGGCTTAATTGGGCACCATTATAGGCATTGGGGGACGACATAAGTTTTGGAAAAGGAACCCTTCATTTAATCTTGTGAACATGGAAGAAGGGTTTTAATTGAATGAAACTTAGAAATGCAAAAAAATACGGGTTGAACGGGAAGGAATGGAAGGATATTATCATCCATTTTGCCATGAAGACTTGAGTTTGCCGGCTGTCATAATGAAACAGAGGCATTTGAAAGGAGAGAAAATTATTAGAGACTTTAGGGAATTACTCTTCCTCATAAGCTTCTGTTGTTGTGTCTCTGCACTCCCAGCATTCTGTTCGAGTCCTCTCCAATATTGATAATTCTGTTCCACAAGAAATACAGATATCCATAAAAGAAGCTCCTTTCTGTAAAGAGATATTTTAATATATATGCTTAGTAAAATAGTTATATTCCTATATCTGTAAAAATGTGAATATGGATATATAAAGGAAGGAGCATCTTCTTTGGTACATGGAGGAAACAGTGAATCGGTAAAGACTGTATGAATAGAATTTACAGCTTAATATATCATTTATTTCTCTAAGAACTTTCCTAACGGTTTGTACAGCCAATCAATCATTTGGGTAGGGCCCGATATATCAGGAAACATGATGAGTAAAATAGCTAAAAGCAATCCGGCAAATGAAAGGGATAAAAACGCTGCTTTATCCCTTTTCTGACTTTTTTTCAGTTGCGGCCATTGATATAGAATCATAAGGAAGATAATAAAAATACATAGAAATACAGAACTCCACTTCATGTGAGTACCTCCTTACACTTTAAGAGTGCAGTCCCTGCCTCCGAATTTTGCATTTAGTTTCGTATTTTACTTCTACATCCGGAAAAATTTCTTCCCAGCGTTTTTTCTCTTTATTCCAAACCTTAGGATAGTAACGGTGAAAAGCGTCGGCAAATCCTAAAATATCTGCCTTCATTTCTTTTTGAACCTTTTTTCTGGCAAGCTCAATCCTGTTATTTATTACCTGCTCTATTTGGCGCTCCAGTGATTTCACAACAGCAGGGTCAGATACGTTTAAATGGGTCGAATTTTGGACGATGTCACTATAGGTTTCTGATTTAAGAGTGATTTTCCATTTGCCATTTTCTATTGTTGGGACTAATTTTGAATGGGCCTGTGATAAATTGACGGAGATATAACCTTTTGTTTGAGGCAGTTTTACCGTAACCACTGCCAGCCTTATTTCATCTCTTATCCAAAGAATCCCTCTTGTTAACATGTCATCAATTTTACCTATCATTTTATCTTTTTTGAAAACGGCAGTTCCTGTAATATACGCAATCGTTCGTTTTGGTTTATTTTTATCATCGGGAGGCAGGATTTGAATCCAAGGTAAAGCACAATCCCCTGAATCACTGATTAGCATTTGTGCCAATTCTTTAGTGGTAATACTCATTCCTATTTCATGCTCTCCAAGTTCTCTTAAAACCTCTGATAAGTCACGCTCCAGCGGCGGCATTAGGCTTAAAACTTCTTTTGCCGGCTGCTTGCTGACAAAAATTTGTGCACGTTCACGAAGCTGCGGGTGTCTCATAATAAAGTCCACATGCTCAAAAATCCCTTCCTTTGCCAGCTTCTCATTAAATAGGAAAATATCAGTGTGTCCCCAAAAAATTTGCCGGGGCAGCTTTTCCTGCAGTCTAGCCATTGCGTCGGCAACGGTAATTCCTGCAGCTGACCTTACCATTGTTTCATACCCGCCGCCTCCCGCGCTGTTCATATCCTGCTGATTTCCGCCGCCTTTTGGAATATAAAGAAGGACACTTAGTTCAATCGTATTATCTGATTTTTTATCAAATCCGGCGGCCATAATTAAAGCTAAATCATTTACTTCATTCCGGTCCCAGCACCCTGACAGAAAGACAACAGAAAAAACAAGAAAAAGAAGCAATAGATACTTCTTAATGATTGACTGGAGCTTCATTCTCATTGTTTCCTTTCCCTTGCTGAACTTTATTTCGGATAAATCCTGTCAACAATAGAAAAACAGGAATTATAATCTGGATTGATAGAATATAAATCGCACCTGATGTTCCTAGAAAAAGAGACAATTCTTCTAAATTATTGGATGACCAAAGACCAAATAAAAGAATCAGAAAGCCAATTGGTAATATAAGCGGGCGAAAATCAGAAAGCTTTAACAATTGTGCGGTGCCCAGGGTGATAGCATAATAAAAAACGGTAATTTTAATGAAGGTGCCAGAAATCCATATTGCCATTACAATGGATTCCAAATGCTCCAGGAAGTCCGCGATACTGATATAACGTGCTGCCACCATGACTGGGTATGTCAGGGAAGCCGTCATATTTCCAAATAATAAGAGATCCATTATATTGGTCAGGACTAGTAATACGGTGACACTAAATACTGATATCATTCCCCATTTCATTCCTCTTTTTCGATCCGTAACATAAGGAAGGAGAAATGAAATAAGAATAAATTCGCTAAACCAGCTTTGCGGGGAAACAGATCCCATTAGAGAAGGGGTGATTCCTTTTTCCATAATCGGAAACATGTTTTTAATTTCTAAGTCTTTGATGAGCAGGATGAAAATAATAACATAGAGAAGAAGCACAACGGGCACAATGATTTCACCGGCACGCCCGATAACCTCGATTCCGCCTCGCACGGCTAAAGAACAAACCAGAACCATTGTTCCAATAATGACAGCCATGGGTGTATGGAACAATGAGGCTCCTGAGACAAATTCACCATATTCTCGTACAATAACCCCTGTAATATGTAAATAAAATAATAGTAAAATCACTCCTATTATTTTTCCAAAAAACTTTCCAACAATTTGCTGGCTGTATTCAATGATGGTTTGATTTGGAAACAGCTTGTTTAATTGATAGCTTACGAACACGATGAAATATCCAATAAAAGATGCCCAAATGGGTGACAGCCATAGGTCTTGATGGGCATGTTTGGCTGTAATGGATGGGACTAATAATAGTGCTGTTGCCGAAATGGCTGGGTTCATGAATAAGGCCATTTGGACTGGTGAGATTTTCCCGCGTTCCAACATAATAGAAACAACTCCTATTCCTTTCCTTTTGAAGGAGATGGCTTTTGACCATTTGGCTGCCGGACTTTATTGTAATCAGAGGTCCAATGAGGGCGGTTTTTAAGAGACCACCATGGTGCCCGGATAATGGAATCTTTCAATTCCGTATTTCTAATAGGAGCCAATGGCTGAAGATACGGTACGCCAAAAGAACGTATGGTACACATATGGACAATAATTGTAAGAATCCCCAGCATAATACCAACGAGTCCTAGTGTCCCTGCCAGAAACATGATCGGGAAGCGAAGGATTCGAAGGGTAATGGCTGCACTGTAACGCGGGATCATAAAGGATGCAATCCCGGTAATCGCCACAACCATAACCATTGGCGCTGATACAAGGCCAGCTGATACTGCAGCCTGTCCGATTACCAATGCACCCACGATGCTGATTGCCGAACCGATATTCTTGGGCAGGCGAATCCCTGCTTCCCTTAGTGCTTCAAATGACCCTTCCATAAGAAGGGCTTCGACAAGTGCTGGGAAGGGAATTTGTTCCCGGGATTTTGCGACACTGATTAACAGACTAGTCGGAACCATTTCTTGATGATACGTAAGAATGGCAACATAAACAGAAGGCAGCAGCAAGGCTACCAGTAAAAAGGCATATCGCAGCCAGCGAAGGAATGTCCCGATAATGAAGCCTCCGTAATAATCTTCTGCTGATTGGAGCAGGGAATAAAAGGTGGTAGGGGCAATCAAGACAAAAGGTGTACCGTCTGTAAGTATGACCACATTTCCTTCAAGCAGGCTAGCCGCTGTAACATCCGGCCGTTCTGTATTTAAAATCTGCGGAAAGGGGGAATAAGGATGATCTTTGATAAATTCCTCGATATATCCGCTTTCTAAAACACCGTCAATATCAATTCGATTCAGCCGATTTTCAACCTCTTGAATAAGAGCATGATCTGCCAGTCCTTCAATATACATAATGACAACTTTGGTTTGGCTGTATCGTCCTATTTGTATAGATTTCGTTTTTAAGTCCGTGCTTTTAATTTTTTGCCTTAGGAGAACAATGTTGGTACTTAATGTTTCGATAAATCCATCTCTGGGGCCGCGGACAACAGATTCAGAGGTTGGCTCTTGAATTGAACGTTTTTCACTTTTTGCAAAACCAACAGAGACCCCTTGGGATTGATGATTAATGAGAACAACAGGATTGCCTGAGGATACTTCATTTGTAACATCCTTAAAGGTCGATACTTCTTTTACGGCAGAAACGGCAAGATTCTTTTCAAGTATTGTTTGAATATCAAATTGCCGCCCTATTTCCCGCAGCATTAGTGGAGTCAGAACATTTTTATCCATTTCCTCCATATCAGACATACCCTCAATATATATAAGGATAGCTTTTATTCGATTACCAATAGAAAAATGCCGAAATATAACATCCGAACAATCTGCATAAATCGATTCTAGAACTTTTATATTTTCTGCTAAATCTATGGATAAGGAATCTTTCTTTATCATGTAATCATTCCCCAAATTTTCTCAATAATAGTATGATTTGTATGGGAGGATATTATGCAAGGAGTAGAGGCAATTAAAAAGTTTGATTCTATATCTAACACTGCTTTCTAAAAATGACCAGTTATATGTTGAAATTCAATTTGGTGTATAATACTTGTAATCGAATTAATTACAAAAGAGATTCCGGAAGGTGAATAAAGATGTCAATCAGCAGCCGATTTGCGGTTGGAATTCATATATTAACCCTAATAGAAGTGAATAAAGACAGAGTTTGTACATCTGAATTTATAGCGGGAAGTGTGAACACAAATCCTGCTGTGATTAGAAAAATTATGGGGATGCTAAAAAATGCCGGGCTGGTCAATGTGCGGCCGGGTATAGCAGGTGCTGAGCTGGCAAAGGATTTATCCGAGATTACCTTGCTTGATGTTTATAAAGCTGTCAATGTTGTACAGGAAAATGAATTGTTCAGCATACACGAAAACCCAAACCCCGCATGCCTCGTCGGGAGAAACATCCAAGATACAGTATCCTCCGTTTTCTCTACCGCACAAAGTGCCATGGAAAAAGCTCTTGAAACAGTAACTATTAAAGATGTAGTAACAGATATTTTGGAAAAAGAGAAACTATAATGGAATGGAGTCATTTGCCCAATGGTTGCAAAAATAGAAAAACCGCCCTCGTATTTTGGTTATAGAATCGGGCGGTTTTTTTATGATGATTAATTTTTTAGCCAGGCTGATTAATCATGGTTAAAATCATAATCGTAATCATAGTCATAATCATAACCATTTTCATTGTTATTATTATAATAGTACCCATGCTGTGGATAGTAAGGTCCTGGCACAGGATAATAATAGGGCTGATAATATGGATAGTAATGGTAAGGATAGTAGTAAAGCCGAGGATCATGCGGCGTGTAACCTTGGTACCCGTGCATATGATTTACGTTTGGCGGTGTCGGAAAATGTTGTTGCACCCGTAAAACCTCCCATTGGTTTATTCATCTTTCCATTGCTGGCAATAGTAAGGATGCTATTTATTTTATTCAATGCTTTTTGAAGAGAGCCTGTTTTGTATGGTAATGGGCCGTTCCTATTTTGGAAATGGGAAATTTGCTTTTGACTATAAAGTAGATATTTGAACCAGACAGAGATTAGATGGAGTTTTATGGTGGAATTTTGGGATGTGATTTTACCTGCAGTAGGCTGGAAGTAGGTGCTGGCGGAAAAATGGGAGCATGATTTTTCCCCTCAGAAGGCTGAAAAAGATGCTGATGGTACAAAAAAAGCCGTGATTCTTCCCGCAGGAGGCTGGAATAGGTGCGGACGGTAAAAAAGAAGCTATTATTTTGCCCGAAGAAGGATGGGACAATAGCAGGCGGTAAGAAAGGAGCCGTGATTCTTCCCAAGGAAGGCTGGAATAGGTGCGGATGGTAAAAAAAGAGCCATGATTTTACCCGAAAAGGGATGAAACAGTTGCGAGCGGTAAAAATGGAATCACGATTTTACCCGACGAAGGCTGGAAAAGATGCTGACGGTAAAAAGAGAGCCATGATTTTACCCGCAGGAGGCTGGAAAAGATGCTGATGGTAAGAAAGAAGCCGTGATTCTACCCGCAGGAGGCTGGAAGTAGGTGTGGACGGTAAAAAAAGAGCCATAATTTTACCCGAAGAGGGATAAAACAGGTGCGAGCGGTAAAAATGGAATCACGATTTTACCCGCAGAAGGTTGGAATAGGTGCGGACGGTAAAAAAGAAGCTATGATTTTGCCCGAAGAAGGATGGGACAATAGCAGGCGGTAAGAAAGGAGCCGTGATTCTACCCGCAGGAGGCTGGAAAAGATGTGGACGGTAAAAAAAGAGCCATGATTTTACCCGAAGAGGGATGAAACAGTTGCTGGCAGTAAAAAAGAGTGCATGATTTTACCCGTACAAGTATGAACAGGATACGGTTGGTAAAAATGAAATCCTGATGTTACAAGAAAAGTTATCATACTTTCGAATGAAACTTAATTTGTCTTCATGCGTATAAATAGTACAGGTTGATAAGGAGTTGTTTAATTTTATGTTTCTAGCTGAACTTCAGCAAGAGGAAAAAAAGGCCTTTTTAGAACTGGCTGCTCTTATTGCTAAAATTGACGGGAATGTATCTATTTATGAAACTTCCGTTCTAAGTAAGTATCAAAAGGAAATGGAACTTGAGGATTATGAAGTAAAGGGTCTGGCAATTGAAGAGATTCTTAAGATATTTAAAAGCGACCGTTCCAAAAATATTGTGTTGACGGAACTATTTCAATTAATCTACGCAGATGGAGTTTTTCAAGATGAAGAAAGCCAAATAGTCGATATAATCAAGAATCATTTTGGATTTAATACCAGTGAATTTACCAGTTTAAAGGATTGGGTTGATAAGATTAAAGATTTAAAATCTAGGAAGGATTAAAACAGGCGGTTTCAGGAAATTCTGAGACCGCCTGAGTTTTTTTACAAACAAGATATTCACCGTTTCCTGCTTAACCACTCTTTGGAGGCCTTAGCGAATTTTTCTCGTATTAACGAATATATTTTACTAGGACAAAGGTTGGTTGAAGGGGGACATCATGTATTGGAAAAGGTATAGACACTACATTAATGATTACCGCGAAAGTGACATTTCCATTTACAAACGCAGCTGCTTTATTTGCTTAGGGGCACTACTTGTTGCCGTTTCCTTGCAATTATTTTTAATAAAAAATTATGTAATTGATGGTGGAATCATCGGAATTGGCATTATTCTTTCTCATATTACTGGTCTTCAAGTAGGACTTCTGTTACTGGTTTTGAATATTCCATTTTTCATTCTGGGTTACACCTTTCTTGGAAAAAGATTTGTCATTTTGAGCTTCTATGCTATTTTTGTTCTCACATTCGCAACAAACCTGCTCGAACCGTTTCCTCCGATAACCGACAACCCTATCTTAGTGATTATCTTTGGAGGGATTACATTGGGCCTTGGAGTAGGGACTACCATTCTCTATGGCGGCAGCCTCGATGGAACTGAAGTCATGGCCATTTTATTTAGCAGACGATCCAGAATCACGATTGGACAATGTGTTCTCATATGTAATTTTTTTATTTTCGGAAGTGCAATCTTCATATACGGTTTAAAGGCAGCCATATTCTCATTAGCGACCTTCCTTGTTGCATATAAGACAATTGATTTAATCGTGCGGGAAAAATAAACTTTAAAAATGAGAAAACTTGTCCGCTTTTTTAACGGTGCCCGGCTGGTGGTGTTAAGCCTTACCAGCTTTATATTCAGGCACCGGTTAAGAAGAATACTAGGAAGACATCATCTGTCCGCCATTCACGTGGAGTGTTTGTCCTGTTACAAAACGGGAGTCATCAGATGCAAGATAGACAAAAGTTGGAGCAACCTCAAACGGCTGGCCCTGGCGTTTCATGGGATTTTCAGCGAGTGAGACCAGGTCAGCAGAAAAGCTTGATGGAATTAGCGGTGTCCAAATACGGCCTGGGGCAATGGCATTTACCCTGATTCCTTTGTCAACAAGATTACGCGCCAATGCTCGGGTGAATCCAACATTTGCGCCTTTTGTTGCCGTGTAGTCCAGCAGCTGATCATTCCCATAGTACGTGACAACGGACGCAGTATTAATAATGGAACTGCCTGGCTTTAAGTATGGAAGTGCGGCCCGGGTGGTGTAAAAGTGAGAGTAGATATTGACCTTGAAGGTATTATCGAATTGTTCGTCTGTAATATCAAGCAGACTTTTTTGCTGGAACTGAATACCTACATGGTTGCAGAGCACATCTAGTTTGCCGAACGTTTCAATTGTTTTTTCAACAATGTGAACACATTGCTGTTTTTCTCTAAGGTCTCCAGGCAGCAATAAGCAGCGCTGACCTAATTCTTCAATTCTTGTTTTTGTACGATTTGCATCCTCATGTTCATCTAAATAGGCAATGGCTACATCTGCTCCTTCTTTCGCAAAAGCAATTGCAGCGGCTGCCCCCATTCCACTGTCGCCGCCAGTGATTAGGGCAACTTTCCCTTCTAATTTTCCACTTCCTTTATAATTCGGATTCTCAACGAGTGGCCTAGGAACCATTAGTTTTTCAACACCGGGCTGGCGTAGCTGACGCTGCTCGGGAACTGTAATCGGGATATCTTCATATCGCGTGATTTTTCCGTAGTGGGGATACATCGGATATTCTTGATTCGGCGGAAGTTTGTATTCATCGTTTGTCATGGCAATCCTCCTAGAAAAGACTATTCGAGTTACTCTATGTTATATGGGCGGATGGAGTGCCTGTCATCTGAATGGTGATGGGGGCATTATGGGAGGAATAGGAATAATCTAGAGGAAAAGGAAAAGGGAGGTTATGGCAGTGCCATATTATTATCAATTCAGCCGTGAAGCACAGTTATTGTTAGTGGATCATTCGGAAGAAAAAGTTGAGGTTTTTTATAATTCGGATTCACATCCTTATCGATTACCACTAATTGGGGAGCGCCCGCCTTATTATACTAATCCACGGTATGAGCCTTATTATCCGGTTATTTAGACGAGGGATGGAAGGGATTGGGTTTCTGTCTGCCCGAATGGGGCTAAGACTTGCGACTTCGAATAGTAGAGGCTGTCTAGGTGCTCGAACGAAGCCCTTTTTACCGTCTGGACCTTTTTTCCACACTTGCGGGCAAAAGAAACCGTTCCTATTTACCGTCCGACACTTTTTTCTACACTAGCGGGTAAAAGAGGCTGTTCCTTATTATTGTTATTGTATGGACGAATTGGGTCAAGAAGAGGAGGTCTAGATGCCAACGAGCATTATTGTTTCAATTTTTACCAATTAATCCCAATCCGAAAATTTGTCATGTAATTGTGCTGTTCTGCCCCTATCAAAAATAAATTATAAGTAAAAATAAAATTTTGTTAGGGGTGGATGGTTATACCAATTGAATGGAAAGAACAGGACGGAGTTTTTCATTTATACAATCAACGGGTTAGTTATTTGATTCAAATTGTTCATGGGAAATATCTGGCCCATTTATATTGGGGGAAACGGGTTCACACAATACAGCCAAATTCTATCCTTTCTTTTAAAGGTAGAGCTTTTTCACCTATGACAGAATCAAAGGATCCATCGTTTTCACTTGATACTCTGCCGCAGGAATATCCTGCTTTTGGGAATGGCGATTTTAGGTCTCCAGCATACCAGATCAAGACAAATGATGGGACGACTATAACGGGGTTTAATTATGATTCGCACGAAATTTTTCAAGGAAAGCCCCAATTAAAGGGGCTGCCGGCTGCTTATGTAGAAGAGGATCATGAAGCGGAAACTTTAGTGATCACGATGGTTGATTCCAAGCTTGGGATTGGGCTGCATCTCTATTACACCATTTACCGGGAACTTGATGTGATTGCGAGATCCGCTTCCTTTGAACATCTTGGGTCCAATGAGGTAGAAATACATAAATGTATGAGTATGTCTGTTGACTTCCACCATTCTGATTGGGACTGGCTGCATCTTCATGGAACATGGGCAAGGGAACGCTATATCGAGCGAAAGCCGTTAATCCATGGAAAACAATCCATTTCATCCGCAAGAGGAGCAAGCAGCCACCAGCATAATCCTTTTTTTGCTTTGCTTTCAGAAAATGCTACGGAGGAATATGGTGAAACTTACGGAGTTAGTTTGGTATATAGCGGGAATTTTCAAGCATCCATTGAGGTGGATTCTTTTGAAACGACAAGGCTTTCCATTGGAATAAATCCCTTTCATTTTTCCTGGTTATTAAAGCCGGGTGAGACTTTTCAAACACCGGAGGCCTTAATGGTTTATTCGGCAGATGGACTTGGCGGGATGTCGAGAACATTTCATCGATTATTAAGAACCAGGTTATGCCGCGGTATGTATCGTGATAAAACTCGTCCGATCCTTTTTAATAATTGGGAAGCGACCCGTTTTGATTTTACCGAAAACAAGCTGAAAGATCTTGCGGTAATTGCAGCTAATCTTGGTATAGAACTTTTTGTCCTTGATGACGGTTGGTTCGGCCATCGGAATAATGCTAAAAGCTCGCTGGGTGATTGGGTGGCAGATCGCAAAAAACTGCCTCAAGGATTAAACGGATTGGCGGAATATATTCAATCAAAAGGGATGAAGTTTGGGCTGTGGGTCGAGCCGGAAATGGTCTCGCCTGACAGTGATTTGTATCGCAAACATCCAGATTGGTGCCTGCATGTACCCGGACGGGGCCGGACGCTGTCACGAAATCAGCTTGTTCTCGATTTAAGCCGTGAAGATGTTTGTAATTGGTTGATTGATACTTTTACAAAAGTGTTCAACAGTGCATCGATTTCTTATGTCAAATGGGATATGAATAGAAATATGACGGAGGCGGCGTCTGCAAAACTGCCGCCGGAAAGACAAAAGGAAACTGCCCATCGCTATATGCTCGGCATATACAGGGTTTTAGAAACGTTAATGAAACGATTTCCTAAGATTCTATTTGAAAGCTGTTCGGGCGGGGGCGGGAGGTTTGACCCAGGAATGCTGTATTACATGCCGCAGACTTGGACGAGTGATGATACGGATGCTGTTGAAAGGGTGAAAATTCAATATGGAACCAGCATGGTATACCCGGCAATTACAATGGGTGCCCATGTATCGGATGTACCAAACCATCAAGTCGGCAGAATTACACCGTTGCAAATGAGATGTCATGTGGCAATGGCAGCAAATTTAGGCTTTGAAATGAATTTAGCCCGGCTTAATAAGAAAGAGAAAATGATCATTAAAAGGGAAATTGGTTTTTATCGCCAAATTATGGATCTTGTCTGCTTCGGTGATTTATACAGGCTGTTAGATCCGTTTAAAGGGACGGACTCAGCGATCATGTATGCTGCGTCTGATCAAACCCGAGCTGTAGTTTTTTACTATAAAACTTTAGCAATGCCGAATCCGCCTTTTTTGCGTCTTAAACTGCGTGGATTGAACTCTTTAGCAAAATATCAAATAAATAACGACGAACGGCTGTATTTGGGAGATGAGTTAATGAAGATTGGTTTAACTATACCGCTGGTTAAGAGTGATTTCTTTTCCAAGGTATATCTGATTCAGCAGATGGTGGATTAAGAGATCTCTGAGTCTGGATTACCCGCAAAGGAAAAAAAAGGGCAGTTACGGTCAATGGAAAAGAGCTGGACTGCCCGCAAAGGCGAAAAATGAGTCGACGCGGTCGATGGAGAGAGTCTGGATTACCCGCAAAGGAGAAAAAAGCGCAGTTACGGTCAATGGAAAAGAGCTGGACTGACCGCAAAGGCGAAAAATGAGTCGACGCGGTCGATGGAGAGAGTCTGGATTACCCGCAAAGGAGAAAAAAGCGCAGACACGGTCAAAGGAAGTAAACTGGATTGCCCGCAAAGGCGAAATATAAGTCGATGCGGTCGATGGAGAGAGTCTGGATTACCCGCAAAGGAGAAAAAAGTGCAGACACGGTCAATGGAAAAGAGCTGGATTGCCCGCAAAGGCGAAAAATGGGTCGACGCGGTCGATGGAGAGAGTCTGGATTACCCGCAAAGGAGAAAAAAGCGCAGACACGGTCAAAGGAAGTGAACTGGATTGCCCGCAAAGGAGAAAAAAGTGCGGACACGGTCAAAGGAAACGAGCTGGATTGCCCTCAAAGGTAAAAAATGGGTCGACGCGGTCGATGGAGAGAGTCTGGATTACCCGCAAAGGCGAAATATAAGTCGACGCGGTCGATGGAGAGAGTCTGGATTGCCCGCAAAGGAGAAATATAAGTCGACGCGGTCGATGGAGAGAGTCTGGATTACCCGCAAAGGAGAAAAATAAGTCGATGTGGTCGATGGAGAGAGACTGGATTGCCCGCAAAGGCGAAAAATGGGTCGACGCGGTCGATGGAGAGAGTCTGGATTGCCCGCAAAGGAGAAAAAAGCGCAGACACGGTCAAAGGAAGTGAACTGGATTGCCCGCAAAGGAGAAAAAAGTGCAGACACGGTCAAAGGAAACGAGCTGGATTGCCCGCAAAGGCGAAATATAAGTCGACGCGGTCCATGGAGAGAGTCTGGATTACCCGCAAAGGCGAAAAATGAGTCGACGCGGTCGATGGAGAGAGTCTGGATTGCTCGCAAAGGAGAAAAAAGCGAAGTCGCGGTCAAAGGAAACGAGCTGGATTACCCGCAAAGGAGAAAAAAGGGCAGTTACGGTCAATGGAAAAGAGCTGGATTACCCGCAAAGGAGAAAAAAGTGCAGACACGGTCGATGAAAGTGAGTGAGCTGGATTACCCGCACAGGAGAAAAAAGCGAAGCCACGGTCAATGAAAACGAACTGGATTGCCCGCAAAAATAAAAAAAACGCTCCACCGGGCAATGAAAATCCATTTCTCCAGAACAGGAACGGCCAAAAATCAAAAAAATATCCGGCCCTAGGCCGGATAAATTCCTTATATTATAAAGGGGGTTAGAAAGGCTATGAAAGAGATCATGTCCGTTTCATGTATTCATCTTACCCTATATTCATGAACAAATTATGAATAAAACGTTAAATCTGTATTAAAAAAATATACTTTTTAAAAAGGGAAGTAAGACCGCGGCTGATTGAACCTCCATTTATCAGGCTTGCTGCTTTACAGCTGTTTTCTTCTTTTTAGCCCAAACAAAGGTCAGGAAGAAGCAGCCAAGTAAGATGATGGCGCCGAATGTGAAAGGAATATCCATATGCCAGTCAAATAATGTACCTGCTAATGCGGGGCCAATCATATTGCCTAAACTCATGTAAGAGTTGTTCATCCCGGCAGCGTAGCCTTGCTCATCACCGGCAGTTTTGGATATTAACGTATTAACGGCCGGCCGAATTAAAGTGACAGCTGTTGAAAATAGAGTTGCGACCAATAGAATAATGTAAAAGCCGTTGACAAAAAGCATGCCATACAAGCTAAGAGATGCGACTAGCAAACCGAATAAGATAATCCTCATTTCACCGAATATAGTAAATAGCTTATTAAGAGCAAACCCTTGAACAATGACCCCGGCAAGGCCGCCGACTGTCATCACAATTGCTATATCATTCGGAGTGTAGTTAAATTTATAAGTTAAAAACATGGTTAGAGTAGATTGGAAATTGGCAATTCCAAAAGAAAATACAAATACAACGATTAATAAAACAAAATAGCTTGTTTTAAAGGAGCGAACCATTTGCTGGATTAAGTTTTCCCCTTTTGTCATTTCTTTTATGGCAGGTTGAATCGCCGGCAGAATAATAAAAGATAAAATTCCGGCGGCTATTGTGACTGTTCCGGCAGAATAAAAAGGAAAGCGGAGGCTGATATTGGATAAGAAACCGCCAATACCCGGGCCAATCATAAAGCCCAATGAAATAGCGGCACCCAGCCAGCCCATCGCCTTTCCGCGTTCTTTATTTGTAGTAATATCAGCGGCATAGGCCATAACAGGCGGGACAATAAAAGCAGATCCTACACCTGTAAAAAAGCGGCATAAGTAAAGCATCCAAAGGTGGGATGACAGTCCAAATGCAATTTGGGAAATGCCGTTAACGAAAAGACCGAAAATGATTAAATTTTTACGCCCGTGACGGTCTGATAAATTTCCTGCAACCGGTGAGAAAATAAATTGGGCAAACGCAATGATGGCGATAATAAAACCAAGTGCCTGCCCAGCTGCCCCAAAGGTTTTTAAGTAGGTTGGCATAATTGGGACAATCAGCCCAACCGCACTAAAGGTTATAAACATATCAAACATTAGTATATATAATGCCATTTTTTTTGACGTTTTCATGTGAATCTCTCTTTCTAATTTATTTCGTGTCCCTAAAAAAGGGCTCTGAAAAAGAATTATACATCCGTTTCTGAGTGAAAGACAATTAAAATAACCTTAAATTCATGTAAATTTTCCTTCCTGTTTATAACAAAAACTTCCAGCTTCTTTATCCATTGCTAGTTAAGCGTTTACTATTAAGTTTCCCATTTACATGGAAAACTGCCATAAACAAGGGTTCCATTTTTTGGAGGTGCGGATTCATCACCATGAATCAAAAAAAGTGGTAGAATGGATTTTATTCTGACATTAGTTATCGGGAAACTCATAGATGGAGGCAAAAGTGGATGGAGAAATTATCAAAAACAAAGACAGCCATGGGCATTGCTTTTGTTGTCATTATTTGGGGTACGATCTGGCCTGTCTACAAGGTGTCTCTTAGCTACTCGCCGCCACTGATTTTTGCAGGGCTCCGCGCAGTTATTGGGGGTGTTTTTTTGGCACTGATTTTAATTCCACAATGGCGAAAAATTCAATGGAGCAAAAACTGGTCTATTTATCTGATTTCCACCTTTTTTAATATTATTATTTTTAGTGGAGTTCAAATGATTGGTTTGCAGTATCTTCCTTCTGGCCTATTTAGTGTGATTGTTTATTTGCAGCCTGTACTCGTAGTGCTCCTGGCATGGATGTGGCTGAACGAATCCTTGTCTGGAAAGAAAGTTGCCGGCATGGTCATCGGATTTCTTGGGGTCGTCGTGGTCAGCCTTGAGGGGATATCTGGAAATATTTCGTATCTGGGGCTGACATTGGCAATCATTACCGGAGTTGGCTGGGCCATCGGTACAGTCTATGTAAAGAAAACAAGTGCTTTAGTTCACAATCTCTGGCTTGTGGCAATTCAAAACATTATTGGAGGATTACTGATAGTAGGAAGCGGCTTGGCCACCGAAGAGGTACATGCCATTCAGTGGAATCTTTCATTTATTTGGAGTCTCCTGTATTCGGGGATTTTTGGTGTGACACTGGCAACGGCCGTTTATTTAAAACTAATGAGTTCTGGCGAAGCAAGCAAGGTAGGGTCTTACACATTCTTAGTCCCTATGATTAGTGTTCTAATAGGGACTTTTATGCTGGGGGAACCGTTTACAGCAACACTATTTGGCGGCATGATCCTCATCCTTGTCAGTATATACCTTATCAACAACCAAAAAAAACAACCAAAAAAGGATTTGGAATGGGAAATGCAGGATCACCCCCATGCTTCTTAATATGAATTCTATTGAACAAAAGGTCATAAAGTTATGGCCTTTTTGTTTTATATTTTTTTATATTGGAAAAAGTGGTAGTGATAAAGTTGTCAAAATTGTGTCAAATGCAGCAGATAGAAGCAAAAAATGTGAGAACAAGGTAAAATAGGGATGAGAATGGGACAAGGAGTGTAAACAAATACATGAAATTAAAACTCATTTTAGCTGCCTTTTTCAGTGCCGTAGTACTGGCTGCCTGCAGCAGTGCTAATACGGATGACGGACAGTCGTCTGCTGCGAAAGAGGACACAAGTAACGTAAAGCAATTGGTACAGGATTATAGTTCAGGTGCCAAAAAGGCTCAAAATGCTTCCATTACGTCTAAACAACTGATTGTGATAGACAACGGCGGAAGTGAAAAGGCCTACGATCTGCCTAAAGGTGAATTCTTTGTTTCTATGGCCCCTTATATCAAAAATACCCATCCTTGAATGACTCATAGCTTGACAGGTTGTCAAGGTGAATTGGTAAATAAAGATTTTAACGTACACATAGAAGATCAAAATGGAAATGTGGTACTTAACAAAACCGTTAAGTCCCAATCTAATGGGTTTATTGATTTGTGGCTGCCGCGTGACAAAAAGTATCAAATCACTATAGAGCAAGACGGTAAAAAGGCAGAGTCAGAGCTCTCTACATTTGAAAAAGATCCTACATGTATTACAACACTTCAGTTGATGTAATTCGGTAAAGTGAGGCAAGGAAAGAAACATTCCTTGCCTCATTTTTCAATAGACTTCGGGGAGGCGGCCGAATTGAAAGAAACCATTTTAACAACCCTCAAAAAAATTGAAGATGAACATCAAGTCAAAATTCTTTATGCCTGCGAATCAGGAAGCAGGGCTTGGGGATATTCGTCCAAAGAGAGTGATTATGATGTCCGATTTATTTATGTACATACAATAGAAGAGTATCTAACTA
Organism: Neobacillus mesonae; assembly: GCF_023715155.1. Lineage (GTDB taxonomy): Bacteria > Bacillota > Bacilli > Bacillales > Cytobacillaceae > Neobacillus > Neobacillus mesonae_A. The sequence goes on from NZ_JAMBNQ010000022.1 coordinate 19,423, forward strand.
TTGATCCGGTTGGGATAGGGAAAAAGCGGGATGTGATTGAACTTCCAATTAATGATTTGCTGGATGTGTCCGGCTGGGAGTTGTCGAAAGCACTGAGGTTGTTTCGAAAGTCCAATCCGCCCTTACTGGAATGGCTTTGGTCTGGTCTGGTATACTACCAGGCTTTTTCTTCCATTGAGAAAATGAAGGAGCTGAGTAAAGCTATCTTTGCACCCCATTCCTGCCTGTATCACTACTTAAATATGGCTGATAAAAATTTTCGGGATTATTTGCAGACAGATACCGTCCTAATCAAACAGTATTTTAATGTCCTAAGGCCATTTTTGGCTGCCAGCTGGATTGAAAAGTTCAATGAATTTCCACCATTGGAATTTCCTGCTTTATTGGAGGAATTAGTATCTGAGGGAGAACGGAAAAAGGAAATTCAAATCTTGTTAAAAAGAAAATCAGCTGGTGAAGGGCTAAAATTGATAACCCCGATTCCGGAATTAAATGATTTTTTACAAGAAGAAATGGACCGTATCCGAGAATATGCCAAAAGTCTTCACATTTCCTTACCGGATTCCACACCACAGTTGGATTTATTATTTAGGAACACGCTTAAAGAGGTATGGAGGTAATGAAAAGTTTCCCTTTATAGAAAATAAATGAAGCAGGGAATCCCGTAAGATTTCCTGCTTCATTTTGAAATTCCGTTTATTAGTAAATGACCACTGGATCATAAGTGCTAAGAGTATTATACACAGTTCCCATAATACTAGGAGGTGTGTTGACACAGCCGCCTGATCCAGCAGCAATATAGGCGCTGCTTCTCCAGTTTGACCGCCAGCTGGCATCGTGGAATCCTTGCCCGCTGTTCGTAAACGGAGCCCAGTAATTCACTTTTATAGCATAGGACCCTGGTGACCCTGCAGAAGAGCCCCTAAGCGTGTACTGTTGTCGTTTGTAAAGAATGTACCAAACACCTTTTGATGTATCTTCACCAGTAATATGTTTTCCAGTCACCACATGTGTTGTTACGGCCAGTTTTCCATTTTTATAAATCCAAGCCCGCTGCTCGGCAATAGATACTTCTGCATACGTGTCACCAATACCGTTATTCGTTGTTGTTTCATAGCCGTAGCCTTCGCCGTTCCAGCCATGTCCGCGAATATTAGAAGCGGACAGCGGCTTTGCTTCCCCTTTTTCAAACGCCTTTTGAATCCGCGCTGCTTCCTTTTCAGTATCTAAAGCCCAGCCATAGCCTTTTCCTTTGACAGATATGACTCTTCCTGAATGGGTCTTAAAAGTGAAATCTTTATCTAATGTAGATTGAGTACGATTAATTTCATCTATTTTGTCTTGAATACCGCTTGGGTCAATGGTCACCTTCATCTCCTTTGAAACAGCGGCATTTTTAACTAATTCATTAGCTGCTAAGGAATAGACCTTATCTTGTACCTTATAATCAATAGATTGCTGCTGGATTTCCTGCAGCTTTTTCTCTTCCTTTTTAACAATTTCGCTGTCCTCTTTAACAGGCTGTAGAAGCACAGGTTTTAAATGAATCTCACTCCTATATACCTGTTTCTCGTAATCCTTCATTAGACTGGCAATGTCATATTGTTTACCGTCCATGCTTTTCGTAATAACTATTTGACCATCCTTTAGAGTTGCTTGAGCATCAACCGGAGCTTTTAAACTCTTATTCATAGATAGAAGTTTATCTTTAACATGCTTTTTCATTGTCTGGTTTCGATATTGGTCTGCTTCTTCTGGAATCAGCCAATAATTCTTTTCTTTTGTCGAAGGGAAAAAGGTCCACTGTTTTTTTAGTAATTTCTTAATTTCAGGCAAATCTTTTTCTGAAAAACCCAGCTTGGTATCTTCTTCATCTAAAATTTTCTCCTGCCCGACGTAGACACTGTTATTTAAAACTGCTGTTTTTAGCTTTTTGATCGCCTTTTCAACTGTCAGACCGCCCACTTGTGTATCATTAATCATCACATGTGAATTGAATCGGGTGGCCTGATAATAGCTTAGTCCTGCAAGAAGAAGTACAATCACCACAACCCCGGATGTAATAATCTTCGGGTTCTTAAACCATTTGACTGAATTCCTTTGACTTCGGCTTACTTCTTCCACTGTTTCTCTTTCGGTGCTGCTCATGAATTGATCCCCCCGTTTTACCAATTACTTATCTATCAACGTTCAACGACAATAACATCATGCTAATGTACTAAACTCTTGAATAGTTTACCTTATTATACTTAATTTATCACTATCATTTTACTAGATTTTACAGCAAGTTTGTAATAATTTTAACAAAAATGAAATCTTGTAGATTTATTTTTGTTAAAATACTGGTAAAAACATTGCGGGTCAGAATCATCCTGCTTAGATTCGGTCGTAAACGGATGACTATTTTACAATTTTTCAGTATAATTCATATAATAAGAATGCTAGGACGGTGAGATTAAGGTGAAAAAAATTACAGTGGAAAACTTAGCCCAAAAGTTTTCATTGAAAGTAGCAGCTGGTGAAAGCCAACTGCAGAAAACCATTACACAATCACGCGTTCATCGTCCGGGCTTAGAATTTGTCGGCCATTTTGATTTTTTTCCAACTGAACGGGTTCAAATCCTGGGAAGAAAGGAAATAACCTATCTAGATAAAATAAGTGAAGATGAACGTAAGATAAGAATAGGAAATATCGTAAAATATCATCCGCCGTGTTTTATTTTAAATGCAGGTAAAGAGGCACTTCCATATTTAATACACCACTGCAATGAAGAGGGGATTCCTCTTTTAGTGACCACAAAGCCTGAAGTCACTTCAGAGTTTATTCCCAAATTAGATGGTTATTTAATGAAGGAACTGGCACCAGAAATAAGTGTACATGGAGTTTGTGTTAATGTATCCGGCATGGGAATATTACTTCGTGGTAATTCCGGAGTTGGAAAAAGTGAGACGGCACACACGTTAATCCGCCGGGGCCACCGCTTGGTTGCGGATGATGTCGTGGTCCTGAAGAAACTCAGCCAGCAAACCATTCTTGGTACTCATGATGAGAAAACCAAGGAATTTTTGGCACTTCGCAGTATTGGACTGCTGAATGTAGTTAGGCTGTATGGCCGTAAAGCGTTTCAAGATGAAACGCGGATTGCTCTTGATATTCATTTAACAAAATGGCAGAAAGATGATTTGAATAACGAATTGGAGCAGAAACCTGAATATATCGAATACATGGGGGTCAAAGTTCCATCGCTTGAAATCCAGCTCCAGCCCGGACGTGATGTAGCGGGATTGATTGAAGCGGCAGCGAATAACTGGTATTTAAGGCAGCAAGGGTATAGTGCAGCAGAAGAGTTCATGAGCAGGATTGAAGCGGATATGGCTAATACTAGTAAACTATAGCAATTACAAAAAGGCGAACAGTTTAAGTCCGCCTTTTTTTATACATAGAAAGGATTGTCCAGCCAGCGGAGCATCTTTTTTATAGGGCCAGGAAGGTTCAACATCTTGTTTGGTGAAATCAGGGTAATAGATTGAGTGTGAAAAGTTCCTGATTTCAAAGGAAAAATAAGAGGATTATAAAAGGTCAGCTGCATTATCAGAAGAAATCCTTAAAAAGTCGTATGAGAAAGTTAGTAAACCTCTCTAATACTGGATAAACGGATAGAAAAAGTTCTTTTCTGCTCATCTATGATAGAAAGGAATTGTTCGCGCAGATTGAGGGAAAGAACACGGCCTTTAATGGTTTGGACGATGCCGTTTTTATCATAAACAATGGTGACAACTTTACGCATAGCAGCAATTTTAAGAAACATGAAAATTCCTTCTTTCGTGTGAAATAGTTTTAACAATGATTATTGTAAATTAACCATATTGAGAGAGTGTGAAGTGGTTGTTAAAAGCAGGTGAAAAAAAGCAAGTAACAAAACAAACAACATGGGTGATAATCTCTTCTAAAAAGGGCCCCCCTCAACAGCTGTGTTTTTAATGAATTTCCAATGGTCTATTTGACCTATGAATGTAAAAGAAAACATTGTCCTTAAACGCCATATATAGGAAAATAGCATGTTAATGATTTACAATTATTACCTTATAATAAGAAAAGGGATGGTAATGCCGATTTGGCATGAACTATTTGATTCCAACCTCATTTATGCCTGCTGAGAGACTTGAATATGAAAAAGAGGAAGGCACTCATTTAGCAGGATTTTCATGGATAGGAGGTACTTCCGTTTGGTGGAATCGATTAAAATTAAAGTAAATCATATAAAATCTACTAATCATCGTCTCAAATACATATCGTCTGAACTAAGATATATAGAATCTTCCTTATCCTCCGTTAGGAACAGCCTAGATTCTAAAGTTGTCCAAAGAAGCCATATTGGTTCACGTTTGAATCAAACACTTACGTCTCTAAATGAGCTGGAGACAAAGGTGAACGAAATGAATATCTTTATTGATGATTCAATGGAAAAATATGTTCAGGCAGATACAAAAGCTGCTTCTAGGCCATTTTCAAAAGAAAAGTCAATTTGGGCAAAGATAGCGGATGGCTTTGGAAGTGTTTTTGATGGAGCGAAGGGGTTTGTCACAGGATTAGCCGATACTGTGGTTTCTACTGTGGAAGGTCTCTGGCAGGTGATTAGGCACCCGATTAAAACCGCCAAAGGTCTTGTTTATGTCGTCAAGCATCCAATTACTGCTGGGAAAGCCATATGGAAAACGATCAAAGATTCCTGGAATAAGGATGTTGTCAATGGTGATGTGGAAAGTGCATCCCATTGGTTTGGCCGTGCATTTGGCGAAGCAGCGCTGGCGTTAGTCGGTACAAAGGGTGTTGATAAGGCGGTTAAGCTAAGTAAGGGTACAAAGGTAATAGAAGAAGTTGGCGGAGTTAAGGTTAAATATGGTGTAAATAGTGGAAAGGAATTAACGAAGAAGGAAAATATAGTTGAAAAAAGTAGAATTGAACAGTTAAGAGATAAATATGGGACATTTTCTTCAGAAGAACTTCACCAAAGAATTAATCTAAGAGATGCAGTTGCAAAAGAAGTGGATAAACTTGGGCAGTCCAATATTACCAACAAACAGGCAGGTCCTGCATTAGCTGGTGTTTTGGATAAAACAACCGGCAAGTACTATTTCGGCATAAATAATGATTTGGGCTATCTTCCTGAGAATTTACATCCTCTTATAGAAGAAAGAATAATGAACATGCCTCCTGATATAAATGAAGGGTATACTTTTACTAAGGGAGCGGGTTCACATGCTGAGATTTATGCGTTAAATGAGGCATTATTAGCAAACCCCAATGCCAATATTGATAATTTCTTAGTGCATGTAGTAAGGTCAGGAAAGAAATTGAAACCGGCGGGAATGGCTATGCCTAGATGTTCCCATTGTAAATATATTTCAGATGGATTTGAGTTTACTTGGAGGTAATCAATTTGGAAATTCAACTATTAAGTAAAGATGAAGTGCTAATCAATGGTGTTAATTTTGATGAAAAACTGTGGTTTACTTCTTATAGTGATGAGGTAATCGATAATCCGGAAGATAAAGGCGGAAAACCATTTAGCGGTTTAGCATTCGAATTGTATGACAATGGAAATTTAGCTTATTATGGATATTACCGTAATGGTCTGAAAGAAGGTCCTTTTGTTGAGTTTTACCCAAGCGGAAAAATAAAAGGTTATCGAATTATGGACGGCGGCACAGTTAAAGGGAAAGAAATCATGTGGTTTGAAAATGGTCAGAAAGCGTATGAAGGTGAATCACGAGTCGGCAGACGTTTAACCTATACAAAATGGAATGAAACTGGAGAAATAATTGAACAAAAGACGGAACCAACTAAATTTGATTTAGAGTATGTCAAAAAGTTTGACAATTAGGCAGGTAAAAATGAATCATGGCTGTCCCAAATGTAAGTTCAGAACTTCAACAGGAATTTATTAAAACACAACAGGAATTACTTAAAAAGGTAAATTTAAAGAACAATTTTTTAATAGGAGAAATCAAACTAATTGCGGGCGTAGATTTGGCCTATTGGAATGAAGATAACGTAGATTATGCTGTCTGCTGTATTGTTATTATAGATTACGTTACAAAGCAAGTAATTGAAGAAGTTCATCATAGTGATGTGGTCAAGGTGCCTTATATATCTGGGTTTCTGGCATTTCGGGAACTTCCTTTGGTGTTGGAAACGGTGAAAAAGCTGAAATCAAAGCCTGATATGTTTATGTTTGATGGCAATGGATATCTGCATTATCGCCATATGGGAATTGCCACACATGCTTCCATTTTTTTAAATAAGCCAACAATTGGTGTGGCAAAAAATTATTTAAAAATAAAAGATGTCGATTTTATTATGCCGGAAAATCGAGAAGGGGCATATACCGACATTGTTATTCATGATGAAGTCTATGGAAGAGCCCTGCGATCGAGAAAAGATGTTAAGCCGATATTTGTATCATGTGGTAATTGGATCGATGTAGATACTACAACAGAAATTGTCCTGCATTTTATTGAGAAGGACAGCCGTCTTCCCCTCCCTACGAGATTTGCGGATATTTATACACATAAGGTCAGGAAAGAAATGAAATCTAAGAAAATAGACTAATAAAGATTATGGGAGGGAGCCAATCCCTTCCATAATCTTTATTAGTGTTGATAGTCTCCATTATATCCTATCCAATCTTTACATGATAAAATAATGATAAACCATATTTTACCATTAATGATATAGCCGCCGTAAATAAAATCTAATATATAGAATAAACTAGAGGGAATAGTAACGTATTCTGAAGGACAGCCTATGCCGTTGCCTATTTCGAATTTATTTTTAGGAGAGAAAAATGAAAATTTATGTGGATGCAGATGCCTGCCCGGTTAAAGATATTATTATTTCAGAAGCGGCAAAAGTGAAGATGCCTGTCATTTTGGTGACAAGTTTCTCTCATTTTTCGAATGTAGAGAAGCCTTCAGGGGTGGAGACCATTTACGTTGATTCCGGGGCAGATGCTGCGGATTACCGGATTATGAAGTTAGCGGCATCAGGAGATATGATTGTCACTCAAGATTACGGACTTGCCTCACTGGGATTGGCAAAAGGATGCATGGTGCTTCACCACAAAGGATTTACCTATACAAACGAAAACATTGATCAATTACTGCAGACCCGCTATTTAAGTGCCATGGCCCGAAAAGGCGGCAAGCGGACAAAAGGACCCAAGCCTTTTACTCAGGAAGACAGGGAGCAGTTTAGGGAGCTTTTTAAGAAGGCTATTTCTCTTTAAACATACCTTTGATGAGACTGCATTTCGTTGCAGAACTATCGTTAGAATTCAAGTATACTCTATATTTTTCAATTTTATGGGGACACTGTAGTTAATGGATGGACAAGGATGTTGGTGATTTGGAAAAAAACAATATAAAATTAACCGCTGCTGAAATCGCATCCCTCTGGAAAACTTATATACAAAGCACTGCAGTGAGATGTTTTTACAAACATTTCCTTCAACATCTTCAAGATACGGAGATTCAATCAATCGTTGAAGAATTTATGATTCTTGTTGAAACCATTATTGGAAAGGTTAAAACCATTTTTGAAGAGGAAAACTTCCCCATGCCCAATGGATTTTCAGATAAAGATGTTGATTTATCCGCCCCTGCACTATATACAGACTTATTTGCATTAAGTTATGCTTATCGCGTGGGGCAAGTGACGATGCCTCATTACACCAATGTCCTTACAAAAGCGACCCGTCTCGACATATATGACTTTTTTAAAGCGTGTCTTCATAATGAGACTGAATTACATAAAAAGGCATTAGCTTTGATGCTCTCAAAAGGATTAAATGATCGGCCGCCAAAGATGGAATATCCAGTAAGCGTTGAGTATGTAAAACAGCATCCCTCCTTATTAAATACGTGGCTTGGTGAAAAAAGACCACTAAACTGCTTAGAAATTGCCGAACTTTATCAAGACATCGAAAGAAATGCAATTGGTTTAGTCGCTTTGATGGGATTATTACAGGTTACAAAGGATAAAGAAATAAAGGACTATTTATTAAAAGGGAAAAAATTAGCTGAAGACCAAATAGAGACATTTGAAAAGCTGTTGAAAGTAAATCATCATTTTTCAGGAACACCTGTAACTATGGAGGTAACAAATTCAACAATTTCTCCATTTTCCGAAAAGTTAATCCTGTTTTTTATAAGTTCTTCCAACCAAGCTGCTATTTCTACATTAGGGGATGCTTTGTCAGTCTCAATGAGAAAAGATATCGCAGCACATTATTCCCTATTCTTAACAAATGTAATCAGGTACAGCGAAGAAGGGCTTAAACTTATGGTTAAGCGGGGATGGATGGAACAGCCTCCACAAACAATAGATCGAAATGAGTTATATAAAAATTAGCTCAATGTTGAGAAAGCATCTTATGATAGTTTATCAGGGCACCGCATTATAATATAAGTGGTGCCCTTTTCTTCTAAAAATGTTCCCTTAAATGGCCCTTCACCAGACAAAAGGAATGATTTTGGATGTCTTTTGAATATATCTCGGATAGTCATCTGGAAAACTTTCCATTAAGGCTTTTTCTTCTATACGCATACGATAACCGAATACAATGATGAAGAATCCAACCATAATGAGAGACCCAACCCATGTATGGAAAGCAAGCCCAATTCCAATAAAACTCAATAATTCACCAGTATAAGAGGGATGCCGGATCACTCGGAAAGGGCCTTTTTGGATGATTTTTTGCTCAGCGTCAACGGAGACGACCAGCGAAAAATGTCTGCCTAATACTGCGACAGCCCAAAGACGAATACAGATGCCGATGATGATGATGAACGTTCCCGCATATGAAAGTGTTGGAGGGACAATCCCTAGTTTCAAAACATTACATAGCTGGGTCACGAAAAGACAGAGGAATATGCCAATCATAATCATCCGAATCGAACCCTTATCTTTGTTTTCTGATACCGTGTTTTTTCGCTGCAGTTTGGTTTTTATTAAAATTGCAATCTCAGACAATACCCATAAATAAAATGTAATCTCTGCAAACAAATTAATTTCCATTAAGTTCTTCCCCCTTCATCATCTTTGTATAACCAGGTTTTACCAGTTGGCATTCCTTCTGGAATTGATGTATGAACCAAAACATGAAAACTCCTCCTAAAACGAGGCCTAGCAATCCTTCTCCGTTAAATAAAACAATGCTGCCATCCATCATTCCGTGCTCGTTTGTGTAAATACTGCCCAGTACATGTGTATTAATGACATTCCAAACAGAATGAAGAAACAGGACAGGGATGATGTTCCCCGATAAATAATAGCAGTAGGAAAATGCGAAGCTGATGACAAACACACAGCCTGCTTGAATCAAGCAAAGCAGCCATGGATGGCTGATACCTGTTGTCTTAGCTAAGAATAAAACGGCAGGTGCATGGAACAAGGCCCATATGATTCCGAGAATGATAGTGGCTTTTGTTTTTCCCCAGTGCATCGTAAGCTTCGGAAGCAGATAACCTCTCCAGCCGTATTCCTCCCCTAAAACTGTAAACAAATTAAGCAAAATCGTTATCACGATTGTGACGATCATTTTACCATTGGGGAATTTATCGGCATTCCAGGTTCCGATTCCAAGAATCTGGGCCAGGACAGCGCAAAGCAAAATGAAGACAAGCGGATATAAAATGCCGAACAACAATGCTTTTCCATTCATTTTTGGTTTAAACCCATTAAATCTCTCCCCTGTAAAAATAGAAAAGATAATGGCAGCAGCTGCTGGAATAAACATAATGATGGGAAATGTTTTTAGTCCTATATTCGGCTGGATAAACAGAGCGGCGGTGACGCTCCAGGTAATGAACAGAACCGTGAACGCGTAAAGCAAACCGTTATTTTTTTGAACCATAAGTGGTCACTCCCTTGAGAATTTCTTATGGTTTCATGGTAATATTTTGCTGATATTCTTAAAAGAAACTAAAGTAACCAGGTGTATATGACTTTAGTTACCATTTTGAGATGACTTTAGCTATCTATTCTGTTTTTTGGCAAAATAGTATAATGCTAGTAAAAACAATGGATGTGATCTCTTGAATAAACATAAACCGCCTAAGATTTTAGTGATTTTTAGAATCATTTTGATCGTGACGATTTCCATTGATATCAGTTTACGTCCCCAAATACCCATTATGCTGAAGGCGGCTTTCGTTTTCGGAATCATCCTTTTGCACGTAAATGATCATTTGAGAAATCGTTACCAATTATTTGAAAATCATCGTATAATTTATTATGTATCCATGACGGCAAGTATTATTGGTACAGGGTTGTACTTGATTCGATTCGATAGCCTGCCAATCAACTTTTATTTTATATTTCCGATTGTCGAGATTTTTCTCTACCGCCCTAGGATTCAAATCGGAATGCTCATTCTCCATTTGTTCGTTTTTATAACCGCTGTATTTGTCCTAAAGGCAGGGATTCAGGAAGCTTTATTCCCGTATCTGGCCATGCTGCTGCTCATCTATCTGTTTCGCAGCAACAGCCGGGAAAGGGAAAAGGGAAATCTGCTGAATGCTGAATTAATGGAGGCAAATGCAAAGCTAAAGGAAATCACCATTGTAAAAGAACGGACGAGAATTGCCCAGGAACTTCATGATTCCATTGGTCATGCCTTGATAGCTTTAAAAATGCACTTGGAATTTGCCGAGAAAATGATGGAAACGGATTCCCTGAAGGCAAAAGAAGTGTTAGGAAAGGCCCTCGGAATCTCGCAGACTTCTATTACAGATCTTCGCAAGGCGGTAGATGTGTTAAAAGATGATCAAGGCTGGAGAAACAAGATCAAACTGCGCGATTCTCTTGATGATCTGATTGAGAGCCTGCAAATGACCGGGAGATTAGAATTTGAATTATTTTTCGATGACACAGCTGAGCATGCAAGCAAGGAAATCCGGAAGGGAATTTACGAAACGGTCAGAGAGGCTGTAACAAATGGGATTAAGCATGGAAATGCACAGGGATTTCATATTGATATTTTTGTACACGGCAATAAGCTCCATGTAAAAGTAGAGGATGACGGGGCCGGATGCGCTGATATAAAAAAATCTCACGGCTTACGTGGAATGGAAGAAAGAATCCATTCTTTAGACGGAAAAATTCAGTTTGTGTCGGCCAATGGTAATGGCTTTGCTGTTGAAGCGGAGATCCCATTTGCGGCCAGTATGGAGTGATGAAATTGATTGAAATTATCATTGTAGATGACCAAGGCATTGTAAGAGACGGTTTAAAAATGCTATTAAGTTTAAATGAAGAAATCCAGGTCATCGGAGAGGCGGCAAATGGTGAGGAGCTCCTCAGCCTGCTTAAAACAAAGGTCCCGGATGTAATTTTAATGGATATAAGAATGCCGGTGATGAATGGTATTGAGGCAACAAAGGCTGTTAAGGCTCAATATCCAAAAGTGAAAGTCATCATTTTAACGACCTTTAATGAGGATGAGTATATTTTCAATGGGCTGAAAAATGGGGCAGATGGTTTTATGTTGAAAGACTCTGACCTGGAAGAAATCATTAAGTCTATCAAAGCAGCCTATGAGGGCACACTTATGCTGCATTCGCAGGTCACAAGCAAGCTGATCAATGCCTTGCAGAATATCCCAGAATACCCTTCTCCATCTTCTGTGGAAACGAAAGATTTATCAAAACTGCTGACACCAAGAGAAATGGAAGTCGTTGAACAAATCATGCAGGGAAAAAGTAACAAGACCATCAGTACTACATTATTTTTAACTGAAGGAACAGTAAAAAACTATGTTTCTCGTATACTGGATAAATTAGAATTAAAAAGCCGGTCGGAATTGATTATTTATCTTAAGGGGAAATAAAAGGGGAATTACCTTTTCACGGTTCTATATGCTGGGCATTGCATGAAAAAAGTGCCAGGATGATTAGATTTTCACCCTGGCACTCCCTTATTATTCGTCTTCATCAAGTGTTAAGTCTTTTACTGGTAATGGCTCAAGTTCGCCATGTGTTGGTTTGCGTAAGTTAAACAATGCTTTCACACAGAACCATACAAAGGCGATTACCCCAATTAAGAAAATACTATCTGGAAGAGCACGAATATCTAATAATTTAACAATAGTATCATTTTGCAGGAATTCTGGAACACGTGAAGCCCAGTATCCTTTTTCAAATGCTGTTTTCAGCTGTAAATACCCGACAGGAAGCAATGAAATCAAAATCATACCCGCTAAACCAATGTTTAACATAATGCATGAGAATTTTAGCAGCTTATCATTCCATGCTTCAGGTTTGACAATATTGCGCATGGAGTAGAGTACAACTGCAATCGCGAACATACCATACACACCCATCATGGAACCATGTCCATGTGCAGGGGTTAAGAATTGTCCATGTTCGAAGAAGCTGACAGCTGGCAAGTTGATTAAAAATCCTAATACGCCGGCGCCTAATAAGTTCCAAATCGCTGTTGAAATCAAGAACCAGAAGGAAGCCTTATATGGGAACTCAATTCCGCCTGATTTCATCATCTTGTATTGTTCATATGCTTCTAAAATCAATAATGTTAATGGAATAACCTCTAATGCTGAGAAAACAGCCCCCAAACCAATCCAAACTTCAGATGAACCTTGGTAATAATAGTGGTGTCCAATTCCTATAACGCCGCTGCCAAGCAGGATGATGATTTGGAAGTACAATGAACGAACGGTAGACTTCTTCGTTACTAATTTTAATTGTACTAATAGGAAACCAATGACAACCACTGCAAATACTTCAAAAATAGCCTCTACCCATAAGTGGATAATCCACCAGCGCCAGAAGTCCGCCATCGTAAAGTTGGAACTAGGGTTAAAGAACAAGGCGAATACATAGAATAATGGCACAGCAAGGGATGCATAGAATAGTAAGTGAATTAAGCCGCCTTTGTCTGTTTCATTATGAAGACCTCGTTTAATACCTCTAAAGACAATGAACAGCCAAATAAGCATTCCCGCGATTAAAATATATTGCCAGAATCGTCCTAACTCTAGGTATTCCCATCCTTGGTGTCCAAATAAGAACCATCCATTTCCGAGTTTGCCGTTTGCACCCAGCCATTCACCAATCATGCTGCCGCCGACCAGAACAACTAATGCCCAGAAAAGAATATCAACGAGCAAGCCTTGGTGTTTTGGTTCCCGTCCGCCAACTAATGGGGCCACAAAAATACCAAGACCCAGCCATGAGGTTGCAATCCAGAAAATGGCGAGCTGCAAGTGGTAGCCTTTTGTTATGCTAAATGGCAAAAGATCATGAATCCACTTAATTCCAAAGAAACTTGTTGGTTCTACGTAATAATGGGCGAGCAATGCCCCAAACATACATTGTATAAAGAATAATAAGGATACAACTGTAAAATATTTTCCTGTTTTAATTTGTGATAATGTGACAGGCTGTTTGCGAATATCAATAACAGGGAAATTCCCTTCAGTGTATGCCTCTTGCATACTTAGTTTATAACGATGGAATAAGAATAATATTAAGCCAAGGAATAAAATCAATAACGTTACACTAGCCCCGCTCCACCATATTGCAGAGAAGGACATGGTATTTCCGGCATCCTCATAATATGGCCAGTTATTGGTATATGTTATGGTATCTCCAGGCCGTTTGGTGCTGGACAGCCATGCTGTCCAGAAGAAGAAGTCGGAAATTTGTTTTACTTGATCTCCTGTTCCAACCCAGGCACGGTCAGCTTTTGGCATATCTTTTGATTTAATAAGACCCGGTTTTAAACCCCAGCCATCACCATATTTAAAGACATGGCGGTAATAATCCTGCACTTTGGTGTATCCTGCTGCTTGAGCAGCCGTCAATGTAAGAATATCTTTGTCTTTTTCATAGCGATTTTTCCGCATTTCTTTAATAACTTCATCACGAATTCCAGATTGTTCATCTTTTGTTAATTGTTTAAAAGATTTATGGTATTGTTGGTTTGCTTTATAATCCTGCATACCTTCTGTATAAACTTTTAAAGCTTCTGCGGTATAGTCTGGACCCATATAAGAGCCATCACCTAATACCGTTCCATAATCCATCAGGGCATACTTTTGGAAGACTGCCTGACCGCCAACGATTGATTCTTTTGAAAGGAGTACATCCCCCGCGTTATTCATAATTTTTACCGGTCTTGGAGCTAAATCTTTGAAAATCCCATAACCCCCGACTAATAAAACTGTGAATGATAAAATAAGTGTTGCTATTAAAACTGATTTTAGGAAACTATTTTTTGATGTTGCCTTCGGTTCCGGCTTTGAAGGTTTTAGTTTGTAAGCTTCCATATCAATCACCTCTCTCATATTGTTGTTCGATTTAGATTTTAACGAGATAGGGAAATGGATTTTGTGATATACCTCACATATTTAAGTAGATATTTGTCACATAAGGACTTGAAAATCCTGCTATAAATAGCGGCCATCACCTAATTGCGGTAGATCTAACATTGTTCTTCTAAGAAAGTAAATGCTTAAAAAACCCTGAGATGAAGAGGGTTTCTACTATTTACATAGTTGAAATGATACATATTTCAGTTGACGTTTTTTTGTCTAAAAAGCATGCTGTTCCGTTCACAAAATTGTCATGTTTATTCATTATTTTAATTGATCATGTCGTTGATTTTGGGGAAGATGCTGTGGATACCGGAGTAAAAGTGGAATCAGGGCACCACTATTCAAAAGGTGCCCTAACATCTTAGGTGAATGAGCGGAAAAGGGCCATTTACTGCTTAAGGAATGAATGACCTATTCGAAAATCAGGCGAATTTTTGAATGGCGGCGCCTTCGAGAACAGATTCGTACTGCCAAAGTAAATGGTCGAATATCGTATCCCAGTTTTGTGTGAGAGCATACTCTCTTCCTTTCATTCCAAATTGCTTTCTCATGCTGTCATTGCTTATTAATTTGACGATGGCTTCTGTAAACTCTGCTGCATTTCCCGTTTCACATAAAAAACCAGTCTCCCCGTGCTTGATTATATTTTTTACGCCTCCGGAATCAGCTGTAACAGCAGGAGTTCCGCTTGCTAAAGCTTCTATTACTACATTTCCAAAGGTTTCAGTAGGGGACGGAAAAACAAATAAGTCAGATGCGGAATAAATTTCTGCTAATTTTGTTCCGGTTACATATCCTGTAAATGACATATTGGCAGGGGAGTGAACCTGCATTTCTTCTTTAAGCGGACCGTCCCCAACGATTAACCATTGAATCTGCTCATTGACCTCATCTGGCAGGGCATTTGCCACAGACATAAGTGTTTTGACATCCTTTTCTGGAGCCAGCCTTCCTACAAAGGTTAGAAGGTACTTCTTGGTGATGCTTCTTTGCTCACGAACCGCCTGTATATCGTAATAAGGGTGAAAAAGCTCGCAATCTACTCCGTGGGGCCAAATTTCTAAATTTGCAAATCCATGGCGGGTAAGCTGGGTTAATGTTTCATGTGAAGGGACGAAAATTTTTTTAAAAGGCTTATGGAACCATTTCATGTATTTCCATAAAATGCTGGAAAGAAATTGCAGGTCATAGAATTGTAAGTAATGATCGAAATCGGTGTGATAGGAACCTGCGAGGGGAATTGCTAATTTTTTTGCAAGATAAATGCCGCAAAGTCCCATGTTAAATGGTGTCGCCACATGAATAATATCAGGGGAGAAGTCCTCTAACTCTGCTTTCATTCGGAAAATGTTAGGCAAAGCCAAGCGGCATTCTGGATATAAGAAAAAGGACCAGCTTTTAAAGCGGTGGATATTGGACGAAATGTATTCATGTGAATCAGAATGTGGTGCAAAGACTTTGAAGGAGATGTTTTGTTTCTCAAGATAATTGGTAAAGTGCTTAAGTGTTCTCGCCACTCCATTAATATCCGGATAATAGGTATCCGTGAAAATAGCAATTTTCATCATCATTTTCCTCCCCATCAGTTAAAATTCCGCTGCAGCGGCTATTCATTCTTCTAAAGAGTTCTCAATTTAAATTTCCTTCCTCTTTATTCTATTAGATAACAGTTGTGTATTTTCTAAAGTTGCTGTTAAACCATTGTAAAGACTCTGTATGTTGAGGGTGTACCTCTTTTAAGAATTTTTATAATGTTTGTAAAAATATTGTATTATCTGTAAAGGGAGTTTGTTTTTATGTTATAAAAGAAGTGCGAACATGAGGCTTTAGTTAAAATGACTACCTTAAAAAGAGAGGGTGTTTTTAAACTTTGTTCAATTCCACGGTCCTTCAGCAAGATCATAATCTGAATTTATTTCATCCTATAACGAAATACAATGAAACAAGGAAAGTAAAAAATGTCATTTTACTCATTGGAGATGGGATGGGTTTTTCTTATACCACTGGTCTTCGCTATTTTAATCACGACTCCCGGAAAGGATTCATGAATCCCACTATATTTGACCAATACTTTATTGGATCCCAATCAACTTATTCACTAGATAGAGAGAGTAATATAACGGATTCTGCCGCTGCTGGAACTGCATTAGCAACGGGGTATAAAACCTATAATGGTGTTCTTGGTTTAAACATTGATAAACAAGCAGTTCCAACCATTTTAGAATATGCAAAATTCCTTGGTAAATCTACCGGTTTAGTGGGTACAAGCCAGGTTAACCATGCGACCCTAGCGGCATTTGCCTCTCATATTGAATCACGAGAACAATATGATCAAATTGCTGATGATTATTTTGATGAAATGATTGAAGGTAAACATAAAATAGATGTCATTCTTGGAGGGGGAACCTCCTATTTCATGAGAAATGATCGCAATTTAGTAGAAGAGTTTTTTAAAAGCGGGTTTGGGTGCGTGACAAACGTACTGGAGCTGGCTGCAGATAAAAACGAGCAGGTGCTGGGGCTATTCGCGCCGGTAGAATTACCGAAAAGTATTGATCGTAAGTTGTCTGTTCCCTCACTTCTCCAAATGACAAACGCAGCACTCAAACGATTGCAGCAAAATCCAGATGGTTTCTTTTTATTAGTGGAAGGAAGTCAAATTGATTGGGCGGGGCATGACAATGATATTGTAGCGGCAATGAGTGAAGTGAAAGATTTTGAAGCAGCGTTTAATACAGCCATTCAGTTTGCCGCCAATCGGGATGATACAATTGTTATTGCAACAGCTGATCACTCTACAGGAGGGATGAGCATTGATCGAGATGGCAACCACAAATGGAATCCAGGTGTGATTAAATCAATTTCAGCTACACCTCTTGTCATTGCCAGAAGATTGCACGAAACAAAGAGTATTGTCCCCTTAAAGCACTATATGTGTTTTCCACTGGATGATGAAGATGTAAAAATGGTGGAATCGACATTAGAAATGGAAGTAGAAGATACCAGGCAAATGCTGATTCATCTTATTAATGATTACTCCAGTACAGGATGGACCACCAAAGGGCATACGGGAGAGGATGTTCCCATTTATGCCTATGGGTTAAATCGACACTTATTCAGCGGGAGAATAGAAAACAGTGATATAGCTAAAATTCTATTTGAGATCATTGATTAAAAAAAGAGCGAGGGAGATGGTTGGCTCCAGGCGCCGACCATCTCCCATTTATAACACAAAAGCACAACCAGCTGGTTGTGCTTTTTAGGTTGCTGCCTTCTTTATTAAAGATTTTTTTGATTTCCTTGTGCGTCACGTTCTACTTGCATTTTCGTTACAGGAAGATATCCTTGTTCTTTTAAAAGATTGTTTTGAACATCATCCGACATGAGGAAGTCAAAGAATGCTTGAGATAATTCGTCTGGTTCCCCTTTTGTATAAGAATGCTCGTAAGCCCAGACTGGGAAATCTCCAGTTTGTACGTTTTCAGCTGTAGCTTCTACACCGTCAAGTGCAAGAGGTGTTACCGCATTATCAGTGAAATAAGAGAATGCTAGATATCCGATTGCGCCATCTGTTTCGCTAATAATCTTTTTAACTGTGTTTGAAGAATCTTCCGTGATTCCTTCGGCTGGAGTTGCACCATCAAGAGCAAATTTATTAAATACTGCACGAGTACCAGATGAATCAGGACGGTTGACTAGAACGATTTTTTGATCTGCTCCGCCAAGTTCTTTCCAGTTTGTGATTTTGCCAGTGAATACTTTAATTAAATCTTCTTTCTTAATATCTTTGATTCCGACTTTAGGGTTAACGGCTGCTGTCATACCCACTACTGCTACTTTATGGTCTTTCAGCTGATCTGCTGGAATCCCTTCTTTTTCTTCCGCAAATACGTCTGAGTTACCGATTTGTACAGATCCTTCTGCTACCTGTGAAAGGCCTGTTCCAGATCCGCCGGCATTGACTTGAATATCTGCTTTAGGATTTTTAGCCATGAATTCTTCGGCTGCTGCTGCCACTAACGGCTGCATAGCTGAGGAGCCTGATATAACTAATGAACCGGAAAGTTCCTTCTTTTCTTCTGTTTTTGGTGTGGTATTGTCACCTGTCTTTTCTGATTTTGCTGTGGTATTTGAACCTCCACATGCTGCCATGATGACCATGAACGCTGCTAGAATGGCGAACAGGCTAAAGTTTTTTAAACCTTTCATCTTTGATATCCTCCTATGGATTATGTAGTTGCTGCATGTTTAAGAATAATCATTAATTATTAATGGAGTATTAACGGAATGTAAAGACTTGTTGAAATTATGTAAATTTTACTATTCGTGAAATGAAAAGATGAGACTTTTTTCACAAAAATACCAGTATTATAGACTCAATAAGCTTCTCTAATACTGGATAATTGGATAGAGAAAATTTTTTGCTGTTCATCTATCAGCGAGAGGATTTGTTCGCGCAAACTAAGGCGATAGACACGGCCTTTAACGGTTTGTATGCTGCCATTTTTATCATAGACGACTGTAACTGGTTTCCGCATAGCCAATTTTTTCAAAAACATCAAAATCCCTTCCCTTATAAGAAATAATGTAACAATGCAATTGTAACTTATGCATATTAAGGAAACATGAAGCCGTGGTTAAGGGAAGATGTTAAAAAGGTAACAATATTAAAAGATACTCTTGGCTGGTCACCACACTAAAGAAAGTGCAAGGATGTTTAGATTTTTTTACCCTGGAACTCCCTTATCATTCAATTTCGTCAAGTGTTAAGTCTTTTACTAGGAACTGGCGCCTGACCCCCAACGTATTAACGCTTAAGGTGTTAAGGTGGCGGGAAAGGCACTATTTTTTTGTTTCTGTTTTTGCCAAAAGAGGATATTGGGTTTGTTACAAATTGTGATGTTTATTGATGATTTGGATTTATGATGCTCTACTTAGAAAAAGGTTGGATTGGTCTAAAAGTTTATGTATACTACCATTTTAAAAGATCTTCCTATTAGCACACCTAAATAGAAGATCTTTTTTAATCCCCCAGAATATAGTACAATTTTCACATAATCAATATATAACATTACTGATACTGATAGTAAATTCAGGGGTAGGAGTAATTCAATGGAATCGGTTGAAAAGAGACTAATCGTTAACTCTGAAAAGGGGAATTTATTAAGAGAATTAGTAAGGTCAATGGCTGAATGTCAACGTTTTTATTTTAGTGTTGCATTCATTAATTTCAGTGGCCTACAGCTACTTTTGGATCCCTTGAAAGAAGCTTGCAATAAAGGTATAAAAGGAGAAGTCATTACTTCTACGTATCTTAACTTTACTGATGCTAAAGCATTAGAAAAAATAAGAGAGTTTAAAAATGTAGACTTAAAGGTTTTTGTAACTGATAAAGAGGTAGGTTTTCATACAAAGGCATACATATTTGAGTACCAGGACAGCTACAAAGTCATTATTGGGTCATCTAATATCACCCAAAGTGCGTTGAAAAGCAATATTGAGTGGAATGTTGAAATTATCACAAAAGAGGATGGCCGATTTATTCAAGATGTTTTAAAGGAATATGAATATCTTTGGAATATGAGTGAAGAAGCGGATGAAGATTTTATTAATAGATATGAGGATTTTTTGAGAAGTTTCAAAAAGACTCAAATTTCTCATCAATTGATTTATGAAAATAAGCAATATATTGTACCGAATAGAATGCAAAAGCGGGCCACTGAAAACTTAGAAAGACTCCGAAGTTTTGGTGAGAAAAAAGCGCTTGTCATTGCTGCGACTGGTACTGGTAAAACTTATATGTCCGCGTTCGATGTAAAGAATGTGAAACCCAAAAAGCTTCTTTTTATTGTTCATCGGGAAGAAATTTTAAAGAAAGCCAAGGATACTTTTGAACTACTTTTACCAAATGAGGATTTAACTTTTGGGTTACTTACCGGTAATCATAAGCAGAAACATGTTGATTATGTGTTTGCTACGATTCAAACTATTTCTAAATGTTTCCAAGAATTTGAAAGGGATGAGTTTGAATATCTGATAATTGATGAAGCACATCACGCAACAAGTCCAACATATCAAATGGTACTAAATTATTTTGAACCAAAGTTTACTCTCGGAATGACGGCTACGCCGGAACGAAGTGATGGCTATAATGTATTTGATTTGTTTGATAATAATGTTGCACTTGAAGTTCGTTTACATGAAGCTTTAGAGGATGAGTTGGTTATTCCTTTTCACTATTTTGGAATAACTGATATTGAAGGTATTGATTTAAGTGATGTTGATATTGATGATATACAGGAAATCACAAAAAGGTTAAAGGTAAATGAACGTGTTGATTTTATTATCGAAAAAATGGACTTCTATGGTTATGATGGGGAGAAAAGAAAAGGCCTCGGGTTCTGTGTAAGCATTGAACATGCTCAGTATATGGCTAGTGAATTTAATAAAAGAGGCTATAAAAGTGTATGTTTAACTGGAAGAGACTCGTCAGGAATACGGGAACAATATATTAACCGTTTAGAAAACGAAAAGGACGAATTAGAATTTATTTTTACCGTTGATATTTTTAATGAGGGAGTGGATATCCCTTCTGTTAACACGGTTCTCATGTTACGACCAACCAATTCCCCAATTGTGTTTATTCAGCAACTGGGAAGAGGTTTGCGGAAGCATGAAGGTAAGGAATTCTTAACCGTTCTCGATTTTATCGGTAATCATAATAAAACATTTTTAATTGCATTAGCGTTAAATGGTAGTCGTTATTATGATAAGGAGAGTCTAAAAGTTGCGATTGCTACAGGATTTGCAAATATTCCTGGGTGTACCCATATACAAATGGATAAAATTTCACAGGAAAGAATTTTAGCTCAGATTGATGAAGAAAACTTCAATTCCATGAAATATTTAAAAGAAGAGTACTTTGAATTTAAAAAACTAAATCAGGGTAGAATTCCTCTATTACTAATGGATTATATGAAATATGATGGTGCTCCTAATCCCGTTAAATTTATAAATCGAGAAAAAACATATCTGCAGTTTGTGGCTAAAATTGAAAAGGACGATCAATTAAAGGGCCTTTTACTTAATGAAGAATTTGAGGGTACCTTAAAAGAATTGTCCAGTAAACTGCCACTAAAGCGGATTTATGAATTTGTGATTATACGCTATTTATTAGAACATGACGAAATAAATTTAGAAACCGCAACTCATCAAATTTTAAAGTTGATTCATGATGTAGATGATGATAGCGTGTTGCATGCCTTTGAAACCCTGAATCAAAACTATTATGACAGTGTCCAGCTAAAGAATAAACCTAAACTTGTCCAATACAGTAGGAATAAGTTGATTAAGACAGCATTGTTTGGAAGGTTATTAGAAAATGAGGATTATCGTAAGTTTATTGAAGATATCATAAATTACGGGATTTTTCGATATGAAAAGGAATTTAAAGCAGAATATTACGGTCTCCCACACTTTAAGTTATATGAGCAATATCAAATGGTAGATGCTGCATTATTATCTAATTATCGTAAAATCCATAGCTCTTTTAGAGGATCAGGCCTTCTTACGAATGGCAATGAATATTTCTTGTTTATTGATCTTCATAAAGAAGAGGATATCAAGGAAAGTATTAATTATAAGGATAAATTTATTGATGAGCGATATTTTCAGTGGCAAACTCCAAACAGCACTTCCCAAAATACAGAACGTGGGCAAAACATCATTTATAATGAACGTCGGGGAATCAACCTTCATCTCTTTGTAAGGAAGTACAGAGAAATTGATGGGAAAAATGAGCCTTTTATTTATATTGGAAAAGGAAACACCGTACATTTTAAAGGAGAAAGACCAATTACTGTCCAATTAGAATTAGAAAACGAAATTCCTTCGACTATATATACAGAGTTTACGAAAAAAGTCTAGTCTTCTCATTTTGAGAAGACTATTTTTCATGGATTAATTGTTCAACTGCAGGGATATCGGCTGGGGACCATTTAAGCGAATCTAAATTTTCTCTCTTCAGCCAGATTAGTTTTGAATGCTCACTTGCTTCGGGACTTCCTTCAACAACTCTGCATTTTATTGATATTAAATTAATAATAAACGTATCGTATTCATGAGTATTATCATTAAATACGTCTTTAAATGTTTCAACCCTACAGTCTAGTTCCTCAGAAATTTCTCTTTCAAGTGCAGAATAAATGTCTTCGTTAGCTTCCACTTTACCGCCAGGAAATTCCCATCTGTTTGGGATAGACATTTCTGGTGATCTAAGAGCGCAAAGAATTTCTTGTCGATCATTTTCGATAATTGCAGCAACAACTTTTACTGTTTTTTTCATTATAGCCTCCATAAGATTATTACTATTATAATGATATCATTTTTTAAAAAGGTTTATTATTCGAATTTGAAAATGGATAACAAAAGAAAAAAACGGTACTGATACTCGATGATTTAACTTATAAACTATATCAATGGTGCAGCTATCCACTGGTTTTTTTTAAATATTTTTGAAAAATTGTTGTAAAATGGTATTGAAAGTCAGAAAAGTAAACAATTAAAGGGGGAATTCAAAATGGGGAAGACTGGTTTTGTTAATTGGCTTGAGAATACTACTAAATTGTCCTCTTATTCAATACGAAGATACGCTAATGCCATTGATACATTATCTGATGAATTAGGGAATTATGGTTTGCATGAAATAAATCTATATCACGATGTCCCTGAAATGGTAATTGACAATATTCTAAAAAATCCAGCGTTCTTGGAGAAAAATAAAAGAGGTAATAATATGTATAGCGCTGCTTTAAATCATTATAAAAATTACATAAAATATAAAAACAACCTCAAACCAAAAGATTAATAGAAATCTAAATAAAGTAATCCACATTAAAGTGGAATCCGAAAAGATGACTCAAGATTTTTCAGGATGTATAAAAAGAAGTTAAATAAGCCAGGAGGAGGAAAGGATGAAATTTTATCCTTTAATGGATTTTTAAATGATTCCAGTTTGACTTCCAATTCTTTCTAGTAATGCGGTCTTGATAAATGTTAATCCGTTCTTCGCTCTTTGTAAAAAAAGGAGTAGGTTTAACCTCCAAATTAACAACATCCTCTATTCCGTAAGGGGCAGTAAGGATTACATTGTCCTTTTTCTCTAATTTAACACCTAAAGCTGTTACGGTTTCCGGAAATTTAGAAATAGCGTCAACAGAAGATGAATAAGGAGATATATTATTCTTTATGTGCATTCGTGCTTCATTTTTTACAGACCATGGGATATGAGGGGGAAGGTGAGTATTGCGGATAGATTGAGCCAATTGTGCGGAGTTTTGAGCCACAATTTGCGGACGAATGAGCCAGTAAATGCGAAAAGGTGAGCCACTATTAATTACAGCTATATGAATGTACCACTTATTCCTTTTTTTTCAGATAAACCGCGATATTTACCAATTGTCGCTAACTCGTTACTAATGTGTATCGTTAAGAAAGATAAAAAAGCCTAACCACTAAGGCTTATTAGCGAAGAATTAGGCTTATCATATTCAACAATCGCGCCCGATTGCTGAAGAAGTGGCAATTACTATCGAGTATTTCCTAATTGTATTTTAACTTTGGAATGTGCAATATTATTCAAGTGATAGATTAGTTGCACAACGCCAGTTGAGAACGTTCTGGTATTAACCAGTTTTAAATTTAACCTCTGTTTTAAATCAATAAACAGCGGTTTTCCTTCTCCCAAAATAACAGGGTGAACAGATAATCTAAATTCATCAACAAGCCCTAAATTGATAAAAGTTGTAATAAGACTTGCTCCACCATATAGCCAGATGTCTTTACCAGACTTATTTTTTAATTTATTTACTTCCTCAAGAATATTATCATTTATGAATATTGCTTTATTATCAGTCCCCTTTTGCGTTCTAGAAAACACATATTTTTCTTTACTATGAACTAAATTCCAAATTCCTTTTTCTGTATTAGTATCTTCAATTTTTGGAGTAAATTGTCCCCATAAATCGTAGCTTTTTCTTCCATATAAAATAGTATCAATTTGATTTAAGAAATTAATAAATCCCATCTCGGAGTCCATGATGCACCAATCAACTTCCCCATTTTTTCCTTCAATAAAACCATCTAAAGTAACTGCTAAGTCTAAAATTACTTTTCTTGCCCTTGCGTTATTGGACATAATTTCCCACCCTTTAAGCATTTGGATATTGTTTCTCTATCCAAGTTTTTTTATATCTTCATTATTCTCTGCATTTATTTCTGAATAAAGTTACTGATGCTATTAAACCATTTTATTAACTTAATAACAATCATCCCAAATTTCCAATATTTACACAATTTGCTGTTCAAGAATCTGGCCCTTAAATGAAAAATGGGAGCTTTTCCTTGTTCAAGGATAGCGCCTGTTGAACAAGAAAAAGAATAACAGTGGTAATCTAGGAAGGGCCTTGAGTTTCTCTTCAAGCAGCTTCTCCTCTGCCTCATCCATATTTGCAGGGTCAAAATAAATCACGTCTATATCTGGTATAGGGGTTCTCTCATTGAAATTATGTAATGTATCCCATATTTTTGAACGAACAAAACCGGCATAAATCCACCAATCAGGCAAATTCAATGATTTTGCTGATTTTAATATATCCATCATCCAACTATCTTCCTTAATAAGTGAGATGACCTTTTCCTCATTCATTTCCATTTCGATTTACCCCTTAAAGTTTGATACTACTAAAATAGATACAGATTTTTTCTATCACGCTGTTGCTTGGTGATCTTAATAACTCTCAGGACTTTGCACATTTTTTTTACTCGGAATTGGGAGGGGTGTTCATAAGTGAATTCGTATCTTACCGAGGACTTTTTTAGAAATAGTGCATCGTCTTTTTTAGATTTCATTCTCCTTCTGGAGATCACGAATTTTCGTCTGAAAGATAGGGCTTTACTGCCTTTATGGCTGTTACCCATACTTCTTCACCCAGCCATGTAAGGTATTCTTGATTACGCCCGCTTCTTTAGCGGCTTGAGCTGCGGACATATTGTTTTCACTAATATACTTTACAGTTCTAATTAAACTGCCTTTTCAAATTTCTGCCTCTTCCCATACAGACACACCACGTTATATAGTTGATTATTTATTATAACAACCTGCACCTACCTTTTAGTCTATCATCAGCTGCATGTTTTATTTTAAAATGATTCTAATAGATTTGAAATGATATTTTAATTTTTTGCTATAAATATTGAATTATTATTTCAAATAGGGTATACTTCTAACTATAGAAGGCGCTTTCATTGTTTAGCATAAACAGGAGGACGATAGGATGGATGAAAATCTCGCATTATTAACAACGGAGACACGCAATAATCATACGATGCAGATCGACACAGCGACTCCTTTAGAAATCTTACGCATGATTAATGAAGAAGATCAAAAGGTTGCTTTAGCAGTAAAGGAAGTTCTTTCAGATGTTGAGGCGGCTATAGGGTTTGCCGTTGATTCGTTCAAAAAAGGCGGAAGGCTTGTTTACTTGGGAGCAGGTACAAGTGGTCGCTTAGGAATATTAGATGCGGTCGAATGTCCACCGACTTTTAGTACGGATCCTGAGATGGTTCAAGGAATGATTGCCGGCGGAGATAGAGCATTTTTAAAAGCTGTCGAAGGGGCAGAGGATCGTAACGAGTTTGGTGAAGAGGATTTAAAGAAAATTGGGCTGACTGAAAAGGATACAGTAGTTGGCATTGCAGCTAGCGGTCGGACACCCTATGTCATAGGCGGTCTGCGGTATGCAAGGAGTATTGGTGCCAAAACAGTTGCTTTATCTTGTAATAAGAATGCTGCTATTAGTAAGGAAGCCGACCATAGCATTGAGGTGATTGTCGGGGCGGAAGCACTGACAGGTTCAACCAGGATGAAGGCCGGAACAGCCCAAAAGATGATTTTAAATATGATTAGCACGACCTCAATGATTTTATTAGGAAAAGCGTACGAAAATCTAATGGTTGATGTTCATGTCAGCAACGAAAAATTGAAAGAAAGGGCGATTGGTATCATCCGGCAAATTACCGGGGTGACTTATGAAGTGGCAAAGGAAGCACTGGAAAATGCCGATTTACAGGTGAAAGTGGCTATCGTCATGATTAAACGTGGAATCAACAAAGAAGCAGCGGCCGCATTATTGGACAAAACAGATGGCTATGTCAAAAAGGCCATTCAAATTGAGGTAGAATGACCTGTGGGCTCCATCTAAACGGATCCCCTTCCAATGGTCGAAAAATATGCAGAATGTCAGGAAACTGCTGATAATCATCGAAAAATAAGAAAAAAATGAAATGAAAAAGTTGGTGTTGATATGGCAGCAGGCGGTTTAAAAATGATTCAAAGCATGATAGCGGATCTCCCCGCATCCGAACGAAAAATTGCGGAGTACATCCTTAATCATCCTCAAAGTGTATTAAACCGTACCGCCAATGATATTGGGCTCCAGGCAGGTACCAGCGGGGCGGCGGTAATCCGGCTATGTAAATCATTGGGATTAAACGGATTTCAGGATTTGAAGGTACGAATTGCCGGCGACATGGTGAAACCAACCGAACAAGGCTATCGTGATATCGAACCGGATGAGACCTTTTTTTCCATCGTCAATAAGACGACGAGCAATAGTATACAAAGTTTGCGTGATTCTGAAGAACTTATTAATTACAATGAGCTGAAACGGGCGGTTGATGCTCTGCTGGATGCACAAAATGTCCATTTCTTTGGCATCGGTGCTTCCAATATTACCGCTATGGATGCTCAACAAAAATTAATCAGAATTCATAAAGGTGCAACAGCATTTACAGATGCCCACCTTGTCGCAACTTTGATTGCAAATGCTGATCAGAATGATGTTGTTTTTTGTATTTCCCATTCTGGAGAAACACCGGAAGTCATTAAAGTCATGTCACTTGCCAAAGAGTACGGTGTGAAAACCATTAGTTTGACGAAATATGGGCAGTCAACGGTTTCATCTTTGGCCGATATTAATCTGTTTACATCGGATTCAGCGGAGGCACCGTTCCGGAGTGCAGCCACCGCATCTCGTTTGGCACAGCTTTATATGATTGACATTTTATTTTTAGCAATGGCTACTGTGAAATATAAAGAAACGGTCAGTCATATTGATAAAACTAGAGAGGCTATTCAATTTTTAAAAGAAGGGAAATAACCGGCGGAAAAATCAATCCTGTTTCTTTAGAGTTATTTCTCTGTCTCAGGTTTTTATTATAAATAGCTTTTACAAACGTAACAACAGAAAAGAGGGGAAATGTAATGGCTGGAGAAAATAAAGTTTTAGCTGAAAAGATTCTTGAAAAATTAGGTGGGCCGGATAATGTTGACAATTACTACCATTGTATGACAAGGCTTCGGATTAAACCTAAAGACGAGTCCATTGTTGATAAGGCGGGAATTAAGAAAATTGACGGAGTCATGGGATTGGTGGAAGCGGATACACTGCAGATTATTATTGGTCCTGGAAAAGTGAACAAGGTAACCGATGAGTTCGGGCAATTAGTGGATGCTTCCGGCGGTCTTAATTTAAAAGAGAAAGCGGCAGAAACCAAAGCTGAGATTAATAAAAAGAATGCCACACCATTTAAACTGTTTTTACGTAAAATTTCTAGTATTTTTATTCCATTGATACCGGCCCTTGTGGCATCAGGATTGATTACTGGTATTTCAAAAGCCGTCATTCAAGCAGGCTGGCTGGCAGCTGATTCACAGCTGGCTGTAATTTTAACGGTCATCGGCGGAGGGTTGTTCGGCTATCTTGGTATTATCGTCGGAATCAATGCGGCCAAAGAATTCGGCGGTTCCCCGGCACTAGGGGCACTTGCCGGAATCTTGATCTTGAATCCAGCTGTTTCCACCATTGAGTTGTTTGGAAACGCTTTAGTACCGGGGCGCGGGGGATTGATTGGGACATTATTTGCGGCCATCTTTATTGCCATGGTTGAAAAACGTGTTCGCAAATACGTGCCGCAGTCACTTGATATTATTGTAACGCCAACGGTTGCATTATTGGTTACCGGTATTGTCACTTATCTTGTTTTCATGCCAATCGGAGGTTTCATTTCGGATATTATTACCCAAGGCTTAACTGCTTTGCTTAACGCAGGTGGTATCGTTTCAGGATTTGTTCTTGGAGCAACGTTCCTGCCTCTCGTTGTTACCGGGCTGCATCAGGGATTAACACCGGTTCACCTTGAGTTAATTAATCGGCTTGGTGATGATCCGCTGCTGCCAATACTGGCAATGGGCGGTGCAGGACAAGTCGGCGCAGCGTTTGCAATATACTTCAAAACGAAGAAAAAAGGTTTAAAAAGAGCTATCGGCGGCGGGCTGCCATCCGGTATCCTCGGTATTGGAGAACCGCTTATCTTTGGCGTTACCCTTCCATTAGGGCGTCCATTCTTGACAGCCTGCCTTGGAGCCGGCGTCGGCGGGGCCTTCCAAGCGGCATTTCATGTTGCCACACTGGCAATAGGCGTTTCTGGTTTACCGCTGGCATTCTTAGTTAAGGCTGGTGGAGTGCTTCCGTATTTATTAGGGGTGTTAATTGCTTATGCTGCCGGTTTCGCGTTTACTTATCTGTTTGGCTTCAAAGATGATATGGCCGGTGAGTTTGATTGATCGGGATTTCCTTTTATTTAAATGATCCATTAGCCAAGGAAAGAATTGCACTTGCCGGAAAAAAAGGTGTGAAGCGGGCGTTTACCTCGCTTCACATTCCAGAGGAGTCAGGAGATTTGGCGGAACGTGCCAAACTTCTGCTGCAGGCAGCGAAGGAAGCCGGTATCGAGGTCTATGCCGATGTCTCGAGAAGAACTCCCGACCATTTAGGAATTGAAAACTTATTTTATCTAAAAAAATTAGGTGTTATGGGTCTTCGATTAGATGATGGTTTTGATGAGGATCAAATTATCAGCTTGGCAAAACAATTTAAGATTGCCTTGAACGCCAGCGTCCTATTCGAGGATGAACTTCAAAGGCTTTTTGCTGCCGGCTTGAAACCCGGACAGCTGATAGCCTGGCATAATTTTTACCCGAGACCAGACACCGGTCTTTCGGAAGCTTTCTTTCAAAGTCAGACAGACCTTTTTAACAAGTATGGAATTCCTGTCAGCGCCTATATTCCAGGAAATACTGAAAAACGTGGTCCGCTGTTCAGCGGACTGCCAACTTTAGAAAAACACCGGGCTGCTAATCCATTTCTCGCAGCGGTTGAAATATTTCACGCAGGAGTTAAGGATGTTTATATAGGTGATCCGGGTTTTAGCGAAGCTCTCCTTGAACGGCTGATGGAATATAGCCAAAATTGTGCCGTGATCCGGATTGAGGGATTTCAAGAAGGTGAGTTTCAGCTTCGCCCTGATCTTTCTAGGGATGTACTTCGTCTTATGAATACCCGGAGTTCAGCACATGTGCCACCTGAACAAACAGATGCCCGGTTCAAAGGTACAATTACCAGGGATAATGACCTCTATGGCAGGTACCGTGGCGAGGTACAAATTACACTGCGTGACTTGCCTGCAGACCCAAGGGTCAATGTTGTCGGAAAAGTAGTAGAAGAAGATCTTCCCTTGCTTACGTATCTGAAACCGTGTCATCAAATCAAATTCATCCACGTCCATAATTGAGTATAAAATCGAAAAAAATGGATGCTGGAAACCCTTTTACAGACTAAACTAGCTTGTGAGAAGGGTTTTGGGGAGGGTAACAGGACTGCTTCAAGTAGAAAAACGCAAAAAGCGAATAATTTAAATATAGGCAGGTCCAAGAAATCCAAAGAACGGACAGAATATAGAAACAAGAAGGATACGGTTCCTCCAACCAGTATCCTTCTCTTATGAAACAGGAAAACTCAGTAAAGTAAAGGGGTTACTTAGATGTTTAAAAAATTATTTGGTTCACAGTCTAAAAAACAGGAGACTATAATAGCTCCAGTCACTGGCAGAGTCGTCCCTCTCGAACAAGTGCCGGATCCTACATTTGCTGAAAAAATGTTAGGTGAAGGGATTGCAATTGAACCTGCAGAAGGTGTGGTAGCTGCACCGGTTGACGGAGAAATTATTTCTGTATTCCCTTCGAAGCATGCCATCGGAATTCGATCCAAACAGGGCTTGGAAATATTGATCCATATCGGTCTTGAAACGGTCAATATGAAGGGAGAAGGATTTGAAACGTATGTTCAAGAGGGGGACAAAGTTTCGGCAGGAACCAAACTCACCAGTTTTTCCCTTGAATTGATTAAGCAAAAAGCGGTAAGCACCATTATCCCTGTTGTGATTACGAATTATGATATTGTGAAGCAGATGGACGCAGTTTCCGAGGGTGAAGTGAAAAGAGCCGAATCAGAATTACTAAATTTGGTTCTTGCCTAATTTGTAACGGATGTTTTCTTTAAGTATCTAAGGAAAGAGCTAAGTGCGTCGTAATAAATGGAAAAGATAGTTTGCTTGATTGCGAAGTGAGATAGCTAGGCGCTTTTCACTGAAAAAACGGTCATGAGAGTTAAGTCCAATTGAAAAAAAGAACCGGGATAAGCCGGTTCTTTTCTGTATTAGCGTAAAAAATTGGTAGCTTTAAGCAGCTGTTCTTCAGGATTGCGGTAAGAAAAATTTCAAAAAAATGCAATAAGTGAAGACCATGTTTGAATAGAAAAATAGAGTAGAAAAATCCAGTATTTTCGGCAGACAAAGTTTTATAAATCCAGCGGCTGGATTTTCGGATTATTTTACGCTAGAATCCTTCTTTTAGAATGGAGGAGAAATCTGAAATAAGGAGAGATGGGAAAAATGAAGTATCCCCTATTAGCAACAGATTTAGACGGAACATTATTAACAAGTCAGAAACAGATCGGTGCAGAAACTATCGAAGCAATTCAGGAGTACCGCCGTCAAGGCGGGAAAGTGGTCATTTGCAGCGGGCGCTCGCCGCTTTCAACTATTTGGATTTCCAGGACCCTTGGTTTGGCAGGTGAACCGATTGTCGCATACAATGGTGCCGTAATCCTTGATGAAAATAGAAAAGTAGTAGAACATAGAGCCATTCCACAGAACACATTAAGGTCGTTTTGGAAACTATGCTATGAGGAAGGTATATACGCCCATTTCTATGAAATGGATACACTGTTGATCCCCGAACAGAATAAATGGAATCAGCATTGGATTGAAAACAATATTCCTATCTTTGAAAAGTCAGAAGAGAAAATAGAGCTTTGCAGAAGTTACCGGAATCAATGCGAAATCAAGGTTGTTGATGATTTTGATCATTATTTTCAAAACTATAACCCGAAAATCACAAAAATTGCTGTCTTTAGTGAAAAGCCGCTCCATGATTTTGCCGAAAAAATAATGGAACAGGTAGGAAATATGGAGGTTAGCAGCAGTTTCAATTATTTTAACTTAGAAATTTCCACGAAAGATACATCAAAAGCCGCTGCCCTAGTAAAAGTAACGGAAAAATTGGGGCTATCCATGCAACAGGTTGCTGCTATTGGTGATAACTATAACGATTTCCAGATGCTTGCCCATGCCGGGATGGGAATTGCGATGGGGAACGCACCGGAAGAAGTTAGGCACATTGCAGATCAGGTAACAACCACGAATAACGAAGCAGGCGCAGCCGCTGCAATCCGCCGTCTTTTATTGCCATAAAATCAAAATATGACAAAGAAGAATGGAAGGGTATAAAAATAAATGAAATACATTGGCAGGCAGGTTTTAAGCTGAGAACCAGCTTGGATATGCATATAAACGGATGACAGCTTATGAAGAAAAGAGTATCCAGGCTGTATTCTGTAAGGAACTGGAAATCAAAATGCCCCCTTGGAGAAAAGAGTGTCTAAAAATTTTGAACTAAAATTGGTTTGAAAAAAACCCATTATTTAAAGTGAATCCCTAAGTTGTGGGATTAGGAAATATAACTTAGGGATTTTCTGTACCCTTTTTTGTATTTGGGTTCAACTATAAAGAAGTTTTTATTCGTAGTTTAGGGGACTTTTGTATGTCCACTTTTGGAGGTGATTTTTGCTTATTTTAAGTATCACCTTAAAATTGACTCCATCAGGTTATACCATTAAATATTATTAAAAGAATGTCCTTCCTTTTCTAACACGAACTTTGCTTTTTCAATCGAATGATTTTTAACAAGCAAGTAATCGGTATTATAAGTAGAAAGGGCAAAAATACTTATCTGATTTTCCGCTAGAGGATTAGCTAAAGAGGCTAATATGCCGGTTAATCCAAAATCTAAAACACCCTCTACTTTTATACACTTCCAACCACCTTCTACTTCTTTAAATTCTTCATCAGCCGGTAAGCATTCCGCTGGGCATACAATAGAAAGTTCTTCGCTTGTTCGGGTGATCGAAAAGACATCACTTGAGGCTGCCCAAGAAGGTATCGCCTCTGTTGGGGGAATTTTCACAATCGAAAAAATGGGATCTAAAATTTTTAATTTCATTTTATCTTCGCTCCTTTTTTAGAATTATTGTAACATTTTTTCTTTGGAACCTATTGGATTTAACTATAAAAATTGAAGAATAGTACTATGCCAAAACTATTATCTAAATATATTCAAATAATATGGATTTTTACTTGATTAAGAATTAGTTATGAAATCCCAGCTGATTTGAATATAAATAGTAAAAACCGAAAGTGGAGGGTCATTTATGGCATTAGTTTCAATCTATACTGTTGGCAGGCTGAATCACCCCTATGATCACCCAGCTTCTCGTGAATTTTTTGATGTAGGAAATGAAGTATTTCGTCAGGCAATGAAGTCTGGGCAGCTTATAGAGGCCTTTTCACCTGAAGGAATCCCTATTCCTGAAGAAGCAAAAAAGGGTGAGGGGTTCCCTGTTCTTACACTAACGGTTTGGAAAAGCCTTCAATCTTTATATCGTTTTACTTATTCGGGAAAGCATAGGGAAGCATTGAGAGATAGAAGCAAATGGATGGAGCCTTATCAAGAGAAACACCTTTCATATGTACTATGGTGGACAGAGAAACTCCAGGATATATCTTGGGAGGAGGCTTTCAAGAGATACAACTATTATAGTAAGAATGGGACTACTCCTTTTGCATTTGATTTTAAGCACCCGTTTGACGAAAAAGGGGAGAAGTGCTTGGTTAAGTAACGGTGGGTTCTCTTGATTCATGATTATATTATCCTTTGTTATTAAGAAGGGGTTAACCATGTAGGATTGACGGTCTTTTTTTTATGTATGCTTTTTTTGCTGAACAGGATGGTTAAAAAAGCGTATAAGGACATTCCTTCTAATAAAGGATTGCATATCCCTATTAAATTAAGTAATGTTTTGTTTAAAATGAATAAAACAAACATTAAATAAAAGAGGAAGTGATTATGTGATCAATCATGTGAAAGAAAAACTGAAAACGGCCCTTCGAGATTGGGAAATAATGAAGACAGCTTCAGAAGAGGATAGCGAGGAATGTGCCGAACGGTTTGAAAGGCATTTTTATGAGTTTATTGATGAATTAAAAGTTTGGTATCAGCATTTAGAGCAGCCGCCGACGACAATCGAAGAGGCAGAAACTCTTACGGAAATTAAAGAAATAATGGAACAGCTGCCAGCACCGCTGGAACTCAATTTTTATAATGAACTTGAGTTAATTATTGAGGGGGAAGAGCAGGTAAGGTATGATTAGCCGTCCCCTGTAACATGTGGGGCATCATTTGTGACCTTGTTCCTGTTATGGAATTTGTGGTTTAGTGAGAAAAACCGGCTGCAACCGGCAGCCGGCTCCCCGGAGAAGCAATTTCAAGGGCTATTCAGTTAAAACTAATTCATAATGATAAAACTGCGAGTCTCTTTTATATCCCAGTTTTTCATATAATCTTTGAGCAGAATCATTATCTAAGGCTGTACTTAGACTAAGACTTTTAGCACCTGTTTCAATCGCATATTCTTTTGCTTTGTTTAAGAGCATTTCTCCTATACCCTGTTTTCTGGCTTCTGTCACTACATATAAATCATTCAATATCCAAGCTCTTTTCATAGATATAGAGGAAAATGCAGGATAAAGCTGAGTAAAACCAACATAATTTTGGCTGTCTTTCACTGCAAAAATGACGGAATCTTTATTTTCCATCCGTTGTTTTATATAAGTTCTGGCACCTTCTAAATCTGATTCTTGTTGGTAGAACATCCGATACAAATTAAATAAACTTGAAACACCATCTACATCTTCCATTGCAGCTTGAACGATTTCCATCAATTCCCCCGCCTTTGTAAAAATAGTTACTAACCTAAGTTTATACCAAAAACGGACTCGAAATGTGAAAAAGTGCTCTGCTGTGCCAGCTTAAAAGACTGACGCAACAGTTATCCCGTCTTATCAATGAAGTCATTTTTTATTTGTTCATCTAATAAAATTTATTTAATTTGCACATTGAATTTACAAGGCTTTAACATTCAGATGATATGATTGCTTTACCAACAAATGAGGGGGCAGTAAAAATGAATGTGCGTGCAGTATTTATTGATATGGATGGTACACTCCTGAAAGCCTCAAACACTATTTCCCGCCGAAACATGGAAGCCATTTATAAACTCATGAATCAGGGTGTTAAAGTATTTCTGGCCACTGGCCGGCACTACGAAGTAACGGTTCCTTACCATAAAGAACTTGGATTAAAAACCCCAATGATTTGTTTGAATGGTGCCTCTATTCACGACGCAGAGACAGGAAGAACTATACAAATGAAACCCGTGCGATTGAACGAAGAACGCTTCCACCATCTGACTGCTGAAAATCCTTGTAATGTTATTATTCATACTGCAAATGGAATCTATTGTAAGAAAACAAATGAAGAAATCGATTATTGGACAAAAGTTGGGCAAATGCCGCCGCGGTATATTGGGGATTTAAGACAGGCAAATTATCAAGATGTTCTTAAATATTGTGTTCTAACAGGTGTACCGAGTCCAGAATTTTCCGCTCTGTTTGAAAAGGAAGCAGAAATCATCAATTGGAATAACGGGTTTGAACTTATTGCCCCTAATGTCTCCAAATGGTCTGCTATAAAAAACTTACTTCGCGCATATCGAATCAGCCCAAATGAAGCGGCAGCTATTGGAGACGGACCCAATGATATCGAGATGCTTCGACATATCGGTACTGGTGTGGCAATGGAGAACGCTGGTGAAAAGGTCAAAGCCGCAGCTGATTTTGTTACAGGACACCACGAAAATGATGGATTAGCCGAGTTTATTGAGCGCTATCTTTATAAATCATATGAATCAAAGGTGATTTAATGATGGTCATAAAAGCCTGAATAAAAATGGAGGGAGCCCCGAAATTATTACTCTTGGGGCTCTCTTTTTGTTTACTTATCTCCCCAAAATGCCTATCGATTGCTCCAGTCTCCAGGGGTCATACTGGGGAGTGCCTGGCACTTTATTAACCTGCAGAACTGTTTTATGATAAAGATGAAGTGAATAAAATTTTAAAAGGGGGAAGTCCAATGAAAGCTATTCAAATGTCGTCCTTTGGAGGACCGGAAGTATTAAAGCTGGCAGAAATAGAAGAGCCTGTACCAGCAGAAAATGAGGTGCGGGTTAAGCTTTATTATGCTGGGGTAAATCCTGCTGAAACTTATATCCGTGCAGGCGGTTACGCATTCTTCACTCCAGAATTTCCATATGTCCCTGGATTTGACGGCGCAGGTGTGGTAGATAAGGTTGGACCGGGTGTCACGAGGCTTAAAATGGGTGATCGTGTATTCGTCGCTTCCAATTTAGCCAAAAGAAAAACTGGAACATATGCAGAAAAAGTGGTTTGTGATGCCGAAGCTGTACATAAATTACCAGAATCCATAAGCTTCGAGCAAGGAGCTGCACTGGGTGTTCCGGTTACGGCTGCCTACCGGGCACTTTTTCACCGTGCTCATTTAAAACCAGGAGAAACCGTATTAGTCCATGGAGCTTCCGGCGGTGTAGGAATTTTAGCTGTTCAGCTGGCTAAATATGCAGGGGCACAGGTCATCGGAACTGCCGGGACAGAAGAGAGCATGGAATTGGTAAAGAAATTTGGTGCAGATGCTGTACTTAATCACAATCAAACAGGCTATTTGGAACAGATTTCTGCCATAACAGATGGCGGAGGCGTTGATGTGGTTATTGAGATGCTGGCAAATGTAAATCTTGAAGAAGATTTAAAAATGCTTAATAAGTACGGCCGCATAGTAGTCATCGGCAACCGCGGATCATTGGATTTCAATCCCCGTCTGACAATGGCAAAAGAAGCAGATATTCTCGGCATGGCTGTATGGAATGCCCCAATGGATGAATTTAATGAAAGTTTAACTGCCATTGAAGCTGCCCTGAAAAATGGAGGTTTGCAGCCATTCGTTGGAACCATACTGCCGCTGGAAGAAGCAGCCCAAGCACAGATTCAGATTTTAAACAGTAAAGCTAAGGGTAAAATGGTATTAAAGATTGCTGACGAAGACTAAGAAAATTGCGGCTAAGATAGATAATTTTAAATAAACATATGTTAACAAGCATTCTGAGTTTAATTCTTTTGAATTTTTCTTCGGGTGCTTTTTTTGTAGAATCTTCATTTATAATTCCACAAGGAGAAAATTCTAAATATTTTTTACAATTTAATTGACAAAAAAGTGAGCTTGTGAGAATATAATATTATGAATGCGCTTTCATTATTAACTTGAGATTATTGTATATGTTTTACAAAGTTATTAAATATCTCTACATAAAAACAATCAAATATTGTACGGTTGATTGTATTGGGAGAGAGTGACAGATGTCACCGCCGAAGGAGCAAATTCCATAAAACCCTTGGAATAAATCTCTCAGGTAAAAAGAACCAGTACATGACGTAACTCTGGAGAGCGCATATTTCTTTATATGCCACCAAAGGGGATCCATTTTTTCGTGGGATAAACTTTCAGGTAAAAGGACAGAGAGGGTAGAAACAATTGCCTTCTTCTGTCCTTTTTTTGTTTGAAAACAAATACCTGTAATCCAGCACACCATTAAGTCATAAAAAAAGAGATTTCTATTTTTGAGATGTTAATAGCTTTTATCTCTGATTGTGTATTAGCGCATTTTCAAAAAGGAGGAGCGCAAATTAGTAAAGAAACGATGTAAAAATTGCTGAGTTTATATGGTCTAGTTCAAGAATTAAGCAAAAAATTTGGGAAAAGAGGGGAACCATTTGCAGGAAGAGAAATTGATGAGAGGCCTGAAAAACAGGCACGTGCAGCTTATTGCTATTGGCGGTGCGATTGGAACTG
The DNA here is from genome assembly GCF_023715155.1 of Neobacillus mesonae. GTDB lineage: Bacteria > Bacillota > Bacilli > Bacillales > Cytobacillaceae > Neobacillus > Neobacillus mesonae_A. The sequence continues at coordinate 57,157 of NZ_JAMBNQ010000022.1, forward strand.
GATTATTTCTTGGTGCAGGAAAATCAATTCATTTGGCAGGACCTTCAATTTTATTTGCCTATATGATTACAGGGGCCATTTGCTTTTTAATTATGCGTGCACTTGGCGAACTGCTCTTAACCAATTTAAACTATCATTCATTTGTTGATTTTGTTAGAGACTATTTAGGGGATATGGCTGCATTTATTACTGGCTGGACCTACTGGTTTTGCTGGATTTCGATTGCAATGGCTGATCTAACTGCAGTCGGTCTCTATTTTCAGTTTTGGTTTCCAAGTGTACCACAGTGGATGCCGGGATTAATAGCTTTGGTTATCCTGTTGATTATGAACCTTACGACCGTAAAACTTTTTGGAGAAATGGAATTTTGGTTTGCCTTAATTAAGGTCATCGCCATCATCGGATTGATTGTAGTTGGTATTTTCATGATTTTTAAAGGCTTTTCTACTAGCTCTGGACCTTCCAGTTTCACGAATCTTTGGAAACATGGCGGCATGTTCCCAAATGGAATAAATGGATTTGTTCTTTCCTTCCAGATGGTCGTATTTGCCTTTGTTGGTATTGAGCTTGTGGGGCTTACAGCAGGTGAAACAGAAGATCCGGAGAGGGTAATCCCAAAAGCAATTAACAATATTCCGATTAGGGTGTTTATTTTCTACCTTGGTGCGCTTCTTGTCATTATGAGCATTTATCCATGGAACGCCATTAACCCGGAAAAGAGTCCATTCGTCCAAGTATTTTCTGCAGTCGGTATTACTGCGGCAGCGGGTATCGTAAATTTTGTCGTCCTGACTTCTGCTGCTTCTGCATGTAACAGTGGTATCTTCAGCACCAGCCGGATGGTATTTGGACTGGCAAAGGATAAAAATGCACCGGCACGATTTGGGAAACTTACATCACATAAAGTACCATCTAACGCATTGTTCTTTTCGACTGCCGTTATCCTCGTTTCTGTCATTTTAAACTATATTATGCCAGAAGGCGTTTTTACATTGATAACAAGTATTTCTACAGTATGTTTCATTTATATTTGGGGGATTACGGTTATTAGTCATTTAAAGTATCGTAAAGAGAGACCTGATCTTGCAAAAGCTAATAAGTTTAAAATGCCGCTTTATCCATTTTCTAATTATTTGATCCTTGCTTTCCTAGCATTTGTTCTGGTGGTACTTGCACTAGCAGAAGACACACGTGTTTCCTTATTTGTAACCCCTGTTTGGTTTATTATGCTAATTGCCATTTATAAAACACGGAATACGAAGGACAAACAAGAGGATCAAGTTATTCAGGAAGAAATTGCAGAAAATTAAGTGAATGTTTAAAATACAGCCTTTTTCATTTTTGCCTGTTACCGGTTTCAAAAAATCTTAAAAAATGCTTGACGCAAGGTGTCTTTACCATTATTCTGAAAATAACAAAAAAATAGAGCGGATGACGGTTGTGGGAGAGTGCAATTTAGTTTACACGCCACCGAAGGAGCAAGTTCCAAAAAAACCCTTGGAATTAATCTCTCAGGTAGATGGAACCACAACTGGACGCAACTCTGGAGAGCGCGAATACGCCACCAAAGGGGAAGGTTCTAAAAGGACTAAACTCTCAGGTAAAAGGACAGAGAAGGGAAAAAGTAAGCTTTTTAAGCTGCCCTTCTGCTGTCCTTTTTTGCGTGCAAAAAAACAGTGACCTGCATAGTCTTCTTCGAAAAGAAGGGCTAGGGTGATGAAGAATCATTGCTTCTATGGCTTTACATGATTGGGTAGTTTGAAAAACATTTCAAGGAGGAACAGGAATGGGACTACAACAAAATGATTTAACGATTTTTGAAGCAATTAAGAAAGAGCAAAATCGCCAGCTTCAAACATTAGAGTTGATTGCATCAGAAAACTTCGTGAGTCAAGATGTGCTGGAAGCAATGGGGAGTGCGTTGACAAATAAATATGCTGAGGGTTATCCAGGGAAGCGCTATTATGGTGGATGTGAGTTTGTCGATATAGCTGAGACAACAGCCATTGACCGTCTGACTAAGTTGTTTGGTGCTAAATATGCAAATGTTCAGCCGCATTCGGGTGCGCAGGCAAATTTTGCTGTGTTTTTCGCACTGCTTCAGCCTGGCGATAAAGTGATGGGGATGAACCTTTCTCAAGGAGGGCATTTAACACACGGAAGCCCTGTAAGCGTTTCTGGGAAATGGTTTGACATTGTATCTTATGGTGTGAAAAAGGATACACATTTGATTGACTATGATGAACTGGAAGACATGGCGAAAAAGGAAAAACCGAAATTGATTATTGCCGGGGCAAGTGCTTACCCCAGGGTGATTGATTTCGCGCGTTTCAGACAAATCGCCGATCAGGTTGGTGCTAAATTAATGGTGGATATGGCACATATTGCGGGGCTTGTTGCTGCCGGTCTTCATCCATCACCGGTTCCATATGCAGATGTTGTAACTAGTACCACGCATAAAACCTTAAGAGGACCGCGCGGCGGTATTATTTTAACAAATGATGAAGAAATCATGAAAGCCATTAATAGATCGGTGTTCCCAGGGATTCAAGGCGGCCCGCTCATGCACATTATCGCAGCCAAGGCGGTCGCTTTCAACGAGGCCTTACAGCCAAGTTTTAAGGAATATGCCAAACAAGTCATTGAAAATGCAGTAACACTTGGCGAAACATTAAAAAACGAAGGTGCAGCCCTTGTTTCGGGCGGAACAGATAATCATATCGTTCTTTTAGATTTACGTCCGTGGAATTTAACCGGAAAAGAAGCAGAGAAATTGTTAGAAGAAGCAGGAATTACTGTAAATAAAAATACGATTCCATATGACCCTGAAAAACCATTTGTTACAAGTGGTATCCGGATGGGAACAGCAGCGTTGACAACGCGCGGCATGAAACAGGAGGAAATGGTGAAAATCGGAAAAGTCATCGCAGCTGTTCTGAAAAGTAAAGGGGACAAATTAGTGCTGGAGAAAGCCAGGGAAACCACTAAAACAATTTGTGAGGCCTACCCGCTGTTTCAACAGGCAGTCACAGTGTAAGAAAGGGGTACACAAATGGAATATCAGAGCTGTTTTGACATTATTGGCCCGATTATGGTGGGACCTTCCAGTTCGCATACAGCGGGTGTCGTATCGATTGGTAAATTTATTTATGAATTATTGGGAAGATGTCCGCAAGAAGCCAATATTGTCTTTTATGATTCTTTTGCTGAAACCTATCAGGGGCATGGGACAGATAAAGCCCTCATTGGCGGGTTACTTGGGATGAGTACTGATGATCCGCGTATCAAATCCTCATTAGAGTGTGCCAAGGAGTATGGTTTGCGGTACCAGTTTGGCTTTGCAGAAGGTTGTGAGTATTACGATCACCCCAATATCGTCATCGTAACGGCGAAGTCTGGCGATGAAGTTATGAAAGCAGGAGGGGTATCACTCGGCGGCGGACTTTCCAAAATCTTTATGATTAACAGTGAGATGGTCGATATTCGTTTAAGTGCTGGTGACAATTTTACAGCTCTTACCCGTCAAAATCATCCTAGAAGAAAAAGACTGATGGAGGCAATATGATGGAAATTCAATCCATGAGAGAGTTGATTGATGTCTGTGAAAGAAAACAAAAAAACATTGGCGAAATGATGCTGCTGATGGAAACAGAGAAGTCAGGAAGAGATGAAGAAACCATTATTGCCATGATGGAAGAGCGATTGATAAAAATGAAGGAAGCTGTTGACAGCGGGAGCAAGGACGCTTCGGCTTCCCCAAGCGGCATTTCCGGCGGTGATGCCGTGAAAATGGTTGATTATATGAATCAAGGTAAGGCTCTTTCAGGAAATTATATTAGTCATGCCATGTCCTATTCATTAGCAACTTCAGAAGGTAATGCCCGCATGGGAGTCATTGTTGCAACGCCAACTGCCGGAGCAGCCGGCATTTTACCTGGTGTCTTATTCTCGCTTCATAAAAATGACGGAACTCCTTTTAAAGAATTAGTGATGGGACTGTTTACAGCAAGTATGCTCGGGCTCATCATTGCTAACCGTTCCTTTATTTCGGGGGCAGCAGGAGGGTGCCAGGCCGAAGTCGGATCGGCAACTGCTATGGCTGCTGGAACAATCGTTGAGTTAAAAGGAGGCACCCCACAGCAGGCGGTAACTGCGACTGCGATTGCGATAAAGTCGCTATTAGGTTTAGTTTGTGATCCGGTAGCAGGTCTTGTTGAAGTGCCTTGCATTAAGCGAAATGTGATTGGAACATCCATCGCATTTTCTGCAGCGGACATGGCCCTTGCTGGAATTGAAAGCCGTATACCTTGTGATGAAGTAATTGAAGCAATGTATCGGGTTGGTAAAGAGATGCCTCGGACACTCCGTGAAACATCACTTGGAGGGCTGGCAATGACAGAAACAGGGAAACAGGTGAAAGAACGGCTATTTTGCAGGAAATCATAGGGGGGAATTATCGATGGGGGTAAATACCGCATTAAAGCAAACAGCACTTTTTGATACTTATGGAAAATATGGAGCGAAGGTCATTGACTTTGGAGGCTGGGCACTCCCGGTACAGTTTTCGAGCATATTAGAGGAACATGAAACAGTCCGGACAAAAGCAGGACTGTTTGATGTCTCACATATGGGTGAAGTGCTTGTTGAAGGGAAAGATGCAGAGCGTTACATCAACCGCCTTGTCACAAACGATGTGACCAAACTCAGTATCAATCAAGCACAGTATACCGCAATGTGTTATCCAGACGGCGGAACAGTCGATGATTTACTTGTGTACAAATTAGAAAATGAAAAGTTTTTGCTCGTTATCAATGCTGCAAACATTGAAAAAGATTTCGACTGGATGCTAAAGCAAGCAAATGTGGAAGAGATGACGCTTCAAAACATTTCGAATGAAATTGCTCAGCTGGCTATTCAAGGGCCAAAGGCTGAAGGTATCTTACAAAAATTAACTGAAATTGATCTTTCAGAAATTGGCTCATTTAAATTTGCGCAGCATATCGCTATAGACGGGCTAAAGGATGTACTCGTATCTCGTACGGGTTATACCGGTGAAGATGGTTTCGAGCTGTATTTTGCCGCAGCTCAAGCCCCGGTGCTTTGGGAAAAGCTTTTAGAAGCAGGAAGAGAAAAAGGCCTAAAACCATGTGGGCTTGGAGCACGTGATACTCTTCGTTTAGAAGCGCGTCTTGCACTCTATGGTCAAGAACTGTCAAGTGATATCAGCCCGCTAGAAGCCGGAATCGGATTTGCAGTAAAACTGAAAAAAGAAAGCGATTTTGTCGGGAAGGCCGCACTCATAGCTCAAAAAGAGACTGGATTAAAACGTAAATTAGCAGGGATTGAAGTCACTGGACGTGGAATCCCGCGCCATGGTTATAAGGTTGTTTCAGAAACCGGAGAGGAAATTGGGGTTGTGACATCAGGAACACAGTCGCCGTCTTTAAAGAAAAGTATTGGTCTAGCACTTATTTCCGTTGAACATGCTGAAGCGGGGACGCCGCTAAAAGTAGAAATCCGTAACAAGCTCATTGATGCCGTTGTCGTGAAAACACCATTCTATAAAAGAGTGTAATAGAGTTACAAAATTGTATTCTTAAAATACCAGCCACAGACGGCAGCCTGGCGAAAATTAAATAACAAATTTACAGTTGAAAGGAAGAAAAAGTAATGACACAAGCAACAGCAAGTTTACTATATAGCAAGGAACATGAGTGGGTTTTACAATTAGACGGAAATCGTGTGCGAATTGGCATTTCTGATTATGCACAAAAACAGTTAGGAGATATCGTATTTGTTGAAAATCCTCAAGTGGATGATGAGGTAACGGCGGATGAATCCATGGGAACCATTGAATCGGTCAAAGCAGTTTCTGAAATTTATGCTCCTGTATCAGGTACGGTTGTTCGTGTTAATGAGGAGTTAGAAGATGCTCCCGAGGCCATTAACGAATATCCATTTAGCAAAGGCTGGTTAGCAGAAGTAGAAATGTCAAGTCCGGAAGAGCTGGAAACTCTTTTAAATGAGGATGAGTACCTTGCATTTATTAAAGAAGGGGAGGAATAAAATGCCTTCAGCTTACAGATATCTTCCTGATACGGAACAAGACCAAGAGGAAATGCTTTCCTTTTTAAATCTTTCTTCTATTGATGAGTTGTTTGAAGATATTCCGGTTGATTTACACCTTAAAGAAGATCTCAATATACCGAAGGCAGTTCCTGAAGCACTTTTTTTGAAAAAAATGAATCAGCTTGCAGTAAAAAAATGATGATCATTATCCCACCTTTCTTGGTGCAGGTACGTATGATGAACAAGTTCGTGCTCCAAAAGCGAATGTATAATCAGATAAATATGAAGTGAGGTCCTTTCATGTTAAAAATGACAGAGACAGCCATAAACAAGCTGAAAGAATTGGCTGTTTATAAGGATGGAATTCCCAGGATTGATGCTGAGGCAGCAGGAGGATGCGGGATGTCCATAAAATTTATGATCGTATTTGATGAGCCGCGGCGAAATGATTTATGTGTTGAAATCGATGGGATTCAAATTTGGCTGGACCGATTTACAAAACGTTATTTAGATGAAGATACAGAAATTGATTATCAAGAAGAAGGTTTTCTAGTTGGAGACAGCTTCTTCTCCAGTTCATGTGCAATTGAAATTGATTAATTGGGAAACTGGTTATGAAACGATTTTTAAAAAAATCCAAGTTTTTCTATATAGATAATGTGGTTGTGAAAGGGGACACGAAGATGACAAAAGAATATGACATTGTTATTATTGGCGGCGGACCAGGAGGTTACGTTGCTGCTATTCGCGCTTCTCAATTAGGGTTAAAAACGGCGGTTGTTGAAAAAGGAAAAATCGGTGGAACATGTCTGCATGCCGGATGCATCCCAACCAAGACCTTATTAAGAAGTGCAGAATTATATGCTCAAACTAAAAATGCTGCTCAGTATGGGGTAATTGCCCCGGAGGTTGGACTTGATTTTTCAAAAGTGCAAGCCCGTAAAGAAGAAATTAAAGACCGCCTGTATAAAGGGATCCAATATTTAATCCAAAAAGGAAAAATTGATGTTTATGATGGAAAAGGCAGTATTTTAGAGTCAAAAGATGTTTTAGTTGAAATGAACAATGATGAAGGAGAAGTCATTGTCAGCCCGCGGAATATTATAATTGCAACAGGTTCCAGGCCTAGAACATTTCAGGGCTTGGAGGTAGATGAAAGGTATGTCATGACATCAGACGAAGCATTGGAAATGGAGAAACTTCCAAATTCAATCATCATTGTTGGCGGCGGAGTGATTGGCATTGAGTGGGCATCAATGCTCGTGGACTTCGGTATACAGGTGACAGTGATTGAATATGCTGAACGGATTTTACCAACAGAAGATAAAGATGTTTCAAAAGAAGTTCAGCGTTTACTAAAGAAAAAAGGCGTGAAAATCGTAACAGGTGCTAAGGTGCTGCCTCAAACACTTGAAAAAGGTGACGGTGTTTCGATCAGGGCAGAGCATAAAGGGAAAGAAACGTCATTTTTCGCAGATAAACTTTTGGTATCGGTAGGACGATTGCCAAATACTGAAGGGATTGGGCTCGAAAAAACGACTGTTGAAATGAATGGGATTTTTATTAAAACAAATGAATTCTATCAAACAAAAGAACCGAACATCTATGCAATTGGTGATGTAATTGGCGGGCTGCAGCTTGCTCATGTTGCCTCACATGAAGGTATCATTGCTGTTGAACACATCGCCGGAGAAAATCCTAAAGTACTTGACCCAACGCTGGTTCCTAAATGTGTATACTGTCATCCCGAAGCTGCTAGTGTAGGGCTCACAGAAGATGAAGCAATAGAAAAAGGATTTCAAATTAAAATAGGGAAATTCTCATTTCGGGCAATTGGTAAAGCCCTCGTTTTTGGTGAATCAGACGGATTTGTCAAACTTGTGGTTGAAGAAGGAACGAATAAGCTATTGGGCGCCCATATGGTAGGTCCTCATGTAACAGATATGATTACAGAGGCTGGACTTGCAAGGGTATTAAATGCAACTGCAATGGATATTGCCCAAACCATTCACCCACACCCCACTTTAACGGAAGCGATTGCCGAAGCAGCCTTAGCTGCAGATAGCAAGGCAATCCATGCCTAACTATTGGGAATGGACGTTTTTCAATTCAAGATTACATACTACATAAGGATGGTAGAGGAAAATGACTGTAAAAGTTAAGCCAAACCGTGCAAGATTATTAATTTCCTGCCCAGAAAAGCCGGGGATTATCTCGACAGTAACTAATTTTTTACTAGAACATAAAGCGAATATAGTCCATTTTGATCAGCATACAACAGATCCGTACGCAGGTGTATTTTTTATGCGGATTGAATTTGATTTAGAGGAATTTCATTCATCATTTGAGAAACTGGAACAAGATCTGCATGTTCTGGGACGGGATTATTCTTTGGATTGGCACTTGACCAATAATGAACAAAAAAAACGTATGGCTATATTTGTGTCCAAAGCAGATCATTGTCTCAACGAGCTTCTTTGGAGGTGGAAATCTAAGGAGATCCAGGTGGAAATCCCGATGGTCATCAGTAATCATCCCGATTTAAGAGAAACGGTTGAGTCGTATGGGATCCCTTATTATCATATCCCGGTATCTCATGAAACGAAAGAAGAGGCCGAAAAGAAAGTATTAGAGCTTTTGGATGGGAAAGTAGACTTCATTGTCCTGGCAAGGTATATGCAAATTTTATCGCCAAATTTCATTTCGCGATATCCAAATCAAATCATTAACATCCATCACTCCTTTTTACCGGCATTTGTTGGGGCGAATCCTTATGTTAGAGCGTTTAACCGCGGGGTAAAGTTAATTGGGGCTACTGCCCATTACGTAACGAACGATCTGGATGAAGGGCCGATTATTGAACAAGATGTACAACGGATTAATCACCGTTATACAGTAGAAGATTTAAAGACTGCCGGCCGTCATGTCGAAAAAAGGGTTCTCGCTGAAGCTATTTCCTGGCATGTGGAAGATAAAGTACTGGTACACGGGAATAAAACAATCGTATTTGCATAAGGAAATTTTATTTAATGTAAGGACATCCTTAAAGGGGCAAAAGACACAAAAGCAGCCGGCCTTTTCAAAGGCTATGGCTGCTTTTTAATCAAAAGTATAAATAATGGCATTAAAAAAGAATCTACTTTTTAAGTTCATGATGATACGGATGTAAAATAGGAACGTTTGACTCCTTGCTTTTACTACTAAAATGTTTCGGCAGGTTCCATTTAAACAGTACCGAACACATCCTTAATGAAACAATGAGGACTAAAAGAATCATGATTTCAAATGTGCCGTGCACCCAATCAAGACCAATAGAGAGTCCTGTTAAGATCCCCCAGGCTGCGTAAACCTCTGAGTGAAAGATCATAGGTTTTCTTCGTGCCAAAATATCCCGCACCAGCCCTCCGCCTACACCTGTTAAGGTTGATGCAATCAAAACGGCACTTAAAGGGGCGCCGCTTTGAACGGCATAGTTCGCACCTTGAATAGAAAAGGCAGCTAATCCAATGGCATCAAAGAAAGTTCCCCACCTGTTCCAGCAGCGCATAACCATATTCGGTAATAAAAAAACGACGATAATTGAAAGAAGTGCAATTTCAAATAAATGGCTTTGTGTCCAAACGGTTTCAATAGGAATTCCAATTAATAAGTTACGGACCATTCCCCCGCCAAATGCGGTAGTTAATCCTAAGATGCAAATGCCCAATAAATCATAATCTTCTTCCATGGCAATAATGGCACCGCTGATGGCAAAAGCTATCGTTCCAATAATGTTAAGCATATCCCATGTCAAAACAAACCCCCCCATCATATTTTTATTTAATATAGCAAATAACATCTATATAAAAGAGTTTGCTTCTTCAGTTTGTTGTTTCATTTTTGACTGCATTATAATGATAAATACTTATATGGGATAAATAAATATGGATATTTAATAACGGCTATAGCAAAAACTTATGGGAAGTGACCTGATGGAACTGAAGCAATTACACTACTTTTCAGAGGTTGTAAAGCATGGAAGTTTTACAAAAGCAGCAATTGCCTTATATACCTCTCAGCCAAGCGTAAGCAACGCTGTTAAGGAGCTTGAAAAAGAATTAAGCGTGGAGCTGCTCATCCGCAGTATGCGTAAAATTGAATTAACGGATACAGGAAGATTACTTTTTAGCTATTGCCAGCAAATGGAACATTTATTAGAAGCATTTCAACAGGATTTGGACGCCTTAAAAACAAATAAAACCGGTGTTGTTAGAATGGGCAGTACATCTACAATTGGTGCACAATTTTTTGCAGACGTCATTGCAGAATTTAGAAAAACGTATCCGGATATCACGATAAAATTTACGGAAGGCGGAGTAATACAGCTGCAAAAGGCGCTTTTGGCTGGAGAATTGGATGTTATGATCGTGCATACACCGGTGGATGAAGCACTATTTAACTATTTTATCTTTTTAAAAGGGGATTTGAGGTTAATCGTTTCAAAAAATCATCCGCTTGCAGGCGCTGAAAAAGTTGATTGGCAAACACTCAAAAATGAAAACTTTATTCTGCTGCCGGATGGATACAAAATTCGCGAACTTATTCTTTCCGAATGTCATAAAATTGGCTTTTCACCTAAAATTATCTGTGAAACATCGCACTGGGACTTTTTAATAGAAATGGTTAATAAAGAACAAGGTATCACGATCCTTCCGCAGAATGAACAAAAACCATTAGACATTGGCAGCCGGAATATTTGTATAATTCCAATGGAAGAGCCTGTATTTTGGGAGCTGGGTATCGGGTGGCAAAAAGAAGGCTACAGGACTTATGCAGCCAAAACGTGGATTGACTTTTTGCAAGAGAAGTTATTATAACTTTCACCCTAGGATAGATTAAAAACGATTATTAATCATGCTATCCATTAATAGCCAAAAAATTTGTGTAAGAAAATAGAATTTCTTTTAAGGACAAGTTTTATCAAACTGCTTATTCCCGTTCTTAAAGTTCATTTTTAAAGGATTCATTTGATCCTGAATTTAGATTAGGCATACCGATGCGCAGGGCAGATCAAATCTTTCATTTTGTCCTGCATCGCTTCCGTAGAATAACAGAAAAGTCGCAGTTCCAGCTTCTAATGTATGTAGCTGTCGAATGTAAAAGTATAGGTTTGAGAGGTACCAGGTGATTGAAAAGGTGATATATTCCTCTCTGGCCCATATATGATTCCTGGGCATATATCGCAAGCTGGATATAACCCCTGAACAGCTAAAGTCGCTTGGGGATGGTACACAAGGAGAATTTAACAAAAACCTGCTAATCCTTGAATTGCAGTACTGGGCGTAAAAGTAACGGAAAATTCATTAAGGAAAAACTTGTTGTTATGATTGTTCCAGTTTAGATTTCTGCGTTGCGATGCAGGGTATAATACGTGTTAGTATCCCCCATTTTAAGTGTGTCTGAGTATTCAGTAGAAACTTGAACCATTTAGTATGGTATATAGACTGAACGTCGAATTACTTAAAAGAGCAAAACTGTTTAAGATTCTCTTTATCATTTTTATTTTTGAAACATCTGCTATGGTATCTACTATATCGATTGATATCTATTGAAAAAATCTTATAGAAGGTTTTTGAAGAAATTAGTAAAATAGATTTTGTGATTTCACAAATCCTTCCAAAAGGGGTAACAATATGGATAAGGAACGACCTGTTTTAGGTCCATTTGAGCTTCGATTATACATAGAATACTTAAGGGCAGAACTAATCAATATTGGACAGAAGAATGGGTTATGTCATCAATTAACCATTCAAGCCAGCGAGCAGCTGGATTTCTTTCTTAATGAATATAAGAAGGTTAGCGATAAAAGGGATTGACTATTAATATAGTCTAGCTGCGAAACTTGAATTTTTTATTTTTTCAGTCGATGATTTCAAGTTAAAAGCAATACAAATTCTATAAAGCAAATATTGATTCTATCGTAAACTCAATTCCTTCAAACAAAATCTCCAATTAACATGCTTTGGACATAGATAAAAAAATAGTAACAAAAATCGTAGTCAATAATACTAAAAATGAACAAATAACTTCGAATAATGTAATGAACCAATCACTCCCAATTTAAGATAATTTCCGTAAAAGGCAGCAAATCAAAATACATTTTTCCTTATGTAACGTTTGTTTAAATGATATGAAAGGCCCACATAGATGACGAGGTCAATGAGCACCATCAGGAGAAATTTAGAGGACTAATTCTTTAGTCATTTGTTGACAAATAATTTAACCATTACTTTTTAATATTATAGACCAAAATATCGAATAATTTGCCATCAGTATACAGCAGCATTGCCCATTCCCCTGGCTTTGGAAGATGTACGAGTGATGGGGAATGGGCGTCTGCACCGTTATTGGGGCCGCCAGCATGGAGAGTCCATTGTCCATATACAATTTGATGAACGGTTTGTGTTTCTTTATGAAATCCAATGATTGTTAACTCTGTATCGCCAACTCCCCAAAGATGCCACATCCATTTTTGCCGGTCCAGACTTGGCATTTGTGCTCCAATGACACCAGACTTATTTTCATTTCCAATTATCCCTCTTTTTCCAAATGGAATGGCTTTCCTACTCCAATCAATTTTTTCAAAATCACTGGATTGAACAAAGTCAGGAAGACCATCAGGCAATACGATTTGCTGCTCATTTTTATTCACCGTTTGCTTTGATGTACAGGCTGCAGCAGCATAGAACAGGCTGAATAGCAACATAAGCAGTGATATTTTTTTCACTCAAATCATCCCCTTGAACTAGTGTTCCATATTTTACCACCATTATAACATGGTTTTTTAGTGGTGTTTTGGCATTTATTAGGTTATTTTCATTCTTCTTATCTTACAATTTATCAGTCAATTTTATGGTACAATTTTACATATGTGTTTATGGAAAAGAGGGATGTGTATATGATCTTGGTTGTTGTTTTCCTAGTGGGTATAGGGGGAATCGCTGCTATTGTTTCGTCGGTAATGAAACGAAAGAAATTATTAAAAGAGAATATACCGGCTGAACTAGGCGTGATCGAACAAGTTCCAATAAAGACTTTGCTTGAGAAACTAAACCAATCATTGAATGAAGATTATATTCAGCAGGTAAAGCATCGTTATCTCAAAGACCACCCTAATCGGAGTGAAGACGAGTTTGAATGGCTGCTTTTTGAGCTAAAACGCTATTTTGTCATGGCAAATATCATGAAGAAAGTACCGATGTTTAGTGAAGATGTAGATGAAATTTGGCATGAGATGATTTTATTTACAAAAGAGTATCAGGAATTTTCGGAGATGTTTTTAGGAAAAATGCTCCACCATATCCCAAACACGAATCCTGAACCGGCACCACAGGAACGTGCTTTTTTTGACTGGGTCTTTTCCCAGCTGTTTGAAATTACTGAATTTAGCTGGAAGAAGTGGGGGAGCTTTTTCAAACACCCTATGGAAAGCTGGATATTGGACGATTTTAGGAATCATACTGAAAATCAGCTGATAGAAAAATATTTTCAGGAGAATGAGGATAATAGAGAAGTACTTGAATATTTGGTGGGACGGATGAAATATCAGTTAGGTATGACTGAAAAAATGTATCAGGCCAATCCGAAAGGCTCATTTTTAAAACAGCGGACCTTTGGTGATATGACTGCACTATCGTTGATGATGGTGTTTTTCTCGTATTATTATTTTGATTATTATTGGGATCATGCGAAAGTATACGCTTTCGCTGAGGCAACGAAATATACAAGCGGCTGCTCCAATGCTTCTTTTTGCGGTTCTGCTTCTTCTGATGATTGCGGGGACAGCGGCGGTGGAGGAGACAGCGGCTGTTCCTCCTGTTCCAGCTGCGGCGGGGGATGTTCGTCATAGTTTTGGAAAATCCCAGGGTGACTGGGGTTTTATTTTGCCACAGGTGAGAAGAAGATTGTTTAACGAGATTTTCACTTTAAAGCATATGTAAGCTTTGATATCTTTCAGAAATATTTGTTAAAAAAAATGGCTGGTTTAATGCCTGTCAATACCTAATTTATATCAAATTTTGGTAAATTCATAGAATTATTGATTTAAAAGGCGTTTTGAATTTATCGAAATAACCTGATTAATAAAGAGTTTTATGCTTGTAAGAAAATAGTATAAGCTGTAATTTACAATTCCTTCCTAAAATATGACAAAAATCCTGTGTTAAGATGAAATTACATTTTTTAATAACTTGCATTTCAGGGGAGGATGTTAGAAATGGCAAAGAAAAAAGTATTATTAACCATTGCAGCGGCAGCAGCATTAATGATGACGAGTCCTGCTGTTAACAAAGCAGAAGCTGCAACTACGTCTAATAAAGTAAATGTCTATCAATATTCGAATATGGGTGAGTTTAATAGCTTCCTAGAACAATTATATTCACGTTATGGTTTGACTGTTCCAAAGCTGACGACTGCCGAGCAGGGGACATCACAAACAAAGCAGCCTGTCAAGAAAGAAACGGCTGAGCCTTCACAACAGCCGCAAAATACTGCGTCACCTCAAGAACCCGTAAAAACACAAACAACTAACGGCATAAGTGCTTATGAGCAAAAGGTAGTAGATCTTACCAATCAAGAACGTGCGAAAAACGGGCTGCGTGACCTTAAGGTAGATGTGGAGTTAAGTAAGATGGCGCATGAGAAGTCGCGTGATATGTCTGCTAATGGCTACTTTGACCATACCAGCCCGACATATGGTTCTCCTTTTGATATGATGAAGCAATATGGAATCAGCTATCGCTATGCCGGTGAAAATATTGCCATGGGTCAAAAAACTCCTGAGGAAGTTGTTAAGGCCTGGATGAATAGTGAGGGACACCGCAAGAACATTCTTAGTCCGAACTTCACGCATATCGGAGTTGGTTATGTTTCTCAAGGAAACTATTGGACACAGGAGTTTATTGGTAGATAAATAGAGCATTCCTGTTATTATTGTTGATTTATGTGAAATTTGGTGCGGGAAATTCTTATGGGACAAACCAACGCGACTGAGGCGGAAACTGTCCCATAAGAAGAAATCTATTGGACAAACTAGAGAGTCCAGCATGAGGAACTGTCCCATAGAAAAGGTCTATGGGACAGACCAAAGCATCAGGCATGAAGAATATCTATAGAAGAAGTCTATGGGACAAGTCAAAGCAATTGCATGAGGATCTATCTATGGGACAAGTCCGATTATCCAGAACAAAATTTAGTCCCATAGAAAAGGTCTATGGGACAAACTAATGCATCTGGAATGGGTATTATCTCGTAGAAAGCTCTTCGTTTTCATATTTCTTCCCCGTCTTAGCCACTTCCATTGCTTCTTTAATATATTCTGCTGATTGATGCAGCCACTCAAGTTCCTGCTTATCAAGAGCAATTTCTAATTGTTGTTCAACGCCGTTTCTGCCGATGATGCAAGGCATGCTTAATGCTACATCGCCATCATATCCATATTGTCCACGCAATGTTGTGGAAACAGGATAAACACTGCGTTCATCCAGCAAGACGGCTTTTGCCAGTGTAACCGCGGCCTGAGCAACGCCGGCGTTTGTCCAGCCTTTTCCATTTAGCACATCAAAGGCGGCTTTAACAACTTGTTGTTTAATACTTTCCCTGTTTAATGGCTCTTTTCCATTAAAAACTTGTTCTAATTCTTTTTCGCCAAATCCTTGCACATTTAAGCGGCTTAATACTGGGAATGCCGTATGTCCGTGCTCTCCCATCATATAGCCTGTCACACTTTTTGGATCAATGTTGTAATTGGTGGCAATGACTTTACGAAGACGTGCAGAATCCAGCATTGTACCAGTTCCAAATACGCGTCCTTTTGGATAGCCGAATTCATTCTCTGCTATATACAGCATAGTATCTAAAGGATTTGTGATCATGATAATGATGGCATCCTTCGTATATTTCGTAATTCCTGCCATGACTTCACGAATGACCTCTGAGTTGACAGCAGCTAATTGTGCCCTGTCAGGCATTTTGTCATCTTCGCTTTTTATCATGCTTGGACCAGCAGCACAGATAATCACATCTGCATCGGCACATTCAGAATAATCCCCTGCACGTACAGTTGTATTGGACATATAAGTAAGGGCTGTTGCGTGTTCTTGGTCAAGAGCTTCCCCGAAAGCAACATCTTTATCACTATCAATTACAGCAATTTCTGCAAATAGTCCTAATTTCATAGCATCTGCCAGTACATATGAGCCAACATGGCCCAATCCTACAACGACTAACTTATTTCTTTTCAACGATGATCCCTCCCATACATTAACAAATATATTTTATCACAATAATGAATAGTCAAACAATTTTAAATAAAAATTTTTTACTATGCAATAGATACAATAGTTTTGGTGCAGTGGATTACAATTGAAAGAAAGTTTATAGTTATTCAAGATAAACATTCTTCTTTTTTTAAAAAAGAATTTCTTACAGGAATGAAAAACAATGACAACAATAAAAACCTATATCAATGAGTGGCAGCAGGCCCTTCAAAATGAGATCCTACACTTAAAGAAGTTTGGCGGAAGCCGTTATAATGTAACAAATGGAAGGCTGTTATCAAACGACGGTCCTTATAGCTATTACTTTGATACCGTGATGTCCTTAAGGATTCCGGTTGGCTCCACTATCAAATTGGAATGGGGCACCATGAAGACGAGCGGTAAAGTGCTTTCTTCTGAGGGCAGGGGAGTTATTCTTTCATTAGAGCATCGTTTTGGGGACCTCATTCCGGAGGCATTCTTATTGCACGACCCTTGGGAACTGCTGGAGCAGCTGATGGAGCGTTTAGATGAAATCAAAAAAAGCAAGCAAAAACGGCTGAGAGTGAAGAGACTGATGGACCCTTCCATGGAAGCGAAGCATCCTGTGGAAAAAATAAAAAGCAATGTGCATGAATTGGTGCTGAGGTCAAAATACAATCCTGTCACATTCGTTTGGGGACCGCCGGGAACCGGTAAAACCTATACACTGGCTAGAACGGCAGCCAACAAATATTTTCAACATAAAAAAGTGTTGATTTTATCGCATAGTAATCAAGCGGTCGATGTAGTTTTAAGTGAGGTTACTGAGTTTATTAAGAAGAAAAATCGATTTCGCGAAGGGGATGTTCTACGCTACGGGGGAAATACGGGGAAAGCACTATCCGCCCATGGTGAAATAACCACGAGTCAGCTGATTGAAAAACAAGATCCGATCCTTGCAAAGGATCGGGAGAGGCTGATAGAGGAAAGAAGCAGTTTAAAACAAGATCTGTTCCGTTCTTTTAGCAAAAGAGATTCGGATCATTTACTGGAACTTGAATCACAAATTTCGAGAATACTGGAAAAGGTGCGGAAGAAAGAGATTCAATTAGTAAAAGAGGCATTTATTGTGGGAACAACTCTTGCAAAGGCTGCCAGTGACAGTGCCATATATGAACAGGTATATGATGTCGTGATTGTAGATGAAGCGAGTATGGCCTATGTACCGCAAGCTGCGTTTGCGGTTTCTTTAGGGAAGCGGGTGATTATTTGCGGCGATTTCAAACAATTGCCCCCGATTGCATCTAGCAGAGATCCGCTCGTGACCAAATGGCTGAAAGAAGATATTTTCCATCGGGCAGGGGTAGTGGAGTGGCTGAATGAGGGGAAACTCCATCCACATCTTTTTCTCTTAAAAGAACAAAGACGGATGCATCCTGAAATTTCAGCCTTTACCAATCAATATATCTATCATTCACTAGTTGGAGATCACGAAAGTGTTTATAAAAGCAGGAATCAGCTTGTCAATCAGGCCCCTTTCAAAGGAAGAGCTGCCCTGCTTTTGGATACAAGTTTCACGGGTTCCCATTGTGTAAGTGACAAGGTGTCAAACTCAAGATTTAATCTTTGGCAGCTGTTGTTATCATTTCAATTGATTCATGAAGCCTATCTGGATGGAGCGAAATCGATAGGGTATGTGACACCGTACCGTGCCCAGGCGTCTTTAATGGAAATGCTGCTTGAAGAGATCTATTCACATGAGAGGGTGGCTGCAGATATTATTGCCGCGACTGTCCATCGGTTTCAAGGGAGCGAGCGGGACGTGATGATTTTTGATACGGTGGATGGCGTACCGCAAGAGCTGGCGGGGATGCTGTTAACCGGCAAGGATAGTGAGCGGCTGATTAATGTTGCTATAACCAGAACAAAAGGGAAATTTATTCATGTCAGCAACAGGGCTTTTATCCGAAGTCATATTTTTCAAGGGAAAACATTGAGGCAGCTGGTTGATTATCAGGTCCGGCAAGGACAAAGTATTACAAATCAACAAATTGGCTCCTGGATTCTTCATCAGCATTCAAAATTAAGATGGATGCATGCACGGAAACTGGAATTTATTTTTCGTGACCTGAAATTTGCAAAATCGTCTATTATTATCTGTTTACCTGGGGAAACCGTTTTATCTATGGAATGGAAAGAGCAGCTGCTTACCATAGGTTCACATGTGAACTTAACACTTATTTCTTCCCATCAGTGGAGAGAAGCTGATAATTGGATGGAAGAGAGCCTGCCGTTCCCATTTGTCATAATTGATAAAAAGGTTTTATGGCTGGGACTGCCGCTTGAAGGGGCTAATGGAGTGCAGCCGCCTTATGTAGCGGCCAGGCTGAGTTCAGAAAAAGTGTGTGAATATCTTTTAAGACAATTATAGTAAGAAAGGAGAACGGTATCGTTTGCCTTTCTTCACTAGAATCACTTTCAATAAAACAATGATGGTGTTTAAATACCGATAAAAGATCCATTTGATTGAAATAATGCATAAAATTGAACCTAATCAAGGGCTTGAGAAGGCTTCTTTTATAAACTGAAGAGAAGCAGATGTATAAATTCCTTGCCGCTTGCTTCTTAACTAACCTATGTAAGACTGTTTACTGGTGATTTGCCCTGATTTAATCTTTCATCGAGCTTATGAGGGACAGTTTACTGGTGATACGCCCCGAATTAGTCTTTCATCGAGCTAATGAAGGACAGTTTACTGGTGATTTGCCCCGATTTAATCTTTCATCGAGCTTATGAGGGACAGTTTACAGGTATTTCGCCCCGAATTAGTCTTTCATCGAGCTTATGAAAGACAGTTTACAGGTGATTTGTCCGGATTTAGTCTTTCATCGAGCTAATGAAGGACAGTTTACAGGTGATACGCCCTGATTCTGTCTTTCATCGAGCTTATGAAGATAAAGTCCGTATAATTGTGTAAAAAAAAATGAGTCATTTTATTCATTCCTGGCAACACTGTTTTCAACCACGATAAACAATGAAAAGAGGAATAAAATGACTCAAGTACAGTTTAACCTAAATAT
>NZ_JAMBNQ010000023.1 GCF_023715155.1 Neobacillus mesonae
ATGAAAACACAAACAATTTCAGTAATTTTATAGAAAACCAGAACACAATCCCATATAAAATGACAAGTACACCTAAATAAGCACTTATCCATTTATTTAACCCAAAAACATTAACCACCTCCAATGCATTAAAATACACAGAGCATCATTTTTATACATCAGAATGATAACTAAACAACCATTAACGAACTACTTTCTCTTGAACTACAATCTTCATTTTCCTTCATCTTTTTTTGAACTTTTTGACCTTGAACTTAACTTTGATCTTGAACTTTTTAGAACTCGAACTTAACTCTGGAACTTAAATTTTTACCCTTAAACTACACTCTTTACCAACCCCCAATCTCTAAATACTCTTTAAGCAATTCCAAATCACACAACAGGTTGGCTCCGCCTTTAGACGAGTAGCAGAAGACCTCGGCCATGTTTACGTAGTATGGGCGAGGTCTTCTGCGGCCAACGAGACTAAACAGGAGCCATTCCGCCCTTGTGTTATTTGGAATTGCGGCGATTTAAAAACCGAAATAATAGATAAATTGATTATCAAATTATTTATCTATTAAAATTCATCTTATTTGCGGTTTTATTTGTTGCTTTTAGTGTACTACAATATGGAATTTATGGCAATGTATTACAAGGGAAATCATACCATATACCCATGTAAAAATTTTCCTATTAGTCCCCCAGACATCTTTAGAATTTGCACAGTCCACAAAATAGGTTTTCTTTTTTATAAACTGGTTCTTACTCCTGCTGCGCTATCGCTTACCTACCGCTAACCTCGCTCCGAGGCTACGTCCCTCACCCAAAAACAATTTTCATATATGCATAAATGTTGTATATAAATCTCAATTTTAATTCTTACCAACCCTTATATTTAGGTCTTCAACTTCCCTATATAGCTAGTAAATCCCTCATGAAATTAGAGCATCCTTTTTACCACAAGTTAGATAATCTATCCGAGTGTAGCAAGCGAATCTAAAATATTCTTATTTTATCGAACAGCTTTAAGCTGTATTTTTTATGCTTTAGCATAATGTTCTTTATTGTTTTTCTTATGTATGCTACCCACTACGAGCAACGTCCTCAGAATTCACCCCATGCATATATTCAGCTAATCCATCACGTACAAAACATAATAAATCATCAATGCGAGTATAAGAGCATACCCCAGAAGTAGTTAACAAGTCATACAAAATAACATGAGGGAAATCCCCAAACTCCTCCTTTAAATAAAAATAGACATAAGCCACAAGATCAGCAGGTAGACCACTAGAAACAGCTATTCTACGGATAAAAGCCTGGCGTGTTAAAGATAAATAGCCTAAGAGTCCAGTAGCATAGGTGTGTGGTGAAATTACAGAAGCCACCTCAAGTTCAGAGGAATTCCCACCCACCACCGTATCTATTAGTGTATACGATACTGGCTCATTTTGAATGGGAGCTGAACTACGGTCTGTACCATGATTTTCCATTTGCGCAAGCGTTATAGTCGTTTTGGCTCCTCGTCCTTTGCCTGTTACGGTTAACTGAATACGATTAGAAGCTAATAATCTCTTTACAACCTCTTTAAACGTACTGAAGCTCATACCAAGGGTGTCAGAAATCTGTCTTTGGGTACAGCAAATAGACCCGCCTTGTTGCTCTAAAAAGCGAATGACATCCTCTTCCCATTCGTAATAATGTGACCGTTGCCGTTCTTCACGGGGTTTTGCTCCTTCTAATGGACGATATGAAAAATCCATTCCTGAAAGCATGCGAATATAAGATGCTGCAGGTCCTTTTTTTGAGCCTTGTTGGAATGCACTGCGCACCTTACGTTTTATATCTAATAATCTCATAGGTTCTTCTAATCTATCGTTCCAGTCACGTAGGCGTGTTTCAGCCTCTTCTTTGCTGTATCCTGACGCTTTAAATGCCAAAGCAAGCGTATAACAGGTATTATCCCGTTTTCCCTTCTCAACCCCTTCAAGAAGCCTTAAAATGGCTGGGTGAGATAATAAATCACCTCGGCCAATAGCAACCTTTCTAGACGGCAAAGGCTGCCCTTCTTGTTGAATAATCATCCAGTCTACCAGCTCTTGAAATGGCACACGATTATCAGACTCGTAAACGATATTTTCAGCCGTTGGCACACGGAACCAGCGCTCAGCCCCTATCGCGTAAAGGTCTCCCCCTAGATGTATAGCAGCTTCTCGCTGTACTCGTTTATAAAACTCGATGGTTTTGGGAAAAGCGCGCTTTGCAAAAGCAAAGTAAAAATAGACATGAAAGCCCTTTGAAGGCGTTTGTACAATCAAAGATGGTTCAGGTAGCCCTGCACACTCTATTTGATCTAATACGTCTGGAACGGTCATTCCAACCTTTTCAGGCTGTCCTTTTACATCGATGTCAATGACAAGAGCATTTAACCAGCGTAATGATGATTCTTTTCTTTGGTCATTTCGGTAAAACGTGTTAGGTGTAAAATATGTAGCCTCTTGAGTAACAGCAAATAAAGTCTTATATGTACGTACTGCTTTAAAATCTTTACAATCTTGACTCACAAAAACCCAGCCGTGATCCTGATCATATTGATGAAGCTGCTTTTCAGCTTGTTTTTTGGGAACTTCGGAAAGTTGTGCACCAAACAGAGCACGTGAATATGAGGACATGTTGTGTCTCCTTCCTTTTCGGAAACACAAAAAGCGTCATTTACCGTGGGGGCTTCGGTAAACAACGCTTTTAAAGAGGAATATAGATTAAATAGATTCCTAGAATAAACGTTTTTTCCTGACCAAGACACCTTTACATAATCTTCTAATGTATTGCAAATGAATGAAGATTATTATATAATTCTCACTAGGAAAATTTAAATTTTCACTAGGAAAATCATAAAATATATCGAATATGATATATATAATGGTGAAAAGCTCGGGCAGGTGTTTACCGTAGTTGGAGTACGGTGGACGGTTATAGGTAGTTGGCGCTACACTATAACACGCTTGAGCTTTTTGCCTTTTCCGTTCATATTTAGCTACTACTACTATACTGCTAATCTCAGTCATTTATCAAGAGATAAAGGAAAAATTTACATGACATGCTAATCCACTTAGCCAAAAATCCTTGAAAATAAGCCTTTTTTTTCCGGCTTATCATTGATTTTAGTCTCAATTGAACTTAATTTAGCTTCTAATTCAGCATGTTTTTCCTTTTCCAATTCTCGTTCTTTCATGTAATTAGTAAATGACTCTTTTAATTCTTTATCTGAACTTATAAACTGCTGTACTAAACCTTTAAGTGCTTTATTATCTTCTTCTAGTTTATCCATTCGAGTTTTATCTTCTAACAAATATTGGCCTTGCTGGTGGCTCTGATGTTCAACAAGCTTTGTTAGACTGCTAATCTCAGACCGTAAGGCAGCAAATTCAGATGCAATTGACATAAAGAACTCTCCTGCTCCTGATTTTTCAAAAGCTTTTTCCATCAATTCAGCCATTTCTTGAACCTTTTTTTCCTCTTCCTCATTATCCTTGTATTGTTTATACAAGTTAGATTTAATTAACTCTTCTTTTACATCTTCATAGGTGACATTACCACCACGATCAAAAATTTCTTTTATCTTTTCAATCTTGGGGAACTCTGTTGAAGGAATCCACCTTCCGGTTGACCGTTTATCCACCTCAATTAAGCCTCTATCACACCATGTGCGCAAACGTGGAATCTCTATGCCAAACTTCTCAGCAGTTGGACCAATGGACAACCATTCTACTTCATTCATGACTCATCACCCTTCCAATTTCTAACAAATTCCGAGTCGTTTGAGACTCAAATTAACTTTAAATTCATATCATTTACATATCTTCTTTATATCAAATACTTACTTACTTTAAAAGCTGATATATAGAGTTTTTTAGATTCAATCCACCTTTAAAATTACACAATTTAATTCTATTTTAGTTTAACAAAATTGCAGAAAAAATGTGAAACCCTTATATTAAGTCTATTTTAGATTCAAACAACATTCAAACTTACATCAATCACTTACTTTCTACATACAACACAAACACCATATGAAACGTTGATATTTAGGCGTTTTAACCTTAATTTAAATTTAAATCGAGTTATTTTAAGCCCATTTCAATCTCCTGTAAAAATCAGTTATACATTTAACTTAAAATGTTAAACGATATCTAAAAATAGTTAAAAAAATCCTTATAAAATAAGGGGATACTCAATTGAAATTTATTCAATAGCAAACAATTGTATAACATATTAAATACTTATATTAAAAGGAATATTTTTATCAAGTTATACAAATGTACAACTTTATTCCAATGCATATATTGATTTGTTATACAAAACAGGGTACAATGAATAACAAATGGTAAATAATTCTTGTGGAGGGATATAAATGAAAATAACTACCCGTTATGCTTCTGTTGACATTGGGAACGATGCTTTAAAAGGGATTTTTGGTGGAATTGAAAGGTTATATATTCCTAATGTAGTAGCTAAAGAGCAAGAAGATCGTAAAATCATAGAATTAGAGAAAGATACATTGAACGGCTTACATGTAAAAATTTCTTCACCATCTTTATCTAATGAAACGGGAATTTATGCTGTCGGTAATCTTGCAACTGGCTATGACCACAATGATCGTATGGGAATCCGTTCTATCAAGGCTGAGAGTGATCAATCACTTGTTGTGCTATTAACAGCACTAGCTATCGACGCTGTGAAACATTTTCCTTCTATGAACGGTGTATATGAAGCGAATTTTCTTTTAAGCACAGGGTTACCGCTTGACGAAGTGAAAGACAAAAAGAAAAAAGTACTTAAACAACGATTAATGGAGAAAGAGCATGTAGTAACATTCTTACAGACTCCTAAGTTACAAGGGAAATCCGTAAAAATTACATTTTCAGATGTTTTAGTTAATGGGGAAGGGTATGCCGCATTTTTAGACTTAACAACAGATGATTCCTTACAAACTCGGAATGGATATTTAAACAACAAATGTATCATGATTAATGACATTGGTGGCGTCTCAACTGACACAGCAGTATTTAAAGCGGACGGAGAAATTCATAATAAGGCAAGCCAGGGAATTGACGAGGGTACATTAAAATATCTTCAAGAAATCCTAGAAGCGATTGATAAGACTCATAAAGTGAAATTACCAAGCTTGCAGCATGTTTTAGATGTAATCAAAAATGACAAAATGGTATTAGTAAAAGGACGAAAAGTTTCTGCTGAAAAAGAAATTACTCCTATCCTAGAAAAGGCAGCGAAAGTACAATTCAAACATATTGAAAATACATGGGAAGCTGCACCTGAGCTTGAAAAGGCATTTTTAGTCGGTGGTGGTTCTGCACTCCTAAAAGAGTATATTTTAGACTTAAATAAAGATATTAATTATCCTCTTGAATTCATAAACCCAGATGATTCAGTCTGGATGATTTCTCGTGCATATTGGAAAGCACTACAACTTTATGCTAAACATAAGAATCTTGAAATTGTTTCAGTTTAAAGGTGATTTTTATGAAAAAATCAACGAAATACGAAGGTGGATCTTTATTTACGATCCGCTTTCCAAACACTACACCAGATATTGTGCTGGATACGTTAAATGAACTAAAAGAAGAGCACGGTAGAGAATTTACCTCTAAAATCATTGACCTCTGGAACAATATGTTTTCAGAAGGAAAACAGGTAAACGATAATCATTATTTACACTTACCAATACCAGCTTTTTTAACAGAAGAGCAACGGAAAACACTGGACAGTAAAGAATTTCAGGATATGATGTCTAGTTTGGCTTATTTTTTATTAACCAAGACAATTACTCCTGCGTTGCAAAATGCACCGATTTATTTTGGCAGTGCTCCAATAAATGCCTCAACTGTTGGTCCTGTGCCTACCATTGGGCAACAACTAATAACGGAAGAGAAATCAGAAATAATAATGGAAGAAAGTACAGAAATAGAAGAAACAGTAAATCAAGAAGTATCACAAGAAGCTCTTAGCTTTGCTTCAAAATACTTATTTGATGATGATGACGATTGAGGGTCTCTTTGTTAAGTCGTTGTTGCCTTAAGGCAACTAATTTTGCCTTAAGGCATTGGGTACTAAAAAGGCGGGAATTGTCTGACTATTTTATCTTAGTCTTTATCACGATTCAAGGGCATACTTCTACAAAAAAACCATCTCATTTTGAGATGGTTTTTCCTTTAATCGACTTATAAAGTCTATTTTCATCAATAAATTCAGGAAACGCCGAATG
Source organism: Neobacillus mesonae (assembly GCF_023715155.1). GTDB lineage: Bacteria > Bacillota > Bacilli > Bacillales > Cytobacillaceae > Neobacillus > Neobacillus mesonae_A. The sequence goes on from NZ_JAMBNQ010000023.1 coordinate 6,266, forward strand.
CAACATTTGCCAATTATACATGCTATTTTACTAGCAAATGTTGCAATACATATGTATGCTATATTCCACAAAATATTTACAAAAATTTTTTTAAAACTTATTTTATTAAATAATATGCACCATCTCCGTTACATATGCACCTTTTTTGGTAAGCATGTATAAATCAATCAACCCGTGGACAGAATTGTAGATACATAGAACCTTAGAAAGGAAGATTTGAAAAACGATGAAAGGAAAACGAAAGAAACGTACTAATCTAGGGAAATGGTTAGATCGGAACGGGATAGAGCAACAGGAACTAGAGGAAGCAGCTAATGTAAGCAGAAATACAATTTCTCGCCTTTGTAACAATAGCCAACACACCCCGAGTTTTACAGTAGTTCAAAAAATTATGAAGGCAATCAAGAGGGTAGACCCCAGAGCGGAAATTTCTGATTTCTGGGACATCGACATGTAGGGGGAGGAGCTATAATAGTTTGCTCCTCTTTGTGACTTTAAGGTGCTTTTTTCTAAGGCTAGGAGGTAATCCCATCTTACATACAAATGGTTTATCCTGGGAGAGTCAACGTGCCATGGTTTTTTTTCTCTAATGCTATAATGAAAGTGTAAATTCAATATTTTTAGGCGCCATCCAAAATAATTTAAATAAATACAATAGGGAGATAATATGTTAGATAAAATAAAGGACATTAACCTTGCTCTTAATAATAAAAGTTATTTATCAGCATTTGCACTATCTTTAACTTTACCTGATATTTGTGGGCAAATTGAATATCCAGATTTAAAGAAAAAAATGGAGAACGCAATATAAGAAAACAATATGTAGCATGGTTTGATGATTGGGTAAACCAATATTTTGCAGACAACACAGGTTGGACAGAAGATTTCTCTAAGGCAAAAAATCCATATTTTACAGGAGAGATGTGTTATTCTCTACGTTGTACTTTCTTACATGCCGGAAATTCGGATATAAAAAACTGGGGCGACAAAGAAGACGCAGATTTTTATTATTCATACAAATTTGAATTAGCAGTAGGTGGAGCAGACTTAAATGGTTCATCTTGGGGACACCAACCTAATAATAACTCAAAAATATTAAAGACAAAAATAGTCAGAGTAAATATCGACAAATTGTGTGAGTACCTTTGTCTATCTGCTGATAGGTATTATCGAGAAAAAGATCCTAATCTATTCAAAGACCATAACATTAACTTGATTGACTTTAAGTTACGCTATTAAGCCAATAATGGTCATTCCATTATATAGGATTAATTTTATATGATAATTGTCGGCTTTTTTGGTTGAAAATCTAGAACTTTATTACTTTAATAAGTTAAAAAATATATTGAAGTTGTAAGCGTTTTCATTTATAATGAAAATTGGGTCGGATGGCAAGCGTGGCCATCAGTGGTATCAAGCGTAGGATGGGGCTGATACTAGGGTAAGAGCTAAAAGGCTCTTTTTATTTTGTCTTTTTTAGTCAGTTAACAACGAAAAAAACACTCTTAAGAGAGCTTTGACAAACTAAATCGCCATACTCCAAGGTACAAAATAAAGTATTAAAAAGAAGACGAACACTATATATTGTATAGTTTCGTCTTCTTATTGCTTGAAATCTTTATGAGACCGGTTAACTCAATCGCCTGTTTTAAAGTGAGCAATTCCTCGTTAAGTTCGTACATTAGGGCACCTCCTTAGGTTGTGTCCCTTATAACGAACTTGCGAAAATAGTCAAGAATGAGTCAAGATTAATGGAATTGAAAATCAATCCAAAATATTACTATTTATAGTAAAATAGGTGTAGTTATAGGAGGGGTTACGGTGGGAGAAGAATCACGGGATTTAAAGATTACAGCGGGAAAAGAATCACAGAATTTAAATGAGTTTCTTAAGAATCTTGAATTAAAACTGTCGAATGTGACAGTAACGAATGAGTTGACAGAGAATATGAGACAGTTTCGGGAGAATCTCACAAGTAGTACAAAGGCTGCTGTTTCTTTTTCCAAAGCATTTCAGGCAATAGGAGATATGCAAAAAAGATTTAGTGCCCTTTCCAATCAGTTAGTGGCAGAAGGGATAATTAAGAATCAAGAATCTGTAGCTACACTGCTTAGGACAAGTTTAACGGTACCAAGCTTTCCGATTATGACGCAATTAAAGATGGCGGATTCTGTCATTTCTTTTCAGAAAGCATTAGCAAAAAACAGAGAATTATTAAAGCAGATTTCACTTCCCCATATGCCACTTTATCGTGATATTCTTGAATCGGTTGATGAACATTCTATATCAGAGGTTCAAGAAGAACTGGAATCATATAGTAGTCATGCAGAGGGTAATGAAGAAGTAAAATTGGTTCGTCCTTACTTCTTTGATGCAGCCATCAAAGTGAATATATATATGACCGTTACTGAAAATTATATTGAAAGCAATGAAAATGTAACGGAGGAAGAAAAAACAATTTGGCACAAAATTTTGAAGCCTTTTCTAGGGATAGTGTTTACAATTTTTATGGGATGGGCAATGGGAAACACACCTGTAAAGGATATGCAGATTGTTAAGCAGTTTGATAAAGTAGTAGAAATCATTCAAGAGTACCATCAGCCTGCTGAAACAACAGATATTCAGATTCAGCTTAAAAATGAAGAAGAATTATAAAAGAAAATGATTCGAATAGCTGTAAATGGGACAAGTCGCCCTCTATTCGCGTTCTAAGGGGGTAAATTGAAACGTCCACCTTAGACAATCTCTTCGCCCAAGCTACTTAAGCGCATTTTTTCCGATGGGTCAGAGAATTTTTTTGCCGAATTTGCTATAATGGATCGGATGATAAGTTCTCCAAATTTATCATTTTCGGTATTTTCGACAAAAAAGGATCTCGCGGAATGAACGAGATCCTTTTGACCTTTTTTGACGTTTACTCGCACAATGTGCAAAATGGCTTTTTTATCGTCGGGCCAGAGGATTTTTTTACCCGATTTCTTGAGTAGTCATTTTCTCGACTTCTTTCCAGTGACGACCATACATTTGCGCATGTCTTTTTGTCAGGAAGGAATTATCGTATGGTGGATAACGGTCCGTTGATGGTGCAAGCATTTTAACAAGGAAAGCAGGCTGTCTTCTCTTTCTAAAATTCAGGATGTTGATTGCGTGAAAACTTGGAATATTTAGAGCTTCTTCTACGGTAAAATTAGGGTCAAGCTCTGCTTTTTTCATCTCGAATACCTTCTTATAATCGTTCGCGAATAAAAACCAATTCACGCCTCCTGCTTGCAGATCCTCAGCCAATTTATCCGGTAATAGTCCAATATGATGAAAAGCAAATAAGCTTCCCAGACGCTCCTTACGCCCTTCCAGGGCGATTCTTTTCATTAGCTTCTCTAAACCTTTATTCATGTATTGATGAGGCTCATTAAAGACAATAAACGTCCCTGCTCCACGATTTTCTTTCTCCATTAACTGACAGGTCATAAACACTTTTAATGTAATCCAGTGCATTAACGTTTTTACGGCAATTTCGGATAATATTCTGTTTGGGACCCGGATAATAATCACTTTTCCTTCTTCCATCCATTTTTCAAAATTAAGCTCTTGAATCGGTGGTTGACCGAAAATATCATATAAATTGTCATCACCAAAAAACTCATCCAAGCGATTTAATACACTATCGACCTTGCCTCCGAGATCATCGTTCGTTCCCCATTTCTCAAGCTCTATTGCAAGCCGAAGCTGACCTTCTTCTTTTAATTCCTTAATCCGAATTTCACGGAATTCTTCATCCTCAAACATCATTTTCGTTAAAAATAAATTCCCACCGCTTGCTTTGGCAGCTTCGCGCAAATATTTTCTGCTTCTTGCCATGTTTTCTAAATCCCCAAAAAAACTGATTATTTCACTGGCAAATCGGTTTGATCCATCTTTTCCGAGCTTTTTAACAACTTCCGATAAATCAAGCGGTATCCTAAATTCACTTGTTAAATCCAAATCAATTATCTTTTCCGGTGGAAGAGAATCGCGAATACCATCTGCCATCCCTCGATGACCGCTCTCGCAAATGGCGTCTGGAACAATAAAACTAAGATTATGATTCAAGCAGCCTTCTACAACAAAATTTTTAACGGCTGTATCTTTCCCTTTTCCCATTGAACCTTGATAAATGTACCCTTTAAAGAACTCATCCGGGTTATCGGTTGGAATATAAACCGGGATTTCTTCGCCTCGTTCCTCTGCATGACCAATCAAAACTCCTTCTTTGGTGAAGATCTTCGGAATCGTAACCTCAACATTGCGCTTGGTTTCCAGTTGTTCTGCAAATTCTCTTTGAATATCTGCTGTTGGCAGCTGCGTGAGTTTGCTCATTTCATAGTGGGAAAAGATATTGGTGTCAAAATCGCTTTTACTGTAGGGTCGGAGGGTGAAGGAATTGATTTCTTTTAGGCTTTCGATTTGTTCTTTTTTCGTTAGAGAATGGGCTTGTAAGGAGTTGTTATCTGATAACTGATCGTAACAAGTCACAATGGAGCGTTTTGTCATCTCCCTTCGTACTTCATTTTTCGAATGGACCGCAATCCGTATATGTGTTTTGAAAATCGGCGCATGTCTCTTTTTGTTTGTAGAATCGGAAAGTTTTCCGTCTAGCAATATTCTTTTCTTCTCCATCTCTTCTTGCTGTTTGTATCTTTTTTTATCATAAAAAATGCGACGTTTATCCTTGCTGCCAATTGAATCCACAATGTCGATGATTTCATTCATCACGCCTTCAAACCAGGTATAAACGTGATTTAAAACGGCAAAAATCGCTCCGAAAATGCTTTTTCCATCCAATCGAAACCGTTTTGGTACTTTTCCTTTTTTAAACTGTTGATGCGCAGCTTCCATTAAACTGTTCCATTTTAATCGATTATAAGGCTCGGCACAAATCGAAATTTTCGCTACATCATTTTCCTTTATGTCATGAATGCAATTAAGTAAAAACGCCACTGGCGTCGTTTGTCTGCTCTGGTCCCCATCTAAACTAAACATATTGTGCCGGGAAAGTCTCAAATCACATACTTCCGTTTGTTCCATTGGAATGGCTGCCTCTTCGATTCCTACTTCCTCCAAGGTAATCCCAGCGCTTTTTCCTTTAAAATGCTGCTCAACATGATGTTTGATATGTTCAGCTAAGTATTGTGGGCAGGATAGAAAAAATTGAATTTCTTTTTTGCCATTTTCAAATGACCGGAGGGTTAAATCGAACCAAATTCGCTCTTTCATCCGGTATCTAAAGGTTTTTCCTTCTCTTTTGATTCGGTCCCGAAAAGATGTATGAATTCCGTGCAGGGTCCGCCATAATTTATGTTCCTGGTTATTGGATAGAGAATGATGAGGAATCAGTTTAAAAACGGTCATTTTCTCCTCTTCGATCGCAAAGAATTCATTCCAGGGTATTCTCTGGATCGTTTTTTTCTTCATAAGAGAATCACCAGAACGACTCCAGCTCCAGTAACGATTCCAGCTCTTGCGAGCCATTTTTGTGTATTTCCGACCATGGCCATAATTCCACAAACAACAAGTGCAATTCCAGCGATTTCAGGTATTAGAGGAGCTAACGCAGCGATTTTGGTCTGAGAGAAAAAATGAATGCCATCAAAGATCTTTCCTGCCAAAATTTCCGCTGCTTTGGATACGACTGTTTCCTTCATGTTGCTCCCTCCTTAGATGCTTTTTAAAAACGTGATGTAGGCCCAACTTTTTCTTATAATCAAATATCCAGCTGTAACACCGACCGCTCTTTCAATCGCTACGGTTTTATTATTAAACATCCAAGATAATCCACTGGCGAGCATGCCACCCCATGCAATATAATCACAAACGACTAATAGTTCACCCAAAAGTTTTGCTAATCCTCCGGCAGCTCCTGCAGCAACGACCGGTGTGGAAGAAGCTGCTAAAACAACACCTGTTTTTAAAATAATCATGGACCCTGTCACGACAACTGGAATCCATTTATTTATTTTTTCCTCTTTAACTACGATATCTCCGTTAAAAAACGAATTCCAGGCGACTTTTTCCACTCTTTTCAATCCAATCACCTCTTAAACAATTGCTTGATTTGTAAAAACAGGCTAAACAGGACCAAGATTGCTCCAGTAAAAGCAAGTGAATACCCCAAAACATGCATAAGAGTCCCTCCATATGTTCAAACTGAAATTAAAAAAGGTCGGTGAATTAACGTGCCATACGTACTTATGGGAGTAGGATTTGCATTAGTGCAGATCGGAAAATTTATTGTTTATCATCTGTAGTTTTTATAACGGTTTTTCTTCGATGAAGTAAGAGTTTTTGGGGAAGTTTCCTGTTCTATTTGGATTTTTTCTGAGGACTTTGCAGCCATATCTTGTTTTATCAATTGCTTTACATACTTTGAAAAGTTGCGTCGAGAAACATGTTTCAGTATCTCTTTTTCCTCTGCTACCTCATCATTAAACGCAACAGACTTCACCTTTTTTGCCAATCGGTTTCTCCTCCCTTCTATATAAGTTTATGTCGAATCCTGTTTGTCTCAGTCCTACCGGTACTACTGTACCAATAAAAAAAGAAGCCCGACAGGCTTCCTTTGGTTGTCTCACGCTAATACCAGCTATGCTGATACTAGCGTATGCTAGAGGGATGCAAAATTTGCATGTACTCTTTTTTAATTTTCTAACAATCGATTCCAAGGTTAATTTCCAATTCTCCTCCGAAATAAATCAAACATTATTAAAGCATTAGCCTTAAGGCTTATATTACAGGCTTAAGCCTGTTCGGGTATCTAATGACTGCATTCCAATAATCTTTATTACCAAAAGAAATTCCAATTCTTTATGTGTAGGACAGTGGTGATTTAAAAAGTTACATCTTTAATACTGGAAGTTGTATGATAAAATTGAAATTATATAGGTATTTTGGAGGAAAAATTATGGATAATCAAATTTATAATCAAATAGTAAGTTTTATATGGGGTATTGCAGATGATTGTCTGCGAGACGTTTATGTGCGTGGAAAATACAGGGATGTTATTTTGCCAATGACGGTTATTCGTCGCTTAGATGCAGTACTTGAGCCGACTAAAAAAGCTGTATTACAAATGAAAACTAATTTGGATCAAGCAGGTGTAATAAACCAAACGGCAGCACTTTGCAGTGTTGCAGGTCAAGCTTTTTGTAATTCATCCCCTTTTATGCTAAAAGACCTTAAATCAAGAGCTAAACAACAACAACTAAAAGCAGATTTTATTGCATATTTAGATGGGTTTTCCCCAAATGTGCAGGAAATACTTGAAAAATTTAAGTTTAGAAATCAAATAGATACAATGATTGAAGCGGATATTTTAGGAGCAGTTATAGAAAAGTTTGTAAGTCCTACTATCAATTTGAGTGTAGACCCAATTCTTGATAATAATGGGGAAGTAAAAATTCCTGGACTTGATAATCACACCATGGGTGTAATATTCGAGGAACTTATCCGTAAATTCAACGAAGAAAACAATGAAGAAGCTGGTGAGCATTTTACTCCTCGAGATGTTGTCGAGCTTATGGCAGATATTACTTTTCTACCTGTAGTAGATAAAATTACTGATGGTTCCTATCTTGTTTATGACGGTGCTTGTGGTACAGGTGGTATGCTTACGATTGCTGATGAGAGACTCCAACAGTTAGCAAAGGATCATAATAAAGATATTTCTATAAACCTCTATGGACAGGAGATTAACCCAGAAACATATGCAATAACCAAAGCCGATATGCTTTTAAAAGGTGAAGGGATACAAGCTGAAAATATTGCTTATGGTTCTACTTTGTCTAATGATGGTTTCCCTACAACAAATTTTGATTTTATGTTGTCAAATCCCCCATATGGTAAGAGTTGGAAAACGGATTTAGAGCGTTTAGGTGGGAAAGGAGATATCTCAGATACTCGTTTTGTGGTATCTCATAATGGAGAAACAGATTTTAGAATGATTCCTCGTTCAAGTGATGGGCAACTACTGTTTTTAGCTAATAAAATTAGCAAGATGAAACATAATACGGAGCTTGGTAGCCGAATTGTAGAAGTTCATAATGGATCTTCTTTATTTACAGGTGATGCCGGTCAAGGTGAAAGTAATCTGCGAAGATATATTATCGAGAATGATTGGCTTGAAGCCATAATAGCGTTGCCTGAAAATATGTTCTACAACACAGGTATTGCAACTTTTATTTGGGTTGTTACGAATAGAAAAGCACAAAAACGTCGAGGAAAAGTGCAACTTATAGATGCAACAAGCATGAAAAGTTCACTGCGGAAAAACTTAGGAAACAAAAATTGCGAATTCACACCTGAAATAAGAAAGCAGATTTCAGATATGCTCCTTGCTTTTGAGTCGACAGAGGAGTCGAAAATATTTGATAATCGAGAATTCGGCTACCATAAGATCATAGTTGAAAGACCGTTGCGTTTAAGCGTGGACTTGGCACTGGAAAACCTAGAAAAATTTGCAAAGGTTAGTGCTGAGAATAAAGACAGCGAGATTATGACTGTTCTTAATGACTTAGCAGAAAAACTAAACTATGCAAAAATAAGCGACTACAACTTGTTTTTAAAAGAATTAAGATCAGTGGCAGATGCATTAAATGTTAAATTACCTGCTAAGAGATTAAATCTCATAAAAAATAATCTCGCACAAGTTGATAAAAACGCAGAAAAGGTTATAAAGAAAATACACAAATCGGGGAAAGTAGAAGTTAATCCATTATATGGAACATTCGAGATTACAATTGATGGTAAACAATGCATTGTGGAATATGAAGCAGATGCAAATTTAAGAGATACCGAACAAGTACCACTACTACATGAAGGTGGTATTGAGCGGTATTTTAATGATGAAGTAATAGCATTTGTTTCTGATGCTTGGATAGATCAAAGTAAAACTCAAATAGGTTATGAAATTAGTTTTACTAAATACTTTTATAAACCCGTCAATCTTCGAACAATGGATGAAATTAAGGCAGATATTAAAGAACTTGAAACAGAAACTGAAGGTTTGCTTTATGAAATTATAGGGGGATAAATGTAATGAATAATCAGTTAATGCCCTATAAGGCATATAAAACTTCAAATATTCCTTTCGTAAGTAATGTACCTATACATTGGGAAGTATATCCTTTTTGTGCAATTGCACAAGAAAAATCAATCACAAATAATAAAAATGAAGAACTACTATCCGTATTTTTAAATGCAGGAGTAATAAAATACAATCAGACTAATGGTGCACAAGTTCATAAACCCAGTGAGGATCTTTCAAAATATCAGTTAGTAGAACCTGGTGACCTTGTTTTAAACAATCAACAAGCTTGGCGTGGATCCGTTGGTGTTTCTAAGTATCGAGGGATAGTCAGTCCAGCTTATTATGTTTTTAAATTGTCCGATGTAATTAATCCTACATTTGCTAACTATTTATTCAGAGACTTGTCAATGGTAAATCAATTTGTACTTTCATCAAAAGGGGTGGGAAGCATTCAAAGGAACCTCTATTTCCCTTTTTTAAAAAGAACAAGAGTTTTACTACCATCAATTGAAGAACAGAATAAAATTGTAAAATATTTAGACTTTCAGCTTGCAAAAATAAATAAGTTTATAAAGGTAAAGAAAAAACTTATTTTGGTCCTAAAAGAGCAAATGCAAGCGGTTATTAACGATGCAGTAACAAAAGGTATCAATCCTAATGTAAAAATGAAACCAAGTGGTATAGACTGGCTCGGGGATATACCAGAGGGATGGAATTTAATTAAGTTAAAGTTTTTATCTAATAAACCATTTCAGTATGGCGCAAACGAAGCTGGAATAGAGTATTCGGAATATTTACCTAGGTATATAAGAATTACTGATGTGTCAATAGATGGAAAATTAAAGGATGAAAATAAACTATCATTATCAGTAGATGCTGCTAAAAACTATATGTTGAATGATGGAGACATTCTTTTTGCTAGAAGTGGTGCAACAGTTGGAAAGACTTTTTTATTCAAATCTGAATATGGTGAGTCTTGTTATGCAGGATATTTAATTAGATTCTCTCCGAATCAAGAAATGGTACTACCTAAATTTGTTTATAACTTTACACAGTCAACTGCCTATTCTCTTTGGCTAAACAAGATTTTTATCCAAGCTACAATTCAAAATGTAAGTGCTGAAAAATACAAGAATCTTCAAATACCATTACCCACATTAGAAGAACAAAAAAGGATATTGGATTTTATTAATATCAATACTATGAAATTTAATGTTGCAATTGAAAAACTGATGAAAGAAGTAGATTTAATTGCCGAATATCGCAACCGACTTATTTCTGATGTTGTTACAGGCAAAGTTGATGTAAGCGAAATGGTAATTGATGAAATTGTAATGGAAGATTTAGATATTGATGGTTTTGACGAAGAAACGGTGAACCGTGATGAAGTTTTAGATCCAGAGGAGTGTGAGGTGTAATGCCAACAAACACCAATGAATCAGGGCTTGAAACACTTATTGTCGAATATCTATTAAACAGCAATGGTTATGAACAGGGGAAAAACAGTGATTATAACAAAGAATATGCCATTGATGAAACCCGTCTATTTAAGTTTTTACAGGATACCCAACCTGACAAGCTTGAAATTCTTGGTCTTCTTAACAGTGATATAAATAAGACTAAATTTTTGAACCGTTTGCAAGGTGAAATAGCAAAAAATGGCATTATTGATGTGCTTAGAAACGGAATTAAAGTTTATCCTGTCACCCTAGATTTGTTTTATCTTACACCGTCACAACAAAATGCTAAGGCAAAAGAATTGTATAGTAAAAATATATTCAGTGTCACAAGGCAGCTTATGTTTTCAAGAGACAATACAAAACTTGCTCTTGACTTTGCTATCTTTATAAACGGACTACCGATTATTACCTGTGAATTAAAAAATAGGTTAACAAAACAAAATGTTGAAGATGCTGTTTACCAATACAAAACGGATCGGGATCCACGAGAACTTTTATTTCACTTTGGGAGATGTATGGTGCATTTTGCAGTAGATGACAACGAAGTAAAAATGTGTACGAAACTAGATGGGAAAAAATCTTGGTTTCTACCCTTTAATAAAGGCTTTAACAATGGGGCGGGAAATCCCCCTAATCCAAATGGAATAAAGACTGACTATTTATGGAAGCTGATTTTCACAAAAGATGAGCTTGCGAACATCATCGAGAACTATGCCCAAATCGTTGAAGAGAAAGACGAGGAAACGAAGAAAATCAAAAGAACACAAATATTTCCCCGTTTTCATCAACTAGCTGGAGTAAAGGCTATTTTATCGGATGTAAGCCAAAAAGGTGTGGGACAAAAATATCTCATCCAGCATAGTGCAGGTAGTGGCAAGTCAAACTCTATTGCTTGGCTTGCTCATCAACTTGTATCTATTACGAAGAACGGAAAAAACATCTTTGATTCTGTAATTGTCGTTACTGACCGAATTAACCTTGATAAGCAGATTAAAAATACAATAAAAAGTTTTATGCAAGTTGCAAATACAGTTGGTCATGCTGAAAGTTCTGGTGATCTTAAAAAGCTCCTGCAAGATGGCAAGAAGATTATTATAACAATAGTTCATAAATTTCCTTATATTCTTGAGGATATAGGAAATGAGCATAGAAAAAATAACTTTGCTATCATTATTGATGAAGCTCATTCAAGTCAAAGTGGGAATATGTCTGCTAAAATGAATATGGCTTTATCTGATAAGTATGGGGAAAACGAGGACGAAACAACAGAGGACAAGATACTTAAAATTTTAGAAGGCCGGAAAATGCTAACAAATGCTAGTTATTTTGCGTTTACGGCAACGCCTAAAAACAAAACTTTAGAAATGTTTGGTGTTCCTTACCATTCCGAAGGTAAGATAAAGCACAGACCTTTTCATGTTTATACTATGAAGCAAGCAATACAAGAGGGGTTTATTATTGATGTACTAAAGGATTATACACCAATCAATAGTTACTATAAAATTGCGAAGATAGTTGAAGATGATCCTTTATTTGATAAGAAAAAGGCACAGAAAAAGTTACGGAAATATGTTGAATCTAATGAAACAGCCATAGAATTAAAATCGGAAATTATAATCGATCATTTTCATGATCAGGTTGTAGCAAAAGGTAAAATTGGAGGCCAAGCTCGCGCTATGGTCGTGACAAGCAGCATCGAGAGGGCTATTCAATATTATTATTCCATTGAAGCTTACTTAGAAAAAAGAAAAAGCCCATTCAAAGCAATTGTTGCTTTCTCAGGGGAATATGAATTTGGTGGTAAAAAACTAACGGAAAGTTCTATAAATGGATTTCCAAGCAATGAAATTGAGAAGAAACTAAAAAAAGATCCCTATCGAATTTTAGTTGTTGCGAATAAATTCCAAACGGGATATGATGAGCCACTTCTCCATACTATGTATGTTGATAAAGTGCTAACTGATATCAAGGCTGTACAGACTTTATCAAGGCTTAATAGAGCACATCCACAAAAATATGATACTTTTGTTTTGGATTTCGCAAATGAAACAGAAAACATAAAAGAGGCCTTTTCAAAGTATTACACCACGACTGTTCTTTCGGATGAGACGGATCCGGATAAATTAAATGATTTAGAAAGTGATATTAGAGGTTATCACATTTTTACTGATTATCACATAGAAACAATCGTTGAACTGTATCTGAGTGGTGCAGATAGGGATAAGCTTGATCCGGTATTGGATACTTGTGCTAACAACTATAAAGATGAATTAGATGAAGATGGCCAAATAGATTTTAAAAGTAAGGCTAAGGCATTTACGCGAACTTATGGATTTTTAGCCTCTATTTTGCCCTATGGTAATGCGGATTGGGAAAAGCTATCTATATTTTTAAATATGTTAATACCTAAATTACCTGCTCCTAAAGAAGATGATTTATCAAAAGGCATACTTGAAGCAATCGATTTAGATAGTTATCGTGCTGAAGCTCAGACTAAAATATCTATTTTATTGCAGGATTCCTCTGAGTATGAAATTGGACCTGTGCCAACTTCTGCTGGTGGTGGGAAAGCTGAGGCTGAACTTGATTTATTAAGTAACATTTTAAATTCTTTTCATGATCTGTTTGGCAATATTCCTTGGAAAGATGAAGACCAAGTAAAGAAACATATTGCTGGAATTCCCGAAATGGTAGCAAAAGATAAAGATTATCAAAATGCTATGAAAAACTCTGATAAGCAAAATGCTAAAATTGAGAGTGAAAAAGCATTAAATAAAGCGATCATAAACTTAATGGCAGACAATATGGAGATATTTAAACAGTTTAATGATAATCAATCTTTTAAAAAATGGCTTTCAGATATGGTGTTTAATGTTACTTATAATACGAACGGTGATATCTATTCAGGAGATACAGCGGTATAAGCTTTTACATCATAGTTAGAGGATTTACCTTGGTGGGTGACATGTTCGGAGATCTTATTAAAGGGAGGCTATTAAGTGGCAGAGATTAAATTTGAAATTAAAGAAAACATTGGGGTTTTATCACAGTCTCCTAAAGGTTGGAATAAAGAACTAAATCTTATTAGCTGGAATGGAAAGGAACCAAAATATGATATACGAGATTGGTCTCCTGAACATGAGAAAATGGGAAAGGGTATAACCTTTACAGTTGATGAGTTAAAGGAGTTTAAAAAATTATTAAATGGTATGGATTTGTAGGAAATGCTGAAAATAATGAAACTATTATAATCTAGCAGAAGATATAATAATAACTCAATAACTAATATACTACAATATGAATCCGAAATTCGGCACCACTAATTTATTACGCATTTGATTAAATAATCTGAATGTCCAACTAAAAAGTCAATTTTCCTTACGAACAGGAAATTGACTTTTTTAATGGCTTGAAACATGTGTTGTATGTACAATAAAGCTAGATACATAAGTTTTTACATAGGCTGGTGGAGTGATGTGAACATTTTCTTGGATTCTAATATTCTGTTTTCAGATCCATTTTTTCAAAACAACTTTTCACGAAAATTCGTAGAACTGGTAAGAGAAGTGAAAGGGAAACTATACGTATCCGATGTCGTGTATCAAGAAGTCATCAACAATTATAAGAAAGAAGTAAGAAAACGAAGAAAAGCATTAGGGAAAGCCCATCATGAACTCAACAAATTGTTACAGACAAAGGTGGACCACACGGTTCAAACGGATTCCATTTACGTGGAAGAGCTTATCTGTTTTTATCAACAACTTATTGAAGAAGGATATATGTCTGTGATCTCCCATACAGCATTTGATATGTTTAGCGAAATTGTACAACGTGCGTTGGATAATAAGAAACCATTTGCGGATCAGAAAGAAGAGTTTAAGGATACCGTCATTTGGTTAACCTACGCGAAATTCGCGGAACAACATAAAATGGAAAATTGCTTCTTTCTTTCCAACAACACTAAAGAATTTTACGCATCGGATAAAACATCTCTTCATTCACATTTACTGGAAGATACACAACGATTCACGGCTTACAAATCCATTGAAGAATTTTTAACAATGGAATCCGCAAATATTCAAAATATGCAGCAGCAAGATATACAAGAAAAAAGACAACTAATACAACTAATAGATTGGGCAGAATCACATTTAAGCGAAAGTTACGTGCAGCAAATTATTGAAGATACCTTCATGAAGGAATTGGAGTGGGAACTGGACGATTATGTGCGTAATCTCTCGGACACAGAACTAAATGAACTTACAGGAATTTCTATAGGTTTGGGGACAGCGAATTCAGAATACATCGTATCAATGAGTGTAAATACATACGAAAGAGAAATATATCCATCCGAAATCATCATTTATGGCTCTTTAGATGTAGAACATGAACTTTCACTCTATTTAGATAATGGAATACGTGACAAAGAAGAAGACCGTTTTATCTCTGCAGGGTCTGATACCGTTTCTCATAAAGTGGAATTCACGTTTACGATTGATTTAGACTATAGACCTGGGAATTTTGAAGTGAAACGAATTGACATATCCGATGATAAAGAGGTATATACATACCACGGAGATCCAACAGATTTGTTTTAAGAACAAAAAAGGATGAGTTGACCCTCATCCTTTTTTAATATCCGATCCGAAATTTAATCGTTCCGTTCTAAGAAGAGTACTGCTTATAGGGTGAGGACTATTTTTATTTGATCGTGAAAGTAGGATTGGTTATTGTCTACCATCCGTCACATAGTGTATGCCTTGTCATAGCATGGATACCTTCCAAATAATACGATAGCTCTTTTAGAGCTTTTGCAACGCCTTGTAAACGGCTGGGGATTTTTCGATGAGCTTCTATAAAATTTTCATTTTCATCGAAAACTAGAAAGGTAAATTCCTTCTCTGGCTTATTTTCTTGTAGTTTCTTCATGAATGTTTGCTCATCTACTCGTTCTACCCCATATTTCTTATGATCCATGTTTGAATTTTTGGTAACAGGATAACGGAAATAGGTGCTGTCAAAATCATAATTTCGAATCAAATTCACATATTTTTCATTTTCTGACTTCTCAATGTTCCAACCACCCTCAGGTGCTTTTTGATTAAGCAACGGTTTGTGTTCTGCAATTAGACTCATAAAATAGGAATACAATGTATCTATGTCATGAATTTTCGTAAGTTCATTCCATTGGTTCTTTTTCTGATTGTAGACATAAGGGGTATTGGTATCAAACGTCACTTCTCCATTTTTGTAAGGAAGCTGTAACTTATTATGTAAAATGATAATTAGTGATTTTAAATACAGTTCAATAGAATGACGGTACAGATAAAAAGTAGGAAGTTCATCCGATTGCATTTTTGAATTATAATCTTCAGCTTGATTTAAAAATTCTGCAGCATCTCTAAATTTTCCAGCCGTCACGCCAAAACCGAAATCCAGATGTGTAGAAATATCTGTAAATATATATTTCACGATTCTTCTCCCCTTTCGATGATATATCAATCGTAAACGATAATAAAACAGACTACTATTCTTATTTATTTTTATTCGAAAAAATTTCAAACAAAAAAAGCCTATGTGTAGCATGTAATCTTAGATAATAGGCTCTAAGAAAAGAATCCGTAGTTTTCAGAAAAAATTCAGACTAAAAATCGACCGTTGAATTTGGTCTAAAAGTTGTAAGTTTAAAATAGGTTGAAATACACATTATTTTATTTGTTTTATTTACTTGAAATCCATCTAAAAGGTAGTCTATAATAAATGTACATAAAGTTATATATCTTTTAGACGGGAGTTACAAACTATGAGTGAACTTGTTGGATACGCGAGGGTCAGCACCATAGACCAGGATTATTCCTTACAAGTTGAACAACTAGAAAAGTATGGATGCACTAAGATTTTTTATGAAAAGAAAAGTGGAAAGAATACTGGAAGGCCAGAGCTCCAGAAAGCATTGGAGTATTTAAGAGCAGGTGATAAGTTAGTCGTTTATAAGATTGACCGCCTAGCGAGATCGACAAGAGATTTACACAACATTGTCCATGAATTACAAGATAAAAACATCGGTGTCGTATTCATCAAGGAACAGATTGACTTTACAACTGCCGCTGGAAAGCTAATGTTTACCATGTTGGGCGCAATTGCCGAATTCGAGCGCGATCTTATCAATGAACGGACCAAAGAAGGGCGAGAACGGGCAAAGGCACAAGGGAAGCATTTAGGAAGAAAAGGACAGGACACAAAGGAAATCAAAAGGGCATTAAAGATGTTTGCAGAACGGGAACAAAATGGATTAAGTGTAAATGACATTTCTAAACAAACAGGTGTGCCACGTTCAACCATATATGCAAAAGCGCAGGGGGCAAAATAATGGCAGTAGACGATCACGCAATAAACAGTTTAAGGGTTTGGTTTGATATAGCATATGAGGAACTAAAAAAGGAATGGAAGAGCAATGAATACGAAATGCTTTCTGATTGTCCATCCTTTAAAACAGCCTATACCTATCGAGAAGCTTTAAATGTTTTAATTAAAGGTCCTAAATATGTGGATGAAACACAGTTAAAAAGAATGATTGAAGAGGAATTGGAAATTGAAAAGCATTGGGAGAATCAGAAGTAAAACAAATGTGTGCTTACTGTGCAAAGTGGTTTCCACAAACGAAAATGCAGCAGCTTCCAGGTGGCGAGTATGGTAATTGGTATTACAAAAAGTGTTTTCCAGAAGTGTTGAGAGAACATTGGAAATTACCTTGGAATCGAAAATAGGAGGGGAAACAAATGAAAGTAAAGTACAAAGACGGCAGCATATACGGACTAGGCTTAACGGATTTCCCTTATCAGGAAGGCGACTACGTGACGATTGTAGTCCGCTATTGGACATCTAAGTAAGTTGAAGATGATCTATATTATCATGGCCATATAACACAATTAGACGACGAAAGGGTAGGTTTTTGGGCCGTTTTAGATGATGACCCCGATCAGGAAGAATTTTTTCACTTTGGAGATATAGAGGCCGTCTTTGATGGCGACAAAATTCCTTTTTTGGGTGGCTGGACCAAACGAAAAAATTAGTTATATATTAATAATTAGTTAAGTTTAATGAGGTATGATACAGGTATGAAAGGACAAGACCTTTCATAGACCCCCTTAATATATATTTTTAGGCCCTCGATTGAGGGCTAATTTTTTTGCTTTAAACCCCTAAGGAGCATAGATTATCTTACTCCACTAAAGTGTCATTTTTCTTTTTAAATGGCACTATTTTTTTCATTTATTTGTCAATGTCAAAGATAAATCCCTGCCAAGATAAAGATAGACAGGGATTTATTTTGTTTATCATTAAATTAATCATTTTTGCTCTGTTCAGAAGTAATCACTATTTCTTTTCATTCACAAAAATAGCAACCACCAGTATAGAAGCGAGTGTAAATAACGTCATTAACCAGATTTCAATAGAAAAATCATTAGTAGCCGAGACAATTAAAGATAAGCCGATTGGCCCGCCAATTTGATGCATGGTATTTGTAACGCCGCTCGCAATACCAGCCAGTTCAGTTGGCGCTTCATGAACGCCTGCTGAGGTGACCGGTGCTAAAATCAGTCCTTGCCCCAAACCTAGTATTACCATAGGAATGGAAATAGTACGCCAATAACCACTGGCTGGGTTAGAGAAAGCAAGTAAAATTAACCCTGCCACTAATATTATCTCACCAACAAGTAAAACTTTGCTATTTCCAAATTTAGCGGTTAATCGTGGTAATTGCATGGCTATGATAAAATTGACGATTGTCAGAGGTAAAAATGCCAGACCCGATTGTAAGGCCGAAAAGCCATATTGACTCTGCATCATTTGCGGTAAAAAGAACCAAAATGGCAACATTGCCATCATAAATAAAAGCCGTGCGGCATATGCACCGGATCGTATCTTATTTTTAAAGAGTGATAATGGCAAAATGGGATATGGAACGCTTCGTTCCCAGAAAATGAATAAGCCTAAGATAATCATACCGGCAATGACGAATATACCTTTGCTTTCTGTAAATCCATATATGATACCAATTAATCCTATGATTGAAAATAAACTACCTAGATAATCAATTCTTTCTTTTCGTCGTTCTGAATTTTCTACGTACCTTAATGTTAAGAAAAACAGAAGAAGAGTGAACGGTACATTTATCAGGAAACCAGCTCGCCAAGAAATCAAGCTAGTCAACCCACCGCCAACTAATAAACCGACACTCGAACCAATTCCTGCTGTTGCGCCATAATAAGAAATAGCACGCTGTCTCATATTGTTCTGATACGCATCCATGATTAATGCGAGGGTTGTAGGTGCAATAATCGAGCTGCCAATCCCTTGAATCGCACGCATAGCAATCACCATCTCAGCTGTTCTTGATAGACCAATGATTAGTGAACTGATCCCAAAAATGAGCAGCCCAAACAAAAAAATACGTTTTCTTCCCAGCAAATCAGAAAGCCGTCCACTTAGAAGTAAGAAGCCTCCGAACGTGAGCGTATACGCACTTGATACCCATGAAAGTGCTGCGGCAGATAAGCCCAGGCTTTCGCCTATCTGTACTGAACTGGTAAAAATAATCGAATTATCCATTAATATCAAAAAATAGGATAGCAATGTAATCGGTAAGATGATTCCAAATTTTTCTTTATTCAACTTTTCTAACTTCTTTCTATTTCTTTAATTGTTTAATTCTTTCTAGCCAAGTATCTATTTCCTTTGATACCTCAGCTTTATTTTTACCTTTAATTGCAAGCATGATACCGTTAGTTTCTTCCCCGCCCTTTACAGTATATCCTTCTAGAACTTTCGCTCCTTTAGCACCAGCATTTATCTGTCTAAAGGTTGAACCAGAACCGTAACCGCCATTCGTGTTAAATGGAATCACCGTTTTCCCCTCAAAATTATAACTATCTAAAAATAAAACTACCGCTTGAGGCAAAGCCATGTTCCATGTGGGTGCTCCGATAAAAATACGATCATAGTTCTCAAAATTAGTAATGATTGTTTTTAATTCTGGTAGGGTAGCACTCTCTTGTTCTTGCGCATTTTGTTCTACTTCCATTCTGTAATCCGTTGGTCTTGACTCTTTTGTTTCAATTTGCACGAGATCTCCACCAACTTTTTCTTGGATAAGTTCAGCAACTGCCTTAGTATTCCCCGTCCTTGAATAATAGACAATCAATGTTTTTGAATTTTTTATGGTTGCTCCTTCCTTTTCATTCTGATTTATTGTTTTTGGTAGAATAATGAAACCAACGATAATGACGCATATAACTGTTATTAGCAAGAAAATAGCATTCTTCTTAATTATCTAAATCTCCACCTTTGTACTGTGCTTTTCATCCATAAAAAGGCTGTGACATAGTACAAATAATGGACTATGTCACAGTTTTTTCTATTCATTCTGCTGATTGATTTACATCATACACCGCTTAAATCAATAAAAATCAGGTTTTAATCTATTTTCTGAGCCAGGTTCCCATAAGCCGATACTTGCTCGGGTATCGTTTCGTTTGCCTGTAATATTATCGATAACAAATTGAGCAATTGCATGTCTAGTAATTTGAGCGCCTAAAAATGGTTCTCCTTTTGGGCTTGCGACATAATCCTTTCGTTTGCCATTATATAACCAAGTCATCCGCATATAAGTGTAATCTAAATCACTTGCTTCAAGTGATTCTACTCCACGGTTATGAGCAATCGATCCGCCCATCATTCGACTATTCCATGTGGCAAAAGGTTCCGCAACTTCGCCGTATACACTTAATACACCTGCTTGAATGATACGCTTAACGCCAGTTTTATGCATTGCCTCAATGACTGTTTCTGTAATTTTTTTATTGTCAAAATTCATATAAACAATCTCTTGGTTTTGCATGGCATTCACCAAATCTGATACATTCCCCGCATCACCAGAAATCTTTGTTACATTCGTATAGGGTAGACTAGTTGCATGACGACCAAACAATGTTAATTTCAGATCAGCTTGTTCTTGTAAAAGTGGTATCAGCACTTCTGGAATTTGACCGCCTGCACCAATGATAAGGATATTTTCCATCATTTTTCTGTGTCCAACATGCGATTCATGAACCATTCAACTTGTTGTGGCGCATCATGATCAAAGAAAGCTGATTCTTTCATATCTAAAGCAGCTATTTTTTCAATATCTTCTTTTGAAAGTTCAAAATCAAAGATATCAATGTTTTCAGCCATTCGTTCTGGACGAATAGATTTAGCCAATGCAACAATTCCTCGTTGCATTAACCAGCGAAGCACGACTTGTCCAACAGTTTTGCCATATTGTTCTCCGATTTCTGCTAATACAGGATTTGTGAATAGATCGTGACGTCCTTCTGCAAATGGAGCCCAAGCTTCTACTTGTACACCATATTTTTCATGCCATTTTTGATCTTCAATTCTCTGATTCCAAGGGTTCACTTCAATTTGATTGATTTGAGGCTTCACTTCATTCAGCCCAACAAATTCAATCATCTTAGCTGATTTGAAATTTGAAATACCAATTGCACGCAATTTACCTGCTTTTTGCGCTGCAACCATTGCTCTCCATGCTCCATAAACATCGCCATAAGGTTGGTGAATAAGATAAAGATCAAGATAGTCTAGCCCCATAGTATCAAGTGAGTGTTCAATCGTCTCAGTTGCTTTAGATTCCGGTGCTTGTAAAATAAACAACTTAGAGGTGACAAAAAGTTCTTCACGTGTAACAAGCCCTTCGTCAATTGCTCGTTTGATACCTTCACCCGTTTCTTTTTCATTTCCATAAATAGAAGCCGTGTCGATCAAACGATATCCTGCTTTGATTGCTTGATAAACTGCTTCAGCTGTTTCATCCAATGGAATTTGGTAAACTCCAAACCCTAATTGTGGTATTTCCACACCATTGTTTAATTTGATTGTTTGCATGTTGTTTTCCTCCTCTAACTTTGATTACATTACCTATCCTAAACCTTGGAGTTAAGTCCATGGCAAGGAAGAAGTTTTATTTTTATCGTTCCCACAATTTTTCGACTTTATCAGGTGCCATTTCACCTGTCTTGAATTTTGCGATATGCTCACCATAAGTTTCAATTTTATAAACTAGTAATTCCCTAACTTCCTGCATTTCGGCTAACTTTTTATCCAGCTCCTCCAACTGATCAAATAAAATCTGTTTTTGAGCTTCTTCTACATTTTGCGTTTCTCGTAATTGGGCCAACTGGGCAAACTCAATTAAGGATTCAACTGATAATCCGGCATTACGCAAATTTTTAGCTAAATAAATCCAATTCAAATCGTTCGTCGTATAGTCACGATATCCACTTGCATTTCGGTGAACAGGTGGGATAACACCTACTCGTTCATAATATCGGAGTGTATCAACACTTAAATCAAACATTTCAGCTGCTTTTTTGATATTCATCGAATATTCCTCCTTACTTATATAAACTATAATAAACCTTTGAGCTAACTCCAATGCTAGGATAAAGTTATAATTAAAACTCTCACTCTTATAAAATTGATTTTGTTATCAATACGCCCATTTAGGGTACATTCTACATAAATAGTTTATCCTTAATAATATTTTATTGAGTTCTTATTGTAGGATTAAAGTGTTCATAAAATCAGAATATAAATGGGCTGACTTAGGTATTGATATAGAGTTAGAAGATTTTTCTGATTATGAAGCAATTACTACTATTATTAAGATTACAAAAGGAAATTTTCGATTAATCCACCGCTTATTTGCGCAAATTGACCGTATTTTACGAATCAATCAAATGGATAAAATCACTGTAGAAGTAGTTGAAGAAACACGAGACAGCTTAGTAATAGGTATTTAAAAAAGCTACCAAGAAATAATTGGTAGCTTTTTTGCCATTTATTGATAAAGTTTTATGCCATTTAAAAAGAAAAGTGACAACTAAAGCACCCGTTAGCCATCCATGAATTGCAAAAAACGTCACTTCACCACAGAGAATGAAAATGTTTAGGAAGTGTCAATACTGATACTGACCTTAATCCAGTCAACCAATTCATAGACTTATTAATTAATGCTCTCCTCTTTTTTTAACGATTGAGCAGGGTCTTCTTTAGTATTTTCTTTTTTCGGAGTTAGAGAAGTTTATTTTCATGGTAGCTTAAGTATATTCCTTCACAATCTTCGTTTAAATTTGAAAAACTATCCTATAACTAAAAGTTTCTATCCAACAAAATCCCCATCTGTTCTGCAACAACTTGAGTTGGTTCAGATAATCCATTGGCAATCCACGCTGTTACTAACTCTACTATAGCTGCTCCAAAAAATTTAAGAATTAAATCCTTATTTAATCCTTTATTCTTACCTTCGGTTACATCTACTTCACTCTCTAACTCCTCAATCACAAACTTTAGAAAATGACTACGAAAAGTAGTGGCTCCTTTACTTGCTAGCATGGTTGAAAAGAATGAAGAATTACGTTCAAAGTATTCAAACCACATCAGATTCCCCTCGACAAAATCCAAATCAGCTGCCGATTCGCACAGTTTCCTTAATTCGTTTATATGTTCTTCAATGAGCTTATCCAGTAAATCAAATTTATCGATGTAATGATCATAAATGGTTCTTCGACCGACGTTTGCCCTGTCAGAAATATCTTGTATCGTAATATGATCAAAACTTTTTTCAGACAACAGTTCAATAAAAGCCTTTTTTATTGCCTCTTGAGATTTTTGTACTCTTCTATCCACTTTTGGCATTATAGTAACCACCGAGCTTTCTTAAAATTTATCGCACAATTTTAATCAACTTGTGCAGTAACACACAAATCAAGGATTTTGTTTGTTGAAGTAACCCTCTTTTCATTTTATATTATATACAGATGTGCGGTAACGTATCAATATGCGATTTATTAACACATCAACTTTTACTATTTTTGAAATAATAAAAGAGTTAATTGATTTCATAGAGGAGGTATAATAATGAATCGTGTTGAAAGGAGCAAGGATAAGCTCAACCAACTATTTGGCGAGGGAGTAACTGCCGCACATGCTACTGATCCTGATTTTCAGAACATATTGAATCATTTCATTTTTGGAGAAGTTTTTCATCAAGGTAATTTAGATGACAAACAGCGTGAATTAATTACCCTGGTAGTTCTTGCAACCAATCAGACGTTGCCTCAACTGAAGACACATGTTAGTGCGGCACTGAATGTTGGTCTTACACCTGTAGAAATCAAAGAAGCTGTTTATCAGTGTGCTCCGTATATCGGATTCCCGAAAACATTAAGTGCTATCAATGAGGTTAATGAGGCTTTCAAAATGAAGAATATCGCTTTACCGATTGAAAGTCAAAATATTGTAGATGAAGAAAATCGTTTTGATAAAGGACTTGCAGTGCAGGTTGAAATATTTGGCGATGTAATTGCAAAAATGCGGGAAAATACTCCGACAAACCAAAAGCATATACAGGATTATCTTTCTGCTTTTTGCTTCGGAGATTTCTATACTCGTGGCGGGCTTGATTTAAAAACACGAGAGTTGTTAACTCTCTGCATCATCAGTGCTTTGGGTGGTGCTGAAGGTCAAGTTAAGGCACATGTACAGGGTAATAAAAATGTGGGCAATGACAAAGAAACATTGATCACTGCCATCACCCATTGCCTTCCATATATGGGCTTTCCAAGAACACTGAACGCATTAGCATGCGTTAATGAAATTATTCCTGAAAATTGAGAAAGGGTGTTATATATCATGTCTAATATTCAAAATAAAGTTGTCATTATTACGGGTGCTTCTTCTGGAATTGGAGAAGCTACTGCTAAAGAACTTGCATCTAAAGGTGCAAAGTTGGTACTCGCAGCTCGTCGTGAAGACCGATTAAAGAAACTACAAAATGAGATTCAAACAAGTGGGGGACAAGCTATTTATAAAGTTACAGATGTGTCTTCTCGTCAACAAATGGAAGAACTCGCTGCGTATGCACTTAAAGAATTTGGAAAAATTGATGTCCTAGTCAACAATGCTGGAATCATGCCACAAGCGTTTCTTGCTGAAAATAAAGTTAACGAGTGGGATAAGATGATTGATGTAAACATCAAAGGTGTTTTGTATGCTATTGCTGCTATCGTTCCATCTATGAGAGAGCGTAAATCAGGTCACGTTATTAATCTTTCTTCTGTAGCTGGACATAACATTTACCCAGGCGGAACGGTTTATTGCGGTACAAAATTTGCAGTAAAAGCCATTTCTGAAGGCTTGCGTCAAGAAGAAGCGATGAGTGGCACGAATATCCGTGTAACCAATGTTTCTCCTGGTGCTATTAGCAGTGAGCTCTTAGAAACGACAACCGACCCAACCATGAAAGCAGGCTTAGAGGACTTTTATCAAGTAGCCATTCCTGCAGAAAGAATTGCTAAGACTATCGCATTTGCAATCGACCAACCAGAGGATGTTGCAATCAATGAATTAATTGTCCGTCCAACTGTTCAAGTTGGTTAATAATATTAAATTTTATTGGAGGAATTAAAATGGCAAAACATGAAGAAGTAAAAAATGGAGTTATTTTCCCAGCTGGTGAGAAAAATGATGCATACGCACAATACTTTGTGGGACAAAGTTATCTTAAAGGATTAGTTGCTGACCCTAAAGTGAATGTTGGTGTTGGAAATGTAACTTTTGAACCTGGATGCAGAAATAACTGGCATGTCCATCGTAATGGATTCCAGATATTATTGGTAACTGGTGGCGAAGGATGGTATCAAGAAGAAGGAAAGCCTGCTCAATTCTTAAAAGCAGGCGATGTTATTGTCACTCACGATGGTGTGAAACATTGGCATGGTGCAGCAAAAGATAGTTGGTTTGAACACATTGCAATCACTGCTGGTACTCCTGAATGGTTGGAACCAGTTTCAGATGAGGTATATAACAAAGTAAAATAATTACTATGATTGAATAAGAGAATTAGCCGATTTTTCCTGACTTTGAAGAATCGGTTTTTTCGTAACTTGTGAAGAAATGTACTTAAACAAACCTCCTTTAGTTTAAGTGAAAAAATTCACAATTTCTTAAATTGAAAAAGCCTTTGCTTTTGCTAAAAAAAGATTATTTTGACGAGTTTCTTCTATTATATATTGATACTTTTCTCTTCTCTTTCGTACTCCTTAACTAACTTATAAAAAGTGGTCTTTTTAACCCCTATTTCTTGCATGGCCTGTACAGCTGTCATCTCTCCCGATTTCCATCGATAATAGGCTTGTTTAAACCCTTCAGTAATGGTAGATTTTGGTCGACCAAATGCAACACCCTTTTGTAAAGCCACGTCAATTCCTTCACGTTGCCTTTTTCGAATTCGATCTCGTTCTTCTTGTGCCATCCAGGAAAGAATCTGTAAAACTAAATCAGCTATGAAGGTCCCCAAGCTATCCTTATACTGTGTCGTGTCCAATAAAGGCATGTCAAAAACGACGATGTCCGCCTGAAT
Source organism: Neobacillus mesonae (assembly GCF_023715155.1). GTDB lineage: Bacteria > Bacillota > Bacilli > Bacillales > Cytobacillaceae > Neobacillus > Neobacillus mesonae_A. The sequence goes on from NZ_JAMBNQ010000023.1 coordinate 32,271, forward strand.
ATTTTTCGTAATGTCATTCCACTCATGAAGAATCTCATTTTTGTTCCGGCCAAAACGATCAAGTGAATGGATATAAAGAATATCCCCTTTACGAATCATACGTTTTAACAATTGATACTGGGCACGGTCGAAATCTTTTCCACTTTGTTTATCCATAAAAATATCACGTTGGTCGACTCCCATTTTTTTCATGGTCTCAAGTTGTCGACCTTCATTTTGATCTTTGCTGCTGACTCGTATGTATCCAAATTTGCGAACGTCCATTTTTTACTCCCTTTCCAGCTCATTTTATCTCTTATTCTACCAAATACGTCCGTAAAAGTAGTTAAAAAATCACGAACGTTCGTAAATGATTTTCAAACTTAAACGAACGTAAAAAAAGGCCCTTTTTGAGCAAAAATAAACCGTTCGTAAAAGTGTACTTTTTCGAACGGTTTGTTTAATCTCAAACCAATATTTTCCATTCCAAACTCATAAGAAATGATGAAAGGAGGAGTGTCATAAAGGTGTAAAACAGGAATATCAAGTCAAAGGGCAGATGGGGGAACAGTATTTTTCTGATACTCCCCCCTATTTAAGTGACTCAGTTGACCGATTTTTTCTATATTGCCATTTTATTTACTAAATCTTTTTCAATTTCTTCTAAGCTTCTTCCTTTAGTTTCTGGCACAAGGAAATAGACAAAAACAAAGGCTCCTATACCAATTATAGAATATATGATGTACAGATAACTATTTCCTATCGCTTTTGATAATAAAGGAAATAATAAAGATACAATTAAATTTGCTCCCCAAAGAATAACACTTGAAACTCCCATTGCAGCGCCACGTACTTTAAGAGGAAAGATTTCTGCAAGCACTATCCAAACGACCATTCCCCAACTAGTTGAAAAAGCAATGATAAAAAAAGCTAAGCAGATAAGTGAAACCCACGCAGGTACTTCAAAAAATTTCGTACTAATTCCCAATACACCAAGAGCTAAAGACATACCAACATTCCCCATGAGAAGTAACAATCTCCGACCTATTCTATCTATCAAAAGAATTCCAAAAACCGTACACAATAAATTCATAACCCCTATTCCAATTGTTCCAGCAATAGCTCCCGATGAACCAAGCCCGGCATTTACAAGAATAGTTGGTGTATAATAAAAAACGGTACTAGTTCCAATAAACTGTTGGAAAATTGCAAGTCCAATACCTACTATTAGAGTTGGTCTTAACCAAGGAGCTACAAGATCTCTTAGAGTTCCTTTTTCTTTATTGTTAATTTGTTTTATATTTTGTATTTCAGACTCTACTGCATTCTCATCTCTAGTATAGCTGAGCACTTCCCTGGCCTTCTTTTCTTTTCCCCGGTAAAACAGCCAACGAGGACTCTCAGGCATAGATAACATTCCAAATAACAATAATAACGAAGGTATTAGGGCTAATCCAAGCATCCAATGCCAATTCCCAGAAGATGCAAATGCATAATCTACAATATAAGCAAGCAATATACCAACGCTGTTCATAAAGGTATTTAAAGATGCTACACGACCGCGTATATTAGCAGGGGTCATTTCTGAAAGATAAATTGGTACTAACGCTGACGCTCCTCCAACAGCTAGACCAAGTACGATTCGAAACAAAATTAAAATGAATACATTTGGCGCAATAGCCGTTCCTACAGCCCCTATAGAAAATAGGATTCCTGATATGACGATGGCCTTTTTTCTTCCTAGCTTATCTGAAAGAGTTCCACACCATCCAGCTCCTATCATAGCTCCTAACATTACTCCACTGACGATCATTCCCTCTAAAAATGGTGTAAGATGTAAATCTCTCTTAATAAATAAAAGAGCCCCTGATATTACACCTGTATCATAACCAAACAGTAATCCTCCAAGCGATCCAAAAAAGTAGATAATCCACTTGTAATACTTTTGCATATATTTTCCTCCATAAAATCATTTTATTTGAATAATAGAAAATGACTCCCAATGTCATGAATTCCTTCACTCTAAATAGCTCAAAAATGCCTTTTGCTATGGCTAATTTATGTAAGGACTACGATAAAGGGTTTCCAAACCCTCGAATGGCTTAAGATAGTAACATCCAAATGTAATAATTCTGCTTGAAACCAAATTCAATAAAAGAAATTAAACCATTCAGATGACCATTCTCGCTAATATAAATTTTCTTGTACCCTACCGTGAGGACTCCAGAAAAGCACGAGATGATAGCCAACACTGCTCCGTACCTTGTGACAGAAAAACCAGAGAAATTTCGTTTCTCCATTGAAACCGCATTCATACAAATCAATCAGAATCATATTTTTTTACGATGACTAACTATACTCATAGCCAAGTTTAGCTAAGGATTCTTGAATCAGCTCTGATGAAAGCATATTTTGTTAGAACAAAAGATTTATGCTTAGACTATTTAAAACTGACTTACCTTTTTAAAATAATGTCAAAAAAGGGATAATTCATTTAAAAAAGAGCATTTCCTACATTTATGATAACGCTTTACTTTTGATGTTAATTTAGCAAATTCAGCAGACAAATGGAAGGTGCTATTTTTGCCATTTTTTAATCCCCCTACTTTCTCTGACGACTCTTAAAATCTAACTTACATCTCATAGGATATAATCACCTAATTATTAACTTTGTGATATTCTATGCATTTACTTTTTTATGACTTTTTTACTCTTGCCCAAAGTTCAATAAATACAGACTTATGCTTTGTTTGAAGAACCAAATTCACGTATTTTACCAATAACAGTTTCTTTAATCGCCTCACGGCCTGGACCTATAAATTTGCGTGGATCATATACATCAGAGTCTGTGCCCAACACTTCCCGAACTACTCTCGTAAAAGCAATTTGATTTTCCGTGTTTACATTGATTTTCGCTGTCCCTAATGAGATTGATTTTTTGATTTGATCAATCGGGATACCAGTACCGCCATGTAAGACTAACGGCAGCTCAATTGTTTTACATATATCCTCCATTTCCTTAAAACCTAAGTTAGGCTCCCCTTTGTAAGGACCATGAACAGATCCTAATGCTGGGGCTAGGCAATCAACACCTGTAAGTTTTACCAGCTCCCTACATTCATTTGGATCTGCATAAATAACACCATCGGCGATTACATCGTCTTCTTGCCCGCCAACTGTTCCTAGTTCAGCTTCAACGGATACCCCGTATTCATGTGCATATTGAACAACTTGCCGGGTTATTTTTACATTTTCTTCAAATGAATAATGGGAAGCGTCAATCATAACCGAAGTAAAACCAGCATCAATGGCAGCTTTACACTTTACAAAGCTAGACCCATGGTCCAAATGGATTGCTACTGGTACGATGATATTCATTTCTTCAATAAGTGCTTTTACCATGGAGGTAACCACAGTAAAACCACCCATATGCCGAGCTGCTCCTTCAGAAACACCAAGAATTACTGGTGATTTTTCTTCCTCTCCAGCTGCTAAAATTGCTTGTGCCCATTCCAGGTTGTTGATGTTAAACTGCCCAACCGCATAACCTTCTGCTAACGCCTTATTTAACATCTCTTTCATTGAAGTTAAAGCCATTTTCATATCCCCCTAGTAATTGACCCAAATTTTTAATCTTTGTAAGAGTCATTATGCAAATCAATCCGCTTTCAATATATAGACTTCGTTACTTTTCAACTCATGAGTTGATTCATATGTTACGATTTTATTGACACGTTTTTTGTGTCTCCCCCCTATAAAAGGTGTTGTTAACCACATTTTCACAATATCACAAGCTAGACCAGGGCCAATGACACGCTCTCCCATAGCTAATATGTTTGTATCGTTATGTTCTCTTGTTGCCTTTGCACTAAACATATCATGGACAAGTGCACAGCGAATTCCTTTTACTTTGTTGGCTGCAATGCTCATTCCAATGCCTGTTCCGCAAATTAATATACCACGGTCTACTTCACCATTAGCTACTTTCTCAGCTACTGGTATTGCATAATCTGGATAGTCAACAGATTCGCTATTCTCACAACCTAAATCTACATAGGGAATCTTCATTTCTTCCATTAATAAAATAATTTCTTTACGAATAAACATACCGCCATGATCAGATGCAATGGCCACTTTCATCATTTATCCTCCAATCCTCTTCTTACAAAAATGATTAATAGTATAAAAATTGTAAACTACTAATCAAGTGAAAAACTGTAGTCTGTTTTATACGAAAACGTTTTTGTCTTTCGTTACCGCTAGAAAGCGCTCTTTAATTTCTTTATTATTTACATTCAGTTGTGAAACACCTGTTTCTATCGCGGCTAGAGATACTGCCGCTCCAACATGCGCTACCACACGGGGATCAAAAGGATCAGGAATTACATAATCGGGGTTGAGATCTTCCTCCGAAATCAAGCCAGCAATGGCATATACAGCTGCCAGTTTCATATCTTCATTGATTACTTTTGCATGAACATCCAATGCCCCACGGAAAATTCCAGGGAAAGCTAATACGTTATTTATCTGATTTGGAAAATCAGAGCGACCCGTTCCTACAACAAAGGCTCCTGCATCTTTTGCATCTTGTGGCATGATTTCTGGCACCGGATTGGCCATTGCAAAAATTGTGGGATTTTGACTCATGGAACGAACCATTTCTTGAGTGACAGCACCTGCAGCCGATACGCCAATAAAAACATCAGCTCCAACAAGTGCATCTGCTAAAGTTCCTTTTTTATTTTCTTTGTTAGTTATCCGCGCCATTTCTTCTTTGAATGAATTCATTCCAACAGGGCGACCTTCATAAATAATTCCTTTTGTATCACATAAAATGGCATCTTTTACACCCATATTAAGTAACAATTTTACAATTGCCACACCTGCGGCTCCAGCACCATTTGCTACAACACGAATATCTTCAATTTTCTTACCTACAAGTTTAAGAGCATTGATTAATCCTGCAGCTGTTACAATAGCTGTACCATGCTGATCGTCATGAAAAATCGGAATATTACATGATTTCCTCAGGCGATCCTCGATTTCAAAGCACTGAGGAGCAGCAATATCTTCTAAGTTCACTCCACCAAACGTGGGTTCTAATAATTGAACCATCTCAATAATTTTTTCTGTGTCTGTCGTATTAATACAAATTGGAAATGCGTCTACATCTGCGAATGTTTTAAACAGTAATGCTTTCCCTTCCATCACCGGCATGGCTGCTTTAGGCCCAATATTTCCAAGCCCCAGTACAGCTGTACCATTAGAAACAACGGCTACAAGGTTTCCTTTAATCGTATAATCATAGACCTTGTCCTCATCTTGATGAATTTCAATACAAGGCTCTGCCACACCAGGTGAATAAGCAAGACTTAAATCTCTCCTGTTACATACTTCGATTTTTGAATAGATACCCAGTTTCCCTTTATTTTCCTTATGGATTTTTAGTGATTCTTCCCGTAATGTCAACATTATTACCTCTTTCATATATTGATTTCCATTGGAAATAAGAACAAGAAGTCCTAACCATTAAAACTTATTTTTATGTTGAAACGAGGGTTTTCCGTGCGAAGATTTGTATGTTCATCACTCCCTCGGAGTTTTCAATTCTAAAGCGTTTAAATTTAACTTTTGGTTATAAGGTGCATTTCATTTCACTAGACTTAATCATTTGCAAAAGTCAGATAACTATCTGTAAAAAAATACTCCAATCATGCCATTTTTAGGTTTCACCGATATTACTTGTCCTTGGATTCTCAATCCACAACTTTCCTCGCTTATAGCTTCTAAATTACTTTTGTTTTTATATTTCTAGAAAAATATTATAGCCTTACGAAAAAGATATTTGACACTCTGGTACGACTAATTTTGTTCTTTTGGTCTAAATTAGTAATGAAGCTTAGTGTTTGATTGATTCCCTCAGTTCCAAATGGGACGTACTTCTTGCATGATTTTTTGTAGCAATATAATTTCTTTATCTAATTTTTTACTAAGATCGATGACATTTATATGTGAAATTCCTTTGACTTTTGCTAACTTATACAAATCCCGGCGATACTTCACTATACGTTTATGACATTCCAATGCAGTTCTTAACACCATAGTCTTAATCTCCTTTTTCCAATTTGGAAGTCACACACTAAACAAAAATTTCTATTTCATTTTCTATTTGAAAAATAAAATGTATTTTAAATAGTCTGGACCCCTATATATTCGTAAAGTTAAAAATGCCTTAAGGCAAATAATTCTTTAAGTTTAGCAACGTTTACTTCAGCTAAAGAAGTCACAATCCTATCTGCTTGTGATAGATCCATGCTTATTTGTTTATGTCTGACCCCAATACAATACATATTGGCTGTTTTCGCAGCTGTTACACCATTGTAAGAATCCTCAATAACTATACAATTTGATACTGATACCCCCATTTTTTCTGCTGCATGGAGAAAAATCTGTGGATCGGGCTTTCCCCTTTCAAAGTCTTCACCTGAAATAATTTCATTAAAATAATCTCTTAATTCACATTGATCTATTACTGTTTGTATTCTCCTCATTTCGGAAGAAGATGCTAAAGCAGTAGGTATACCATGTTTTTTCAAAGACATTAATAGGAGTAATACCTCCGGAAACAACAGTTGCTTATAATCCCATTCTTTCTGTGAAAATATTGTACGTTGCAATGCAATAAGCTCTTCTACACTTTGCGGCAAAGAATACTTTTCTTTTATAATTGACCATTTTCTCTTGGCGGTTCCACCCATATAACTACGTTGTGTAATTTCATCTACCTGAATATCAAGTTTCTTAAATATCTCCTGGTTATATCTTCTATAAATTGGCTCCGTATCGACAATTACCCCATCCATATCAAATATAACAGCCAAATTGGACACTATTTTTCACCTTCTCAACCTCAGTTTTTTAACTAATTTATAGTACTAATTTTTAAGTTTAGAAACTTGCTCAATACATTTTTTTTCATTACAACGTGAATAGTAAAATCCAACTTTCTCTGAACGAAATGTATCCAAAAGGCGTCCACACTTATCACAAATAATTGAACCTAGTGCTAATGAGTTTTCTGAAACTGGCATAATTGATCATCCTTTCAATGTTAGTCAAGTCAAAATAAATTGTTAAACATAATGCAAAATCTAATAAGATATTTTGTTAACTTTCCTGAAAAACCCAATTTAGCGAGTATATAACCCCAAAAAATAAAGTAATTTATTTCACCTTAAACATAAATATTTATATAACACGCCCATAAACAGGAAGACCATTATCCGAAGGAAGCATCAATTCGCCCTTGATAATCGGACGTACATAGTCAATAAAATCTTTAGACATGGAACAGTTTTCTTGATTGTACCAATTTATTGGGACAAAGCGTTCCTTTCCTCCAATCTCACTTAACGGTACGGTTTCGTAAGAAATTTCATATTCTTTTAAATTTTTTCGCTTTAATCCAATCATAACTCCCGTATAATTTCTCTTTGCAAAAGACCAGGCTTCTATTCCAGCATTATAGGCTTCCGATACATCTGTTTTTGCGGCAAATAACATACTACTTCGCTGCCAGGTACTAGGTAAAATAAGATGTGAATGTATACCTGTTTCCTCTTTAATAATACTATTTAAATATGAAGAAACTCCCCCAAGCTTAGGTCGACCAAGGATGTCATAGTTAAGGTTATTTCCTGAACATAGATTCCCCTGATGATCTTTAATCCCTTCGGAGACCACTACCACAGCACTCTTTTTTTCCAAATTTAAAGATTGGATTTTTCTTATCAAGGCATTCACATCAAATGGCACTTCCGGAATATAAATTAAATCTTGACAATTATCCCCTACATCTCCGACCAATGAACAAGCTCCTGCTAACCAACCTGCATGACGGCCCATTGTTTCAATGATTGTAATGCGATTACTTACCATATAACTTTTCATATCCATCTTAATATCAAGCATACAAGTTGCTAAAAATTTTGCAGCGCTTCCAAAACCGGGAGAATGATCTGTTCCCATTAAATCATTGTCTATTGACTTTGGAACTCCAATTACAATTAATTCATATCCGATTTTTTTGGCTTGCTCATCAATCATTTGAGCAACATTCATTGATCCATTTCCACCGATACAAAAGAAATATCGAATATCCCTTTTCTTCATAACTTTTAATATTATTTCAATATCTGTTGGTGTGAGCTTATAACGCCATGATCCAAGTGCAGCACCAGGTGTCCAACGTAAACGATAACGCTCCTGGTTAGACAAATCATTTAAATTTACAAAGGATTCATTGAGCAATCCATGTAATCCTCCTACAGCTCCATAAATCTGGCCCTTAAAAGATGAATCAAGCGCTCCATTAATAATTCCGATTAATGAGTTATTTATAACAGCAGTGGGACCTCCAGATTGAACAATTAAACAATTCCCATTCATATAATTTTTCCCTTCAACGAGAGTTAAGCGCTTCACTTTCAAATAAAAAAAAATAAATAATTATTATTGATATTATATTAGACTTTTTAATAAAATCGAATTATAAATTTTTACAAATAGTTTTTATAATAACAAACAATATTATATGTCTAACTATTCAGAAAATCAACTCGTTGCTAAAAAGTAAGATAAAAATTCTTCAAAAATATTTTTTTATGACTTTTGCCGTTGACTCTCTCACTACTAGTTCAGGCATTAATATAATTTGTTTAATTATCTCATTCCTCTCGATCATCCCTACCATTAATTCCATTATTTCTTTCCCCATAATTTGTACAGGTTGAGCCATAGTAGTTAACGAAGGGGCAATTATTGTTGCAATCATCGTGTCATCAAAGCCAATTACAGATAATTGTTCTGGAACGGAAATACCATATTCCCTTGCAGCATGGATTGCTCCGATCCCCAATAAGTCATTGCAGGTAAAAACAGCCGTCGGAGGATTATCACTATTCAAATAATTTTGTGTAATTTTTTTCCCCCAACCTATACTTATCTCCTCTGCGTATTCAATATGTCCTGGTGCTTTTATTCCGTTATCTTCTAAAGCCTGTTTATAACCTCTTAATCTTTCTCTATTACTCCATATATTACGAGCGATTATCCCTATATTTTCATGTCCTAAGCTAATTAAGTACGACGTAGCTTGATATCCTCCCATAAAGTCATCAATTACTACTGTATTAATAGGAATCATTGGAGAATCACGTGCAATGATTGATACAGGAATATTTTCCTCCATTAATTCTTGTATCTTTCTTAAATCCTCAAATCCGGACGCCAGAATAAAACCATCAACGTTTTTTTGTTTTAATAGTGATAAATATTTGTTTTCTTTCTCCGCCAAATAGTCTGTACTGCACATAATTAAATTGTATCCCAATTCATTCGCACTATCTTCGATATTTCGTGCAAGATCAGAAAAAAATGGGTTAGCCAAATCTGGAATTAACAATCCAATTGTTTTTGTTTTTTTGCCCGTCAATGCAGACGCCATTACATTAGGATGAAAATCTAATTTTTTCTTCACATCCAAGACTTTTTTTCTTGTCTTTTCACTAATATTCCCTTTATTATTAATGACTTTTGAAACTGTTGCTATTGAAACACCCGCTTTTTTTGCAACGTCATATATAGTAACTTTCATTTTTTTCCCTCTTTTTAATTTACGCTATAAAAAGAAATGGTTACTGTTAATTTAGGATTCATCGAAGTCAAAAATTGAATTTACTCAATTTTTGACTTCTCTTTTATTACTTTTTAAATTTGCAGGTCCTGTTGAATGTCGTTTAACCAGTTCAGGTAATAATAGTATTCTTTGTTTTCTTTTTACCGTTCCTTCAATTTCTGAGATTAATGATCCTATTGCTTCTTTACCCATATCATTGAGCGGTTGTGCCATTGTAGTTAAAGTGGGATTACATATAGTAGCCAAAACTGAATTATCAAACCCAACTATTGAAATATCTTCGGGAATCTTTAAACCTCTTTTGAGAACTGCTCGCATGGCACCAATTGCTAAGATGTCATTAAAAGCAAAAATAGCAGTTGGAGGTTCTTCTAGATTGAGAAGTTTTTCTGCCTGTATTTCACCTTCTTCAAATGTGGCTCTCGACTCTGTTAAAAGGTTTTCATCATAAATTAAGTGATAATCATTTAGCGCATTCTGATATCCGCGAATTCGTTCAGCACTACTTTGAACAGTTTCTGTAATGATTGCAATACGCTTATGACCAAGTTCAGCTAAGTAAGCTGTTGCTTGATATCCACCTCTATAGTCATCCACTGAAACTGTATTAAGTTGTAATGAATCTATATTATAAGCAACTAAAACTACTGGTATTTCTTGTTGTATTATATCTTTAATTAAATCAACATTGTTAAAACCTGAAGAAATAATAATTCCGTCCACTCGTCTTCGGAGTAATAAAGACACGTATTTTTTTTCTTTTTTCTCATTATAATCTGTACTACAAATAATTATGCTGTACCCTTTTTCATCTCCCCAATCTTCAAGACTCCTTGCAAACTCTGCATAGAATGGGCTTGAAATATCAGGAATAATTAAACCGATCGTTTGGGTACGTTTAGCCGTAAGTGAGGATGCAACGGAACTTGGATAATATTTCAACTCTTCCATTACATCCAATACCTTTTCCTTCGTTTTGTTACTATATTTTCCGTTATTATTAATAACACCGGAAACAGTGGCAATTGAAACACCTGCTTTTTTGGCTACATCATAAATCGTTGGTTGTTGCATAATATTTTCCTCATTTCAATATTCATCAACTACTATTTAGTATAGCAGTTTTTGAATAATACATCTTGAAAGTTAAACGCTTTACGAAAAAAAGTAGCACATAGAAAGACTTATTGTATGAATTGCAATGAATCTTTGCAGATAAAAGCGAATTAGAAACTTTAGGAAATCATTTAACATTCCTGTCCAATCTAGTAAAAATCACCGTTTTCACTAAAATTTATACCGACAATAATTCAATCTTCTATATTTATCACCACTGTCACCGTTTCAACAAGCTCCTGGATAGCATATGCAGGACCTTCTTTACCATTTCCACTTTCTTTAACACCACCATATGGCATTTGATCGGTACGGAAGCAGCATGTATCATTGACGATAACCCCACCAACTTCAAGTAAATGAGGAATTTTATAAGACAAATTTAAATCCTTAGTATAAATTCCTGCTTGCAAGCCGTATTTCGAATCATTAACGAGTTCGATTGCTTCTTCAATGGTATCATAGAAGAGTACAGATACCACTGGTGCAAATACTTCCTCGTCTAAAACCTTCATGCCTCTTTTCACATTTGTTAATACGGTTGGAAAATAAATATTACCAATACGCTTACCACCCGTTAAAATAGATGCACCATTTTGTTTTGCTTCATTTACCCATTCTTCTATACGAATTGCTTCTTTTTCACTGATCATTGGTCCGACATTTGTTTCAGGATCTAGAGGGTCACCCACTTTAAGTTCTGAAACATTTTGTAAAAATGCTTCCATAAATCGTTCCCTTACCGAACTCTGAACTAAGATGCGTTGAACCGAGATACAAATTTGCCCAGCATTAGCAAATGCCATTTTTGCTAACTTCTCCGCTGCTTTTTCAACTTCTGCATCACCATGAACGATTGTAGCTGAGTTAGACCCCAATTCTAATGTCGCCTTACGTAATCCAATTGTTTTTTGAATATGTTTTCCTACAGAAGGCGAGCCAGTAAAAGTGTAATGTGCAATTCGTTCATCGTTTAATAGCTGTTCTCCCACTGTACTACCACCACCGGTTAAACACTGAATATAACCTTTTGGTACACCCGCTTCTTCTAATAATTCACATAATTTAATAGCTGAAATTGCTGTATCTGATGCAGGTTTAACAATTACCGGATTCCCAGCTGCTAATGCAGGTGCTACTTTGTGAACTACAAGATTTAAAGGAAAGTTAAACGGTGTAATTGCAGCAACTACTCCCACTGGTTTTTTTATGGTGTATAGAAAACGACCTTGAACATTGTAATTAGGGATAATTTCACCAACTAATTTTTTAGTCTCCTCAGCAGCCATCTGAAAAGTAGCTATAGATCTATTTACTTCCCCAATTGCATCTGAGATAGGCTTCCCACCCTCTTGCGCGATCGTGTTTGCGAATTCATTTCTGTTCTGTTTTAATAGTTCAGCAACACGTACTAATACTGTATGACGAGATTCCGGTGTAAAAGAAACCTTCTTATGAGCATAAACCGCGGATTCTACTGCTTTATTCACAAGTTCTGGGCTTGCTAAAGACACTTCAGAAAAAATTTCCCCTGTATACTTATTATAAATTTTATATGATTCTTCTGTAGCTACCCATTCGCCATTAATAAACAACCTTTCTTTCTCGATTGTTTTTACCATCTTATCACTCCTAACATCATTTTATATTTTTTATTAAGCGCTTAACATAGAGGGCAGATTTTCTGCGTTCTCACATAGAATTATTTCTTCTTTAAAACTTCTTTTACGCGAGCTGCAATATGATCTATTGAAATTTCATACTTTTGAAGTAGAGCCTCATTGGGGCCAGACTCCGAATTACGGTCTTTGACACCAACTCTAAGCATTGGCACTGGATTTTCTTCCACAAGGACTTCTGCAACAGCACTTCCTAAACCTCCATAAATGCTGTGTTCTTCTGATGTTACGATTGCACCTGTTTCATCTGCAGCTTTAATGATTGCTTCCTTATCAAGTGGTTTAATAGAAGGCATATGCAAGACTGCTGCTTCAATTCCTTCTTCAGCAAGTTGTTCCGCAGCCTCAAGAGAGCGACCCGTTTGTGTGCCTGTTGAAATAATGGTCACATCTTTCCCCTCTCTTACCTTTATTGCTTTCCCAAGTTCAAACTTGTAATCTTCAGAAAAAACGACTGGCAGTGGATCCCTTGCAAGGCGGATATAAACAGGTCCATAATGATTATTTGCAAACTCCATCATTTTCCTTGTTTCAACACCGTCAGCCGGTGCCAGTACTACCATGTTAGCCAAACTGCGGAAAATTGCAATATCTTCTAAGGCTTGGTGCGTCTTACCTGTTAAGCCGGTTAATAAACCGCTATATGCACCAACCATTTTTACGTCTAGATTAGGCTGTGCAATTTGTACTTGAATTTGGTCAATAGAACGTTTAGACAAAAATGCCGCAAAAGTTGTTGCCCATGGCTGTAAACCCGTCGTGGCAAGACCTGCCGCAACACTCATCATGTTTTGTTCAGCAATTCCCATTTGTAAAAATTTTGGAGCATTTTTTTCTGCAATACGATCTACCTTTGTTGAAGTAGCTAAATCCCCGTCCAAAGCAAAAACCCTCGGATCGTCAAAGGATAATTTAAGTAAAGTTTCACCAAACACATCACGCATTGCTACTTTTTCTACAGTTTTTAAGCTTGTCATCCTTTTAAACCCCCATTTCGATTTCTTTAATAGCTGCTTCTAATTCTTTATCATTTGGTACACGCGCATGCCATGAGTAACTATTTTCCATGAAACTTACACCTTTCCCTTTAATCGTGTTAGAAATAATAATAGTTGGCTTTCCTTTTATTTGCTTTGCTTCTTCAAATCCCTTAATGATTTGTTCAATATCATGACCATCCAAGCTGATTACATTCCAACCAAATGCCTCCCAACGCTTTTCAGGAGAAAAAGCAGGGTTTTCTCGCTCTGTTACTGTGCCAGCCCACCCATACTGCTGAAGTTTGTTATGGTCCATAATAACAACAAGATTATCCAACTGATACTTTGATGCCACATCTGCAGCTTCCCATACTTGCCCTTCTTGTGATTCACCATCTCCAATCATGCAGTATGTGCGAAAAGTTTTTTTACACAATTTTCCACCAAGCGCAATACCCACTGCAGCAGAGATCCCCTGCCCTAAAGAACCTGTAGACATGTCAACACCAGGCAAGATCTTCATATCTGGATGTCCTTGCAAGCGTGAGTCAATCTCATCAAATGTTTTTAATTCATCGATAGGAAAATAACCACGTTGTGCAAGTACAGTATATAACGCAATAGCTGAATGCCCTTTTGATAAGACAAAACGATCACGGTCTACCCCACGAGGATCTTCTGGATTAATATTCATTTCTTCAAAATATAAACTAACTAGCACATCTACAGCGGACAATGGCCCCCCCACATGGCCAGCTCCAGCGTGATGAATTGTTTCAAGGATAAGTTTTCTTGTCTCAGTCGCTCTACGGTTTAACATTTTCACCTTTTCTTGAAGTAATAGACTCATTTGAATTCCTCCTTAATAAAATGAAGAGTATTTTTACTTAAGCGCTTAACCAAAAATGTAAAAAATTATAGATTGCTATCTTATAGCGACCTACAGTAAAGAAATTGATATCTGAAAAAGGCTAATGGGTTTGGAGTGTGAAATTTGTAATATTCACTTCTAAATCGTATCCAAACCCACGTACTTTCTAATTTAGGGAGCTAAACTTTTAAAAATTTTTCTCTCTTAATTTTGACAGGTTTACCAAATTCATGAGATTCCTTTGCAGCTTTTGCAATTAATTCAGCCTGAAGCCCATCATTTCCTTTACAAACAAGCGGTTTATCATTCAGAATTGAATCAATAAATGCATGGGTTTCTAACATATATGCTTCTTTATAGCGTTCTAAAAAGAAATATTTTAATTTATCTTTATAAACTCCATCTGCTGTACTAATTTCTACATTTGTTGGATGTTCGTTTTGAGCAGTTACGCATCCTTTTGATCCAAATACTTCAACACGCTGATCATAACCATATACAGCTTTTCGACTGTTATCAATTATACCAATAGCCCCATTTTCAAACTTTAGGATAGTCATAGCTGTATCAATATCTCCAAGTTCCTTAAAAATTGGATCTACTAAATTTACTCCTTGAACATAAACTTCCTCAACCTCACTACCTGCTACATAACGAGCCATGTCATAGTCATGAATGGCCATATCGAAGAATAATCCTCCAGAATTTTTAATGTACTCAGCTGGAGGCGGCTCTGGATCACGTGAAGTGATTTTTATAATATGTGGATCTCCTATTTTCCCTTCTTTCACAGTTTCGTGAACCTTTTTGAAATGCGGATCAAAGCGGCGGTTGAAACCAACTTGTAATTTCACTCCAGCCTCTTTTACCACCTCAAGAGCATCTTTTGTTTCTTCTGTTGAAAAACTAACTGGTTTTTCACAGAAAATGTGTTTCCCTGCTCGAGCAGCTTCTTTAATGATCTCACCATGTGTATTTGTCGGTGAACAAATAAAGATTGCATCAATTTCGGGATCATTCAAAATATCCTGGTAATTTGTCGTAACGTTTTGAATTCCTATTTGCTCAGCCCATTTAATTGCATTTTCAACAAATAAATCTGAGATGGTTTTAATTTTAATGCTCGGTATAGAAATAATATTTTCTGCATGCATTCGTCCAATTCTACCTGCACCTATAATACCAATCGTGATTTTTTCCATTAGAGATCTCCCCTTTCTAAATACAACAGCTACTTTTTAGTTAAGCGCTTCTCTTGATGATTTTTATTATAGACTAAATCATCTCCTTTTGAAAGTGTTTTCTTAAACTTTTTCTTAATTTTCTTACACCTTCTAACTTTACTGACTACTTACTTTTTCTTATTATTACGCCTTTTTAATCTCAAATTCATTATTTTATTGAATAACCTTTACAACTGGTATAAAATAAATAATATATGTTAAGCGCTTAGTTTTTTTCTTGAATTGATTTCAATTTTCATCTTAGAAAATAATCTTAACTAATTATTAAAATGCAACTTAAAGAGGAGGAAATTAAAATGACCCACATTCCATTTAATTTAGGTATTCATCCAATAAATTGGGTTGGCGAAGATGTGTTAGAACATGGTGATCATTATTCATATCAACAAGTAATGTCCGAAATTGCATCTCTGGGATTTAAAGGAACCGAAGTAAGCAGAAAGTTCCCGAAAGATCCCCAAGAGCTAAAAAGGGCCCTTTTAGATTTTAATCTTCAATTAACTACTCAATGGAAATCTGTATTGTTTTCTGATTCGAATAATCACAAAAGTAAGTTACAAGAGTACCGTAACCATGTAGAATTTTTGAAACAATTTGGTTGTAAAGTAGTAAGTACTGCGGAAATTGGTGGCTCCATTCTGAATCAGGACCCTAGAAGAGGTCAAGATGAAACTGAGGTTATCCGTTTAGATGAGGATGGGTGGAAATATATGGTTGAGGGGCTAAATAAAGCAGGTGAAATTTGCCGTGAAAATGGCATGTACCTTGTCTACCATCACCATGCAGGTACAGTGGTTGAACAACCCGAAGAAATTGACCGATTAATGGAAATGAGTGATCCGAATCTAGTTTATCTGCTATTTGACACAGGTCATGGATATTATGGCGGAAATGATCCATTAACCTTATTAAAGAAATATTACGACAGAATAAAGTATATTCATTTAAAGGACGTACGACAAGAAATATTAGATCAAGCAAAACAGAATAGTTACAGCATTAGAGAATGTATTAGTAAAGGAATGTTTACTGTTCCTGGTGATGGATGTTTAGATTTTAAACCAATTTTTAAAGAATTACTTGACCAAGGGTACAAAGATTGGGCATTAATTGAAGGTGAACAAGACCCTCTAATATGTAATCCTTTTGAGTATGCAAAAAAATCAAAAAAATTTATTGAGGACATTGTATCAAATCTTCACTCAAATAAGTCTCTTATTTAACATAGTTATATAGAGTACTTTCAAATCACAATAACATACAGTATCAAAAAAAAACGTCTAGTCATTAATAAAACGCTCTGGCTAGACGTTTTTGTTATTAATCGATAACATCCAAGATAAAAGTAGGGATTATTTTTAGTAATGCACTGAAAATAATCCTAATTAATTCATATTTAAACAAAAATTAGATAATTATTATTAGTGAATAAATAACTTTAACGGGAATGTATGGATTCATCCCATACGATACTTTATTTATTAAGTAAGTTTTTCACTTCTTCTAGTTTCTCTGAAGCATTTTTTTTCGTAATAATAATATCCTTTCCGCTATTAATTTTTTTATCAATCTTCCCGCCTTCAATTACTTTTATTGCATTTTCGACACTCTTGTACGTCATGTTATATGGTTGTTGAGCAACAGTAGCTGTTAATCCACCTTTACTGATTGATTGGATTGCCTCACTAGTACCATCAATACCAATAATTGGAATAGACATATTTCGGGCTGTTGTAGCCTTTAAAGCCCCTAATGCCATTTCATCATTCGCTGCAAAAATACCTTTAATGTTAGGATTAGCGGTTAAAATATTTTCCACTACAGAGACTGCTTTGACTCGATCAAAATCAGCTGTCTGTGTAGCAGCAACCTTAAGACCTGCTTCTTTAAGTGCATCTTCCGCCCCTTTTACTCTATCTTCACTTACTGGTGTTCCTAAAACTCCTTCAATAATAGCAATTTCATCTCCCTTTTTTAGATGAGATGCTAATACATTTCCTGCCTCATGGCCGGATGTATAATTGTCAGTACCAATGAATGTTGTTTTTCCATCCCATTCGATATCACTGTCTACCAGAAGAACAGGAATACCTTTAGCTTTATATTTCTCAAGCACAGGAATCACTGCTTTAGATTGGCTCGGCATTACAATTAAAGCATCAAGATCTTTAGTCAATAAATCTTCGAGTATATTAATCTGCTTCTCAACCTCTGTTTGACTAGAAGGAGCTAAAATTGTTCCCTCTACATCGAAATCTTTAAACCCTATCTTTGCTCCACTCTCCATTAACTTGAAATATTCCGCTTCCAATGACTTTAAAACAACAGCAACTTTCGGTTTTCCAGGATTGTCTTTCTTGTCTCCACTACTAATTTCATTCGAAGTGGTTGTGCTTCTTTGACCACATCCTGCCAATAATAATAAAACAAGAGTAAGTGAAGAAAATATTGCGAGATACCCTTTACTTTTCATTACAATTCCCCCATATCCTATTCCATAATCATAAAAAAACTGAAAACACATTTAATTGAAGATTTTTTATTCTCAGTTCGTCCTTGAAAATGAGTTTGTAAGCCCAATTTATGAATATGGTTTTCTATTGAAAAAAGAGACACCTCATCTTGTATTTCATAAGAGAGGTGCCCTTTTTTATGTTTTTTATTAGTATTTTGTGTTAATTGTTAATCACCATAGGTACGAAATTTAAATTATTTCTCACCTAAATATTTTTTGATTTTTCCTATTTCTTCTGTGACATTCTCTTTTGTAATAACTTTTGCACCTGAATTAATTCGCTTTTTAACTGTTTCTCCTTTCTTAGCTTTATAAGCTGTTTCTACACTTAAATAACCCATCATATACGGATTTTGTGCAACATTCGCCACCATGTCTCCTTTCTGTAATGCTGCTAAACCGTTTGGCGTTCCATCAAATCCGATGACTGGAATATCAGTACGGCCTTCGTTTTTAAGCGCTTTCACAGCTCCTAATGCCATTTCATCAGATGCAGCAAAAACTGCTTTTACATCTGGATTTGCAGTCAAAATATTTTCCATTACATTTACTGATTTTTCTCGGTCATGTTGGGCGTCTTGAATAATGAATTTAATGTTTTTGTCTTTTAAAGCAGATTTAAAACCATCTACACGATCATCAAATGTTTTACTTCCCATTTGACCACGAAGAATTGCAACTTTATCACCATTTTTCACCTTATCGCTTAGAAATTCCCCACCTAACTTTGCTGCTTTTAGATTACCTGTTCCAATAAAGGAAACTTTATCCTTAAAATTAGCATCAGAATCTACAAGAAGAACAGGTATATTCTTTTGTTGCGCACTATTAAGAACAGGTAATACTGCTTCCGATTGACTTGGTGCTACGATAAGTGCGTCAACTCCTGTAGCAATTTGGTCTTCAATCATCTTAATCTGGTCCTCGTACAGATTTTCAGAAGTAGGACCTAAAAATTCGATATCAACATCATACTTTTTTGCAGCATCTTTTGCACCAGCCATAACTATTTTCCAGTATTCTGTATTTAATTGTTTTAATACAATGCCAAATTTATAATGATCGTTTTTACTCTTTCCACCTTCATTCGCAGCTTTACCAGAAGTAGAAGATGAACAACCAGAAAGAATCGACATAATGGTTAGCAGTGCAATTACAAGAAAACTACAGGATTTTTTCATTACATTCTCTCCCCATTTGTTTAATATAAATACTTTTAAAACTTATTTTAGTAGTACAATAGTGTAAATGTTCTCTTCTAATACAGTGCCTTTTTTCACTATTTGTTAGCCCGATTAATTAAAACTTGTTGTGATACTTCAAAAACACTTGCTTAATGATTTTTTTTGCTTCTATTCCAGCTTATCGTTCTTTCGGTATCCCCTACCAGTAGGTCTAAAAAATTCCATAGACACCATTTCATCATAGTTGATTTCTTATAACTATCCCCCTTGCATAATTGTCCTGTAGCAGGTATTTACCAAATTAAGCGCTTAACATAAATTTAGTAAATATCTTATATTTTTATAAATTTAGCACATTAGTGAAGGAGGATTCCTTCTCATAAAAACTCCATTCGTAGGGCAGTACGAATGGAGCTTTACGTACCGTTACCACTAGTTATACTTTTTGATTACTGTATATTTGTTCATGGCTATGAGTATAGATTTCAATTATATTTCCGTCAGGGTCTTCACAGTATGTTGTTTTATAACCTCCCCCTGACTCAGGAAACATTTCCCAAATCCCACTTCGCTGTCTCCCATTATTCTCCTTTATTCTAGCTACTAGTCCTTCAATATCAGGATCAATCACACAAATATGGAAATATCCTATTTGACCAGTTTTGTAATGTTCTATACCTTCATGTCTATAAGATCTAGGTTCTACAAACTCGAATAATTCAATACCAATTTGATTTGAAGTACTCATATGTGCAATCCTAAATTTTTTAATTTCCTTCCCAACTAGATCTGCAGCAATATTTCCTTGTAATGAATTATCATCTGTCAGTGTATCGATTGGACCATACAAGAGATTGAAACCTAATACTTTCTGATACCATTCAATTGCTTTATCCAAATTAGTAACACCTATTCCGATATGTGCCAATGCACGCGGATACACTCTGCTGTTATTCATACATTTTCCTCCATATCCATTCAATAAACTAATTGTTAACAAATAAAGAAAAGGTTAAGTGGTGAAGCAAAAATTCCACTCTCCATACTAATTTTCAGTATCTTATTACTCACAGAATGAAATTTTTAATTATTTTATTTCACCTTATATTTCATAGTTTATCGTTACCCATTTCCCCAACCTCATTGATTCATAGCATGCTTCGATGACTTTCATGTTCTGCAATATATTTTGTCCATCATAGAGGGGCTGAACTCCATTTATTACACATTGGGAAAAATGCTCAATTTCAAGGGTATATTCATTTCCATATACCTTTTCAATTCTTTCCGTACCATCCTCCTTTTCCACTATAATTGTGCCCTCACCTTTAAAATACTCAGGCAAATTATACGCTTTCGGAACGCCTATAGACCCATGAGTACCAACAATTTCATATCTTTCACGACGTACCATGTCAAAGCTGCAATCAAATATGGCCATCATCCCGTTATCCATTTCAAACATGGCGATAGCTATTGTATCTACTTTATAATCGGGGTCGGACGGTGCATGAACATATACTCTGATTGGCTCGCTATTTAGGATATTCCGAATCGAGTGAATACAGTAACAGCCTATGTCGTATACACTCCCTCCTCCTAAATTAGGATTAAGACGAATATCGTTGACTCTATCTTCCAGTATGAAAGAGAAGTTAGCCCGCATGAGCTTGGGTTGCCCAATTTCTCCGGAAGAGATAATATCCTTCACTACCTGATGCTGTGGGTGAAATTGGTACATGAAGGCCTCCATTAATAACACATGTTTGCTTTGACAATGCTCAATCATTTCCTTAGTTTCAGAAGATGAGAGAGCGATCGGCTTCTCGCATAGTATGTGCTTCCCTTTATCGGCTGCTTTCATTACCCATTCCATATGAAGACTGTTAGGTAGTGGAATATAAACTGCATCTATGTTTGGATCATCCAGCAATTCCTCATAGCAATTATAAACGTTTGGAATCGCAAATTTAGCTGCAACTTCTGAAACTTTAGGGTTTTGGCTAGCAATCGCAATGATTTCTGCATTATTCGCTTGCATAATAGCTGGAATCATTGTGTTCTGAGCAATCCTAGCCGTGCTTAACACTCCCCAACGAATTCGATTTTCACTCATAACTTCATTAATCCTCCTCTATTTGTCTGTTCTAATCGAAGTTTTAAGAAAGGCATAGAAATTTCTATCAACCTTTTCATTCTTATTTTACTGCCTGATTCACAATATAATCATTAGTAAACTTCCGTGACTTTATTTATCAGTCTACTATTTCATGATTTATTATCTCTCTCCATTCGATTTTAGATAATAAGATAACTATTTACCTAACATTCCCTTTAACTCCTCCAGCTTTTCTTGACTATTTTCTTTTGTAATAATATCAATTCCAATGTCAATTCTTTTATCAATCTTTTCTCCTTTTATGACTTTCAAAGCATTTTCAACACTTTTATAAGCCATTTCATTTGGCTTTTGGGCAACACTAGCTTCCAATACACCATCATTAATTGATTCAACTGCTTCAGTAATCCCATCTATTCCTATAATAGGAATATCCATATTTCGAGCTTTAGTTGCCCTTAAAGCACCCAAAGCCATTTCATCATTTACAGCAATAACTCCCTTTAAATCAGGATTAGCAGTTAATATATTTTCCATAGTCGAAACCGCTTTCACCCTATTGAAATCAGCTGACTGAGATGCTACAAGTTTCAGCCCCGCCTTTTTAATAGCCTCTTCAGCTCCTTTAACACGTTCTTCACTATTAGGAGTACCTGAAACACCTTCAAGTATTGCAACTTTATCTCCAGAACCAAGCTTAGTCACTAATGACTCACCAGCCTTTTGGCCTGCTGTGAAATTGTCTGTACCAATATAGGTTGTTTTACCTTCCCAATCCACATCACTATCAACGAGAAGTACAGGGATATCTTTTTCCTTATACTTTTTTAAGACAGGAATAACCGCTTCAGACTGACTTGGCATGACTATTAATGCATCAAGGCTCTTGTTGTTCAGCAAATCTTCAAGCATATTAATTTGTTTTTCAACTTCAGTTTCATTAGAAGGGGACATTACTTTACCATCTACATCAAGATCTTTAAATGCTTTTTCTGCTCCATATTCCATTAATTTGAAATACTCACTATTTAGTGCTTTTAAAACAACTGCAACTTTAGGCTTTCCTTTGTTACTCCCCCAGTCGTCAGTTTCAGAAACGGAACTATATGAATTAGCTGGATCTGTACTTTGCTTTCCACAAGCAGCCATTAATATAAGAAGAGCAACAATCGGTATCTTTAATAAAAAGAGTCTTTTAAACTTTTCCACTCCATAACCTCCTTTTTTTAAATAGAACTTGCGATTGCTGTTACATCTGCATTTTCTTTCTGTGTAAAAGCCGGTAATAACTGATTTTGAGTAATTCGTGCCGTACATAACATTCCTCAGCGAAAATGATTAAGCATAAATTTTACTCGTCATCTTTATTTCTTAGATGATTTACGACGAAGCACATCGACATATACTGCAGCTATGATTACTAATCCGATTATGATCGTTTGCAAATCAGATGAGGTACCTAATAAATTTAGACCGTTACGTAGAACTGCAATGATCATTGCTCCAATCAGTGTTCCCCATACCGTACCAACGCCTCCAAAGAAGCTTGCTCCACCAATAATTACTGCTGCAATTGCATCTAATTCATACGATAAGCCAGCAATAGGAGATGCAGAATTTGTTCTTCCAATTAGAACAAGCCCTCCAAGAGAAGCCATAAACCCACTTATTGTATAAACAAGAATTAACATCCGATCAACAGGGATACCTGAAAGCCGTGCGGCTTCCTTATTACCTCCAATCGCATAAATATATTTACCAGTTGATGTCCTGGTTAGGAAAATATGGAAAAAGATACAAGCTATAATTACCAGTATGAAACTGACAGGGATAATTCCAACATTTTCTTGGCCTACAAAGTTCATAGTATAAGAGAACCCAAAGATTGGTGAAGCCCCCGTAATAATTAGTGCTAAGCCACGGTAAATATTCATTGTTCCCAGTGTTGAAATAAACGGATGCGGCAAACGCAATTTCGTTAACAAGATACCATTTAGCCAACCTGCCAATGCCCCTACTCCAAGACATACAAAAATACCCAATACCGGACTCATTCCCCAAGTTACTGTTACCATCCCTGCGCTGATAATCGCAAATGCAAGAACAGATCCTACTGACAGGTCAATTCCTGCTGTTAAAATAGGCAATAACATTCCTAATGATAATAATGCGTTTATGGATGATTGACGTGCAATATTCATTAAATTATCTTCTTTCAAGAAACTAGGAGTAAGAATTGAAAGAATTAAACATAAGCCAACCAAACCCAAAAGTGCCCCAAACTTGTTAACAATAGCTTTCCTATTTCCTCTTGTATTTACCGCAGGATGTGTTTTTGTTCCCATTTCTATTGAACTCGACCGTTGTTCCATCGTTAATCATCCTCCCGTCGCAGCTTTCATAATAACTTCTTGGCTTGCTTTACTACGTGCTAAATCAGCTGTTATTGTTCCTTCATGCATAACCAAAATACGGTCACACATACCAAGAATTTCGGGCAACTCAGAAGAAACAATAATAACGCAGGCCCCAGAATCGACCAATTTATTTATAAGATTATATACTTCAACCTTCGCACCAACATCAATACCACGCGTGGGCTCATCAAAAATAAATACTCTAGCTTCAGTAAACAACCATTTGGCAATTACAACTTTTTGTTGATTACCTCCACTTAAATTTCGAGCCATAAGATTGATATTATTGGGTCTTATTTTCAAATCATTAACATATTGATTTGCTACTTCCTTTTGTTTTTTATAACTAATCAGCCCCTTCTCCTTGACTCTTCTTAGTTTAGATATTGTTTTATTGAAAATAAGAGATTGATCCAGGAAAAGTCCTTCTCCTTTTCGATCTTCTGTAATAAAAGCAATTCCAGCTTTAATAGCATCTTGAGGTTTTTGAATAATTTTTTGTTCACCAAATACATAGACTTTTCCAGAATCAATTTGATCAGCTCCAAAAATCCCTCTCATTAATTCTGTTCGTCCTGCTCCCACTAATCCGGATATACCAAGAATTTCACCTTGATAAGCGGTAAAGTTTAGTTTGTTAGAGGAATGTTTTAATTTTAGATTTTCTATTCTTAATCCTTCTTTCCCTTTCTTAAATACTTTTTTTGGATATTTTTGAGTAAGAGACCGTCCCACCATTAATTCGATCATCTGATCTACAGAGGTCGTTT
Organism: Neobacillus mesonae; assembly: GCF_023715155.1. Lineage (GTDB taxonomy): Bacteria > Bacillota > Bacilli > Bacillales > Cytobacillaceae > Neobacillus > Neobacillus mesonae_A. The sequence goes on from NZ_JAMBNQ010000023.1 coordinate 56,842, forward strand.
TTACAGGTACAGTAGTAATTTTAGTCCCATCTCTTAAAACTGTAATCCGATCACCAATACGTTTAATTTCTTCTAATCGATGAGAAATATATACAAACGTCATTCCTTGTTCCCGTAACTTTTCAACAGTAGATAACAATTGTTCAACTTCTTGACCACTTAAACTAGCAGTAGGTTCATCCATAATAATTAATTTAGCATTTAACGAAAGTGCCTTAGCAATTTCAACTAATTGCTGTTGTCCGACACCCAAATTGCCTACTAATTCATCTGGATCTACCGTTTGACCGAGTCTTTCCATTAGTTGTTTTGCTTTTTCTTTCATTTGGACACGATCGAGAAGAGAAAAACGCCCTCCTCTCTTTCGTTCGTGACCTAAGAAGATATTATCCGCTATCGAGAGTTGAGGTATAAGGTTTAGTTCTTGATAAATTGTTGCAATACCAATATTAATGGCATCTTTGGGTTCGGTGATGTTAGTTTTTTCCCCTTCCCACGTAATCTCTCCTGTATCTTTCAGATAGGCTCCTGTTAAAATTTTAATAATTGTGGATTTACCTGCACCATTTTCTCCTAGAAGTACATGAACTTCTCCTTTTTGAATTTCAAAGTTAATATTATGCAAGACTTGAACACCAGAAAATGATTTACTGACATCTTTCATTTCCAGTAGAACCATTAATCTACCCCCTATCCACTGTTACTCTAGCAAAAAATAATTAATTAAATCCTCTTAAAATTATGAATATTATGTTTAAAAAAGTTCTTTACCACCACTAAGAAACTTTAATATTTGCAAGGTAAAGTCTAGTTAGCGTAGTAGAGAACTTTCTGTTTCCAATATAACTATATCTTTCTAAATGAATTCCTTAATAATATTTTGTTCTACAAAGTCACTAATTTGCTATTTAACTCAATTGTCTCGCCTGATACAAAGGATTTTGTAGCAGCCGCTGCAATTTCTAATGCAATTTTCCCATCAATTTCTGTACAAATAGGTTTAGTACCTTGTCTCAAACTATTAATAAAATGATCCATTTCAAGTAAATAAGCATCTTTAAATCGTGTTGGAAAATCAGGGATTAAATTATGTGTACTTCCCTTAGAAGTTAATACTTTTACATCATGATATCTCATTGAACCAATTTGAATAGATCCTTCTGTTCCGACTACTTCACCTCTTATGTCATATGCATAAGGAGCAATTCTCATCGTTTCAATGTCTCCAGCAGCACCTGAATCAAAAGTGAAATATGTCATAGCTTGATCCACATCATTATATTTTTCCATAAATTTATTTGAATTCATTAATATATTTCCTGTTGAAGTAATAGACGCTATTTCTTGGCCCATTAAGTAACGGGCAATATCATAATCATGAATAGCTACATCTAAAAAGATTCCTCCACTATTCTTGATGAACTCTTCTGGTGGAACGTTTCCATCTCGACTCACACCTTTAAAATAAATCGGTTTGCCAATATCACCAGCTTCAATTCTTTTTTTAGCTTCTGCATATGCTGGGTCAAATCGTCTCATAAATCCAACTTGGAGTGTAACATTACTTTCATTAATTACTCGAATCACTTCATCCGCTTCATCTAAAGTATGTGTCAATGGCTTCTCTACAAATATTTGTTTTCCATGCTTTACAGCACGAGTAATCATTTCTGCATGAGTACTTGTTGGTGTTACAATGACAACTGCATCAATCGTGTCATCTTCAAAAATATCATTAGGATTTTGAGACCATTTTTCAACACCAAGTTCTCTTGCTACTTGCTCTGCTCTCCCTTCAAGAGGATCTACAACACTAACTAATTTTGCCCCTTTAATTTTAGAAACAAGATTTTCTGCATGCCAATAACCTAATCTTCCTAACCCCAATACTGCTGTACGAATTGTCTCTTGCATTTTGTTCATCCTTTCATTTTCAGTTTGTTAAATTCTTAAGAGTAAGCGCTTTAAGAGAACTTCGAAGTAAAATCATAGCTATAGGTTTCTACCACTATGGTTTTACTTTCTTAGTAATTATTTATTTCATTAACCATTCATGATCTTTATCATTTGTGAATTTCCAGGTTCTAACTGGACCTGCCATCACATTTAAATAATATAATTCATACCCAGGAGGTGCTGACACCGGATGGTACCCTTTCGGAATAAGAACAAGTTCGCTATCCTTTACAACAATTGTTTCATTTAGAGACTTATCATCCGTATATACTCGTTGTAGTGCAAAGCCCCCCTCAACTGGGTTCATTTTATGATAATATGTTTCTTCTAAGTATCCCTCTTGAGGTAAATTTTCCTCATCATGTTTATGTGGTGGGTAGCTTGACCAATTTCCTGCTGGTGTAAACACTTCAATCACAAATAGACTGTCTGCTGCATCTGTTTCTGATAGAATAGTTTGAACTTCACGTCCCATACTGCCTGACCCTCGCATCGCTACGTCCACGTTTTCTGGAGCAATTAATCTAGCTTCATATGTTCCTTTTCCCGGTGCTTTACAAACAGCAATTTCAAGTTCTGTTAATGCTTCTACTTTATATTGATCATCATTTGGAATATAAACGGAATATGCAGGAGTTTTTTCGAATACACTCATTCTTTTTCCGATATTATCCCAGGATTTAAACTTTGTCTGGACATTCGCACGGCCAGAAACCAATACAATAACAGTTTCTTGGTCCAATGTTTTATTTTCGATAGTTTGACCCTCTTTTAGCTTATATACATCAAATCCAACATATTTCCAACCTGCAGATTCGGGTGTTACGGATAACACTTTTCCGTCCTTATCACCTTTTTGTTCTGGTTTTACAAGTAAATTACTTGCAAGTAAATTACTCATTTTATTAATCCCCTTTCAATGACTTACTATATTTTTTTAATATTTTTTAGCTTCAGCAACTTTTCTTTCCATATTTTCATAGGCTTTTTGAACCTTTTCACTTGTTGAAACTTCAGCTACACCAAGTCTCCACCATGATTCGTAACCAGTCGTACATGTACCAGGCAATACTTTTATATCTATTAATGTTGAAACTGTTTCCTTCTTAGCTTGTACCAGTGCCTCTCTTAATTCTTCTACAGTATGAACTGTATAGCCTTTAGCCCCCATGCTTCGAGCATTTGCAGCAAAATCGATTGGCATAAAATCTCCTGTTAAACGGTTGCTTTCTTGTGAGCGATAACGGAATTCATTTCCAAAGCCATCACTTCCTTGACCTCTTTGCAGATTATGGATGCATTGGAATCCATGGTTATCAAATAGAAGAATATTAATCTTTTTCTTTTCTTGAAGACTTGTCACTAGTTCTGAATGGAGCATTAAATAACTTCCGTCACCCACAATGGTGTATACTTCCTGATTCTCTTCTGCCATCTTAATTCCTAAAGCACCAGCTACTTCATAACCCATGCATGAGAATCCATATTCCATATGATAGGTTTTTGGATTTGAACTTCTCCATAAACGATGCAAATCTCCTGGAAGACTACCTGCTGCAGCAATAATAACGTCTCTGTCATCAATAAATTTATTGATTTCGCCTAAAACTTGAGTTTGAGAAAGTCCCTCTTCTCTTTGGTCGGCAAAGTATTTATCTACCTCTGCATTCCAATTCTCCTTCAATGATTGAAGAAAACTCTCCTCATAAGATGTTTTATAGTCTTGTTTTTTCAATTCTTTTGTTAAAATTTCAAGTCCTACTTTTGCATCTGATACTAATGATTGCCCTTCCAATTTTAGTGCATCAAAAGAACTAACATTAATACCTAAAAACTCCACATCTGGGTTTTGGAATGCTGTTTTGGACGATGTTGAGAAATCAGTTAATCTCGTCCCTATACCAATAACTAAATCGGCTTCTTTCGCTAAGATGTTTGAAGCTAATGAACCCGTTGAACCAATACTACCCATATTTAGGGGATAATCCCATGGGAGAGCACTTTTTCCTGCTTGAGTTTCCCCAACAGGAATTTGAAAAGCTTCAGAAAACATTTTCAATTGTTCTGTTGCGAATGAATAATGGACTCCTCCACCCGCAATAATAATTGGTTTTTTCTTTCTAGCAATCAATTTAACAGCTCGTTCAACTGCTTTTGAGGCAGGGGTTCTTCTCTCGATATAATGGATTCTCTTTTTAAAGAACTCTGCTGGATAATCGTATGCTTCACTTTGTACATCTTGAGGTAAAGCTAGAGTAACTGCACCAGTATCTACTGGATCTGTTAATACACGCATTGCATTTAATGCTGCAGTCATTAGTTGTTCAGGTCTTTGGATACGGTCCCAATATTTACTTACAGGTTTAAATGCATCACTTGCAGCAATGGTGTAATCTGTAGGATCTTCGATTTGTTGCAAAACCGGATCAGGTTGACGAGTCGCAAAGTTATCACCTGGTAATAACAAAACTGGAATTCGATTTACTGTTGCAGTTCCTGCAGCAGGAACCATATTTAGTGCACCTGGTCCAATTGATGTAGTACAAGCAAAAATTTCAAGGCGGTTTTTTTGCTTTGCATATGCTGCCGCTGTATGTACCATCCCTTGTTCATTTTTCCCTTGAATATATGATAGACCCCCGGTGTGTGTTTCTAGTGCTTCTCCCATCCCTGTCACATTTCCGTGACCAAAGATACCAAAAACACCTTGGACAAATTTTCTTTCTTCTCCATCGAATTCAATGTACTGATTATCTAAAAATTTTAGCAGCGCCTGCGCCATTGTTAAACGAATTGTTTTCATTCAGATTCCCTCCAATTTTTCATAAATAGCATAATATTATTGTAGTTTATTAGAGTAATACCATTTCTTTTGTTTCAAAAGACTTAGTAGCAGCTACTGCGATTTCTAATGCAATCCTTCCATCTAGCTCTGTAATTTGTGGTCGCTCATTTTTTTGTAAACACTCTATAAAGTGAGCTAGTTCATGCAAAAAAGCATCTTTGAATTTGATTGGAAAATTAGGGATATTATCGTAAACGCTTCCTTTAGGGGTCAAGATTTTTATGTCGTGATGTTGGATAGATCCCATCTGGATCGATCCTTCAGTTCCAACTACTTCACCTCTGATATCATAACCAAATGTTGAATTTCGACTTGCCTCGATATCACATGATGCTCCATTTTGAAAATTTATTAAAGTTACTGATTGATCCACATCTCCGTATTTTTTCATAAATGGATGCACTAATACATTACCAAATGTTTTAATTGAATGAACTTCATCCCCAATTAAGAAACGAGCAATATCATATTCATGAATAGCTAAATCCAAGAAAATGCCTCCACTTGTCTTAATATAGTCTTCTGGAGGCGAGCCAGGATCTCGGCTAACTCCTTTGTAATAGATGGGTTTTCCTATATCCCCATTCTTAATTAGTCGTTTTGCTTCTGTGTATGCTGGATCAAACCGTCTCATAAATCCAACTTGACAATACACGTTATTCTTGTGAATTTCCCGAATAACTTTTTCTGCTTCTTCTAAAGTTTCTGTCAATGGTTTATCAACAAATATATGCTTTTTACTTCTAGCCGCTTGTATTATTAGATCAGCATGCGTTTTTGTAGGGGTAACAATTATAACTGCTTCAATTGATGGATCCTCAAATACTTCTTGCGAATTTGTTGTCCATTTTTTCACACCCAATTCACGGGCTACCTTTTCAGCACTCTCTTTTCTTGAGGCAACTACTGTTACTAATTCAGCACCTTTTATGCGTGTTACAAGATTTTCAGCATGCCAATAACCTAATCTTCCAACTCCAAAGACAGCACATCTAATCTTTTCCTTCATAGCCCCACCTGCACTTTTAATAGTTTTTATGTCAATTAACTAAAAAAAGTTAACCGCTTAACAAATTGGCATTTTTTAAAGCGAAAAAGTTAATTATTCGCTATTAAAACTTATAATATTTCCGCCTTTTAATATAAAACCTACAAAACATCCAATATTTATTGGAGTCCTTTTATCCTTTCTTATGAAGCGCTTAACAAAAGGTTAAAAAATTAAAACGCTTTCTTTCCTGAATTCCGTTTAGAATGGACAAGAAAGTAAACATTAATCTTCCAATATCATATTTTTTTCTATCAATTAAAATGAAGCGCTTAACAAAAATCTTGATTTGAGTATATTACATTAAAATTCGTAATGCAACAAAAATTTAAATTATTTTAATTAGAAGCATTACTCCATCGTCATTTTTTCATAAAATATTTTATCATTCTTTATAACTTTTGTACTTAAGTGGCTTGCTTTCTAATTCTTTTTGATACCTATTTACGGTTTCCAACTTATACCACACCAATGATAACACCGTTCCAGTTAAACCTAGAAACCCGGCAATAAAAAACACGGTTTCTAATCCGTTGCTTTGAGTAAACTTACCAGCAATAAACGGGCCGAAGAAAATTCCTAATGCATAACAGGATTGAAAAAAACCCATTGCTGTAGCATAATTCTTGTTTGGTATTTCTTGTATTGCCATGCCCATTAATAATGGAATTAACATTCCAAGGGCAAACCCGTTAAAAATCTGTGTTACATAGAGCACAGTTAAATCAGTGACTAATGGAATAACCATTGAAAATACAGCAGTACCTAAAAAACCGGCAAACAAAACATGCCATCTATTAAAACGAGTAAGCAAATACTGACCAGTAACAATTGGTGCTAAAGCATGAGGTATCATAAAACTAAATACTAGAACAATTAAACTCTCTTTTGTAGCACCAATGTTCAATGCTTGATTTGTAGAAAAACCAAACATTGTAATAAATAGTACAGAATGAGCAAGTGCTGATAGCAATGATGCCTTTAAAATCAAAGGATGTTTTACTACTTCATGTATCTGGATATTTTGTTTTATTAGTTCCTTTTTATTGCTTTCTTTAATCCAAAATGACATGGTAAAGCCAATTATTCCAATGAAAGCTCCAAAGTAAAATGGCGCTTTCCACCCCCACTTACCAATGAGATAACCACTTAGTCCCATACTAGTTAATTGGGCTAAAACTGTAATACATTGTATATTCCCCATTGCTTTAGTTGACTCTTCTTTTTTAAAGTAACTTGCATATAAAACAGTAAAAGCAACCCATGTTGAAGCTGTAATTCCTGAAATAACCCTAGAAACCAAGGCAAATGCTAAGCTTTCGCTAAGAACAAATCCTAAGCAACTTATAACGGCTGTTGCAAGCCCTAAAATCATAAATGGCTTACGAATTTGCCATTTGTCTGACAAAACACCAATAGGAAATCTTAATAAGATTTGCATTATACCATAACTCCCTACAATCAATCCTGCCAGTGCAGCTGTTCCTCCCAAATGATATATATATGGTACAAAAATAGGAACATAAATATACATAGAAAACCAATAGATAAACGTTACTAAAATAAAAAAAAGATGATTGTAAATTGGTATTTTGGGTTTTAACTGATTAATTTTCATTTTTCCCTCCTCCTATGTTAAGCGCTTAATTTATAAATTTAATTATAGTAGAGGGAATTCCGTAATTGCAACTTGTTTTCAAATTCTAATAGATGCTTAGGCTAAACAACTGTCTTTAGATTTTTGATATTAAAATTCAGACAATTCCTTTATGAATCGGTAATTAAACCAATTGTAATGAATTTTTACAGCGTAATTTTGTTAGATATTTCTACTCGTTATACTTTTACATCTTTAAATATTCGCTCTTTCTCCTATAACGTTTTGCTAGTGAAGGTTATATTATTTTAAAATTAATCCAATTGCAAGTGGTTCCCACATGGAAGCTGTTCGAACTATCTACAAATCTTGTGAGACGAATCCCAATTTTACGTTTTGATTACAGTAAACCATTTAAAGAGACTTTCCATTCAATTTACTCCCGACCTGTTAATTGTCCGATAAACTCTACATCATCTATTTTCCAGCCCTGCTCTTTCACATAGATTAAGGACGTTTTAACAATTACAGTTTCCGTGTTGCTTAAATCATTAAACTCTGTACTGAGATTAAATTCATTAAAAAATTCAGCCTCTGTCTTTGAGGATTGATATTCAAATGGCTTTAATCCTACCATTGAGGATTTCACCGATTGTTTTGAATGTGGAATTTCCGTTCCTGAAGGGTGGGTTGCCTTATAGCCTTGATCGGTCATGAGTGGTTTTATTTTCTTATATCGTTCAACAGTAGTTTGATAGGTGAAAAACTTTTCTAGGAACTCCCGATTTACTTCTAACGCATCTGTATATTGAACAGAAGATAAGGTTTTGATCTGATTTTCGTAATTTCGTTGATTCGCTTTTACTTCCTGCAGCTGTGATCGCAAGCCAAAAATATACATAATAACTAAAACACCTGCAACAAAAACGAACATAAGCAAAATGTAATTTTTCTTTTGATTTGGTTCCAAGATTTCACCCCCATCACTGAATTCTTCTAAATCCTAAGAATGGATATTGCTTTTTCCACTCTTCAACAGAACTGTATTCTAAACCGTTGTCGTTGGAATTAATAAATTTTCCATCACCTACATACATGCCAACATGAGACGGCCCAGGCTTATATGTAGAGAAAAAAACTAAGTCTCCCGGTTTAATTTGATCTTCCGGAATCGGCTTTGTTTTGTCGTATTGAGCTTGAGCTGTACCAATCATATCAATGCCTACTTGTCTAAAGGCATATTCCATGAGACCTGAACAATCAAACCCTCCTGCTGCTGGTATTCTGCCTCCCCACACATAGGGACGGCCAAGATACTGTTTCATAATTTTATGAACTTCTTCAACGTTAAAAATTTGTGTACCGTCTCCCTTAACTACGACACTATCATTTTTATCATTGTAATAGCGCATTACATTGGCTACATAATCAACATCACCATATGAATCCCATCCCATTTTAGCTGCCATCATTTCAGAGAACTCAACCGCTACCGCTTTTGAATAGCCCCCATGTTCTAGAGCGAACGGAATGAATCCACTCCCCATGTTATAGGATTGAAGCGCCAATTTGGGGTCTCCTTTGGCTTTCTTCATCACTTCCGCAAAATATTTGACACCAATTTTAATAGACAATTCGGGATCTGTAATCGCTCCTGGTGGAAGACCGATCGATTCTGAGGACTGCATCACATCTAAATGTCGGCCACCAGACTCCTGCTGAATTAACGCCATGATGAGCCCGACATATTCCTCGACTCCATTTTCCTCCGCATATTTTCGAATTAAAGGCTCGTATCTTAATACTTCAGCTGATACCTGCGCTGTGCCTCCGACGCCTTCTCCTGTTATTCCTGAATCAAAGGTGCTGTCACCACCTAAACTGATAGAGATAAACAAAGCTAAACCGAAAATCGATGTAAGAAGAAGAAGGATGCCAGCTATAATCCAAGTAATTGGATTTTTCAGCACTGCGATAGTTCCAGCAACTTTAGCGCCTTTTTTCAAAGTTACTTGCATGCCGTCTCCTTTCCTGGAATCCATTCTGACGCAACGAACGGGGGGTTGTTCATAAAATATGATTTAATTGCGCCAGAATACAAATCTCCAACATCATCGGTTTTCACTAGACTGTTGTGTTTTCCGTTCTGGCTTTGCGTTTTCAGGCTTAGGATCCCGTTTTGCAGATTGAACACCATTTCCAGAAATATCGCCTCTCCTAGCCTTAATTTGTTGGTCTGCTTCCCATTTTGTGATCGGCTTATTTGGGTCAATGGGTTGGTGAGGTAAGGATTGCCTTTGTTCCGAATAATTCACAGGGTTCCGACTTGAAGAATGCTCTTGTTGTCTTGGTGGGGTTGGTCCTGCATTTCTTTTTTCAGATTTTGGTGTAGCTTCCTGTTGCGAAACATTACCTGGAGGTGGGTCTTGTTGTCTTGGTGAAGTTGGTACTGCCTTTCGTTTATCAGATTTTTGTGTAGCTTGCTGCTGTGAAACATTACCTGAAGCAACTTTGTTTGTAGAACCGTCGTCTTTTCCCTTTTTATAATCATCTAGGTGAACAATCGCAGCTCCCGGATTACGAGAAGCTGATTGAGCACCTGTACCAGTTACCATTGCAGCAGTAGCATTTTTTCCGTTTTTCCCAGTAGATAGAATGGCTGCTTCCTGTCCTTTTCCCACCGTTGAGGTTTGACTTGCTTGGCGATGTCGAGAACGTTGAGGAGTATCTTGTGTAAAAGCAGCATTTGGCGTTGCCGTTGTTGCTCCTTCTTGTCGTCGATCCGATTTTTTTTGCCGTTGATTTTGCTGATAGCGTCGATACCCTTTATCCACCATACGAAAGGTTTTTTCTTGGAAATCTCCCATTTTGTTAAAAGCTTGAGATGTTGCTCTTTCCACGGTTTGCTGCCCTTGAACCATTCCAGCTGAAGCAACCTCAAAGATTTCAGAACGATATTTAAATAAGCCCCACATGGTAATGACGATTAAGAAGACAACAAAAGCATATCCTTCTACGCCATTTGTCACTTTAACGGATTCGTAAAGCAAAGTAACAAGCCCGGTAATAACAGCAATCAAAAGGACCAATCCAGCTTTCATAAGCAGTACACCAATAATCTTTTTGAAATGATTTAATGCCGTCTCGCTATAAGATGGGATTAAACCAAGAACGAGTGGAATGCCTGTGAAAATGACTAATGCTAGGAACCATACTTGAAGCAAAAATTTAAAAATCCCTAACAATAAAATAGGAATAGACAGTGCAACAGTGGATATAAGCGTTACAAGTAAATATCCAAATCGTTCTCCGCTAAAATCCGGCGTCATGTATTTATTGTCATAATTAGAAACTTCGGTTTTAACGATCCTTTTCCTTAGCTCTTTCCCCTCTTCGGTATAGGGTTTGATTTCTAAAAGTTTATCTACCCGGTTGGGGTCTTCGCTAACAACCTCTGACTCTTTTGTTGAACCATAATTCTGGAGTAAATACGGACGTTTTATCATCAAATTAAAAAGCTGATTTTCAAGTACAGCCAACCCTTCTTGAGAATTGTATGCTTTGTTGGTATCGAATTCATCAGAAGTCACAAGGACATTCGCAGAACTGGCAATTCCTTCGAGCTCTGCTCCACGTTCATTTAGCCATTTAATATTTTCGGTTGCGTTGGAATAAAACCAAAAGGTAATTGTCATAATCACGAGGGCACCTAGAATTGCCTTCACTGCATGGCCGACTTGCTGATTTACGAAATATCGATAGGCTGCTGTACCTCCCACAATCACCACAAACAAGGATAAAAATGTACCTGAGATGATTTTGTAAATTCGTTCGCTCATAATCCCCGCTTCGTCTGCAATGAGACTAATTAGATCAAAAGACATCAACTGATTAACAGAATAAAGAGTAAAGCTGGCAATTGTTTTATTGAATCCCCATACCCCTTGATTAATGGCATGCAAAGCACGGTCACCCGCTTCCTTGATTCCATCGCCAATGTCTGCTTCTAATTTATAGTGATCGAGAGGATACTCTTTGCTTTCCAGTGTCACCCGCCCAACCGTTTCTTTCTTTTTCTCAACGGTCGGAGAAGCATTTTCTGCTAATGATGAGGTTGGCAGAATAAGCAGCATAAATACAAAAAAGAGTAATCCCCATTTCAGGTATTTCAAATCCAATCCCTCCTATTTGCAGTTAATGCAGGCTTCCCGATCAAACTCTTTTGAAACATCCTCTCGCATAATATCTAAACTTTTACTTGTATCTACTTTCCATTCATCACCTTTTTTACGGAAAAGAATATTGTCTTTTACTGCATTTTCACCATTCGGATTTGTGAAGTCCGCAAAGACATAATACTGTTCCAATTCTTTGTCATAGTAAATTTCATAACGGATATCTTCATACTTCAATCCTGAATCAATTTTTTTTGCAGTTTTAAAAACTTCATAAGAACCTTTTTTATAAATGAAATCTTGCTGCCGATCATAATCTCGATCAAAATTTGCCTTTTCCCATTCATAAGCCAGTTTGGCAATATCTTTAGAAGATGTACCAGATGTACTTTGATTGCACCCTGCTAAAAGTGCAATCAAGAGAATTAAAGAGATTAATAGTTTTTTTATCACATGAACGCCTCCTCTGTTTCTGCTCTTCCTTTGTCGTTTTCTTTTGTATTAAAGGCATGAACCCATTCATTGAAAAGGACATCGGTTTGAATCTTTGCTGTACGGCCGTACATGTCTTCCATGATACATTGGCCTTCCCTCAGATTTTTCAGCATTTTATGATTCGCTTCATTGTCTTCAAGTCCAAGAAACTCAATGATATTTCCTGCTTCTTCAGCCGTTTTTGCTTTAAACGCAAATTTCGTTCCGATGTTTTCTTTAATGTCTGGACGGTTATAGTCGAACGTCGATTGCGTAATAATGTAGACGGCCGATCGTAAGGAACGCCCTGTTCTTAGCATTTCTTTAATCAGTTTGTGTCCCTGACCAGTGTTCGTAAGCATCCATGCCTCTTCAAAAATCGTGATTTTGGTTTTAGAATCATCCCGGGCAAATTTCGTAGCGAATTTTGCTAATGGAATCATTAAAGCAACGGCAATATGTTCATCACGCGTGGCAGGCTTCTCCCCATCTTCAGGAAGCGTTAAATTTTGGATCTGCAAAATATTTACTTGCTCTGAAAGACTGATTCCTGAAACATTTCCATCTGAAAACATCAGTTTAGCGACACCATTTGTACCAATCTCATAGAGATAGTGTCCAACCTTTATGACTTCTTGATCTTCTGATTTCATTAAACGGTTTACAACCTTTAATAGCCCTGGTTTCTCTTCTTGCTGCACAACCTCACGAACCGCTTGATAAATCTCTGTTTTGATATTTCGTTCACTAGGTTGAAGCTCAGATAAATATTCTAAGACAGCCACAGCCGTGTCATACGCTTCTTCCCCATCAAGGAAAGTCAACGGATCAAGCTTACCTGCATCCTTTTTATTTGGTGAAAACGTAATATAATTAAAGCTTTCAATCAGCTCTTTAAAGAATGGAATGGAACGCTCCAACTCAGGCGTAAGAGCTTGTTTGAATTTCTTTTCCATTTCATTTTTTGGATCCGTCGCCAGAATTTGCGCTCCGAAGAAAATCGCATTTAATAAAATGTCTTTCAACAAATAGGATTTCCCCATTCCAGTTGGTCCCGAAATCGTCACATGGGGAGATGAATAATGAGAACCCTCTAAGCCCAATTGGGCTAAAAATGGATGATAAAAAACGAGAGATTGAGAGTTCCCAATGCTTTCCCCTTCATGCGAAATGTTTTTTCCAAGATAAAATCCAACGGTATTTCCGATTTTTCGTGTGAGTGAAAAGAGCGATTCACCAAAAGATTCAGGAGTAAGGACTTGTTCCCAATCTTCTGCTACTATCTTCGCAGCTGGCAATGATTGATGGAATAATAAGAGTTGATCGGCTAACGGCTGTACAAGTTCAATTTGTTGATCTTTAAAGCCCAATTTAAGCATTTTTGCTCGTTTTCGAACTTCTTCTTTTGTTTTACCGTAGACGACAAAATTGATGTGAGTTCTGAGAAGTGGTTTGCCTTGGTTTCGAATATCATTTTCAAGATCATGCAAGAGGACTCGACCTAAATTAATTAAGCTGTCATCATCTTCGTTCGCTTCGATCAATTGAGCATCTTGATCACGGAATCGCTTTTTGATCATGTTCGTTTTGTTTTCATCTTCTTTTTTCCCCTTGTAAAGGGTCCGCATATTAACTTCTACTGGAAAATGATAAGACTGGAAGAAATACGCCCATTCCTTATAACTTAAATCAACAGGAAAATCCGAAACGGGAAGAAATGCGCACCAAGATTCATGATCTAACTGCTTAATATGAAGATATCCCGGCTTTCCCGGGTCGAGAATGCCTTCTGTAAGGCTGTAAACACTTTCCCCTGTTTCAAGCTGTTCTTGACCTCTGACAAACTGATGACGAATCATATAACGCAATTCACTTTCTTTTACTCGTTGCACGGTTAAATATTGATTAAGTACTTTAAACGCGTCATCTTCTGATTCTTCAAACATCCTGGCTGTTAAATCATCCACTTGAGGTTCTTTAAAACCACCAAGTTTTTGGAGATAGCGATTCATACTTTTTACAGAGGATACGAATGTACCCAAAATATTTTCATCTAGCTCCTGCCGCTTTAATTTAACGCCTATAAAGAACTTGTACTCGACGACATGTTTAGCTTCCTCACGCAAAATTTCTTTTGCTCGTTCCGCATAATACTTTCCAATTTCCGCGTATCTGCCTTCATACTGTGTTTGAAGACGATCCATACGTTTGTCGATATCGACTGGAACAGGAACGATTTTATAATCAATTTCCCCAAAAGGCGCTAATTGCCAGGCGAGCCTTTGGAGATGATGAACAAGTGTATTTTCAGCTTCTTGTTCATTAATCCCTACCGTGTTTTCTAACACTTTATAATAGCCGAAGGCTTCTCCGTCCTGAGTATAAGTAACATTTCCTTTATAAGACTGAATCGGAAACTGCAACATAGAATCAAACCCACCTCACTTATTGAAATTTCTCATACGATTGGGGCTTTTTCATTTGGGGCTGATAAACTGGTTTATGGCTGCTATAACTAAAACGCTTGTTATAAAGATATCGAAAGTACCCAATAAAGAATCGATCTAGTCGTTTACCATCTAGCTTACTTCTACAAATGGCCCCGGCAATCATCCACGGCAGCACCACATAAAAGGCAAGTTGTAGGGTAGTGGGCAAAACGTGATTAATACTCCCTCTAAACAATAAGAGGAAACCAAAAATAAGGACGGCCACAATGATTTGGCGAATTTCAATCCCTTTAGAAAAGACGATAGCTTTATCACCTTTCCCGATATTCCAAATTTTCAATGGATGCTTGAAGAATTTTCGAAAATTATAGGCTGGTGGCCTCAATTAAGACCACCGCTCTTGATTTTATTCCAAATCGCAGTAGCCATACTTTCAAATTCTCCAGGATTGGCCACAATGACATAGCAGAGAACGGCAAAAATAAAACTTGAAAAGAACATTCCCCAGCGTTGTGATATGAACGCTCGAACGATCATGACAATCATCACAATAAACAATACCGCAGACACTTGCCCCGAAACATACTGTGTTAACCCTGAAATATCTGGCATCTAAATCATCCTCCCAAAGTGTGTTTTAATTCTTCAACATAAAATTTATTGTTTTGCTTCTTCACAACAAGAGTAAAAGGCTGCTTGGTTTGAAGCTCTGTATTGGCCTCATGCAAAAGAACAAGGGTCTTCACAATGTATTGGCCTTCTTTCTCGCCATCATAGACGACAAAGTCTTCTAACCCTTTATACTGATATTGTCCTTTAAGAGATTCAGGCTTCTCCATTAAGTAGGACATTTCATTAATCGAATTGGTTGTATACGAAGTAAAAAATTGAGTAGCAAATTGTTTTAGTTGAGATTCGGCCTTTATATTCTTCTTTGATTTGTCTGTTTGATCTTGAATGGCTGTTAATCGACTGTTGCTTGGAAGTGCTTGATAATAGGGCTGCTCAATCACATTAAAGGAATTTCCGTCTGTTCCCACTCGAACGACAAGCATTTGTTCCTGTTCACCAAGTGATTCATCTTGTTTTGTTACCTTTTCTTCCTTCACTGTTTTTTCCTTACCGTTTTTATCTTTCTTCTCGACTTCCACCTGTTGTTTTTTCTCAACCGTTTTGAAAAGCTCATACTTTACACGGTAAACATAGCTGGCAGCATCTTCATTTACATCCTTCACATCATATAAACTAGCACTCTTTAAGACTCGCTTTCCCTTAAACGCTGAAAGGTCTTCTAATTGCTCCACCTTTAGTCCTTCAGCAAGAAACCCCTGAAGAGCTTTTGCTCGTTCCTCCCGCTGCTTTGGATCATTTGGTACGTTGATATAAGCAGCGATAAACTTTTTCGTATAATCTTCACCAGCTGGTGAATTCGCAAATCCGATTTCATTAAGGCTAGCAATTTGTGCAGACGCTTTTTCCTGATAGCCGTTGATCTTATTGTTCAAAAAACCTGTCCTAGCCCATGATTGAAAGGTGAAAAAGATGACTCCGATAACGACAGCCCAAAATAGAATGGTAAAGACAAGCCGACTATTAATCGTTGACGACTTCAGTCGTCGTTCATCTTTCAAGACCTTCTTGCGCCCACGATCAGCATTTACTTTAATGCCTTGGGTAAGCTTATTAATCATTCAATCCCTCCTAAATCAAGCGCATTCCGGACATACACACGACGGAAATAAGTGTCTCCTCCCTCTTCTTCCACCATCTTACGATTAATGAAAATTTCACCGATTTGTAAGTTTTTAATTTCGCTTGGATGCGCTCTGAAACGCTCCACATCTCGAACGGTTCCCATGTTTGACTCAAAACGTAAATGAGGGTATTTTTTTTCAATCTGCTGCGTAATTTCTCGGTCCGAATAAGTACCAAAAACTTGTGCGATCCGTTCCGCATCTACAGATGAATTAACCCGGCCAGTGGCAATGATGTTACAGTTAGAAATAATTTGCTCTGTCATAACGGGATCAACTGCGTCAATGTCAGCCAAAGTTTGGGTAGAAATGATACATTCAAAGCCCGCAGATCGTGACTTATTCACGATATCTACAATTCGACGATCACCATAGGCAGAAAACTCATCATATATGGCAAGAATCGATTTCCGCCCTTGTGCTTGTCGATAAGCAACCAAACTATTCACGTCCAAGATAATCATTTTCCCAATTTTCCGAATATAATCCGCGTAACGACTCCCTGAAATACTGAAAATCACGACGTCGTTCTGATCTGTAATCTTTTGAAGATCAATACCTTTTTCACTTTCTACAAACAGATGGCCAAGGTCGGACTCTAACAGCTCACCCAGTTGCATTTTCAAACGTGTCAAGCAGCCTTCGACAATCTCTTCTGGAAACTCATCATCTAAAATTTTCTTAATCCGCTGCATCCCTTCTCCAAGTTTCCTAACGGTACGCTTTCGCTTTTCTATAACCGTTTTTTTGATCGTTTCAGTCTTTGGCTCTTTTGTACCTATGAAGTCGCTTAAATCGTCGTCCAGTGCCGCTGCCACTTCATTTTTAATAACCACTTTTTCTTCTACTTCAACTTCAAACTCTTCTTCGATCTCTTCCTCAATGCTGTGTTCCTTAAAAAATTGATTCATAGACTTGAAATTTGTTAATTTCGCAATCGTTTTAATATCCCTTGAAACGCCGGCTTCGTCAATCAGTTTTACGACTAACTGTAAATATCGAGAAGCTATATCAGTGTAATAAGCACCGTCACCTTCACTCGAAAAACTGAAGAGTGACATGAGTTTATCTCGTGTTTCTGTCGGTGTTCCGTTTTTAACAGGGTTATACGTTAAATCATCCATTTCAGAAAACAGATAAACCTTTCGACCATAAGCTTCACACAAAGCTTTAAATTCAAGCATAGACTTGCGCTCGCCCTTCCCATCTACGAAAATAACAGGCTTTTCATTCTGAAGGGCTGCTTCAATCATGGTTCCAATTAACGTCGTTTTTCCTGTTCCTGTACCGCCAGTAGCCAGCATGTGATAGTTGAGTTCCTTTGAATCAAGATTCACACGCTCTTTAAAATCTGTATAACCAACAAACACTTCTTTTGAAGGCTTTTTCCGATAACTCTTTTGCTTTTTATTTAAAAACGTAACCCGATGTTTCCGAAAAGCCTTATATTTCTGTTCTGCCTTTTGCTGCTGGATTTCCCCTTGTTTGGTTTTAACTCGTTTTTTCCAGAAGAATTTTGCATAGATGAAAAAGCCAAACGAAAACATTAATCCTAACCCCATTAAAATCAAATAAGAGAAACGCGTAGCTGGAATAACATTTCCGTTATTCAAAAGCTTTTCAACACCCGTTGATAGGTACGGGATATTCATTTCTGAAATTAAACCAAAATAAGTGAGTAGATGACCCGTTTGAAATTGCCAAAACAGGATAATAAACCCGGACCCAAGCGCAACATAGAAAATCCAATCCCGCTTTAAAAACTGAAACATTGCAAAGATCAGCATTCCCAGAACCGCCGGAAGAAAGAACAAAATTCCAATCGCTCCAATTAAGGCGTAAATAACAACTTCACCAATCAAACGATCCGTTTCAGTCTGTTTCGTTCCCCCCTGCTGATCCATCAGTGGATCCATTTGGCATCACCTCTTCCCATCGGTCCTCTAAAATGACAGAAGGAACCTTACGTACCGTTATTTTGTTTCCATTAATCAGACGTTGTTTTGCTTGATTAATAACATTGTGTATCTTTACATCATTCGCAAAATAAATTACTTGATCGTAAGAGTAAGGTTGGTCTTCCTGGCTTTCACCGGAAAGTAATTGATCAAACAGTTTAAATTTTTCATCATAGCGCTTTCGGTCTTTCATATTCAGTTCAAGCTCTATCCAAGAAGTCGTAACATTTCCTTCTGCTGACTTGAAAAAGAAAACCGCATCAGGTATTCGGTCCCGTTTGTCATTGTAAGCCTTCAGCTTGCTTTGATTATCTCCCTCACCAATCATGGAGTAACGAATTTCTCGTTCCGTCCGGTACTTAAATTCAACTCCCTGCTTCTCTGCCTGAAGTTCATAAAAGAGAATTAAATCGGTTATGAGAAGGTCATGCTGCATGGTGTAAATCGTCGCCTTATTCGGAACAGTCGCCTGCACATTTGTTAGTTTTCTAGATTCAATGGTTCCAAAATAAACCCCAACTTTATGAGCAATTCGTTCATGCTTCACATAGTTTCTATCCTCTAACTTTCTCAAACGACGATATACTCGATGAATATTAGGTTCCCGAAACTTCACCAGAATTTGATTAGCCGTCACCATTCCATTTCTCAAAATAAACGTCATATAATCTAAATCTTTTTGTTTTAATGATGTGTACTTTAACAAAAAAATCATCCTTTACTAGAAAATTGTGGAATCACTCTCCCTATAAAAAGTTTACCAAAAAAGAAACTGATTACATAAACAAAAATCGAAATTAATACCGCAAATGAAAACACAAACAATTTCAGTAATTTTATAGAAAACCAGAACACAATCCCATATAAAATGACAAGTACACCTAAATAAGCACTTATCCATTTATTTAACCCAAAAACATTAACCACCTCCAATGC
>NZ_JAMBNQ010000024.1 GCF_023715155.1 Neobacillus mesonae
AGGACCGGGATGGACGCACCGCTGGTGTACCAGTTGTCTTGCCAAAGGCATAGCTGGGTAGCTATGTGCGGAAGGGATAAGTGCTGAAAGCATCTAAGCATGAAGCCCCCCTCAAGATGAGATTTCCCATAGCGTAAGCTAGTAAGATCCCTGAAAGATGATCAGGTTGATAGGTCAGAGATGGAAGCATGGTGACATGTGGAGTTGACTGATACTAATCGATCGAGGACTTAACCAAAGCGAAAAGCGAAGGCGACTGTTCAACTTCGACAGACGTTGGAGGGCTGGCACTGCAAATCCTGGTTTTAGGATTTGAAGGGACGGACCGAAACGGCCGAGAAGTTAGGAGCCGCAGCTAGACAGCAATTCTTAAAGCGAACTCGTTCTTAACATACTTCTTCTCTATTATCTAGTTTTGAGGGAATGAAACCTCAACAAATAAATAGTCCGGCGGTGATGGCGAGAAGGTCACACCCGTTCCCATACCGAACACGGAAGTTAAGCTTCTCAGCGCCGATGGTAGTTGGGGCCTTGCCCCTGTGAGAGTAGGACGCTGCCGGGCTGTTTAATTTCTTACCTTAATGGTGTAGAATGAAAACTTTATAATTTATATTATCGCGGGGTGGAGCAGTCCGGTAGCTCGTCGGGCTCATAACCCGAAGGTCGCAGGTTCAAATCCTGCCCCCGCAATCTGGTCTGGTAGTTCAGCTGGTTAGAATGCCTGCCTGTCACGCAGGAGGTCGCGGGTTCGAGTCCCGTCCAGACCGCCACTTTTATAAAAAAGCGGGTTCGAAACATTGTTTCGGCTTTTTTTATGTTTGATTATGTTTTTTACTTGAACTAGATACTGAAAAATACCGCCTTAGGAAACATCCTAAGGTTTTTTTGTATAAAAATAAGGTAAAATGATAATAAGAGATTTTTAAACAGTAAATAGGTGATTAAATGGCTGAATATGAACTAATAACACATAATTCTGAGGAAACCTCTCAATTCGCGGAAAGACTTGCTGCATTGCTGCAACCGGGTGATATCCTTGCTCTTGAAGGGGATTTAGGGGCAGGTAAAACCACCTTTACCAAAGGTTTAGCCAAAGGATTGAACATTAAGAGGACCGTAAATAGTCCTACTTTTACCATTATTAAGGAGTATAAGGGGCGGCTGCCTTTATACCATATGGATGTATACCGAGTGGCCGATTCATTAGAGGACTTGGGGTTTGATGAATACTTTGAGGGTGATGGTGTCACAGTAGTGGAATGGGCTCATTTAATTAAAGAGCAGCTCCCAAGTGATCTGTTAACTATTTATATTTATCATCAAGAAAACGATCAAAGGAGAATTGCCCTGCGTCCTGAAAGTCCGCGTTATGAGCAATTATGTAAGGAGATTTTTCAATGACAATTTTAGCGATTGATACGTCTAACAATCCGTTGGGGGTAGCGCTTTTCCATGAGGATCAAGTAATTGGCGAATATATAACAAATTTAAAAAAGAACCATTCCATTCGAATTATGCCAGCCATTCAGACACTCTTGAAGGATTGTGAAAAGAGTCCGGCTGATTTAACAAAAATAGTCACTGCCAAAGGACCAGGCTCCTATACAGGAGTAAGAATCGGTGTTACGATTGCTAAGACATTAGCATGGTCATTAAATATACCATTAGTGGGGGTCTCCAGTTTGGCAGTTTTAGCAGCTGGACCGGCAAGACGCTTCGAAGGATATGTATCCCCTATATTTGATGCCAGAAGGGGACAAGTCTATACGGGTTTATACCATTTCGAAAATGGCAAGCTTACAGCTGTTGAACCAGATCAGTTGACGATGGCTGTCGATTGGGCACCAAAATTAGCAAAAATGGAACGGCCGATTTTGTTTGTTGGAAATGATGTGCCTCTTCATCAAACAACATTTGAAGAGGGATTGGGTTCAATGGCTATCTTTGCGGATGCAACAGAACAAAACCCCCGTCCATCGGAATTAGCATGGTTAGGAAAAGACAAGCCAGGTGAAGATGTACATACTTTTGTACCGAATTATATTCGCTTAGCTGAAGCAGAGGCAAAATGGTTAGAAAAACAAGGAAAAATCTTAAATGGATAGGACTTTGAAAGATGGAAGATTCGTATGTTTTTCGTTATATGAGGGAAGAGGATATCGATCAGGTATTGGAAGTAGAGCATGCTTCCTTTACATTACCTTGGAGCAGGGAAGCTTTTTATAATGAACTGCATAATAATAAATTTGCAGTTTATATAGTGCTTGAACACGAGCAAAAGGTGATTGGATACTGTGGAGTATGGATTGTCATTGACGAGGCTCATGTAACAAATGTGGCTATTCTCCCTGAATACAGGGGGAAAAAGCTTGGAGATGCCATGATGAGGGAGCTTATTGATGTATCCCGCCAAATGGGCGCAAAGAGTATGACACTAGAGGTAAGAGTGACAAATCATATTGCACAATCCCTGTACAGAAAAATGGGATTTCAAAATGGCGGCATTCGAAGAAATTATTATTCGGATAATCAGGAAGACGCCTTAGTAATGTGGGTGAACTTATGAAAAAAGATCAGTTAATTTTAGGTATTGAAACAAGCTGTGACGAAACAGCCGTGGCGGTTATTAAAAACGGCCGGGAAATTGCAGCAAATGTAGTTGCATCGCAAATTGAAAGCCACAAGCGGTTCGGAGGTGTGGTTCCGGAAATTGCATCAAGACATCATGTTGAGCAGATTACCATTGTATTGGATGAAGCTTTGAAACAGGCAGATGTATCAATGGCTGATATCGATGCGGTTGCTGTCACAGAAGGACCTGGTTTAGTTGGTGCTCTTTTAATAGGGGTTAATGCGGCAAAGGCAGTAGCGTTTGCTCATCAAAAGCCGCTTGTGCCGGTTCACCATATAGCTGGGCATATTTATGCAAATAGGCTGGTAGCTGAACTGAAATTTCCTCTGATTGCATTGGTTGTTTCTGGGGGACATACAGAGCTTGTGTATATGAAGGAGCATGGACACTTTGAAGTGATTGGCGAGACAAGGGATGATGCAGCTGGAGAGGCCTATGACAAGGTAGCCAGGGTATTGAATATGCCGTATCCAGGCGGGCCGCATATAGACCGGTTAGCTCATGAAGGCAGTCCAACCATCGATTTACCAAGAGCTTGGCTGGATGGCTCCTATGATTTCAGTTTTAGCGGATTAAAATCAGCGGTCATCAATACTGTTCATAATGCGGAGCAGCGCGGCGAAACCATTGCTCCTGAAGATTTGGCTGCAAGCTTTCAAGCAAGTGTTATTGATGTTTTAGTGAAGAAAACAGTAGATGCAGTTGAAGAGTATGGGGTAAAACAGGTGCTGGTTGCCGGTGGTGTTGCGGCAAATAAAGGGTTAAGAAATGCATTAGAAGAGGCATTTTCTAGTTTAGAGGTAGAATTGGTCATACCGCCTTTATCCCTTTGCACCGATAATGCGGCAATGATCGGTGCAGCCGGAAGTGTGATGTTTGATAAAGGAATCAGGGCAGATTTGTCTTTGAATGCCATTCCAGGACTGGATATTGAATTATTTAATAACGACGACCTCTCCTAAACAGGGGAGGTTTTTTTAATTAAACATTTGATTAAAAAAATGGCAATAAGCTAAAAGTCAAACAAACGTTTAGTTGAAACGGTGGAAGTATTGGTATAAATAGAGTCTTTTAATTAAACAAACGTTTAATTAAATCATACTAAAAGTTAAACAAATGTTTGATTAAATCCCTTAAAAGTTAATCAAACGTTTAATTGATTAAACAGAAGCCCTTAAAACATTGGTCATATATAGGTTAAACAAACGTTTGAATAAGATATTTTGTGGATAATTTTTTTATCAAAATATGATGATTGTGGATAACTATGTTATTCATGTGGATAATGTGGATAAAGTGGAGTTTTGTTGTGGATAATGTGGAAAACCTAGTTCATATCTGTTATTAAGCTATCCATATTGTGTATAAGTTTGTGGAGAAGTTGTTTGTTTATCATTTAAAGTTTATTTAAACCTGTGGAGAAGTCCCAAACAAAAGAAATAGGCTGCCATACTTATGAAAAACGGCAGCCATATTGTAATGCTTTAACTATTTATTCTGCCAGCTCAGCCCATTCATCCATCAATTTTTCAAGCTCAGCTTTGGCCTTTTCATTTTCTTGATTAATGTCCATGACCTTTTCATGATCTTGAAAAACCTCTGGATCGCATAGAAGCTGATCAAACTCTTGAATTTGCTCTTCCAATTGTTCAATTTGCTGTTCAATCTCTTCCAGCTTCCGCTGACGTTTGCGTTCCAATTTCTTATTTTCTTTATCCTGTTGATAATTAACCTTTTCCGAACTCTCCGAAGCGGCTGTCTTATTTGCCGAACAAGCCTGCTCTAATGCTGCCAATTCTTCCTGTTCCAGCTTTTTCTCAACATAATAATCATAATCACCGAGGAATTCTGTACTGCCTTCCTGGCTAAGCTCTACCACCTTTGTTGCGATCCTGTTGATAAAATATCTATCATGGGATACAAACAAAAGTGTCCCTGGGTAATCAATTAAAGCATTCTCTAGGACTTCCTTGCTGTCAAGATCGAGATGGTTGGTCGGCTCATCCAGAATGAGCAGGTTGGCTTTTTCCATCATCAGCTTGGCTAAAGCAAGTCTAGCCTTTTCACCACCGCTTAAGGATGACACGACTTTTAACACATCATCACCGGAAAAAAGAAAGTTCCCGAGTACTGTCCGGATTTCCTTTTCGGGTTTTAATGGATAGTCATCCCAAAGCTCGTTTAGTACCCGCTTGTTTGAGGTTAATTCTGCCTGCTGCTGGTCATAATAGCCAATTGATAAATTGGTCCCATACAGCACTTCCCCGCCAAGAGGCTTCAATTTTTTAATGACCGTTTTTAATAAGGTAGATTTACCAATTCCATTTGGTCCCACAAGAGCAATACTGTCCCCTCTAAATGCACGGAAAGAGATATTTTCTGATACCTTTTCACCATCATATCCTACTGCCAGTGAGTTAACTGATAAAACATCATTCCCGCTTTGTTTTTCAATTTCAAACGAAAAACTAGCAGATTTTTCGTCTCCAAGGGGTCGGTCCATGATCTCTATTTTCTCGAGCTTTTTACGGCGGCTTTGTGCCCGTTTGGTGGTAGTTGCCCGTGCAATGTTCCGCTGAATAAAATCCTGCAATGCGGCAATTTCCTGCTGTTGTTTTTCGTAAAGCTTCATGTCACGCTCATAATTGGCTGCCTTTTGCTCAAGATAGGCGCTGTAATTGCCGGTAAAGCGTGCAATCCGGTTGCGTGATAATTCATAAACCTGTGTCACTACTTTATCTAAAAAGTAACGGTCGTGGGAGACAATTAAAATGGCTCCGTCATATCCTTGTAAATACTGCTCAAGCCAGGAGAGTGTTTCGATATCCAAATGATTAGTCGGCTCGTCCAAAATTAAAATATCCGGCTTTGTTAAAAGTAATTTTCCAAGTGCAAGACGCGTCTTTTGTCCGCCGCTTAAGCTTGAAATCATCAATGAATGATCACGGAAATTTAATCCGTGAAGGACGGAGCGGATATCTGCTTCAAATTGATACCCTCCGAGTTCTTTAAATTGAACCTGGAGCTGGTCATATTCATGCAGAATCCGTTCATATTTTTCCGAATCGTTAAAAACAGCAGGATCGGCCATCTGTTCTTCAAGTTTCCGCAATGATTGTTCCATGCCCCGCAGCCTGTCAAATACACTCAGCATTTCCTCCCAGATAGACAGATTCGATTCCAAACCCGTATTTTGGGCTAAATATCCGATGGCTGCATCTTTCGGTTTGATGATTTCGCCGCCATCATACGATAATTGTCCGGCAATAATCTTTAATAATGTTGATTTCCCAGCGCCGTTGCGGCCGACAAGGGCAACGCGGTCCCTGGTTTGTAATTCTAGCTTTATATTCGATAAAATAAGGTCAGCACCATAATATTTTTGTAGTTGGTTTACTTGCAGTAAAATCATGTTTATTCACCTCTATACTAGAATTAGTGTACCGTATTCCCAGAATGACGGCAATAATAGGGGAAGAGACGTATTAGTATAAAAAAATATACCGATAGTTCAAAGTTTCACACACAGACATACAAAAATATAGTATATTGGTTAGGAGGCATTTTTTATGGCTGATTTTACTCATTTTAATGAAGAAGGAAGAGCAAAGATGGTCGACGTGAGTGATAAACCGGAAACGGCACGGACAGCTCTTGCTTATTCCAGTATCACAGTAAGTGAAGAAATCTATCAAAAAATTACCAACCATGAAATGAAAAAAGGCGATGTTCTGGCAGTTGCACAGGTTGCGGCGGTTATGGCGGCAAAGAAGACATGGGAGATTATTCCGATGTGCCATCCCATTCCCTTAACAGGTGTCAATATCAGCTTTTCATGGGAGAAGGCTGACAACCATCAATTCAGGCTTCGAATTGCTGCATCTGTCAAAACAAAGGGTCATACCGGCGTAGAGATGGAAGCGTTAACAGCTGCTTCTGCATGTGCCCTGACAGTTTATGATATGTGCAAGGCCGTAGATAAGGGCATGATCATAGGACCAACCTATTTAATGGAAAAGACCGGTGGTAAAAACGGTGATTTTAAAAGAATCGAAGAGATGTAATACATAATTAAACAAGCGGCTGCGCCCAAATTCATACGGGGTGTTGAAGAATATGATCTTAAAAGCGGGGTGTAGAAGAGATGACAAATGAAACAACCAAAATCCCACAGGCAACAGCGAAAAGGCTGCCCTTGTACTATCGGTTTTTAAAAAATCTGCATTCTTCCGGCAAACAGCGGGTTTCATCTGCTGAATTAAGTGAAGCTGTAAAAGTAGACTCGGCAACAATCCGCAGGGATTTCTCCTATTTTGGAGCATTGGGAAAGAAGGGTTACGGATATAATGTGAATTATCTGCTGACCTTCTTCCGTAAAACTTTAGACCAAGATGAATTAACAAAAGTAGCATTGGTTGGGGTAGGTAATCTTGGAACCGCGTTTTTAAACTATAACTTTTTAAAAAATAACAATACAAAAATCACCTGTGCCTTTGATGTAGACCCTGCCAAAATTGGAACATTCATCGGAGAAGTTCCGGTTTTTTCAATGGATGAGCTGGAAAAGTATTTACTGGAGGAACAGATTACAGTAATCATTCTAACGGTGCCAGCACCAGCTGCACAAATGATTACGGACCATCTTATTAAAACAAATGTAAAGGGGATTTTGAATTTTACTCCAGCGAGACTCAATGTTCCAAAGGACATCCGGGTCCATCATATTGACCTGGCAGTGGAACTTCAATCACTCGTGTACTTTTTGAAGCATTATCCTAATGTTGAAGAAATAGAAGAATAAAGAGAAGGGGCTTTCTAAATTTAGAAGGCTCTTTATTTTTTAAACAAAGAAAGTAGTGTTCTTTTTCCAATATTATTTTATGGAAACCGCCTTTATGTAAAATGGCGTTTTTTTTCTATTCAGAAGTCCGAGTGGCGATCGTTGGACGCCATTTATATAAATTTTGAAGTAAGTTTTCCTTTACTGCGTAACAGTGTTATGTTACATTATAAATCAGAAAGGGGTTCATTTACATGAGCGAGGAGTTAATTTCAAAGAAAGAGCTGCTGGATATGACAGGAATTTCGTACGGACAGTTATATCGCTGGAAGCGGAAGGACCTGATTCCTGAAGAATGGTTTATTCGTAAATCAACGTTTACTGGCCAGGAAACCTTTTTCCCAAAGGAAAAAATTTTAGAGAGAATTGAGAAAATCCAAACAATGAAAGATCATCTTTCGTTAGATGAACTGGCATCTATGTTTTCACCTAATGTTTCTGATTTACAAATAACAAAGGACGAGATTATAAAACGTAACATTGTTTCAGAGTCTGTTATGAATTTATATTTGGATGTAGAAAAAGGCGGCAGCAATTTTAATTTTTCAAGATTACTTGAAGTTTATGTATTAGAAAAGCTTCTGCAATCAGGGGAAATTAATTTAGAAGAGGGGAAAATGCTCCTTCAGGTTCTAAAAGAAGCTGCACAACAAATCAAGCAAAAAAACTGCGAGCTGATCATTACCCGTAAACTGGGTGTGTCATCCTGCATGATATTGGTGAATACAGAAGCATTTTATTTTGATCCGGGAACAAAAAAGGTGATTCAGCTTTCGCTGATGACATGTATGGAAGAAATGAAATCAAAACTATTATAAAGGGGATTGGCCATGAATATTCAGAGCAAAGGAGATTTAGTCATAAATGGATTAGGTTCATCGAATGGCGGACAATTTAACCTTGTCAAGTTAAATGGCAGGGGAACGGTAAACAGCCATTTAGAGTGTAAAAAATTAGAATGTAACGGGTCAGGGACGATGCTGGGGAGCGTAATGGCTGACACTGTTAAGGCTAATGGGAATGCAAGGTTCAAAGAAAATGTTGAAAGTCAGAACATAACGGTTGATGGAACGGCTAAATTTGAGCAAAATCTGAATACGAAACATTTAAAGGTGTCAGGAAAAGCAACGGTTGGCGGTAAAGTTAAATGTGAAGAAATGAATATTCACGGATACTTAACGGTGAACGGAGATTGCGAAACAGAAATATTTAAAGGCGGGTATCGATTTACGATTGGCGGACTTTTAAATGCGGAACAAATCGATATGAAAATTTATGGTGAATGCAAAGCGAAGGAAATAGGCGGGCAGACCATTATCGTAAAACAACACAAGGGATCCTTTGTGGGGATGCTGCTCAAGTCATTTTTTAAAACACAATTGGAAACAGACATTATTGAAGGCGATAAAATTGAACTCGAAAATACAACTGCTAAGATCGTGCGCGGCCATCATGTGAAAATCGGCCCTAATTGTCAGATTGATGTTGTTGAGTATACGGAGGATTTCCATCAGGACCGAAATACTGTCGTAAAGGACGCCAAACAGGTTTAATGGAGGGAGAAAAGGATGGAAAAGAACGGGAATTTAGCGATAAATGGAACGGGAAGTTACCCTGGAGGTCATTACAATAAAATAAGCATCCGCGGTGAAGGAACGATAATCAATGAAGTCGAATGTTCTGCCTTTCATGTCTATGGTACAAGTGAAGCGATGAAACATGTCAAAACTGGATTTATCAAGATATTTGGCGAGGCTGAATTTAAAGATAAAGTCGAATCAGATGAAACACTTGTCATGGGAACCATGGCGGTAAGGAACCGTGCTTATTTGAAAAAAATGAAGATTATGGGGCTGCTGGAAACGGATGGACCCCTGACTGGTGAAACAGCTATCATCAAGGGGAGCATAGCAGTGAAGGGGAATGTAGAATATGAAACATTTGATTCAAGCGGCGGGTTTGAAATCAGAGGACTATTAACAGCAGAAAACATTAAAGTTGCATTAGGGTTCGGGCAAAGCTCTGCTGAAGAAATCGGCGGCGGGAAAATTATCGTGAAAAGAAAGAAAAACACGCTGTTTCCCTTCGGTAAAGAGACTGGCACCTTATCTGCCAAACTTATTGAAGGCGATCAAATTTATTTAGAGAATACAACCGCTGAAATTGTCCGCGGAAACATGGTGAACATTGGCCCGGGCTGCCAAATCGGCTTAGTAGAGTATGTTAATGAGTTGAGCCTCCATCCGTCATCCACCATAAAAACAAAAACAAAGGGATAAAAATACGGGTGTCAGGCACCATGTAATCTACATGAGCCCAACACCCGTTTACTTTTTCAGCCGATCTTTATATTTAAAATGGAAAAAGAACATTTTTAAACCAGAGCCAAAATCAAAGGTGGCTAGGATGACGAGCAGATAGCTGAAAAATCCCCAGCCTCCTTTTTGGACATCGTCAATGGCAAAGTAGGTAAACAATGCGCCTAAGATAAAATAGATTATACCTGAAAACAAAGGTGAACGTCTCATAAAAATCCTCCGATAAAGTTTTGCACAGCATCAATATTCCGCTGCAATCTTTCGATATCATCTTTGAATACATATTGGACCATAACGACCATGGTATTCATGGTAACATGGGCAAAAATAGGGACAATGATTCGATTAGTCTTTACATAAAGGAAGGCAAACGTCAGTCCCATTGCTGCATAAATGATAATATGCTGAAAGTCCATATGGGCTAAAGCAAAGATGACGGCACTGATAAGCGCCGAAATGATAAAGTTAAAACGCCGATATAGGCTGCCGAAGATAATTTTCCGAAATACAATTTCTTCTAAAATAGGACCGATGATACTCGTTACAATGATCGTTAAAGGCAGAATATCAATAATCGTTAAGATTTGCTGTGTATTCTCTGAGCCAGGTTTAATACCAAGCAGGTTCTCGATAATGGCTGCAGCATACTGGGAAAACAGTGCCAGGAAGAAACCTGAAACAGCCCATGTAAGTGAGAGACCGAACGAACTTTTGTCATTTCCCCTTAAACCTGGCCCATGTCTTTCACTTCTTAATAGAAAGAGAATAATAATTAAGGCAGCGGTAAAGCTGATAATCAGCCAGACCGGAACAGCCAAAGTTTTATTCATCCCCCAATATTTAAAAATCCATACCAGTGCCGGAATTCCGATAAAGGTCGAAAACTGCATACCGATGTAAACAATCAAAATAATCCAATATTCCTTTTTCAAATATGTAGTCCCCTTTAATTAAACTCATATAAAAACCATTTTACCCTTAAAAAAAGCCCTATTCAATTTTGAAAACTTTTCAATTCTTAAGAGGTATAGAAAGATAGGTTTTTCCTATACTTAATAAGGTGGAAAAAAAGGAGTAATTTCTGAAAATATTTTATGCTTCTCACTTGCAAAAGATTGTAAGATTCTTTATTATAATAATTGTGTTAGCACTCATCGTTACCGAGTGCTAATAAATGACCGAAAAACATATTTGAGGAGGTTGTTTTAAGTGATTAGACCATTAGGTGATCGTATTATCATCGAACTAGTAGAAACCGAAGAAAAAACTGCCAGCGGTATCGTATTACCGGATTCAGCAAAAGAAAAGCCGCAGGAAGGGAAAGTGGTTGCTGTAGGTACTGGCCGCGTCCTTGACAATGGAGAACGTGTGGCACTAGAAGTTTCTGTCGGCAATCGCATTATCTTCTCAAAATACTCTGGTACAGAAGTAAAATATCAGGGCACAGAATACTTAATTTTACGTGAAAGCGACATTCTTGCTGTCGTTGAATAAGAAAAGCGGAAGCGCCCGTTTAGCGGCGTATGGCTTGGAGCGCTTCGACATAGATAAAGGAAACACGAAGAGCATAGCGATTCGATGTTGACTTATCGTAGGGAGAAGAGCGAAGGACAATAGACGCTGGGCACTGGAGTTAAACAGTTATCAAAACTAATAGAATTATTGACATGTTTTAAAATATGAGGAGGTTTTTGAACAATGGCTAAAGAGATTAAATTTAGTGAAGACGCTCGCCGCGCAATGCTTCGCGGTGTTGATACACTTGCAGATGCAGTAAAAGTAACTCTTGGACCTAAAGGACGCAACGTGGTTCTTGAGAAAAAATTCGGTTCACCATTAATCACTAACGACGGTGTAACGATTGCAAAAGAAATTGAATTAGAAGATGCTTTTGAAAACATGGGTGCTAAACTTGTTGCTGAAGTAGCAAGCAAAACAAACGATGTTGCCGGTGACGGTACAACAACTGCAACTGTTCTTGCACAAGCAATGATCCGTGAAGGCTTAAAGAACGTTACAGCTGGTGCGAACCCAATGGGAATTCGTAAAGGGATTGAAAAAGCAGTTGTTACGGCTGTTGAAGAGCTAAAAGCAATTTCTAAACCAATCGAAGGCAAATCTTCAATCGCTCAAGTTGCATCTATCTCTGCTGCTGACGATGAAGTCGGCCAATTAATCGCTGAAGCAATGGAGCGTGTTGGCAACGACGGTGTTATCACGATTGAAGAATCTAAAGGCTTCACAACTGAATTAGATGTAGTAGAAGGTATGCAGTTTGACCGTGGATATGCTTCTCCATACATGGTAACTAATACAGATAAAATGGAAGCTGAATTAGATAATCCATATATCTTAATTACTGACAAAAAGATTTCTAGTATCCAAGAAATCCTTCCTGTACTTGAGCAAGTTGTACAACAAGGCAAACCATTACTTTTGATTGCTGAAGATGTTGAAGGTGAAGCACTTGCTACATTAGTAGTGAACAAGCTTCGCGGAACATTCAATGCAGTAGCTGTTAAAGCCCCTGGCTTTGGTGATCGTCGTAAAGCAATGCTTGAAGACATCGCTGCATTAACAGGCGGTGAAGTAATCACTGAAGAGCTTGGCCGTGACCTTAAATCAACTCAAATTGGTTCACTAGGCCGCGCTGCGAAAATTGTTGTTACAAAAGAAAACACAACAATCGTTGAAGGTGCTGGCTCAACTGAAGACATTCAAGCTCGCGTAAACCAAATCCGCGTTCAATTAGAAGAAACTACTTCTGAGTTTGATAAAGAAAAATTACAAGAGCGTCTAGCTAAATTAGCTGGCGGTGTAGCAGTAATCAAAGTTGGTGCTGCAACTGAAACTGAATTAAAAGAGCGCAAACTTCGTATCGAGGACGCATTGAACTCTACTCGTGCTGCTGTTGAAGAAGGTATTGTATCTGGAGGAGGCGTTGCCCTTCTAAATGTTTACAATAAAGTAGCACAGCTTGAAGAAGAGGGCGACGTTCAAACTGGTATTAACATCGTTCTTCGCGCAATCGAAGAGCCTGTCCGCACGATTGCACAAAACGCTGGACTTGAAGGATCAGTTATCGTTGACCGCTTAAAACGTGAAGAAATCGGCGTAGGCTTCAACGCTGCTACCGGCGAATGGGTAAACATGATTGACACTGGTATCGTTGACCCAACTAAGGTTACTCGTTCTGCACTTCAAAACGCTGCATCTGTTGCTGCTATGTTCTTAACAACTGAAGCAGTTGTTGCTGACAAACCAGAACCTGCTGGTGCCGGAATGCCTGATATGGGCGGCATGGGCGGCATGGGTGGAATGGGCGGCATGATGTAATCATCGCCCAAACCCCTTGATATATGAGGGTTTTATGTAAGATGATAGTGGAATGCTGACATTTTGCAAATATTGAGGATATTAATTGAGGCTTCTCATAAGTTCACGGACTTATGGGAAGCCTCTTTTTTCATTTCTTGGGTAACGTGGATGTACACATTTTTCGTAATTTGCTTATCGGAATGCCCTAACCGTTCCGTGGATTCATAAGCTGTTCTAAAGCAGCTTTAGCCTCAGCAAGAACCGATGTATGTGTTTGAGGTGTTAACTCAGGATTTAGTCTTGCCATTCTATTTTGAACAGATTTAAGAGAGTGCGATACTTTATTAAGAAATAGAGGGTTTAATTCAATCAAAAGTTTTCGTTCATCTACTGCTAATTGTTTATGTGCATCTTGAGAGTTAATAAAAACCAAAGCACCAAGAGACGACCACCAAAAATGGCAGTCACCTCTTTATTATATAAAAAACCTCTTTTATTTCGATAATCCTAAAATTAGCTCTTTATAGATATCGAAGAATGCAAAGTAGTAATCTTTGTAGACGTATTCATCTGTTTTGTGTGCCATTTTTGTTTCGCCTGGACCAAACATCATGAATGGGAAGTTGGCATCTTTACCTCGTAATAAGTTTGATGCGTCCGTCACCCCTGGCGAGTCTTTAACAGAAATTTCCAAATTTAAATATTTTTTACCGAGTTCTTTAGCAAGATCAATCATTTCAGACTGTCCTGAGGTGAAAACACTTGGTAATGACATTGTCACTTCAACATTAATATCAGAGCCTTCTTTATTGTATTTGTCAGCTGTTGTGTGGAATAAGTCAATGACTTCATCGTTATCAAATTCCGGAATAGTACGCACGTTTATTTCAGCTGCTGCTTTTTCCGGAACTGAGTTTACTTGGTTCCCTGCATTAAAAATAGTTGTACTCATAACCAACTTATCTAGAACTTCATTTTTACGATTATCGCCATTCAATTTTTCTTCTATTTCTAATAGATATTTCATCAATGGATTAATTGCGTTATAACCTTGGTCAGGCATAGAACTGTGTGCTGCTTCACCAATAGATGTTACACGCAAGTTAAGTGATCCTTTGTGAGAGTAAATAATTGTGTCATGAGAAGGTTCAGCTACCCATAGATAATCTACATCCTCTATATAGCCTTCTTCGTATATTTTTTTAGAACCTGCGCCGCCGACTTCTTCACCAGTCGTTGCCATAAAACGGACAGTGCCATTTTCTAGTTCATTATTTTCTTTGAGTTCAATCATCACTATAGCAAGATTTACTAAACCTGCTTTCATGTCATTTGTTCCACGTCCGTATAATTTTCCGTCTCTTTCTGTCAATGTGAACGGATCTGAAGTCCACTCGCTTTCATCACCAGGAGAAACGACATCCATATGACCAGAAACGCCAATGACTGGACTCCCGCTTCCAATTTCAGCCACTAAGTTAACACGAGTGTCTGTAACTGGGACAATTTTAGATTCAATACCGTATTCAGCAAATAAAGCTTTCAAGTAATTTGCCACTTCGATTTCGTTTTCATTAATAGATTTAATCGC
Organism: Neobacillus mesonae; assembly: GCF_023715155.1. Taxonomy (GTDB): domain Bacteria; phylum Bacillota; class Bacilli; order Bacillales; family Cytobacillaceae; genus Neobacillus; species Neobacillus mesonae_A. The sequence goes on from NZ_JAMBNQ010000024.1 coordinate 14,700, forward strand.
TATAATGTCAGATAAAATATTTATCTTTTCTTCATCTGTAAAATGTTTCATACTAATTCCCTCCAAAATTTTACCTGTCTTTCCTAAATAAGAATGCAACTTTATTTTACCCAAAAGTCCATTAAAAGTAGCCGCTTAGGACTCAGCGGAACTACTATACTCCTTTACACCTAGAAAGCCTGGTGGTGTGGCCTTTCCTCTAAAATATTTGCTGAATAATTTCTAAGCTTTATCATTCGAATAATTTCACAAAAGACATTTTTAAACTTCAAAGGCCTGCAGAACTTAAAGGTACGACTAAAATAATAGGAATATTTTCACAAAATATTTGATATTATTTAAGGTAATTTGCATCATTATTCAATTCTATAAAATGAGCTTTAGCAATGATTCCAACTCGGAAAAAGGAGTGAGTAAAGGATGACTAACCAGCTTATGCCAGGGCAGGAACTCCCAGCCGGCCAGCAGATTACCGCGAACAATAGGCGGGCATTCCTGATTATGCAGGAAGATGGGAACTTCGTACTCTATGAAGTACATAAAGGCAAACACATTCCTGTCTGGGCGTCAGATACCAATGGCAGCGGCGGCGTAAAAGCAGTCATGCGGGATAATGGCAGCCTTGTCGTCTGTAAGGCTAATGGCCAGGCAGTTTGGTATTCTGCCGGCACCGCAGGGAACCCGGGGGCCTCCCTTGTTCTTCAGGATGATGGGAACGCGGTGATTTACACAAACCAGGGAAAAGCGCTTTGGGACTCAGGAACGTGGCGCCATAGTCGAAAGCTTGGTTTTGATCCAGCGGTTCACGGTTTTTTGTTTCCAAACCGTTTTGTCAATACTGTAGCTAAGATTCCAGGTTATGGGGAGGTGAAAACATTTGGACGGTGCGGTGGAATGGCTTTTGCCGCACTTGATTACTTCCTCAAAGGCATGCCGGTTCCAAAATACACAGGGAACCTATTCAACGGGGAGGTTCCCCCAGATGGGCACTGGCTTGCAGATTATATTTACTCTCGACTTATGGACAGCTTCCTTGTGCCTTCCTCCATTAAGTATGTTCATTGGACTACGGCATCCGATCATTCTACTTGGCTTGGAGGAAAAGGAGTCAGCCGCTGGACGAAGGAAGAAGAATTTCCAAAGCTGCGGTCGAGCATCGATGCTGGTAAGCCGGTTGCCCTCGGAATGGTAGATGCTGCCAACCTTGCACAGATCGGATCGGAGAATCACCAGGTTTTAGCTTATGGATATGAGTGGCACCCGAAGGCTGACATTATGAAAGTATTTGTGTATGATAATAACACGGTAGGAAGAGAAGTAGTATTGTCCTCCGAACCAGGCAACCCTCACTTTGACGCCACAAACACAGACCCTTGGCGGGGCTTTTTCGTTATCGATTACCAGCAGAAATCTCCGCCCGTGTTCACGACCAAACCGCCGGCTGCCAATGCAACCGTCCGATACGGTCAGACTATTAAGATCAGTCATCTCATGACGGGACTGACTCTTCATTCGCATGCACTAAACTACGGCCATAGCGGCAGTTCAGGTCAGCAGCAGATAACCTGCTTCAATGGAGCTGATGACAATGACCTCTGGAGGATCAAGGGACCACATGGTACACAAGCGAACTATCGGGCCAATGAAGTGGTTCAACATGGGGATATAATTAGGCTCGAGCATGTGCTAACGAAACGCAACCTGCACAGCCACTCGGGACATCCATCCCCCGTTACTCATCAGCAGGAGGTGACCTGCTTTGGCTCTGATGGTCAAGGAGACAGCAACGATAATTGGCGGGTTGAGGTCGATGGCGGTGGTCAATGGACGGCTCAGCGACGACTCCGGCTTGTCCATATAAATACCAACCATTCACTCCACTCTCATCGCGGGCACAGCGACTCGCGTTGGACAGCCGGCCAACAAGAGGTAACCGGCTTTGGCAGCCGTGACGACAATGACTGGTGGTGGCTCCTTGAAATCCGCTAGGAAGGGCTTTTTCAAGGTTGGAGGAAATGAAAAACTTCTGATACTATCATTTTAGAATGTTATTTATTTAGGTCAAATCATTTTACAATACAAGCCATCACCCCTTGATATATACGGGGTTCATGAAAGATGAGAGTGTAATAACATTTTGCTAATATTAAGGTAAATTAACGGAGGCTCCTCGTAAGTTGTGCAAACTTATGGGGAGCCTCTTTTTCACTTCTTGGGTTATAGTGAGGTACACATTGTTCGTAATCTGATCATCAATATGACCCAGCCTGTCCATAATCTGTTGGAGTGAGACACCTGCCACGGCAAGAAGTGATGTATGAGTGAGTCTTATATTATGTGGTGTTAAATCTTCATTTAGATAATCAGCAAGTAGATACTCAATTGCATTATTAAGTAGTCCATAAAATCATTTGCTGTTTTTAAAAATAGGGAAAGCTCTTCTTTTTCAAGATACTTGGGCACTTCTTCTTCCACAAGCTGTTCAATGGCCGGGTTACCCACTGAATTTTGGATAATTAAAACTCTCTTTTTTTATTTTCTACGTTTTTTATTTATAGATTTCTTTCGTTATTCTTCAAAAAGCCCATGTTGCTTGACATGGCGCCTCAGTATATTGTGAACGTTTGGGGGTCAGGGCACCGTCTAAAAGGGAAACAACTTAAGTGTGGTTTTTTTATTTTCCCTCTTTGTTTATAAAAATTTTATAAATGGTTTAGAGCGGGTTTATATCTCCTTGATATCTTTACATTGTAGGAAATGAAAGAGGTGAGGCAATGAAATTATCCATAAGATCAAAAAAATGGCTGTTAACGCTGCACATACTCTTTGGTGCGATTATGTTTGGCAATATCGTGACCTTTTTCATCCTAAGCATTACTGCTTCCGTAACAGAAAATAAACCGCTAATGGAAGCTTGTTATCAAGTGATGAACTTAATGGCTAATACTTCCGTAAGAGCATCTACTTTTGCTGCAACAGTCACTGGCGTATTCCTGTCCATTTGGACGAAATGGGGATTATTCAAATATTACTGGATAATCGTAAAAGAAGTTCTGACATTCATGTTATTAGGGTTGAATATCTGGGGAATGAATGCCTGGACTAATCAGGCATTAGTACAGCTGGATAACAGAGGAATAACAACAAATATAACTATCCTGCAATCGAACCTTTGGATTGGGATTATCATTCAACTTATTTCGCTTCTTCTCATTTTTGTCCTTTCAGTCTTTAAACCATGGGGAAGAAGACAACCAAAAGCTAATTAAAAAGGAGAGAATCTTGTGAAACAAGAACTTCGGACAAACCGCAGTCAAATAATTGGCTTCCTATTTGTAACTTTAGCCATATTATTTTTCAGCAGCATTATCATTCAAATATTTTTGGCAGGAATCGGCCTATTCGTTCAAGGCAATTGGGGTTATCACACCAATTTTATTCACTTTTTTGAGCTTATTCCGCTTGTCTTGTTCGTATTGTCCTTCTTTGGTGGAAACCTTAAAACACTACGGTGGCAATGTTTAGCACTCTATTTCATGACTGTACTGCAATATATTACCATCGTATTTTCAGCGTCAAGCCCCTATTTATCAGCATTCCACCTAGTTATAGCATCACTGCTTTTTTGGAGATCTTTGGTCACAGCAAGGTCCTCAGTACAGTTAGTTAAGATAAAAAAATAATAATGAAATGAAGACATCACTTTGGTTCCTTTTTTTAAGGCTCTATTAAAGAGCGCTGTTGATTTTTTATATCCCTGTTGATTGTAGTGGAAGGCACGAAGACTCCTCGTAAATGCTAACGCATTTCCTTCGTGAGTGGGAGAATTCAAGGAAGTAATTCAATGTCCTGCGGGAGTACGTGCCAGGGGAGACCCCTCAGGCGTTAGCGCCGAGGAGGCTTCACGGAACGCCCGCGAACCGCTTGTGCCTCCTTCTGCGATGCCCATGCTGACGAAGACTTCCTTGTGGAGCGAAAATCAACAGCCAAGTTTAACATAGCCTTTTTTAAAAAACATTTTGGTAAAATTTAATGATTTTTAAGGACAAGAGCTTTATTCGATTATGATTTGGATTATACTTTAAAACTACTAATGTGAAAGGCGGCATTAAGAGTGAGTGTAAGTAAAAGTAATGAAAAAATTGTTCTGATTGGGCTGCTAGCGGGATTACTTATGGCTGGAATGGACGGAACAGTTGTAGCTGCAGCGCTGCCCTCTATAGTAAGTGATTTAGGGGGATTTGATATATTTATTTGGGTAACTTCTGCATACATGGTTATGATGATGGCTAGTACGCCAATATTCGGAAAACTATCAGATATGTATGGACGCAAGCGGTTTTTTGTGTTGGGATTAATATTATTTCTACTAGGTTCGGTCCTTTGTGGGATTTCCAACAACATGATTGAACTAATTATTTTCCGTGCAATTCAAGGAATCGGCGGCGGCTCATTAATGCCAATTGCATTCACAATTGTGGCTGATATATTCCCACCTCATAAAAGAGGGAAAATGATGGGGATTGTTGGTGCCGTCTTTGGTATTTCGAGTATATTTGGACCGCTGCTTGGTGCTTTTATTACGGAATATGTAAGCTGGAACTGGGTATTTTTTGTCAACCTTCCAATTGGTTTATTATCATTTTTATTAGTATTCTTTTTTTATTTAGAACCATTTAAATCCACTCCACAGAAGGTAGATTGGTGGGGCGCATCCACTCTTGTGCTGGCTGTCATTTCTCTCATGCTGGCACTTCAACTGGGCGGGAATGAATTATTATGGAGTTCTCCAGTGATTATTGGACTATTTATTACGTTCATTATTTTTATGGGAGCATTTTTATTCATTGAAAAAAAAGCATCTGATCCAATTATCTCCTTCGTATTGTTTAGAGATCGTTTGTTTACAACAAGCTGTTTAGTATCCCTATTTATTGGCTTTTCCTATATAGCAGCTATTACCTTTATTCCAATTTTTGTTCAAGGGGTCTGGGGTGATACAGCAAAGAACGCTGGTCTAATTTTAATGCCTATGATGCTGGGTTCAGTAGTGGGTAGTTCATTTGGCGGTTGGTTGACGGCAAAAATCAGCTTTAAAAATATTATGTTATTGGCAAGTATATTTTTTGTTCCTGGAATCTTTTTATTAAGTACACTCCATTCAGAGACATCCTTTTTAAATTTAATTTGTTACATGACTATCGTTGGATGTGGTGCTGGATTATCATTTTCTGTATTAAGTTTGTCATCTATGCATAATTTTAACTATTATCAAAGAGGATCTGCATCTTCAACAAACAGATTTTCTATTAATCTTGGAATGACGATTGGAATTACTGTTTTTGGAATCATTCAAAGAGTTAACTTTACAAATAAAATGGAATCTAAGTTAGGAAGACTAAATGAATTGTCTTGGAATACAAGCAGTTTGTTGACTCCGCAAGGTCGGGCAAAAGTTCCAGAAGGAGTACTTCAAAATGTGGCTGAAACTCTAGCATCTTCAATTGGCTTATTATTTTTAGCTGCACTAATTCCTGCTGCTTTAGCAGTATTTTTTATCTTTTTAATGCCAAATGATAAAACTCAGAATCATATGGAAAAACCTATTCCGTCTTCTAAATAGAGTGCATTACTTTCTTCTGAAAAGTGCAAGCCTCTATACATGTTAGTGGTTAAAAAAATCTGCTGAATGGTACAGTGATTTAATTGGGTATCCTTTAATAAAGATAAAGTCAACTTCCCGTTTGCAATCTCCTTGTTACTTCACTGGCCGTTCTAATTTTAGATGATCACACATTCCGATCCATGCTTTAAATTGAATCCCTCAGAACATGTTTTATTAACCTCTCGTTGAAGATGGTAATGTGTTAATGATTTGTCATTACCAAATGTTCTGAGGGAGGGGAATCATTTTTTACCTTTGCTTCTTTTAACTGCAAATACGCATGACCACGTTCTTGATGACTAAATAAGCTAGTAAGCAGGCGGATGACAATATATGCTATTCATACTAGGAGGAATGTGTTTTCATCTATATTATGTTATAGTTGAGATAATAAATAGTTGGGGGTATAGATATGAAGGAAAATCAGTTTGTACTGTATGATCATCATAAACAGATCCGACTGCAGGCAGAAAGAATTGCATTCTTTACACAAGGTGAAATTATAGAAGCGATTAGTGAGAACAGTGAAATGTATTATTTGTTTTTTTATAAATCCCGGTTCCTCACAGCGAAAAAGGCAAAACGAATTTCCCTTGATTCATATATTGAACATGCTTTTAAAAAAGGCATCGTTTTTAAATCCCCTCATCCTCTGATCCATGCATTGCTTTCTTCTAATAACCCCTGTCAAATCATCAGCTTTCAGTCCTTATTACAAAAGCTGGATAGGTTGTACACTCCGCAAGAAAAGGCATTTATTCTAACTTTTTTTGAATCCGTAATTCCAAAAAAGCAATTGTTTGAAGAAATGAAATCAATTTATTATGGATATCGTCGAAATGGACAGATGTTTTTAGGCTATCGAATTATCCGCATTTTAATGGATTTCGCACCGAAACAGAGTTTAGTAAAACAACTTGCCAAAGACCATATGTTCAATAAATTTGCCGTTCTGTATAATGAAAAGGCGGAGAAACTGTTTGCTAAAGATCTGATTTTTGCTGAAAAAACCTTATTTTCTCAAAAAGATAATGACCAATGCTTTCATCAGCTTTCAGCCATTCTGGAAAAAGAGTCTCGTTGGATTGATTTAATCGCTTTGAATATTGACAAGTTAAACGCAACCCCTTCTGCTGACTGCTTCAGTTCTCTCCTTAAGCAGCTTGAACAGCATTTAAACGAAAATGAAATAGAATATATATTAGAAGAATTGTCCTGTCAATTACCATCCTTTCTCCCTATACAGCAAGAGTTATTTGAAAACTATCTAAAAAGCGGTAATATCTATGGAGTTTTTAAAATGATCCATGACTATGACTTCAAGCTGAGCAACTCCCAAGTACGTATCATTGAAGACATGTTAGAACATTTGGATATAGAAACTCATTCATTACAGCCAGAAACACTTCAAACCTTGCTAAAACTGGTTGTCCATTTGTTCCCCGAAAAGGCTGAAAAGCTTCTAACTAAATACGTCATTTTATTGCTAAAAACACATGAGTTAGCTTATATAAAAGAATGGCTCAAGCCGTTGACAGAGAGTCATGAAAATCTTGAGATATATAAAAAAATTGAGTCGATGCTTCAGATTAGTGAGGATCTAGACCAAATGCAGACGCTTGGAAAGATGTATTATGAATTTAAGCAGTTAGATAAAGCCATTGAGTGCTTTAGCTGGAAAATGGAGCTGGAACCCGATGATCCAAATCCTATACAATGGTTATCTAAAATCTATCGGGAAATGGGTATGATTCAGGAATCAAATGCCTATCGCGAGTTGTGTATTCATCTTCAAAAAAGGGCTTAATATGGAACGAAGATTTTATGCTGGGCATTAGCAAAACCTTGATATATAGCACTTTTAACACACATCATCTTACCCAATTAATGGCATGTTATCATAAACCTCTCCAACCCTTTATGAATGGGTTTGTAAAAGATGAGGGTAAAATAATAACACATAGAGACTTTATATTTATCGCGCAGATAAATATGAAGTCTTTTTTTTTATATAATTTTACTTTTAAAGTATTGGCGGAAGTCTTTTCTTTCACATTTGCTGTTATGTCATTCGGCATTGTTATGTTTCAAGCATTGTTTGGAAATCCTCACATCTATATCCGCTGCAGATAGATAGGTAAGAATACACAATTTCCCCATAATAAATGGAATGTAAATTTGCTGTAATTAATCTGTAAATTGCCCATTTTTTAGAAAAAATTATGTTTTAATAATGTTGTATTTAGAAAGGGGGACAAGTATGAGTCAGATAGAACTGATAAATATATCGAAATCATACGATAAACAAAAGGACGTACTAAACAGCATTAATTTATCGATTGAAGAAGGTGAGTTTTTTGTTCTTGTTGGTCCTTCTGGTTCTGGAAAAAGCACATTGCTTAGAATGATTGCGGGACTTGAGGAAATTTCCGGAGGCTTCTTGAAAATCAACGGTCAAACCATGAACCATCTTCCTCCGAAAGATCGGAATTTATCAATGGTCTTCCAAAATTATGCCTTATATCCACATTTAACGGTGCAAGAGAATATTCTTTTTGGCTTAAAAGGCCGGAAAATAGATAAAAAAGAACAACAGAGAAGACTCAATGAAGCAGCAGAAATGTTGGGAATTCAAGAACTATTAAAACGGAAACCAAGAGAACTTTCAGGAGGCCAGAGACAGCGGGTTGCACTTGGCCGTACCGTTGTAAGCCATGCCCCTCTCTGCTTAATGGATGAACCTCTGTCGAATTTAGATGCAAAACTTCGGGCACATATGCGGGTAGAAATCCGCCGGCTGCAAAAAAGGTTAGGGCTGACAATGATTTATGTGACCCATGACCAAGTCGAAGCGATGACGATGGGTGATCGGATCATGGTGTTAAATGATGGGCAAATACAGCAAGTCGGCGAACCCATTACACTTTATAATGAACCGGTAAACTTGTTCGTTGCCTCTTTTATCGGCTCTCCAAAAATAAACGTAGGGAACGCTGTTTTTTCAGAAAACGGCAAATATCTAATAGTAGAAAACCAGCTTCATATTCCAGTTGATCCATCTGTTTTCTGTCATATTCCAAGGGATCGGAATTTAAAAGTCGGCATTCGTTCTGAACATTTAATGCCTGGTATATCGAAAAAAGAAAACTTGCATTATCTCGAAGCAGTTAATATTGAACAGTTGGGAAATGAAACCTCAATTGCTTTTGAACTTGGTTCAGAATTGTGGACGGCAAAATGGCCGGGACAATGGAAGATCGATTTAGGACAGAAAGTATCTGTGCAAATTATGCCGGAATTCCTTTTATTCTTTGATGCAGATTCAGGGAACTTAATAAAATCCGCGGAACTTGGAAAGAGCCAAGGGGCTGTATCCGTATGAGTATGATCTATCCGACAATCGAAACCAATGAAACTTATCTCCATCAAGCAGAACGCGTAAAAAGGCAAAACCAGATGAAGAGTTTCTTAAAAGGAATGTTGTTCTTACTTCCTTCCATTATTTTATTTAGTGTTTTCGTGTTCTACCCCATGTTTAAGACTATTTACTTAAGCTTCTTCCTGACAAATGCGCAGGGGGCAACGACTGTTTTTACAGGGTGGGATAACTATAAGGCACTGTTTGTGGATCCAATTTTTATCAAGAGTGTTAAGAATACCTTTTTATTTGTTTTCTATACGGTACCGCCAACTGTCATCATCAGCTTAATCTTAGCTGTTATTGCGAATGAAAAATTAAAGGGAATCGGCTTTTTTCGGACCGTTTTCTCTTCTACCATGGGGGTATCGGTTGCAGCAGCATCCGTATTTTGGCTGTATTTATTCAATCCAACCATGGGCCTCTTGAACAAAGTCCTTGAAACATCCGGACTAGATGCCATTGAATGGCTGACAGATCCAAAGTGGGCGCTGATAGCTGTGTCTGCAACGACCATTTGGATGAATATTGGCTTTACTTTTTTAATTTTACTTGGCGGATTGCAATCGATCGATTCTTCACTCTATGAAAGTGCTGATATAGAGGGTTCAGGCTATTTTTACAAGCTTCGAAGAATTACCATTCCAATGCTTTCACCAACCTTTTTCTTTGTGATCACTGTATCGATTATTAATACGTTCCAAACCTTTGGACAGATTGATATTTTAACCCAAGGCGGTCCTGCAAATGGGACAAATTTAATTGTCTATTCGATTTATCGGGAAGCCTTTGTGAATTATCAGTTTGGAGCCGCTAGTGCCCAGGCCGTTGTGTTATTCATCCTTATTTTATTGATGACGGCCCTGCAATTTAAGCTGGTCGAAAGGAAGGTTCATTATCAATGATGCTGTCAATGAGGAAAAAGATTGTTTTTTATGTGCTGTTGATCATTTCGGCCTTGCTGCTTGCTGGTCCTGCCATAATGGCAATTGTTATGAGTTTTATGACGAACCAGGATATTTTGACTGGAAGATTGCCGACGGCCTTTACTATTGATAATTATATCGCAGCCTTTGACCGCTTGCCGCTGCTTCAATTTCTTTTTAATAGCTTAATAGTTTCAATTGTTATAATGCTTGGCCAGCTGATTTTGTCGTCATTGGCTGCTTATGCGTTTGTGTTTTTGGAGTTTAAAGGGAGAGACTTCCTGTTCTATCTTTTTATTGCAACCATGATGGTTCCTTTTGAAGCGTCAGTCATTCCGAACTTTCACATTATCCGTGATTTAAATTGGATTGATACATATGCCGGGCTGACTGTACCTTTTTTTGCCACAACGTTTGGAACCTTTTTATTGCGGCAGAATTTCAAACAAATCCCAAAAGAATTACGTGAAGCAAGCCTAATTGCTGGAATGGGCGATTTTAAATTCTTTTTAACGGTTGTCTTGCCTGTTTCCAGGACAAGTTTGGTAACACTCGGTATTTATGGATTCTTAACTTCATGGAATATGTATCTATGGCCGCTATTGGCTTCAACAAATGATACTGTACGTACTATTCAAATTGGTTTGAAGCAATTGCAGACCCAGGAACAATTGAATCAATGGGGGGTTATTATGGCAGGAGCTGTCATAGTCATCATTCCAACCTTAATCTTGCTTTTCTTAGGCCAAAAGAAATTGCAAAAAGGGTTAACAGAAGGTGCAGTTAAATAACGGGATCCAATGTATCCATCATTCAATCGTAAAGAAGGAGAAGAAAAAATGAAGAAAATCATGTCAATTCTTACACTAGGTATTCTATTGCTGTTAACTGCCTGTTCTGGCAGTAATACCACATCCAAATCCAGCGCGGAAGACACAAAAACTAAAAGCGGTGAAAAACAAGTTGTCACCTTTTGGCATTCGATGAGTGGCGCTGGTCAAGAAACATTGGACAGTATTGTGAAGGATTTCAATCATTCCCAAAATAAAATCCAGGTAAATGCCGAATTTCAGGGGACCTATGATGAGGCATTGACTAAATTTAATGCTGTCGCAGGTACAAATAGTGCCCCAACTATGATTCAGACTTTTGAAATTGGGACAAAATCTATGATAAACAGTGGAAATATCATCCCTATCCAAGAATTTGTTGATAAAGATCATTATGATATGAGTGGACTAGAAAAAAACATTACGAATTACTATTCATTAGATGGTAAGTTCTATTCAATGCCATTTAACTCTTCAACACCGGTTATGTACTATAATAAAGACGCATTTAAAATGGCTGGCCTAGATCCTGATAAAGCACCAGCTACATTTGAAGAAGTAGAAACAGCAGCAAAAGCTATCACAAAGTCGAATCCAGATATGAAGGGATTTGCTCTACAGGCTTATGGCTGGTTATGGGAACAGCTTCTGGCAAACCAAGGTGCTTTATTGTTAAATAAAGATAATGGCCGCACTGATACACCGACTAAAATCGGGTGGAATGAAGAAGAAGGAAAATCTATTTTTAATTGGGTAAAACAAATGGTTGATGATGATACTTTTGCAAATTATGGTACAAATGGTGATAACATGATTGCTGGCTTCTTATCTGGTGATGTTGCAATGTTCTTGCAATCTTCCGCAAGTGCAAGAGACGTAATAGATAATGCTCCATTCGATGTAGGGATTGCTTTCCTTCCACATCCTGAGGACAAGGAACGTCAAGGTGTTGTAATCGGCGGTGCAAGCCTATGGATGATCGATGGTAAACCAAAAGCAGAATCTCAGGCTGCTTGGGAATTCATGAAATATCTTCAAAAACCTGAAGTTCAAGCAAAATGGCATGTCGGAACAGGTTACTTTGCTATAAATCCGGCAGCCTATGATGAGAAAGTGGTTAAAGATGCTTGGGCTGAAAAACCGCAATTACAAGTAACAGTAGACCAATTACAATCAACTAAGCCATCTTATGCCACTCAAGGTGCATTAATGGACATGCTTCCTGAGGGTCGCAAAATTATGGAAACAGCACTTGAAACCGTATTTAATGGTGGAGATGTTGATAAATCCTATAAAACAGCTGTACAACAATTTAACGAAGCCATTAAACAGGCAAACAAAGCAAGAGGAAAATAAACCTCCATATGAAAGGGGAAAAAGTGTGGGCCTCCATGCTTTTTTCCCCTTTTCCATATTATTAGGCGGAAATGTTTAAGGAAGGGTGAATTTTAATGACCAAAATTTACGGTCACAGAGGTGCCAAAGGCAGCTATCCAGAAAATACACTGTTAAGTTTCAAAAAGGCAATCGACCAAGGTGTTGACGGTCTTGAATTAGATGTCCACCTGACTAAAGATGGTGAAGTGGTTGTTATTCATGATGAAACACTTGACCGTACCACAAATGGGATTGGTGAGATTAGAGAATTGACATTAGAAGAAATAAAACAGGTTAGTGCTGGAAGCCCCTTTGCACATTTACCTGACTATCATGAAGCGTGGGAATTGGAAAAGGTGCCGACCCTGCAAGAAGTACTGGAATTAATGGCCCCCTATCCGACAGAACTCAATATTGAGTTAAAAACTTATGCAGCCTCCTATAAAGGGATTGAAGAAAAAGTCCAATCAATTGTTGAAAAATGTGGAAACGATAGAAAAGTGGTTTACTCTTCTTTCCATTTGCCGTCTTTATTACGAATGAAAAAGGTAAACCCAGAGGCACACATTGCCTGGTTATTAAATGAGGAAATCTCCCTTCCGGCTGATTATATCGAAACGCTTGATTTCGAAGCTTTACATCTTAACAAGAAAATCATATTGTCAAAAAAAGTGGGACATTCTATCAGAAAAACGCTTCATGAGGACAATACAATGAGTTTAAAAGGGCTGTATGAACAAGTACGAGTTTGGACGGTCAATGATCCTGATCAAATAGGCCGGCTGTTAGAATTGCAGGTCAATGCGATTATTACCGATTTTCCTGAAAGAGCGATTGCCCTTAGAAATAAGCGGGAAGCAATGGTTTAAAAGTACTTCTATTTTTAAAATGCCAGTAAGATTTGCCTGGTATTTTTTACTTTATTAGGAATAAAACAAGAATTTCAGTATTGTCTAATTGTCCAACAAAGGGTTTAATGATTATTTGAAAATTTGTCAGGTAAATGATTTCTTCTCTAAAGTATAACTGCTTCCTGATCTTAAGGAAGTAGTCTTTTTTTATTATTCCTCATAGTGTGTTTATTAAGCATTCAAAGATGTCAATTCAGTGTCCTGCGGGAGTACGTGCCAGGGGAGACCCCGCAGGCGTTAGCGCAGAGGCTCCACGGAACGCCCTCGGAAAGTGAAGTGCTTAGAGAGAAAATCAACAGCCTAGTTTAACATAGCCTTTTTATAAATACTGATTCCTCACAGCAAAAAAGCAAAAAGAATTTGCCTTAAATCATATATTAAACATGCTTATAAAAAAGGAATGGGGTTAATTTTTCCTTTAAATAAGGATTTAAAGGAAAATCTTACATGAGTTCTATGTACTCTTGGAAAGCTTTTTTCATCTTTCCGGTCAAATGTGATTCTAATATTCTACAAAAGTCCAAGCAATAGCAAATTTTTTACATATTTTAGTAGTAATTTATTGTAAGGATGTGATGTATTGTGGGCTTACGTTGCACTTGCAGCGCAGTTTTTTCTGTATCAGGTGACATTATAACAAGGATTGATGGACAAGAATCAAGCGGTACTTTTACCGTTACTGGAACCATTTGCCCTAATTGTCGATTTAGCAAAAATTTAATAGAAGTTCAATATATTGACACGAATAACTCAGCCTTTAATTTTACAGCTGCTTTTATGGATACCAGTTTCCCATTCTGCGATTCACTTGAAGAGGGCGGAGAAGTGGTGGGTATTACTGCTCAAGGAACTGCTGCAGGAGAAATATTTCAAGGATCAGCCACTCTCTCCCAGATTCAATTTCTTGAAAACGTTGATCCCTTTGGAAATGCAGTTTGCGCAGCAGCTATAACTGCAAACGGCCATACTTTTGAGCAATTTACTTGTGCAGAAGGAATTGTTGACATTCAATTCTGTTAATGGCATCTGATTTTAAAAAGGTGAACAGTGCCATAGCACTATGATGTAATAAACATCAACTGTCATTCTGTGAAGTTGTAATGAATGTAAAAATCTTATTTCAATTGCATACACCACTTCCTTTAAAATTTGGAAGTGGTATTTTGCTAGCACATTCATAACTTCCCATTCTGCGCCTGAAATACTTGGAACTTCTATGGCCACTTTCGTCCTCCTCCTTTCATTAACATAAGATACATTCTTATCAGCAATTGTACCTGTTCTATGGGTGAAATCTTTAAAGAATTTTCTAACCAATACTGTGTGATACTGCCTGAGAGATCTGTATTACCATAACTTATTTGATTTAGATACGTTTGTATAGAATTCCGTCTGGTGTTTTTATCCAACTCTAGGAAATACCATGTTACTGAATTGCTCATAGCTGCTGATATAGTTTGGTCCCTGTTCCAGGATTCAAAGGGAACTGCTTTCCATTCCAATGAATGGTGGAATTTCCACTCGTAATGGAACTAGTCTCTAATCCAAACAATGCACTGTATATCTTGTAAGTAGAGTCTGGAGAAACCCATATTGGCGATATTTTCATTCTTTCCAGAGGACTGATTTGCAGCCGACGAGTAGCCTGGAAGGACTAGGATTGTACTCAAAAGCATGAGCAAGGAAATGATTAATTTATATATGTGGGAAATCGGATGAATCGTTTTTTGCAAAGTGTTAACCCCTTTCTATTAGTAATAGTTGGACTAAAACATAATAAAACTTTTGAATAGAATCCTCCTTTCCTATTAATCATGTAATCTTAGCTGTCAATCCTCTTATCTCTTATTATTTCTTAATAAAAGACGGAAGAAGCCTATTTTATTTCATATCGCCGGGCGATATGACTTGCAAATAACTCTAAAAACCTTCATATTAATAGAAAAGGAGGTTCGATATGCGAAGCGATATACAACCGAATGAACAAGCTTTCTCTACTAAGGAAGTTGCAGAAGAAGTAGGGATTGCAACTCCCACTGTACGGAAATATAGCCAGATTTTAGAGCGGAATGGATATGAGTTTTTGAAAGATGGTGATCGACGTATCTTTGTTCAGTCAGACGTCTTAGCGCTCAAAGCATTACGCGATACGGACAAGCCGCTGGACGATACGGCTAAAGACCTTGTGCATCAACAAAAAGAGAGATTAGAAAGCTCCAATGAAATAGAGATTGCGAAACCCGATACATATGAAAATTTACCGCATGATCCCAATCAATTAAAAGAGTTCTTAAAGTTTTTAGTCAATGAACTTGCAGTTACACGCGAAATGAATGACCGGCTGACAAACGATATGGCCCATCTTAAAACAACCGTTTCCCGGCTTCAGCAAGATCATCATGTTATAAGTTCTACTATTGGAAATTCAGCACAAAAGACGAATGCTAAAATTGAAAAGTTAAAAGATCAGCAAAATACCAATTACGAGGCATTGTTGCAGCTAGAAAAACAAAAAAGTGAGCTCTTACAAAAGGAAATACAAAATATGCGGGATGAACAGAAAAAAGAATGGAGTTCACAAAATGATTTTAATAAACGATTGGAAGAAGCGATACAAAAGCCTAAAGAAAAACGAGGATGGCTTTTCTCTATTTTTGGAAAATAAGCCAGTTGTGATGTATGGAAGATTCTCCAAAAGACAAGAGCCGTCCTTAATAGGGTTCCGCAGGATGGGGAATATCGACCCCATTTTTTTGTTCGTATCGCCGGGAGATATAACTTATAAAATAAATTCCCGGAACCTCCACCTTTAAGAAAGAGGATTCTGATATGCTATAAGAATTATATCAGTAAGGACCAATCTTAGAGCAGAATCGGTTTAAGTTTTTGAGAGATGATGATGGATGTGTCTTTGTTCAGCCAGATATGATAGCGCTTATAGCGTTAGGCGATATGGACATACTGCTGGGTGCTGGGCTTTTACAGCTAAAAAACCTGTGTATCGGCAAAAAGGATTAGAAGAATCCAGTAAACTAGAGAATAGATTCATATGGAAATTTACCGCATACCCCAATCAACTAAAAAGCTCTTCATGCTATGGGTTAATGACCTCGCAGTTACGCGTAAAATGGTAACGACTGACAAACGATATAACACAGCTTAAAACAACCATTTCCCGTCCCCAGCAAGATCATCATGTAATAAGTTCTACTATTGGAAGCTCGGCATAAAAAACGAATGCTAAAATTAAAAATGGGGATGTCATTTCTTCCCTTTTCGAAAAGAAGGCAATTGTGATATCTAAGAAAGGTCCTAAAAAGGACAAGATTGGTCATTGCTAGAGTCCACAAGAATAGGGCGTATCGACCCCGTTTTTTGATTTGTATCGCCGGGCGATATAACTTATATAATAAATCCCCAGAACCTTCACCTTTAAGAAAGAGGATTCTGATATGAGATAAGATCTATATCAATAGCTAAATCTTAGAGTGAATGGATATAGTTTTTGAGAAATGGTGATTGCTGGTTTTTGTTCAAACAGACATGATAGCGCTTATAGCGTTAGGCGATACGGGTATACTGCTGGGCTTTTACAGCTAAAGACCTTCTGTATCGTTAGAGGAATACAAGACAAGAGATTGTAATACCCGATATGCATGGAAATTCCAAGCTCTTCTTTTGAATCAAAGTGGTTAATCTAAGTAGTCGAAATAAAAAGGAGAAATTCCTTTGTTCAGATTATTAGGGTTCACTATATTTCAAATTTCAACAAATTCCCGGGAAATATCTACAAATTATGAGTGGATATCGACAAAGTATAGTGGCTTTTCATAAGAGTAAAAGTCTAAAGATGGAAATTCTCCGGTATTAATTCCGTTATACCATTGAATATGGCTGGCCTCTCCACAACAAGTAAGTCCTCCTTAGTCGAAATCTCGGCCAAAGCCTTAATGAGGCTCTTCTTTAATATCCTATTTCTATCTGTTTTATATAAAAATGACAAGATAAAATGTTGAATAACGCTCTGGTTCGGTATAAAACTGTTAATCAAAATTACAACACGGCTGAAAAATAAATAAAATGAAAACAAAAGGTTTTCCATGAGTTAAGCAAACTTATGGGAAACCTTTTTTATTTCCGAATTGGAAACTATCGTTATTTTTTTAATTACTTTTAGGCATCATAGCATATAAAAACTGAGCGAAAAGTACTAATTGGAAGAATCAATCCCCCAATTTTCCTATTTAAATTTATATTTTTTTAACTCTACTTAACTTCTAATTTACAAAGCGGGAGTAGTATTTACACTGTAATAAGTTTACAAAAAGGGAGAGGTTTTCATGAAAAAGAAAAAGATAGCAGCATTATCGCTAGCGGCATTAATGCTTGGTTCCACTTCAGCATATGCCGGTTATACGCAATTGGTTGGCCCGAAAACAGATGACACAGCCGTCACGCCTCATGGATGGGAAGTGACACCTGCGGGAACACAAGTAACCCTGGGGGATTTCCCAATGGGCGGTGCACTTAGCCCAGATCACCGATATCTAATCGTTTCCAATGATGGCCAAGGGGAACAATCACTTCAGGTAGTGGACCTAAACACTCAGAAGGTTGTACAGACAATTCCTTACAAATCTCCTGAATCCCTCTATTTAGGGGTAGCGTTCAGCCCGGATGGGAAAACAGTCTATGCATCAGCAGGAGGCAATAACAAAATTCGCACTTTCCAATTTGAGAATGGGACTTTAACGGAACAAGCGTCCATAATGCTGACAGACGCTAAGAAAACAAATTTCTATCCAGCAGGAATTTCCGTTTCGAAGGATGGGAAATCGCTCTACGCAGCCAATAACTTAAACCACTCTGTTTCCAAGATAGACCTTGTAACAAAGACAATCCAAAAAACAACGGCAGTTGGTCAAAATCCTTACACAACACTGTTAAGTCAAGATGGGAAATCCCTTTACGTTACCAACTGGGGAGAAAGCAGCATCAGCGTTATCGACCCGTCTGATCTTTCTGTCAAAAGGACCATTCCAGTCGGTCTGCATCCTAATGCCATTATTGAAAATAAAGCGAATGGGATGATCTATGTTTCCAATTCTGACAGCGATTCGATTTCTGTGGTGGATCCTAACCAACAAAAAGAAATTAAAACGATCTCACTCAGCCCATACAAAAATGCACCGATGGGAAGCCAGCCAAATGCACTTTCATTAAGTGAGGATGGACAAACATTATATGTTGCTAATGGCGGGAATAACGATGTGGCAGTTGTCGATTTGAAAAAGGGAGAAGTAACCGGATTAATTCCGACTGCCTGGTATCCAAGCAGCATCTATACACATGAGAATCAACTGCTTGTTTTAAATGCCAAAGGTCTTGGAGCAGGTTCCAACCGGGAAGGGCAATACATTGGGAATATGATGAAAGGAACCATGTCGTTTATCGATGTCCCTGATAATACGCAGTTGAAAAGGTATACGAAACAGGTAGAAAAGAATAATGAAATCTATCAACCGAAGGGATTCAGTGCCAGTGAGAAATTCCCAATTCCTCGCTTTGAGGGGCAAGAATCACCCATCAAGCACGTTATCTATGTGATTAAAGAGAATCGTACCTATGATCAAGTATTCGGTGATATGGAAAAAGGAAATGGTGATCCAAGCTTAACCATCTTTGGTGAGGATGTTACACCAAATATTCATAAACTCGCTGATCAGTTTGTTTTATTGGATAATTTTTATGCCAATGCCGAAATCAGCGCTCAGGGTCATAACTGGACTACAGCGGCAACAGCCAATGACTATGTAGAAAAGACATGGATGGCCAACTATTCAGGAAGGAATAGAGGCTATGATTATGAAGGGGGAAATGAAGCGGCTTATCCTAAAGCAGGGTTCTTATGGACCAATGCACTTCGCTCTGGCGTAACCTTTAGAAACTATGGCGAGTTCATCAACTATGACAAAAATACAGGAAAATATGTAGCGGCTGAATCCAGCATGGGCAATAACTATGACCCGGATTTTCCTTCTTATAATCTTAAAATCTCTGACCTTGTCCGCTATGATGCTTGGGAAGAGGAGTTTAAGGAATATGAAAAGAATGGGAACCTGCCGCAGCTGCAGATTGTTCGTCTGCCGAACGACCATACGCTCGGAACAAGAGTAGGAGAACTCACACCTCAAGCCATGGTTGCCCAAAACGATTATGCACTAGGAAAACTGGTTGAGACAGTCAGCAATTCTCCATATTGGAAGGACACAGCTATTTTTGTAACAGAAGACGACGCCCAAAACGGCTGGGATTCTGTTGACGCTCACCGTACCACATCGCTTGTGATCAGCCCATATACACAAACCGGCAAAGTGGACAGCACTTTGTATGATACAACCTCCATGCTTCGTACAATGGAAATGATTCTGGGCATGAAGCCAATGACCCAATTCGATGCTTCTGCTGTCCCAATGTTGAATTCGTTCACTCATAAGCCAGTCTTTAACCCATTTAAGGTAGAGGAGCCAAGATATCCGCTTGACCGCAAAAATGGGGAAAATGCTCCAATGGCAAAAGAATCAGCTGAACTTGACTTCACAGGAGTCGACCATGCAAATCCTGAAAAATTAAACAAGATTCTATGGAAAGCTGTAAAAGGGGATAAGCCATATCCAGGTGAAAGAAAGGGCCATAATAAATAGTGAAATAAAGACTTGAAACTAAAAACTTGAGTGTCCCAGGCAGATCTAAACAGAATTTAATTGAAAATACGGATAAAGATAAATCCGTCATTCACATTTTTAGCCTGATCCTGGGCCTTTTTTTTTAATATATTTCTAAAGGATGGTACATAATTTTATGATTCGGTTTATTGAAGGAACCATGAAACGGTCCATTTTGATTTTAACCTGCGTCGTTCTGATTATTGCTTGGGGAGTCATGTCAGCGTTTCAGATGCAGCGGGATTACCTGCCGCCTATTAATAACACAGCACTCATGGTCACCATTCAAGCTGAAAACTATCAAGCCGATCAGGTGAAGGAAATCCTGGGGGCTAAAGTGGAAGAAGCAGTTCGGTCTGTTAATAAGCTGGACTATATTGAGACCAGCTCATTTGACGGCGGTTTAATGGTGAGCCTTTATTTTCCTGGTCATACCGATATGGAAAAAGCGGAAGAAGATATCCAGGCTGCTGTGGCAGCGATTGATTTCCCTGCAGACGTGAAAGAACCCTTGATTACTAGATTAAGTACAAACTCTTTTCCCATCATGCGGTTAAGTTTGGTGTCGAGTTCAGAGAATATTGATGAAAATCTTTTACGGACATCCGTTCAAGAAAAAGTGGCAAATGAAATTGAACGTGTCCCTGGAGTACGGGAAGTTCGTGTAACAGGGGCGGGCGCTTCTGGTTATGTATTGAACCTGAAGACGGATAAAGTGCAACAATATGGAATCACCATGAAGGATGTCCAAGCTGCACTTGAATCCATGCATCCAGTTTGGCCGCAAGGAACTATCCAAGAGCAAGGCGGACCGGCAGGCCAAGTAACGATGCCAGTCCGGGTTACCGGCTGGACGGTCAATAGTGATGATTTAAAAAAAGTCACTCTGCCTGTTAATGGAGGCGGATCCGTTGGTTTATCGGAGATAGCTGACATAAAGACCAGTATCGTTGATCTACAAACGATTTCCAGAACAGGCGGGCAGGCTGGTGTCCTGCTGGATGTTCTAAAAACACCTTCCTCCAACATCACAGATGTGACGGAACGTATCAATGAACGAATCAAAGAAATCCCAGAAATCCAGTCGAAAGATGTTCAGCTTTCTGTTTTAGTGGATCAGGGACAGGATATCAATGATGCTTTAAAAGGATTGGTGAAAGAAGGGTTATTGGGAATTTTATTCTCGATTGTCTGTGTGGTTTTCTTTTTCCGGAATGTTCGTTCCACCCTTATCATTGCGTTGGCACTGCCGATTTGTCTTATGTTCACAACCGCTATCCTGAAGACAATGGGAATCAGCCTAAATATCCTTACCATTTCCGGTTTAATTGTAGCGATGGGGCGGGTAGTCGACGATTCTATTGTTGTAATGGATAATATGTATAGGAAGCAAATGGAGAAACTTAATGGATCGATAACCGCTCAGGAATTGGCTAAGGGGGCAGTGGAAATGATTCCGGCGATTGTTTCATCGACTGCTGCTACAGCTGCTGTGTTTATTCCGATTTCAATTATTGGCGGTATGATCAGTTCCGCCTTTTCCGGCTTTGCCTGGTCGGTAGTCATCGCCTTGGCGGCTTCATTGGCTGTTTCCATTATCGTTGTTCCAGCTTTAGCTTATCTTTTATGGAAAAAGAAGCCTGTGACAAAGACTTTGGAAATCGAGACAAAAGCGCAGAAAATGATTCAGTGGGCATTTTTGCGAAGAAAAGTAGTTGTTACACTCGCTTTCGTCGTTTTTGCAGCAACCATTGCCGAAGCTTTATTTCTGCCAGTTAATTTTTTCCCGCGGGGCAGCTCGAAGGATGTGGCCATCCAGATTGAGCTTCCGGAAGGGGCCCAGCTTTCAGAAGTGGATGCCGAGGTTAAAAATATCGAAACCATTTTAAAAGATAATCCGGATGTCAAAACCTATTCTTCCACACTTGGTTCGACCTTTACACCAATGTTTGATGATGTGTTTGACGAAGGCGGCGGCTGGATGCAAAAGCAAAATATTGCCTATGTGAATGCCGGACTTAAGGACGGAATTGATATTGATCTGTTTGTAAAAGAGCTGCGAGGAGAGATTGGAAGATTATCTACTACAGCTGTTTATACGGTTTCAAACCAAAACATTTCCGGTGACGATTCCCGGTTAAAGGTGATTTTAACGGGAGCTGACCAGGAAGCGCTAAACAAAGCAAGCATTTCAGTGAGAAGCAAGCTGCAGATGATTCCCGGGCTAAGTATCGAAGGAGCGGCAAATGATGCCGACGCACCAATCAAACATTATCTGTCGCTCAATCAGGAAAAAATTCAACGTTTAGGTCTGAATGTTGATGAAGTTCTTGAACGGGTTCAAAATTATTTGCCGCAGGATGTGAGGATAACTGTCTCCTCCGGCGGCATCCAAACGCCAATTGAAATAAAACTGGACAATAAGGAATTCCAGCTTAGTGCAGCAGACCCAAGCCCTGAAACAACGATTTTATCGGAAATGGGTCATGAAATGTTTGCTGCAAAGGATGGCTCGCAGGTCTCGCTGGCTGAAATCACCACGCTGGAAACCAGCAGCCAAACAGTCATCAGTG
Organism: Neobacillus mesonae; assembly: GCF_023715155.1. Classification (GTDB taxonomy): domain Bacteria; phylum Bacillota; class Bacilli; order Bacillales; family Cytobacillaceae; genus Neobacillus; species Neobacillus mesonae_A. The sequence continues at coordinate 37,125 of NZ_JAMBNQ010000024.1, forward strand.
AACGGGATGGCCGTCCATTTGCAGCTGTAACGGGTAATATTATCACAAGAGATATTGGCAAGGTCACCAAACAAGTGAAAGCTGCTATGAACAATTTGGATCTTCCGGAAGGTGTAGAATATTCACTTGGAGGCATTTCACAGCAGGTGAAGCAAATGGTGGTTGAGATGAGTCTTGCACTGGCATTATCGATTCTGCTTGTGTTAATGATTGTAAGCAGCGTGTTCCGCAGCTGGTATGCCCCTGCTGCTGTACTGATGTGCATCCCTCTGGCGTTTATTGGGTCAGTATGGAGCATGGCCATTTTCGAGTTGGAATGGAATCTGGCAGCGTTAATCGGAATCTTAATGCTGGCAGGGATTGTTGTTACTAACGGGATTGTGCTGGTTGATAAGATTGAGCGAAACCTTGCAAGCGGTATGGAGGCTATGCAGGCGATCCTGCAAGGAACGGCTTCCCGGGTAAGGCCGGTATTCATGACAGCCGGAACAACTATCTTAACCTTAATCCCGTTAGCCTTCTCCAGCAACGCTAATACCATTGTCTCGCAAACACTTGGTGTTGTAGTTGTAGGAGGCATGATTAGTTCTACTCTGATTTGCTTATTGGTGATCCCAATCATGTATCAATGGCTGAGCAGGAAAGCGGGTAAGGCGAGAAAAACAAAAGCCATGCAGCAGAAGACAGCCATATAATAATAGTAAAAACCACTTCCGAAAAATGAAGTGGTTTTTACTGTACATCCTATTTACTTCTTTACTAAATAGGTTTCTCCAAGCAATTCTTTTGCTTCAAAACTGCCTGATGGTAATTCTTTTTCAACAAATGAGGGAATTTCCGACTTTTCAACATCATACATGACTTCAATTTCTTTTGAAAACAAAAGTTTTTCTTTATCAAGAAGGATGGAAAGGGATGGCTGCTGTTTTGGCTGCAGATTTTCCTTGTTTAGTACTTGCTTTAGTCCCTCAGCATAGTTTTCCAGCGGGCGGCCGCCAACAATTTTTACGCCTTTGTTTTCTTCATTTATCATGATAATGGTTGGAAATCCTCTGACCCCCAGGCTCCTTGCAAGACTAAAATCTTCATTCAATAATTCCTGCCCAATTGGCTGCTCTGCTTCCTTTACAATGGCTTCTCCATCGAGTCCCAGTTTATTTGCGATTTTAATCATAATGGATGGGTCAGAGATATTTTGATTAAATGCAAAAAGTGCCTCTCTTGCACGGCGTAAATATTCATATGCCATTTCATCATGATGATTTTTTTGGATCACTTTAAAAACGCGGGAAGGAGGGTAAGATGATTGAACAGGATTATCAATCATGAGTGATCCATCAATCGGCATACGGGAGTATTCACCGACTTCCCTCCAGTGGCCGGCAACGTCAGCTGGTCCACTAATACCGTTTGCAGGATCAACCGGGCCCCCGCCCCATTTTTCCAGCAGGCCGCCCATCACTGTATGGAAATGGAAATAATGACTATACTGCTCAACAAAGCGGCGGAGAACCGGTTCCAGCGCCCAGCAATGAGAGCAAATGGGATCCGTTACATAATAAACATCAATGGACTTTTTTGATTGAATAAAGTCAATCATCTCCATCTCCGCCTCGCTGGATACGCCGCATACACCTGTTTCCAAATCACAAATCATATTATTCTTGTTCATCGATTTCATTCTCCTCCTAGATATTGTTTGGACACATTTAAATTTCAAATAAAGCCTTCTATTTGCTACAATTGTATTTTAGTAAATAATGAGAATACTCAATACCAATAGTTTATTGAATTTGTCGTTTATCCAACACATTGTAAAAATTGTTGAAAAAGTGGAGGGAAATGAAATGCCTCAATCGAAAACGGATCCCCGGGTTCAGCGCACCCGCAAATTAATCATGGATTCTTTTATAGAACTTTCGGGTAAAAAGGAATTTAAGGATATTACCGTAAAGGATATTACAACAGAGGCTATGATTAACCGTGCAACATTTTATTATCATTTTGAGGATATATATGATTTATTGGAAAAAGTACTATCAGAAGTATTGATGATTAATTTAGATGTTGAGATCTTCGAGGAAAATGAACTAAATGAAGAAACAATTGTCAGTATGTTCATTTCAATCACGAATTTCCAAAAGTCCTTATCCAATCGCTGTTACAGGGGTTACGAGGATACTATTGCCCGTATTATTAGGGAACAGCTCGAAGTTATTTTATACAGAATGTTATTAAAACGAAATGCAAAGGAAGAGGATGAATCCTTAAAAATTACTGCTGTCATGTTAAGCTGGGGAATTTACGGAGTCTCCTTAGAATGGAGAAGAAAGGGTCTAGAGGTACCTGAAGAAGAATTTATTAAGTCAGCAGTTCCTTATATTTTGTCTGGGATTCATTTTAATTCTAAAGACTAAGACAGCTCTTCGAACTTTATAAGTTCATCTTCCGCCGATTTATCTGGATTCAAGTCCATTTTATTTGAGTTGAATTCTTCTTTGGTTTTTCTGTAATAATCAATCGCTTTTAATTTGACGATGACAGACCCATTTCTTGAAATCATTTGCCTTTCGGTTAAACCTTTTTGAATTGCTCCAGATTGATAGCATAATATCATTGATACATTCTCCATGAAGCCATTGTTATTAAGGGGACAAGAAACTTTATAGGTCCCCCTGGATATTGCTATAGTGTATCTTCGTCTTACCGCTGCAGGCGCTGTATAAGATTTGTATTGTGAACCATGCCCCTTAATTAGTGAAAATCTCTTACACCCTATATACCGTATGTAAAATGATTTTTTCTCATATTTTTAAATAAAGTAATGATTTATAAAATAGGGAATTAGTAAAAGATCATCTCGGCTTAGGGAGGGATAATACTTTTACAGAGCTCATTTATAAAGGTAATATGATTCTAACCTCTGTAATGGGTTATAATGTGGATAAAATTGTAGTTCGGGGGTGTAAAAGTTGTCCACTGTTATTACATATTTATTTACTCTTTTTGTGATGACAATATCAGTATTTACGACACTTTTGGTTAAGCTTGAACTAGAGCAGCTGTTTCATGAAAAAAAAGCTGTTCTCCCTTTTCATATATGTAACGTCGTAATTGTCTTAATGGTATCTTTTGCAGCAAATGCTGTCATGACAACTTATATCTTCGAGAAAGAATTAAAATTGATGATTCAATTAGTCATTCTCCTGTGCATGATTTTACCCACTTATATTTTAGGAAACCTTGCATTTGAAAAATATAAATCTGTTTATCGAAAATACGATATCGCAGAGGATGGGAAAGTACTTGTACTTAACGAAAAATATTTAAAAAAGAAAAAGCTGCCTCCGCAGTTAAAAAATTATAATTCCCTTTCTAAGGAAAATAAATCCAAAATATAAGGTTTCCATTAGGTTAAGCAAACTTTGGAAAGCATCTTTTTTATGTTTTTATTTATTAAAAAAGAAATTAGAGTGCTGAATAAAGGTGCTGTTGATGATCAAACAATCAACAGCGCCTTTTATCTTTTAGCAGTTCTGAAATTTATAAAATAAGACTTTTGTGCGGTCTTTGTTGATAAAACTCATCTAAATAATGCTCTTCATAAACCTTGGCCGCTTCTATTAACTGTTTTTCCTTCCTTTTGCCGGCAACGATTTGCACTCCGACCGGAAGCTTGCTGTTAGTTAAACCCGCAGGAAGGGATAAGGCCGGATGTCCCGTTAAATTAAAGTAAGAGGTATAACGGATCATACAATTAAAGATTGGTTCTGATTGACCATTTATGATCACTTCCTCCTGGCCGATTGGTTTAGGTAACGCAGGTAAAGCAGGCGTGATCAGCACATCAATTTTTTCAAGCAGTTCATCACAAGCCTTGGTAATTTCTTGTTTTCTTTGTAGTGCTTCAATATAATCTACTGCAGAAATGCTTGAGCTTGATTCCAACACATGACGAACATCTTGACCATACCTATCTATATGTAACGCCATCCGTTCTTTATGCACGAAGCCAGCCTCTGCTGCAGCTAAGGTAAAGGTTAGCGGCAAGGCCTCCTCGGCATAAGGAACCTCCACATCAATTAGGACTGCCCCTAGTTCTTCAAACTGCTGCAATGTACGTTTGAACAGATGTAATACTTCATCCTCAATATGATCTGTAAAGTAGTTGATAGGAACTCCAACTTTCAAACCTCGTAAATTTGTAATTTGAGAATTTAAAAGATTCGTTGTTACATTTTTACCTGTCAAAGCCTCCACCATAATCGCCAAATCAGATACATTGCGGGTAATCGGGCCAAGATGGTCTAGATTCCAGGAAATAAGTGTTACTCCGTTACTATCTAACAATCCGTGAGTCGGTTTTAAACCAAATAACCCGCAACATGAAGCGGGAATTCGAACCGAACCCCCAGTATCCGTTCCGATTGAAGCTGATACTAAATCAGCTGCAACAGATACTGCACCACCGCCGCTGGATCCGCCAGAAATAAGTTCTAAATTCCATGGGTTTCTTGAAGGGCCATAAAACGGATTGTTATTCGTGATGCCAAAGGCAAATTCATGCATATTCGCTTTACCAATCATTACAGCTCCTTCTCGATTTAAGTTCTCTACCAGTTTCGCATTTTTATTCGGGACAAACTCTCGATCAATTATGGACCCGCTTGTAGTTGGTACTCCTTTTGTATGAATATTATCCTTATACGAAACTGGAATTCCTTCCAGGCGTCCTGCTTCTCCCAGCATCCATCTTTTTTCGGCAATTTTAGCCTGTTGTAAAGCAATTTCTTCAGTAATCGTGATAAAAGCATTTAAATGAGAATATTCGTTGGCACGATCAAGGTACTGCCTGGTGATTTCCACGGGTGAAAACTTTTTGCCCGCATAACCCTCTAATAATTCTTTAATCAAAAACATAACGATCCTCCTAAATCTATTAGATATAAGATTACTGATTCTTCAATATACTCAGTAATTTTATATCTAAATCATAGATTCATGCAATTAATTAGTGTTAAAAAATTACATTTAATATATAGAGGTAAAGAAGAGAAATGTTAATGGTGAATATAAAGGGCGGGCTGTTTCATGTTTTTAACTATTGAGGATCCAATATGACCGAAAGTAATTGGTCAATCTATTTTTAAATATCATAGATAGTTTTATTACAGCAATTAGAAAGAATTCAACGATATGAAGCTTGAAGGCTGGAAGAAGGAGCGAATCTTGTAATCGACGGCCAGCGGAACAGAGAGGATGGCAACAGAAACTTTCTTTACACCAACTGTATTTGAAAATGTCACTAATGAAACGACAATTGCCAGGGCGGAAATCTTTTATCTGTCATTTGTTTTAAGGATGTATAGGATGCTCTTCGAAAGGCAAATGATACCCTCCATGGTTTAGCCTTTAGAGTATGGACAAATGATTGGAAGTGGGTAAATAGTATGGCAAAGGTATTAAAGGCAGGTCCTGTTTTTAGTATGGCGCGGCCCCATTTGGCGGCAGTAAACAAAGCGGTTTTGGAAGAAAACTAGATATTCAGGCAATGGATATGTAGACAGAAACAAAAAAATGATTGGCTAGAGTACGCGAAGCAGATTTAAATTGGTACGGAGTATAATAATTCTATCCAAAAAAGGAACCAGTTCATATGAACGTGGTTCTTTTTTGGGGGATTGGGATGAAGGGAAAACCAAAGTATTAGGAAATTATTCTCCGCCAGTAACGCCGGGGGCTTCACCGGTATTGGCTGCTGCACCTTTTAATCCATAGGTGGTGTTACTTTAAGTAGAAAGAGGAACCGTCGATTAATTTTATATCCTTCCTCGCTTTGATATCCTCCATTAGTGTAAAAAGGGCTTCATCCTTTTTCTTCGCTTCAATCATACAGTCAATTTGCGGGACACTGCCGTTTATAACCTTTAAGAATTCAAAAAACATTTCACTGTTGACATAATCTGCATGATGGCGAAATTCCTTTTCACTCTTCGGACTTGATATATGCATTTTAATGGGGAGAGGAGAATGTCTCCAAGTTTGCACCACCCGCTCCCAGTCCGCTTCCCAATTTAGATCTTGATGATGAGCAAGATGGTGATGATAATCAAATACAAGGGGTATGTCTAGTTTTTCACATAAGTAAAGGGTGTCTTTTAATGTAAAAGAAGTATCATCATTTTCAAGCATAATCATTTTTTGAATAGCCCTTGGGGTCTCCATCCAATTATCAATAAAACGTTCCAGTGATTTTTCAGTTTCTTTGTAATTCCCGCCTACATGCATAACACAACGATGGACTGGGTTAATCCCCATCGCTTTTAATAGCAGGTAATGAAGTTTTAACGTTTTTATAGAATTTTTAAAAATGTGTTTTTGCATTGAATTTATAAGAACAAAGTGATCTGGATGAAAATCAACTCTTATGTTATGTTCTTTTGCAAAATCTCCAATTTCGCGAAGTAGGCCCCTTAATGGCTTTATATAATCCCAATCAAGCAGCTCTTCATGGTTAGCTAATGGAATAAGACGCGAGGTCAAGCGATAAAAATGGATGTCAGAAGCAGCATTATGTTTCAGCAGTCTTAATGTATTGTGTAAATTCGTTTGTGCAATCCGTTCCAATTTGCGAATGGCTGCCTCTCGGTCCTCAATTTTTTGAAATTGAGCAAATGTCATGGTTTTGGAGGGGGATGCGTTTTTTAGTTCCATACTCATTGCAACATAACCAAGACGGACAATTGTCATTTTTTTCACCCCTTATGACGTAAGGTATAAATTTGCGGTTCCCTTTTACCATTCCACTGATGAGCTCGTAATACGCTTTACTCCCCGAATTGATGCTACTTCTTCCACCAATCTTTGCATCGCCAAGTCCTTTTGTTTTGCTTCAATCATAATATCAAAGTCTTGATTCAGTTCCTTTGCCATTTTTAAGAAGGGGAGCACGAAGTCAATGGAAACAAAGCCGGCATGGGAACGAAAGGCTTGGTCTGACTTTGGTGAAGAGAGATGGACTTTTGGAATAAGATTACGTGTTTTCCACGTTTGGAATATTCTTTGCAAATATAGAGGGAGGTCAACCTCTCCAGGATTCGCCATATGGTGATGATAATCCAGAATCATAGGAACGTTTTCACGTTCACAAGTCATGAGTGTTTCTAGAACATCATAGGTTTTATCATCATTTTCAAGTGTCATAACCCTTTTAATTTCACTAGGTAATTGTTTTAGATTTTGATGGAATCTTTGCAAGGTACTGCTTTTATCCCCATAAGCCCCGCCAATATGGATATTAATAAGTCCCAATTCTAGAGCATCCATCGCTTTGAGCATTTGATAATGATATTCCATGTCCTTTACGGCATTCATTGTCACTTCTTCTTTCGGACTGGTAAAAAGAGTAAATTGGTTGGGGTGAAAGCTCGCCCGAATTCCGGCCTGTTGGATGATTTCCCCAAGTTCTTCCCATTCTTTTTTAAATGGAGTAATGAAATCCCATTTGGCTTCTGGATGGGTAGCTAAGGGGACAAGTGAACTTGAAAGGCGGTATAATTTAATCTCATGTGCGATGTTATAATATAAAATCCTCTTCGTATGCAGTAAATTCTCCGCAGTAATCGCCCTAAGCTTTTCCATCCGTTCATGTTTCGGAAGAGCAGAATAGCGGGTAAAAGTTACAGTTTTTGAGGGACTTGCATTCCATAATCCTAATGCATTTGCAACATAGCCAAACCGAATCTTCATTTTTTATTTCCTCGTATGTATCTAACGTAATTGTTTTTATAATATACGAAATTTCATTCTTTATACGTGAATAAAGGCTGAGGGAATGTTCATAAACTGCCTTGGAAGATGAATGAAAGTCCCCCATTTTTAGGGCTGAAAGGTTTAGAATCACTTTTATTAAAATAAGAGTCTGAAAAGTCTGTAACTAAAAGTAACTTTCGTAAAATAATATAAGTTAGAGATGGTTATTAAATATAAAAGATAAGCAGGAGCCAAAACACGAATATTGTATAAGATTTTATTTTTTTTATTCGTATTTTGTATTGCCAAAATGGATGGTGTTAATTATAATGAAATAGAACGAAATTTGGTGAATATAGTCGAATATTTGAAGGTTTTACTGTGTAAGAATGAAAAAACGGAAAGTGAGGACGGATATGACTCAACGAAGACTTCCATATATCATCCTGGCTCCGGGAATGATTCTATTGATTTTATTTTTGGTGCTGCCGCTAATTTCCATCATTTTTCCTACGTTTTTTGATGGCGGGTTCACCTTCGCGAATTATATCTCGTTTTTCAAGGATGAGTATAATTTGGGTATTTTTTGGCGGACGCTCCGTGTTTCCCTGATAGCGACTTTGGTGTGTGTATTATTAGGGGTGCCGACCGCTTATTATATTTCACAAAGTCCGAAGAAATGGCGCGGTTTGTTAATGTCCATTACCTTGTTTCCGTTGTTAACAAATTCAGTGGTGCGCAGTTTTGCGTGGATCACCATTTTAGGACAGGGCGGGATTATCAATACTGCTTTAATGAATTTTGGCATCATCTCAAAGCCGCTTACATTACTTTATACAGAGTTTTCTATCATCATTGGCTCTGTGTATTTGTTTTTACCATTAATGGTCATTACTTTAGTAGGGATTTTAGAAAACATTGATTCTGAAATGATGGAGGCAGCAGAAACATTAGGGGCCAACCGTTTTATTGCTTTTATGAAGGTAATATTGCCATTAAGTGTACCAGGGATTATTGTCGGCAGTATTTTAGTTTTCACGGGAAGCATGACGGCCTATACCACCCCGCAATTATTAGGAGGAAACCGAAACATCATGTTAGCTACCTTCCTGTATCAAAATGCTACAGCATTAGGGAACTGGAAAGGGGCAAGTGTGATTGCGCTGATTATGATCGCAGCAACGGTTATCGTTATGAAGCTATTTGACTGGGTCGCTAAGCGCATGGATAAGAGAGGTGAGGCAAGTGCGTAAAAATATCGGTTTGAAAAGTTTTGCTTGGTTAGTGTTTGCCTTTCTATTAATTCCATTGCTCATTATTGTCATAACTTCTTTTGGAACCAATTCAACGATTCAATTTCCAATTAAAGGGTTTACGTTTAACTGGTATGGCAAAGTATTTCAAAATGAATCGTTTATGGACAGTTTTGTTCTTAGTTTAGAAGTAGCCTTTATAGGGACACTCGCTGCATTGATTATAGGTGTGCCGGCCGCTTATTCTTTAGCCCGTCATAAGGTGTTCGGACGGAATTGGATCAAAAGCTTTTTCCTTTCACCGACTATCGTGCCGGGATTAGTAGTTGGTTATGCTGTATACCAATTTGTCGTGATCCAATTTCAATTTCCTATTCTGCAGGGGTTGATGCTTGGGCACTTTCTAATTTGTCTTCCTTACGTCATTCGGGTGGTTGGTTCGACAATAGAGCAGCTGGATTTTTCAATTGAAGAGGTTTCATGGACATTAGGCTGTACAAAATTACAGACGTTTTTCAAAATCGTTATTCCAAACATTACATCAGGAATTTTTGCTTCCTTTATGCTGGCGTTTATCAACTCTTTCAATAATATCCCAGTGTCACAGTTTTTATCAGGACCGGGTGTAACCATGCTTCCAACAAGCTTAATGAATTATATTGAGTACAATTATGATCCATCCGTTTCGGCGTTATCAGTTGTTTTGATGCTTGGCACGATTGTTCTGATGTTTATTATCGAAAAGACATTAGGGTTAGCAAGTATTTCATAGAAACCTTTAGACTACAACAGTAAGGAAGGATGAATAAACATCATGTCTTATGTGGAATTAAAAGATATTCGTGTGAGTTATGATAATAAGACTGATATATTAAAAGATTTGAATCTATCAATAGAAAAAGGTGAGCTGGTTTCTTTATTAGGTCCGTCCGGCTGTGGAAAAACAACCACCCTGCGTGTGATTGCAGGCTTAATTCAACCAAATGACGGCGAGTTCTTGGTTGATCGTCATAACTTAACAAAGGTGCCGGTTCATAAGCGTGAATTTGGGATGGTATTTCAAAGCTATGCATTGTTTCCCCATTTGACGATTAAGGAAAATGTGGCATTTGGTTTGAAATTACGCAAAGAAAAAAAGAGTGTCATCGATCAAAAGGTAAAAGATATTCTAGCGATTACAGGCTTAGAAGAACTAGGTGACCGTTATCCAAAGCAGCTTTCCGGCGGACAGCGGCAGCGCGTCGCTTTAGCACGGGCCTTAGTAATTGAACCTAAGTTATTATTGTTGGATGAGCCGCTGAGTAACTTGGATGCTAAATTGCGGATTGCGATGAGGATTGAGATTAAACGAATCCAAAGCCAATTAGGAATTACATCCGTATTCGTGACGCATGACCAGGAGGAATGTTTCTCTATTTCCGACAAAGTTGCTGTCATGAATAAAGGAGTGATTGAACAGTTTGACACACCTGAAGAGATTTACAAAAACCCAAAAACGGAATTCGTCGCCCGCTTTATCGGCTTTGAAAATTTCTTTGATCTAACATTAATAGAAAAAGGGAAATATAAAGCTGTTGATGGAACCATTTTTCTAAGTACCCGCCAATGGGAAGAAGAAAAAAAGACCGGAACGATCCGGCCGGACGATATTGAAATTGTGTCAGAAGCTGGTGACGCCAATACCGTATCTGGAACAATTAAAGTTCGTACGTTCCTAGGAAAGTCCTACCAATATGAAGTGGAAACGTCTATTGGAACCTTACTGGTTAATGAAGTGGATGATGTAATCTATCAAGTTGGGGATACCATCACCTTGTCGATTCCATCCCATAAGCTCATTATTGTGTAATGAAAATTAGAAAAGCGGAAGCGCCCTGGTCAGCGGCGTATGGCCTCCTCGAAAAAGCTATCGCATTTTCTTCGTGCGATGCTTATGCTGCCGGGCTTTCCTTGTGGAACGCTCCAGCTGAGATAAAGGAAACACGGGGAGCCGCAGGCGCATCCGTGCTTGACTTATCGCAGGGCGGAGAGCGAAGGATACCAGCCGCTAGGGCGCTTGCGCTAGACAATTTTCAAAGCAAATAAATTCTATATTATATGAAAAAAGGGAGAGGAAAAAATGAAGAAAAGAATAGGCTTAATAGGGGTAACACTTTTATCTGCCAGTGTGCTTGCTGCATGCGGCGGCGGTGACAGCGGCAATGGAAAGGGAGAACAGAAAAAATTAGTCATCTCCACTTTTGGTTTGGAACAAGACAAAATGGAGCAGGATGTTTTCAAACCGTTTGAGAAAAAATACAATGTAGATATTGTATTAGAATCTGGGACAAGCTCAGAGCGCTATACTAAGTTAAAAAGCAATCCGAATTCAACGGTTGATGTCATTGAATTATCTCAATCCAATGCAGCAGAAGGCGTAGGAGCAGGAGTGTTTGAAAAAATTGACAGTTCTAAAATCCCTAATATGGAAAAGTTAATTGACAGTGCGAAGGATTTAGCAGCGGATGGTTCAGGTCCTGCCTATACATTAAACAGTATCGGGATTATCTACAACAAAAAAGCAGTTGGCAAGGAAATTAAGGAATGGGATGATTTATGGGATCCTTCACTGAAAGGAAAAATCTCTATCCCTGATATTGCCTCTACATTTGGCCCGGCCATGCTTTATGTCGCAAGTAAGCATGAGAATGTTGATATTACAACAGATAATGGAAAAGCAGCTTTCAAAGGAATCACTGATTTAGCACCAAACGTTGTCAAAACATATAGCAAATCATCTGATTTAGCTAACATGTTCCAATCGGGAGAAATTGTCGCAGCGGTTGTAGGTGACTTTGCGATTCCGATTATTTCACAAGCCAATCCAGATGTAGCCTATGTTGTTCCGCAATCAGGAACATATGCAAACTTTAATACCATTAATATCAACAAAAACTCTAAAAATAAAGACTTGGCCTATAAATATATTAACTGGCGCTTAAGTAAAGAAATCCAAGAAAAGACAGCAGTTTCTCTCAACGAAGCTCCTACAAATAAAGAAGTAGTATTAGATGATAAAACAGCGCAGAATAAGACATATGGCGACGTTGCCAAACGCACAAACAAAGTCGATTCAGCATTTGTTAATAAAAACCTGGCATCATGGATTAATCAATGGAATCGGATCTTAAATAAATAAAAAATGTAAGGAGAAAGGCTGAGGGAAAATCTTGGCCTTTTTCTCTGCCATTACAGTCATAGAGATGGGGGGATTAAGGTAATGAAAGTTGATTTAGCCATTATCAATGGGCAAGTTTTCAACACTTTCACCAAAAAATTTGAAAAGAAAAATGTTTCTGTTGTGGACGGCAAATTTTATTATATTACGGCCGATGAATTTGAAAATTTAGAGGCTGATACAATTGTGGACGCATCCAATAAATTTTTGACTCCGGGTTTAATCGATATCCATATGCATATTGAGAGCTCCATGACCTCTCCGGCTATTTTTTCCGAAGCCGTGTTAACACATGGGGTGACTACAGTTGTGGCAGATGCCCATGAAATTGCCAATGTATTTGGCATGGAAGGGCTGGGGGCGTTTTTTTCACAGCCAAGTACGATGGATATTTACTTTGCCATTCCTTCCTCTGTTCCTTCTACAATACCGGAATTAGAAACGACGGGCGGTTTTATAGGTGTGGAGGAAGTAAAACAGCTTTTAAAGCATCCGAAAGTAATTGCTTTAGGAGAGGCAATGAATTTCAATGGCATTGTCAATGAACCGGATTCTTTAATTCGGCAAATTTTACGAACGGTTCAGACCGAAAGGCCATTTATGCCTTTAGAAGGCCATATACCAAGGGTTTCTGGGTTAGATTTAGCTAAATTTTTATATGCTGGCTTAACAGCTGATCATACACATCAGACACCAGAATCCATCTATGAGAAGGTCACAAGTGGAATGTTTTTAGAATTCCAAAAAAAATCGATCACGCCGGAAAATGTCCGAATGGTTGTGGAAAATAACTTCTATGAATATGTGGCTATTATTACGGATGATGTGATGGCAGATGACTTGTTAAATGGACATTTAAATGCAAATGTTCGTTTGGCGATATCAAACGGTATGCCGGCTGAACAAGCCATATACTGTACTACCTATACACCGGCGAGACGGATGGGATTTCAGGACCGCGGAGCAATTGCCTCCGGTTTTAAAGCAGACTTTCTTTTGCTGGATGACGTTGAAACCCTGGATATTGCTGCAGTGTATAAGGATGGGAAATTAGTGCATGAACGTGGAAGGGAAATCCAGTATCCTGCTGAAAAACCTCATTTTCCTGCGCATTTTTATCAATCTATCCAATGTCGACCCTTAACGCCGGAAGATTTACGTATCAAGGTAAAGCAATCAGAAAAGGCCATTGTTAATGTGATCAAAATTGCAGAAGTTGGTACGTTTACTGAGCATGTTCAGCGGAAGATGAGGGTGGTTGATGGATATCTAGATTGGGAGAATAGCGGGCTGTCCTTGATTGTGGTTATGGAGCGGTACGGAAAAACAGGTGATATTGCTTTCGGGTTCGTAGAAAATGCGTTAGAAGAAAAAGGGGCTGTCGCTGCTACTTGGGCACATGACCATCATAATCTAATGGTGATGGGAACCAGTGCAGCTGATATTTTAGCAGCACAAAAGCAGTTATTGGACATGCAGGGCGGCTATGTCGTGACACAGAATGAAAAGGTACAGGCCGTGTGTCCGCTGCCGGTCGGGGGCATTATCAGTGATGCGCCAATACAAGAATTGGGCACCCAATTAAAGGATGTCCGCCAAGCCATGATTGCTCTGGGGTACCGCAACACTAATGAGATTATGTCCTTTTCGACTCTGTCTTTACCGGTCTCACCAGTCATTAAAATTACCGACAAAGGAATGATGGATGTCCGTTCACAAATGATGATTCCATTGGTGGAGGGTGAGTAAAAATGAAGACATTGATTAAAAACGCCTGGGTTTTAACCATGAATGAACAAATGGAGCAGTTTCCAAATGGCTACTTAATGGTAGACGATGAAAAAATTTCAGAAGCAGGCACGATGGATTCCCTGCCAAAGGCTGTTTCATATGATCGGTGTATTGATGCCAAGGGAGCAATTTTGCTGCCAGGCATGGTTAATACGCACACACATATCGGCATGATTCCATTCCGATCATTAGGGGATGACTATCCGGACCGTCTCCGCCGATTCTTATTCCCGTTGGAAAATGAATGTATGAATGAACAGCTTGCCTATACAAGCGGAAAATATGCCATTGCGGAAATGCAGCTGGCAGGTGTGACAACGTTCTTTGATATGTATTATTTTGAACAGCAGCTGGCTGAAGCCGCAGATGAAATGCATAGCCGTGCCCTTTTGGCGGAATCAGTGATTGATACGGTAACGGTAGATGTGCCGGATCCAATGGGAGGTTTACAATACGCCGAAGAGTTCCTGCCAAAATGGCAGGGACATCATCGTATTCAAGCATCTATAGGCCCGCATGCGCCCTATTCGAATACCATTGAAGTACTGCAGAAGGCAGATGCTCTATCCAAAAAATACGATGTTCCGTGGATGATGCATGTCAGTGAAATGGATTTTGAACTAGAAAAGTATCGGAAGGAAAGAAACCAAACCCCTGTTGAATTTTTAGAAGAGATTGGGGTGTTGAGTTCAAGGCTGGTGGCGGCGCATTGTATACATTTGACAGACCATGATATTGAACTGTTGAAGAAATATGATGTGAAAGTGGCTCATTGCATTGGTGCGAATACGAAATCGGCAAAAGGTGTGGCCCGGGTCCGGGATTTAATTAATGCCGGTGTAATTGTTGGACTGGGCACAGACGGTCCAAGCAGCGGGAACACATTGGATCTATTCAGCCAAATGCGGATGTTTGCAAACTTCCATAAAACGTATTTACACGACCGCAGCGCCTTCCCTGCTGAACAGATTGTAAAGCTTGCGACCATTGGGGGAGCAAAAGCTTTAGGTTTGGAAGAACAAATCGGCACGATTGAAGCAGGGAAACAAGCTGATTTCATTCTGGTAGAAACCGATTCGGTTAACATGTTTCCGATTTATGATCCTTATTCTGCGTTGGTTTACTCCGCTAATGCCGGTAATGTTAGAGACGTATTTATCGATGGAAAACAGGTTGTGTCAGGGAAGAAATTAGCGGATGCTGATTTGGCACAGTTAAGAGCAGAGCTTTCAGAAGCAATGGAACAATGCGGGTTTAGGAGAAAGGCGTTACAAGCGTTGAATAAATAATATTGTCCATAAAGCGGACTGCCAAATGGGATGGCAGTCCGCTTTATTTTTCATATTCTTGTTCCTGGTATAGGTGAAAATCTATTTTCGAAAGGCTTGTCCAAATACCTATACCTTGTCCATCCTTTTTTCATACGTATATAGTAGTTTGAATGAAAGGGGGTGACTTTATGGCGGTATTAACTGACTGTGAAACGTGTACTCCTCCTGAAGGTTCAACACCGATTCTTACTGTTGACATTCCGGGTGGACTAGCTATTAACCTGCTGGGAATTCATGTTGAAGTTTGTCCAGTCTGTGTAAGTGTATTTACAGACGGTACCGGGGCGCTTAATACGCAGCAAACAACCATTATTAACAACCTTCTCCAATCTCTTCATGGTTTACTTCCGAACGTTCCAAGTGCTTAAGAAATAAGGAGCTTAAGAAGAGAAGAAAGAACCTTATAGGCAGGATATTTTGTCTTGTCCTATAGGGTTCTTTTGTTTGAGAAGAAATTCTTTTGGTACCATCTGTTTGTGTTCATCGTCTCCTCATAATTTTAAATCCATTATCTGCTTTTTCAAAACCGATTCGTGGATAGTATTCCATGGCAATAGGGGAAGAAAGAAGGAGTAATGTGACCTCATCCCCAATTTCCTCTCGTAGTAATGTTACTAATCTTTTTCCAATTCCGCATTTTTGATAGTCTTTGTCAACGGCTAAATCGGATAAATAGCAACAATAGCTAAAATCCGTTATCGCCCTCGCAATCCCCGCTAGTTTTTCGCCATCCCATGCGCTAAAGGTTAGATCTGCATTGGTAATCATTTTTTGCAGTCTTGGCAAATCATCTGCAGGTCTTTTAATACCTGAAGCTTTGAAAAGCTGTGAAAGTTCCTTCGCTGTAATCGATGTATTCAGTTTGTAATCAATCTTTGCATTCATCAAAACCCCTCCTTTTTACAAAAATTTACCTGTAAACTGGTATAATTAAAAGAATCAGATTTTACTATTTAGATGGTACCAGTATGATTGGAGGAACCCGGAATGATTGAAATGACCCCTTTTTTAGATAGAAATAGTGAAAAACCGTTGTATATGCAGTTATCAAATTATATAAAGCAAGAAATTTTATCCGGCAGAATCAAATCGAATGAAAAGCTGCCATCTAAGCGATCTTTAGCCCAATATCTTGGGATAAGTGTCAATACAGTGCTGGCTGCTTACGACCAATTGAGTGCAGAGGGATTTATAGTCAGCAAACCGCGGCAAGGATTATATGCAGCAGTGATAGAAGAAGAGCTGGAGTTTGACTATCCCTATTCACAGCCATTCCTAATTGAAGAGGAAAAGGAAACGAACCGTGTGTTGATTGATTTCAATTCCGGTAAAGTTGACCTGGTCCATTTTCCATATGCGATATGGCGGAAATTAACCATTCAATCATTATATGAGGATCAAGGCGAGTTATTTTACAATGGAAATCGTCAAGGGGAGAGGGTTTTAAGGGAGCAGATTGCAAAATACCTATTTGCTTCAAAAGGTGTGAGGTGTTCACCTGATCAAATTATCATTGGTGCAGGGACACAAATGCTGATTGGATTACTAGGTATGATAATTGGAAAAGAGCAAATTTATGCGTTGGAGGACCCCGGATTTCACCGAACAAGAATGGTGCTGCAAGACCTTGGGGTCCGTACCATTCCTATAGACCTTGATTCAGATGGAATAAACCTGAGTAAATTGAAACAAAGCAATGCAAGCGTTGTGTATGTGACACCATCCCATCAATTCCCTTATGGCATGATCATGCCTATCTCACGCCGGATGGAATTGTTAAAATGGGCGGAAGAAAACGATGGTTATATAATTGAGGACGATTATGACGGAGAATATCGATATAAAGGGAATCCGATACCTTCGCTGCAGGGGTTAGATGGAAAAGGAAAGGTTATTTATTTAGGGACGTTTTCCAAATCATTGATTCCATCTCTCCGCATCAGCTATATGGTTTTACCTCCGATTTTGCTGGAAAGATACAGGAAACACTTTACGATCTATAAGCAGACAGCCTCCCGCCTCCATCAGCAAACCCTTTATTATTTTATGAAGGATGGATACTGGCAGAGTCATTTGAATAAGATGAGAACTCTTTACCGGAAAAAGCATGCTTTATTGATGTCATCAGTTGAGAAGTATTTTGGAAAAAATGTAAACGTCATTGGTGCTGATTCAGGGCTTCATATTGTTTTAGAAATAAAGAAACAGATAGGAGAGGCACCATTAATTGAGTCAGCAATAGCCTCGGGCGTTAAAGTATATCCTTTGTCTACTTATTTTCACGATACCCAAGGCAGCCCGGATTCTAAAATCTTATTGGGTTTTGGAGGTTTAACAGAATTTGAGATTGATAGGGGAATTCAATTATTAAAAGCAGCCTGGGGATTTTGATTTCGTCATATAGTTTAAATATTTGCAGAAACAGGAGGATTTAACTATACCATCCGTTGGCAGTTATGCCAGAATTATGAACATCGAAGAATATTGCTATGTACTATGGGGTGTTAAGATTGAAAAGGTTTTTTCTAGTATTGGCTGCGGGTTTCTTTTTAATGGGAGGCTGCTCTAATAAAGAAGAGCCAAAGAAGGCCGATACGAATGCTGTTCAAGTTTCAAAAGAACAATCTCCCGATAAGAAAACGACAGAATCAGCAGAAGCCAGCACATCCATAATTGAGAAGGAAATCACAGAGGCTCCTCAAATTCCAAAAAACATAAATGATTTGATTAACCAATATGCCGGCCCATTTTCAGGTGATGGAGTTTATTCCAATACCCTTAAGGCTGATCTTGAGAAAAAGATACAGGAATTCAAACCTGTTCCTAAAGATGCGTCGGAACAAGACCTTGATCAATTGTTTAATTATATGTACAGTCTCGTTGCCGAAGACTATCCTGATCCTGAGACGATTATTAAAAAATGGCAGCTGTATTCCTTTGGGAACCCCAATCTGCCGGATGACCGGTATCATTTTAAAGAAAATAATCATATCGAAATTATTCTGGATGCGAGCGGAAGCATGGCAGCAAAGGTGAATGGAAAGAGCAAAATGGAGCTTGCGAAAGAGGCGATTAATCATTTTCTTGCGGCTGCACCCAAAGATGCCAAAGTATCGTTGCGCGTATATGGACATGAGGGGTCAAATACGGATACCGATAAGAAATTATCCTGCTCCAGCACTGAGTTGATATATGGCTCAAAGGTATATAACCAAAACGAGTTTGGGGATGCACTCGCAAAGTTCCAACCAACCGGCTGGACGCCCATTGCAGATTCTTTAAAAAAGGCAAAGGAAGATTTAGCCCCATTTGATAGTAAGACTAATACCAATCTAGTTTTTCTAGTAAGTGATGGGATTGAAACCTGCGGCGGCAATCCTGTGTCCGCTGCAAAACAGTTAGCGGAATCAAAGATTGCCCCAATTGTAAATGTCATTGGTTTTGATGTAGATGAAGAAGGTCAAAAGCAGATGCGGGAAGTAGCAGATGCAGCCGATGGTATTTACACAACAGTCAATAATCAAAAGGAACTGCTGCAATAGTTCGATAAAGCAAAGGAACTTTTGGAACACTGGAAAGAATGGAAAGACAAGGCCATGTCAGATGCAGATTCACAAGAAACAGAAAGATATTTTGAAGTTTTAGGATTGTCAAATGACTGGTACCTTAAGCAATTAAACCAAGGAAACAACCTGGATTCATTTATTGAAGAATTGTTTATCAAGGATCTGATTACGAAGGAGCAGGAAAATTACCTGCAGGAAAAAGATAAGGCCATGGATAATTTCGTTGGAAAAAGTTTAGACGAGTTAGAGAAAGATTTAAATGACCTCAGTGTTAAAACATTGGAACAAACGAAGAAAACCATTGAGAAAAATATAAAACAAATGTGAATTAGTGAGATGGCTCCCCGGCATATTGTTGATTGTGGGCCTTTTTTAGATAATTTGAACAGCGGGGATTTTACCTGAGAGAAAAGCGGGAAAGATGCCGGCGGTAAAAAAGGAGGTCTGATTTTGCCCGGAGAGAAGAGGAAAGGAAGTCAGCGGTAAAAAAGGAGCGTTGATTTTGCCCGAAGGAGAAGAGGAAAGGAAGTCAGCGGTAAAAAAGGGATGCTGATTTTACCCGAAGGAGAAGGAAAAGGAGCTCAGCGGTAAAAAAAGAGGCCTAATTTTGCCCGAAGAGAAGAGAAAAGGAAGCTAGCGGTAAAAAAAGAAGCGTTGATTTTACCCGAAGAGAAGAGGAAAGGAGGCCGGCGGTAAAAAAAGAAGCGTTGATTTTACCCGAAGAGAAGAGGAAAGGAGGCCGGCGGTAAAAATGGGGTGCTGATTTTACCCGAGGGGGAGGGAAAGGGAGTTCAGCGGTAAAAAAGGAGGTCTGATTTTACCCGAAGAGAAGAGGAAAGGAAGCCGGCGGTAAAAATGGGGTGCTGATTTTACCCGAAGGAGAAGGAAAAGGAGCTCAGCGGTAAAAAAAGAGGCCTAATTTTGCCCGAAGAGAAGAGAAAAGGAAGCTAGCGGTAAAAATGGGATACTGATTTTACCCGAGAGAGAAGGAAAAGGAGTTCAGCGGGAAAAAAAGAGGTCTGATTTTACCCGAAGGAGAAGAGGAAAGGAAGTCAGCGGAAAAAAAGAAGCGTTGAATTTGCCCGAAGAGAAGAGAAAGGGAGGCAAGCGGTAAAAATAAACCATTGATTTTACCCGATACAAACAACAAATGCAGCCTATAGGAAAAATCCCCAAAGCACCCAAATGGATCCCGTTACCTGGAAAAAACCGATTTATAGAATCCTCAAAGCACCTTGAATAATAATCTTTTTCATATGCATCCACACCTGCTGCGCAGCTTGTATCAACAAACAGAAATCCTCATGCCGGGGTGTACATATAAGGTCATAAGTTGTTCTTAATTTGAAGTCACTGTCAAAAAAACAAGGTACAGATGGGACTAAGAAATAGTCCCTCAGACCCGTTAAAGTTTTTGTACAACCTTGTAAACGACAACTACTGAAATCCTGCCGACATCAGAAGTGGTCACCTTAATATCCACATAATTTAATTGTTCAATTGTATTTAAAAAAACATTAACCTGTTCTTCGACATCACTTGGGGAACCCGTAAATATTTTTGTTCTTATCTTACGAACTGTGAATTCCATTACTCCCCCGCTCCTCTAAATAATTATTATTGAAAATAAGCCCCTCCGGTCCAACTATAAAACAGGGGCCAGATGGGACATGAAACCAGCCCCTCTGACCCGATAAATCTAGTCACTGGATTTGTTGCTTTTGTTAGCTGCACTAGACCAAATGGCAAGTATTAAGACAATGATTCCAAAAATGATACTGTTCCACATTGCGCCTGAGTTACTGGAGAAGCTGTACACCCATGGTGAAACGATAAGCCAAATGCCGATTAATCCAGTAAGCCAAAGCTGCCACATGATAAGCACCTCCTTGATGTATGACGTTAACGTTAACGTCGCTTAATATATATGATTTTTATAAAATAATTATTCCCGGTGCTTATCATGATTGAAGATGAAGGAACTCGAATTAATCATCCTCTTTTTGCTGTAGAATTAAAAAATTCCTCGTGTGCCATGAAGTCGGTGATATGTATTTAATCAGGGGACTGCTGCTTATTCTCCATTTTGCCAATAAATCGTAAAGAACGTTCCACTTGCTCTTGATACCTATCGCGCATGTTTACCACATGGTCAATTTTCGTATTCATTTTGTTGATCAAGTTGTAAAGAACATCAATGTACTGTTCGACTGCCAATCTCTGTTGATCTGCATTGTGGTTATTCTCACGGAATGTCTGCCGCAATTCTTTAAGTGATTCCTCTGCGTCTATCACTTCCTGAATTTCTTGAAGTGAGATGCCCAAATAATCCTTTAGCTTCAGTATTTGCTTAAGGCGTTCAATTGTAGTTTGATCATACAGACGGTGCCCGCCCGCAGTCCTTAATGTAGTAACAATAAGCCCCACTTCCTCATAATAGCGGAGCGTTCTCGGTGTAATGCCTAGCTGCCGTGAAACTATGTCAATGGTCAAATAATCGTTCATTTCTTTAGCCGTCAAACTGATACCCCCTGCCTATGGTCTTATTTAAATATATGGTTATCCTAATTGAGTTCATTCAAAGTTTTTAAATACTGTAATGGCTAAAAAAATACAATGTGAGGTGGTTTGGCAGAACAGAATTATACGAAAACACCTGAGTATTTAAGAGCAGTTGATAAACTAGTGGTTTCAATCTTTTCCTGTTAGAGCAATCATCGGGGGGATTGGCATCATATTGTCCATGAAGATTTTAAGAAAAGGGAAAGCGAATTGGACAGCATCGGGAAATGCGGATTTACAACATGAAGGAAATTACGATTTTAAAAAGCCCCATTATTAAACTTAAGAAGTTGAACTATCTTCATTACTACAGAAAAGTGCCCCAATTATTAAACAAAGTCAAAAACCATTCTTTATTGATTTATTTGCAAATCTAGATAAAATGGATTTTCTGACTTCTATGGTTAAAAGTGAGGTCAGGGCATGGTCACGCACCCTCGCAAATTGTGGACTAAATCTAAGTTCAAAAGACGCCTTTGCTGCTCAAGTGAATAATCTTCATTCAGGCAGCAAGGCGCGTGAGTAATTTTGTTATTACCCAATCTTCTCCTGGGTTTGGTTGTTATTATTGTGTTGATCTTCCCAAATCTGCTTCATCTTGCTTCTGCCTCTATCGATATCAGGATTAAATTGAATGGCGGCATTCTGCCTTACTGTGCGAATATTTTGTACTGCCTGTTGAAGCTTATTATTGATATTGTTCTTACCTTTTCCAGCATGCTTTGCAATCGACAAACCGGCGGTTATTCCTTGCGCCATAGCAATTTTACCGCTTTCAATTCCTGTGATATTCCCGGCTACAAAAAGACCATCAAGCGGGGTTTCCATCGTTTCAGAATGGCTTGGAACATGTCCGCCAAGCTCTGGAACATAGTGGAAAGGACATCCGGTAACGGCTGCAAGTTCTGCAAGCGGGTATAGACCGCCGGCAATGCAAACAAAGTCTGCCTCATAAATCTTTTCAGTACCGGGAATAACCTTTCCATTGGCATCCGTATCGGCAATCCGGACACCTTCAACTTGATCTTTGCCGATGACTTCTAGAGCCGCTTTTCGCAGTTGAAGCGGGGTGCCATTAATCTTAATACCGTTTTTAGGGTAAAAGTTAATGCCCATTTTCCGAATCCAGTCTTTTTTCATAAACTTGCTGCCGAATCTTAAGAGAGGAGACGGAGCAAGATGGGATGCATGCAAAAGGGATTTTAACACTTCTTCCGGTTCGCCGGCTTTTTGACTATTCGGATTTTTTTCCGGCAGCACAATCCGTTCAACATTGATTCCGGCAAGCTGTAGTTCATTTAAGATAGCAAAGGCTAAGATATTTGCCCCAATAATAATTCCCTTTTTTCCAACTTGTACACGGTGGACATTTGTCATAACCTGAGCAGCTCCAATGGACATCACACCTGGTAGCGTCCATCCCGGAACAGGGACAGGGTATTCGGCAGCTCCTGTAGCAATGAGCACAAATGGAGCAGTTAATGTGCCGATACTGGTATGTACATTCCAATTCTGACTGCATTTTTCCAAGTTGTAGACAGAAACCCCACAGCGGATATCTACCGATAAGTTCATTGCATTTTGGTGAAGCCGTTCCGCTTCTTTAATGCCATTCCACCAGTCTCCGGAAGGTTCCTGATGGAGCTGACCAAGCAATCTGCCGCCTGGTTTAATAAATTCATCAACTACTGTTACCCGAAGACCATTTTCCGCGCAGGCAATTGCACCTGCTAATCCGGCAGGGCCTGCTCCAATGATAATAACATCGCTCATTGCTCTTCCACCATCCTCCTGATGATGTTTGGCAGCAGCTTACCGCTCTCAACCACCATGTCCTGTTGTACGACGGTTAGGCATGCCCTTGTATTTGACTGACCATTAACTGTTACACGGCATTCCATACAATGTCCGATATTACAATAAAATCCTCTCGGTGTACCGCTATCTTCATGTACACGCAGTTTTCTTACATCATTTGCTAAAAGTGCAGCGGCGATAGTTTCATTTTCATAAGCTTCATATGTTTTGCCGTCGAATTGAAAGGAAACTTGCTTTCTATCATTTATTTTTCCGAAAATGGGATGATTTAGAATTCTGCTCACTTCTTTTCACCTACTGTTCCAAATGTTACCGGTCTGACTGGCGGCTGGTATTTTAACGGAATGTCACCCGGAGTAATATCAGGGGATACACTTTCAATAATTTTATCTACCGAAACACGGCAAGTGCGGCCGCCGCAAAAACCCATGCCGGCTCGTGTTCTTAATTTTAATTCTCTTGCTGTACATTTATGTTCAGCTGCAGTTGATAGAAGCTGGCCATACGTCACTTCTTCACAGCGGCAAATGACCATATTTTCAAAGTTAGTCATTTTGATATCCTCCTTTGTGTGCGTATAGTAAACTATCATGCAAAAATCGTACCAACTTATTAACACGTTCAAGCTAATCAATATGAAGACGCTTTAAACGGTTATATAGAGTAGCTCTAGTGATACCAAGCCGCTTTGCGCACTCTAACTTGTTTCCGTTAACCATTCTTAATGCCCGTTCCAGCACTTTTTTCTCATGCTGGTCCAGCTCTTCACGCAACGAAATAATTTCAGAACCATTGTCTTCGCTTATGAGGGCCTGCAACGGAAGGTTATTCTCTGCATGAACCCTATTTGCGGTAAACGGCAGATAGTCTTTCTTGATGACTCCATCCGTTGCAAATACCACCAGCCGTTCTACAATATTACGGAGTTCACGGATATTGCCAGGCCATTCATATTGGAGCATTTCCTGCATGACTTCCGGACAAAACTCCCGGATTGGCCGATGATAGCGCTGTGAAAAATCATTTAAGTAATAATGAGTCAATTCAATAATATCTTCATGCCGTTCCCTTAAAGGAGGGATATTCAGTGTTACCACATTTAATCGATAATAAAGATCCTCGCGAAACTGTCCTTCCCGCATTAATTCCTGCAAATCTCTGTTTGTTGCTGCAATAACACGGAAGTCGATATCGATTTCTTTTTCACCACCGACACGGTAATATTTACGTTCCTGCAGCACCCTAAGCAGCTTGACCTGCATTTCAAGCGGCATTTCCCCAATTTCATCAAGAAATAGTGTGCCTCCTTTTGCCAGCTCAATTTTCCCCTTTTTCCCTTTGTAATTGGCGCCGGAGAAGGCACCGCGCTCATAGCCGAATAATTCACTTTCAAATAATGAGGCAGGTATTGCCCCGCAATTTATTGATATAAAGGGTGCATTTGGTTTTTCACTGGCTTCATGAATCGCTTTGGCAAAAACCTCTTTCCCTGCACCGCTTTCCCCTAAAATTAAAACGGTGGATTTAACGGAGCAGACCTTCTTTGCTAATTCGATGGTTTTTTGAATCGCCGCACTTTTTCCTTTAATACCCTGAAACGGATCTTTAGAGTGTTGATATTTCGCTACTTCCTGTTCTAAACGATGAACTTCATGAGACATGTTAAATAATTTTTCATTAAGCATTACTTGGTTGGTAATATCGGTCTCCGAAACGACAGCCCCAATAATTTGCTGATTAAAATAAACGGGGTTGGAATTAATTAGTACAAATAGATCTGAGCGTGGTTGATGGTACTGCCTGGTCATACTTTTTCCAGTTTGCAAAGTTTCCAATATTTCCAGTTTATTGCGGTCGAAAAACTTAGTTATCGGTTTTCCGATAATCTCCTTTTTCTTCACGGAGAATATCTTTTCGGCCCCTTTAGTCCAAGTCCTGACGCATTCATTGGCGTCAATGACAGTAACCGATGAATCGGTAGTATGAATGACGGTTTCATAAAAGGCAATTAATCTTTTATAAGCATTATGGAGAATCTCAATCATTTGTCCTGCTGTAATATCACAGATGGGCTTACCCTCTTTGCCTGTAATGATGACAGATGAATGATGGGAAAACGCTTGAATGAGAGTGTCGATAGAGTCACCCATACCTATTTCTGTATAGGAAGTATCAGATGTGTGATCGGATGGATGAAAAAAGAAGTCTTTCTTTTTATCTGTAACTTGCAGCGCTGCCAGGAAAGAATCTCTTAAAATATCTTTTACAGAAAGCATCGAAAAGGTCATGATAAAAACCTCCTTGGTTATGTAAAAAAATTAAACACTGTAAAAATAATTATACACGGAGTGGCTAAAAATTTTAAATATTTATATTAGTTGGATAACGGAGGCTGAAAATAATGATTGGCACAGTAATTGCATTATAAAGAAATGAGCTTCATTTGAAGAAAGGGGGAAGAGGATGTGAGAAACTGTGACATTCTCGTGATTGGCGGAGGGATCATTGGCTGTGCTATAGCTTACTATGCTTCTAAGTCCGGCAGGGATGTGACGATGATCGAAAAAGGGGAATTTGTCAGCGGTACATCCTCACGCTGTGATGGAAATATTTTGGCGATCGATAAAGATCCCGGCTTCGACAGCCAGATGTCGCTGGTCAGCCAGCAGTTAGTTGATGATTTAAGCAGGGAGCTGGGGCATTCTTTTGAATACCGTGCACCTGGCAGTATCCTTGTTTGCGAAACGGACGAGGAGATGGAAGCAGCGAAGAAATGGGTTGATCGTCAAAAAGCAGCCGGTCTGCAATTTAGAATGCTTGATCGGGCGGATATAAAAGAGGAGTCGCCATACTTTGCGGATGACCTGTTAGGAGGATTGGAATGTGCGACGGATTCTACCGTGAACCCCTACCTCTTAGCTTTTTCCTTATTGGAAGATGCAAAAAAATACGGTGCTAAAGCATTTAAGCAAACGGAAGTAAGAGAGATTAAAAGGGAACACGGGTCATTTATTGTACATACGTCTAATGGAGAATTTACCGCCAAACATGTTGTAAATGCAGCTGGGGTTTGGGCGCCGCGGATCGGTGAAATGGTAAATCTCTCAATTCCGATTAAACCGAGAAAAGGTCATATTATTGTTGCCTCAAGGCAGCAGCATGTCGGCCGCCGGAAAGTAATGGAATTCGGTTACCTCATTTCCAAATTCGGGGGAGTGCGTCAGGTTGATCCATTGACTGAAAAATATGGGGTGGCCCTTGTTTTTGAACCGACAGAGAGCCAAAACTTCTTAATTGGTTCCAGCCGTGAGTTTGTCGGTTTTAATACTAAAGTAAACAACGAAATCATCAGATGTATCGCAAACCGCGCTATCCGCTTTTATCCAAAAATGGCAGATATGATGGTGATTCGCTCTTATGCAGGTTTAAGACCTTGGACGGAAGACCACTTGCCAATTATCTCAAGGGTGGAGGAGATTCCAAATTTCTATATAGCGGCCGGTCATGAGGGCGATGGAATCAGTCTTGCGGCGGTTACTGGAAAGGTAATTGAAGAACTAATTAATGAAAAAGAAACTTGTATTCCTACCGATCCAGTCCGATACGACCGTTTTAGGGAAGGGGTGTTAACAAGATGAAGGCACATAAGGTATTTACTACGATTGATACCCACACAGGAGGGAACCCGACGCGGACAGTGATTAGCGGACTCCCAGAGCTTGCAGGGGAAACAATGTCTGAAAAAATGCTTTATATGAAAAAAAAATACGATTGGATCCGCAAGTTGTTAATGAATGAACCAAGGGGACATGATGTAATGTCTGGGGCTCTTTTAACAGAACCGTGTCATCCGGAAGCAGACATTGGTGTGATTTACATTGAAACAGGCGGCTATCTGCCAATGTGCGGGCATGACACGATTGGGGTTTGCACGGCATTAGTTGAGGCGGGGCTTATACCGGTCCATGAACCGGTTACTTCATTAAAACTGGATACACCTGCAGGGCTTGTAGAGGTTGAAATTTTGGTGGAGAACGGAAAAGCGAAAGAGGTCTCTTTCTGTAATATTCCTGCCTTCCTGCTGAAAAGTGTTTCCGTTGATGTTGAAGGAATAGGTCGGGTAGATGCAGACATCGCCTATGGAGGTAATTTTTACGCGATTATTGATGCCAAATCAGTCAGCTTAGAATTAACACCGGAAAACGCCTCAGCGATAATTGAAAAGGCTATCATCATCAGAAATGCAATTAATGAAAAGAACGAAATTGTTCATCCAAAATATCCGTTCATTCACGGACTAACACATGTTGAGTTTTTTACTGAGCCGACACATGAACTGGCAAATGTAAAAAATACGGTTATTGTTCCTCCCGGGGGAATTGACCGTTCGCCATGCGGGACAGGCACATCTGCTAAACTATCAGTCTTATACGCCAAGAAGCAAATTGCTGTGGGTGAAGAGTTTGTCCATGAAAGCATTGTCGGATCGCTATTCCGCGGACGTATTCTGGAGGCGGCCACTGTTGAAGGGTTTGAGGCAGTGGTAACGAGAATAACAGGATCTGCCTGGCTGATGGGAATGCATCGTTTCTTTTATCATAAGGAAGACCCACTTAAGGAAGGGTTTTTGCTGATTCCCCCTATGCAGGAACATGAAATGGAGGATGTTCTATGAGGATTGATCAAACATACTCTAGCATAGATGTTCACGTTGCCGGTGAAGCTTTCCGTATTATTCAAAATGTGCCATTCATCCATTATCAAAGCCTTGAAGAACTATACGAGCGGTTTCCGCAAGCTTTTCATGATGAGATAAAACTATTATTAAATGAACCGCGGGGATTTGCAGGATTAAATGGCTGTTTGGTCATCCCGCCAATAAATTGTGATGCGGATGCAGCGGTATTATTTTTTAACCATGAAGGGACAGTACAGGTTCAATATGCAGGACTTGCTGCTGTTATCACAGCATTGCTGGAATTCGGGCAGTTAAAGATGAAGGACTTTAATAAGTACAAAATTGAAACGGTTCATGGGGTTGTACCGGTTACCGCTGTAATGGAAGAGGGAGAAGTTGTTTCGGTCACCCTGGAAAGCGATCCGTGTCAAGTAGTTGGTGCAGATATTCCATTATCTCATCCGCATTTAAAAGCAAAGTATTCTCTCGTGGAGACAGATCAATTATATGCTGTTTTTGATAAACAGGACTTTCCGATACAGATTGAACTGGACGAATTGGCTGAATTAAACAAATGGGGGAAAACAGTGTTAAAAGCACTGGAGGTAAATGTCAGCGGTGTCATATTAATGGATCATACTTCCAGCGAAGAAGGACAGATCAAGACCATCACCTTCCGTAATGACGGCTATATTGCCCGTTCCCCTGGATTTGGTACGACTTTTGCCTGTTATACAAGTCTGCTTTCGAGTGGGCGGCTGCCAATGGATGGGACCCTAATAAATAAGAGTATTTTTGGCAGTGAATTGAAAGCGGGAACTGCTTCCCAAACGGAAGCGGGTTATACATTTAAGATGACAAGCCGTAGTTATATTACCGGCATGCAAACATTCATTTTGGATCCAGCTGATCCATTGGCATTCGGATTTATTTTAAAATAGTTTTATTTTTTGCTGGAGTATTAGATTTTGAGATTCTGCACACAAAAAAAGGAGGAAATCATGATGACGACAATTAGAGGGGCTTACCCGGTATTAATTACACCAATGACACAGGAACAGGAAGTGGATTGGGCCGGCATTAAAAACAATGTAAATTACTTTATTAATCAAGGGGTTGCCGGGATTGTTATAAACGGCAGCACAGGCGAATTTGTCAGCCTGACGAAGGAAGAAAAATACCAAATTGTAGAGGTCGTTGCGCAAGAGGTTAACGGCCGTATTCCTGTCATTGTTGGCACATCTGCTGAAACCACGAAAGAAACGATTGAAAATACGAAACAAGCACAGGCGCAAGGTGCAGATTGTGCGCTTATTATTAATCCTTATTACGGGAAGCCAAAGGAAGACGAAATTTACTTCCATTTTAAAGAGATTTCAGATGTGGTTGATATTCCAATTATGCTTTACAATAACCCCTTCACTTCCGGTGTTGATATGAGTACTGAATTAATGCTCCGCATCGGCAGGGAATGTGAAAACGTTAAACTTATTAAAGAATCCAGCGGCGATATCCGGAAAGCAAGAGATTTAGCACGACAAGCAAATGGCGATTTTGAAGTTTTCTGCGGTTCAGAAGAATTGGTAATGGAATCCTATTTTGTTGGAGCAACCGGCTGGATTGCTGTAGCGGGGAATATCGTGCCGAAGCTTGTGACAGATATGTACAACTACTTCCAGCAAGGAGAAGTAGAAAAGGCTTGGGAAATTAATGATCGTATTTTACCGCTTTGCGAATTCCTTGAGGGATCCGGGAAATACGTACAAATTGTTAAGCGTTCAATGGACCTGCTTGGACAGGCAGGTGGTCCTGCACGACATCCTCGATTGGGACTGACTCGGGAGGAAGATCAAAAGTTAAAAGAACTATTAATGAATTTAACGGCCGTTTCACTTGCGTAAAGTTACAAAGGGACCAGTTCCCTGTTAGTTGAAAATAGCAAAGGAGAGATAACATGCTAACAACTCAAATCGATATGAAACCAAAAGTAAAGGAATTTTTGGAAGGGGAAATTGAACTTTTTATTGACGGCAGGTTCGTTCCTTCCGTAAGCGGAAAAACCTTTGAAACATTGAATCCTGCTACAGAAGAGGTGCTTGCTGTAGTATGTGAAGCCCAGGAAGAAGATATTGATTTAGCTGTAAAGGCAGCAAGAAGAGCATTTGAATCTGGTTCATGGCCGGAACTAAGTGCTGCAGAACGCTCGCGCTTAATTTATAAATTCGCTGATTTAATTGAGGAACACAGAGAAGAATTAGCACAATTAGAAGCGCTGGATAATGGGAAACCATATACCGTAGCATTAACCGATGATATACCAGCAACGGTTGAGCAATTTCGCTATTATGCCGGATGGGCAACAAAAATTCTTGGGCAAACTGTTCCTATTTCAAAAGATTATTTAAACTTTACACGACATGAACCAATTGGAGTTGTTGGACAAATTATTCCATGGAACTATCCGTTAACAATGGCTTCTTGGAAAATGGGGGCAGCATTGGCAACAGGCTGTACAATCGTATTAAAACCGGCAGAGCAAACGCCGCTGTCGATTCTATATGCTGCCAAGCTTCTTCAGGAAGCTGGATTCCCTGCAGGCGTGGTTAATATCGTTCCGGGATTCGGGCAAACAGCAGGGGCAGGCATTGTCAACCATCCAGATGTAGATAAGATAGCTTTCACGGGATCTACTGTAACGGGCAAATATATTATGCGTCAGTCAGCTGAAACGATTAAAAATATTACATTAGAGCTTGGCGGCAAATCCCCAAACATCATTTTAGAAGACGCAGACTTAGATGAAGCAATCCCTGGTGCATTTAACGGTCTTATGTATAACCATGGACAAAACTGCAGTGCTGGGTCCCGAGTGTTTGTTCACCGCAAACACTATGATAAAGTTGTTGAAGAACTAGCAAGGATGGCAAACAATGTTAAACTCGGCTCAGGAATGGATCAGGAAGCAGAAATGGGGCCGGTTGTTTCTAAAAGGCAATTTGAACGTGTTCTAAGTTATATTGAAAAAGGTAAAGCCGAAGGCGCAAGGGTTGCTGCAGGAGGGGGAAAAGCAGCGGAGAAAGGGTATTTTATTCAGCCGACTGTTTTTGCAGATGTTACTGATGACATGGTGATTGCAAAGGAAGAAATCTTTGGGCCTGTAGTTGTTGTTCTTCCGTTTGATACAGTTGAGGAAGTTATTGAAAGGGCAAACAATACGCCATATGGCCTAGCTGCCGGGGTATGGACAAAAGATATCAAAACAGCCCATAAAGTTGCTAATAAACTAAAGGCTGGAACGGTCTGGATTAATGATTATAATTTAGAAGACCCTGCAGCAGCATTCGGCGGCTATAAACAATCAGGGATTGGACGCGAAATGGGATCCTACGCACTTGACAATTATACAGAAGTTAAAAGTGTTTGGGTAAATATTAAATAATGTTTGTTTATTTAATCAAACAAAAATAGGGTAATAGACTTTTGTAAAAAAGGACAGTCACCTCCAAATGGAGATACTTTCCTTTTTTACCTTCATTTCCTTTATAATAGCGACCAGGGGAAATTATAGGGTTACTTTTCGAATAATCCATATTGATAACGCTTGCACTATAATTTTTTAAACGAAGGGAGTTCCTTATGGAAGGAATCGTAAATTGGTTAGCAAATCAGGTATGGGGCAACGGTCTTGTTATATTTGCCCTTGGCGCGGGATTGTTTTTTACTATAATGACTCGTTTTGTTCAAATCAGATATTTCAAGGAAATGATTAAATTACTCTTTGAGGGTAAAAGTTCTGAGGAAGGGATATCCTCCTTTCAGGCATTTTGTTTGGCTTTATCAGGCCGTGTAGGGGTAGGTAATATTGCCGGAGTGGCAACTGCCATCGCATATGGAGGACCAGGAGCAGTATTCTGGATGTGGGTCATGGCCCTGCTGGGAGGTGCCAGTGCCTTTATCGAATCTACTCTGGCGCAGGTATTTAAAACCAAAGTGGACAATGGCTACCGCGGAGGAACTCCTTATTTTATTGAAAAAGGCTTAAAGCTTAAATGGTTCGCAGTTATTATGGCTGTTGTGGTAACCATCTCCTATGGCTTTTTAACTCCAGGGGTTCAAGCAAACAGCATTGCCTCAGGAATGGAAACTGCCTTTGGCTTGAATAGAACTATTACTGGTATCTTCTTAGTAATTTTACTTGGCGCCATCATCTTTGGCGGTGTTAAACGGATTGCAGGTGTTTCCCAAACTATTGTTCCATTTATGGCAGTTGGTTATGTTTTGGTTACCTTCATTGTATTGGGGATGAATTTCTCAAAGGTTCCTGAAATGTTTTCATTAATTTTCACCAGTGCTTTTGGATCCAATCAAGTCTTTGGAGGAATTGTCGGTACAGCGATTGCATGGGGCGTCAGAAGAGCCATTTTCTCTAACGTTGCAGGTTGTGGTGAAGCAACATATAGTTCTGCAGCAGCTGAAGTCTCTCATCCTGCTAAGCAGGGATTAGTACAAGCATTTTCCGTTTATATTGATACCATTATCGTTTGTACAGCAACGGCTTTAATGATTCTAGTAACGGGCATGTATAACGTTACCCCAGAAGGTAAAGATCCAATTGTGCAGCCTTTGACAAATGTTGAACCGGGTCCGGCTTATACTCAAATGGCGGTAGATACGATGCTCCCTGGATTTGGGGCAGGGTTTGTCTCCATTGCCATTTTCTTCTTTGCCTTCACCACTTTGATGGCCTATTACTACATTGCTGAAACTACAATGGTTTATTTAAGTGGTAAGCGGGAACTGCCTTGGATGAAAACAGTCCTGAAGATTGTCATGCTGTTTATGATATTTTTCGGCAGCGTCAAATCAGCATCTATGATGTGGGCGATGGGGGATATTGGATTCGGTTCGATGGCATGGCTCAGCCTTTTTGCGATTCTGCTGCTTACGAAGCCTGCCTTAAAGGTTTTTAAAGATTATGAGACCCAGAAAAAGGCAGGAAAAGATCCCGTATTCGATCCTAGAAAAATTGGCATAAATGGAGCCGATTTCTGGGTTGATAGATTGAAAGAGTATGATTCTGCTAAAGAAAGAAAATCAATAGGATAAAATCAGTAGATTAAAAAATGTAACATGGACAGCTTTATATTGGAGCTGTCCGTTTTTTTGTTTAAAAAGGATATGGATTTAGATGAGACTGATTTAATTGTATTTATAAAAGAATAGTGGGGTCGGACTCTGCACAATAATTTACCGAAGCAGAAATTAATCTTTATGATGTATTTTAAGGTAAAGCAGCTGGTTAATAAAAAGAGTCCAGTCTTTATTGGAAATCAATTTGAATATAACTATTCCTCTTAGCTTTGCCGGCATTATTAAGGTTTATTGATAAGTAATACACAAGTTTCTTCCGTTTTAAGAGGTTAATTTGGGATATAGCTAATGATATCTATATTAAATAAATTTATTTATATGTATAAAAGAATAATAGTTTGGAAAAAATGAAGATAAAGAGGTTGAACAAGGGGGGAGAAACAGTGTTTAGAGAAAGTAAATTGAGGCTTTCAGACTTTGCTAATCAGGATCAATTTGAACTGGATGCATATCTTTACTGCCTTTTTAACAAATTACATGAACATCCAATCAATCAGAAAAAATACTCACGCTCGAGTAGTGAAGGTAGTTTTCATTTAGAGATTTCACTTGAATCATAATTCATATTACTTGGATTTAAAAAATTTGAAGTAGTAAACACTTATCTTGAAAAAGGGAGTAACTTAAACACAGGTGAGAAAATTGAGTTTGCTGATATTGAAATTGAAGTTCCACCTTTCAAACCAGCTGAAAAGTTAAGAATAAAGTGTTGTTACTCTAGATCTGATCTAGAGTGTTTTTATTATTAAAAGCCGACTTTTCAACAGAAAGTTAAACCAGCCAGGTAAAAGCCAATACCGAAAACGGATATTTCCACGTTATTTTACATAGTAAATTTCAAGTTGAATGAATGTGTTATTAACAAATCATGATTGAACGTACAAACCGTCTTAATCAAGTATTGACTTTCAAAACAACAGTATTAATATAGTAATCTTGCTGTACTAATGACAAAATGTTGAAGAAAATAAATTTATTGTTGACTAATGTAAGAAACACTAGTAAAATATATAAATGTCGCTGATGAAATTATTACTCTTTAAAAAAGTGTTTGACAGCGAAGAGTTGAGATGGTAAGATATAAGACGTCTCAAAAATAGTTCTTTGAAAACTAAACAAACAAAAACGTCAACAAACAATAAACTATCGAGTTTCTTCTATTATATATAGTTAAATTCGAGCCAACGTAAATTTTATGAGCTAATCAACTCAACTTTTTTGGAGAGTTTGATCCTGGCTCAGGACGAACGCTGGCGGCGTGCCTAATACATGCAAGTCGAGCGAATCTTTGGGAGCTTGCTCCCAAAAGTTAGCGGCGG
>NZ_JAMBNQ010000025.1 GCF_023715155.1 Neobacillus mesonae
AGTTTTGCCTTCAAGTCCTCCGCACGAAATCTCACGATACTCGCACTACCTGTCAGCTATACATTTCCGCCACAACGGCATGTTAGGGACTTGCACCCTCTAGAGCGAAGCGCTGCCAAGCGCACAAAGGAAGCACTTGCTCATTGGCAGGTGCTTTTTGATGTCTAAAAGGTCTTTCAGGCAGCTTCATCATTTGTTATGATAGAACATGTGTTATTTTTTGAAACAGAGGTACTTATAATGAAAACAGCTGTTTATCGAAATCAGACGATTACACTTGAACAATTAAATCGTGAAGAATATCAAAAATTATATAATGCTGGAAAAAATAATGAATTACATTGTCCCAATTGTAAAGAAAAAGTCCAGCTTTTCCTTGGCATTCGGAGAGAACCTTGTTTTTTTCATACCCATTCTCCGGAAAAAGAATGCCCTGAACCGCTTATTGAACAAAAAGTAAGCAGCCATTACATTGAAAGAAATGGTTTTAGAGTTCCTCAAGGAAGAACCATTATTGAAACCGCACCTTCAGTAAAACTTTTTAAGAGAGCTTTAGCCGTTAAATCTCCAGCCTTTGCCAATGAAAAAAGCTGTGATGAATACTCTGTTCATTCTTCTTACCTTCAGCTTCTCGCGGAAAATGGAGTGATGTTAGATGAAAATCAAGCTGCTGCCGTTACCAATACGGATGGTTCCTTATTAGTGCTGGCTGGGGCCGGAAGCGGAAAAACAAGGGTACTGACAGCGAGGACAGCTTTCATGCTGAATGTCGAACAAATCGACCCTCGTTCCATCATGTTAGTCACTTTCACCTCAAAAGCTGCTGCTGAAATGAAGAACAGGCTGCACTCATATCCCAAAATGACTAAAAAAAATATCCAACCGCTATTAACTGGAACGTTTCATAGCATCTTTTATCGTATTCTCATGTTTCATGATGGCGCAAACTGGGCTAGTGACAAACTATTAAAAAAAGAATGGCAGCGTGAAAAAATACTGAAAGAAGCAGGGACGGAATTGGATTTATCCGAAAAAGAATTTGCCTTTGACGCGGCACTGCAGCAAATTAGTTATTGGAAAAACTCATTAACTAGTCCACAAGAAATTAAGCCTTCAACTGATTGGGAAGAAAAGGTGCATTATTTATACAAAAGATATGAAGAGTATAAAAAGCATAACGGGTTATTCGATTTTGATGATATGCTTCTAGGCTGTTATCAGCTGTTTCGGACAACTCCTAAGCTTCTTGAGTATTATCAAAATCGTTTTCAATATTTTTTAATCGATGAATTTCAAGATATCAATAAGGTGCAATACGAACTGATGAAATTATTGTCCAGCAAGCATAAAAATGTCTGTGCCGTTGGTGACGATGATCAAGCCATTTATTCATTCAGGGGGAGTGATCCAAGTTATTTGCTGGATTTCGAAAAAGATTTTCCATCTGCAAAGGTCATTACATTGGATCAAAATTACCGCTCTGCACATGAGATTGTCTCATCAGCCAATCAAATGATTGCGCTAAATAAAAATCGGAAGCTAAAGCAAATGAAAGCACAATTTTCAAGCGGCACCCCGCCTTTCATTTTTTTCCCTTATGATGAGGAAGAAGAAGCCACCATGATTGTAACGGATATGCAGGAGAGAATTTTAAAAGGGGCAAAGCCAGGCGACTTTGCTATTCTATATCGTACAAATGCAGGATCACGTGCTATTTTTGAAAGATTGGCAGGCTCAAGCCTTCCATTTAAAATTGATCAAGATAGCGATTCCTTCTATGACCGTTATATAGTAAGATGTGTGCTGTCCTTTCTTAAAGTCAGTTTAAATGAAGATGATGCTAAAAGTCTTTCTGAAATATTGCCATTGTTATTTTTAAAACAGTCTTTACTAAAAGACATCAAGGCTATCAGCATCCTAGAGGATTGCAGTTTTCTTGAAGGAGTATCTTATTTAAAAACCACCCATGCGTTTCAAGAAAAGAAACTAAAAAAAGCTGTTCCATTAATCCGAAGCCTTAAAGAGCTGGATCCTGTAAAAGCAGTAGAAAAAATCGAAAAGGATATTGGGTTTCTTGATTTTCTTAAAAAGCGCGGCAGTGAAGCCAGTCAAATTGAAAAAGGATCAGATGACTTAAAAGATTTAAAGGTGGCAGCGAAAAGTTTTGAAACCATTGAGGCTCTGATAGCTCATTCAGAACATATATCTGCAATGAACAAAGAAATTAAGAAATTAAGCAGACATTTTACGGATGCAATTACATTAAGTACTATTCACCGGTCAAAAGGGCTGGAATACAAAATTGTATATTTGCTTGGTGCTGTCGATGGAAGTATCCCGCACGATTACTCCCTGGATAGTGCAAGAAATGGTGATTTCGCTGGACTCGAAGAAGAACGCCGGTTATTTTACGTGGCAATGACCAGAGCACAGGAAGAGCTGTTAATCTCTGCACCAGAAACAAGACGCGGTAAAAATGCAAACCGCTCCAGATTCTTAAAACCTTTATTAAAGTAGTTAAAAAGGCCAATTTCCATAGGGAAACGGGCCTTTTTAACTATTTTTTATTAATCATTTTTGAAATGGTATCGAAATTCAGCTTACTGCCGTCATTAATAATCGTCTTGACAATTTGATCTTCTAGATCTCTGCTTACTGGTTTGTTTGCAAGCTTGGAAACTCTTTTAATGACACTGCGAACAGTTTTTTCATCCCTGAAATTAGCATTCTGTAAGGAATTGGCTAAATCAAAAACATCTTTCATGTTCACGCCGGTTTTCTTTTCTATATTCTTAAAGAAACCATTATCCATGTTCAAAACTCACACTCCTTCATTAACTACTTTATTGTATGAAGGAGCAAGAAAATGGTGCAAAGAAAGGGCTGGCCAATTTGACCAACCCTTTCCACAGCCTTCCTTCAATTAATTAATACCAGCTAGCGCCGACAATAATTAAAAGAATGAACAATACAACGATTAATACGAAGCTTCCGCCATAGCCGAAGCCTCCGCCATAGCCATATCCGCCATATCCTCCGAAGCACATAGATAAAGTCACCTCACTTTAGTTATCTCATTAATAACATATGAAATCACTAAAGGATGTGTATAGGCAATGGCAAGCATATCAATTAATTGAGCGAAAAATAAGCATTTATCCTTTAGGTTTAAACAGCAGTGCACCTATAAAACCAAATACAATCGCAGCGGATATACCGGAGCTCGTTACCTGGAACATGCCAGTTAACACACCAATTATTCCGTGTTTGTCAGCATCTTGAAGTGCCCCATGCACTAATGAATTCCCAAAGCTGGTAATTGGGATAGTCGCCCCTGCACCGGCGAAATCCACAAGAGGCTCATATAATCCAAAACCATCTAATACTGCTCCGATGACAACCATCAGACTTAATGTATGGCCAGGTGTTAATTTTGCAACATCAAATAAAAGCTGTCCGATTACACAAATGAGTCCTCCAACGACAAATGCCCAAAAAAACATTGCAAACAAGTATATCACCCCTCAAGAATTATTCATTTCTATTGCAACAGCATGAGCTATACACGGTATTGACTCATTTTGCTGAAAGCTTAGCGGAGATAATAAAGCACCGGTAGCCACAACCAAAATTCGCTTGTAGGTGCCTTTTTTCATTTCATTTAGCAAATGTCCATAAAGAACGGTTGCTGAACATGCTGCACCGCTTGCACCGGCATTTACTGGCTGATCTTCTTTATAAATCAGCAGTCCGCAGTCTTGAAATTGTTTTCTTTCTAATTTAAGTCCGCTTTTATTAATTAATTCAAATGCG
This sequence comes from Neobacillus mesonae, assembly GCF_023715155.1. Classification (GTDB taxonomy): domain Bacteria; phylum Bacillota; class Bacilli; order Bacillales; family Cytobacillaceae; genus Neobacillus; species Neobacillus mesonae_A. The sequence continues at coordinate 3,814 of NZ_JAMBNQ010000025.1, forward strand.
ATATCATGTCCTATTCTGCCAAGGTCACCGGTAATAATTAAATCATAATAAGAAGGGTCTAATTGCAAATCACGAAAATGGGCCATAATGGTATCTGCTGCTGCAGGTGCCATCGCACCTCCCATATTAAATGGGTCCGTTAGCCCCATATCAATGACCTTTCCAATGGTCGCGGAAATTGTAACCGGTACATTTTGGTCAGGATCATTTGGCTGGATGAGTGCAATTCCGGCACCGGTAACTGTCCATTGAGCTGTTGGCGGCTTTTGCCCGCCATATTCCGTTGGATATCGGAACTGCCGTTCAGCTGCGGCATTATGACTGGCAGCACCTGTTAAAACGTATTTTGCACTTTGGTAATTGACGACAAAGGAGGCTAAAGCCAAACCTTCCATCGATGTGGAACAAGCGCCGAAAAGACCAAAGTATGGAATTTGCAATGTCCGAGCCGCAAAACTGGTTGGTGTAATTTGGTTAATTAAATCCCCGGCAAACAAAAACTGAACCTGTTCTTTTTCAATTTTTCCTTTTTTTAAGGCAATTTTTGCCGCCTCTTCAATTAATACCCGATGTGCCTTTTCATAAGAGTCCTGTCCAATCCAAAGATCTTCAAATAGAAGATCAAATTCGTTTGCAAGTTTTCCATTTGCTTCAAACGGTCCCCCTGTTACTCCCGTTGCTGAAATCATTGGCCGCTTGTCAAAGACCCATGATTGATGTCCCTGTAACAATTACAATCCCCCCCAGATACTCAGTAACGTTTTTATTAATGCAACAACAAAGGCTGAAAAAACGCCAAACAGGATTACTGATCCCGCGAGCTTGAACATATTGCCGCCAACACCAAGAACAAATCCTTCTGTACGATGTTCAATGCAGGCAGAGATCACTGCATTACCAAATCCAGTTACAGGGACAGCACTGCCTGCTCCTGCAAATTGTCCAATCCGGTCATAAACACCGAAACCTGTTAACAGCATAGCGAAAAAGACCATGGTTGCAACGGTTGGATTACCAACACTTTGCTCGGTAAAGTTAAAAAAGTATATGTAGAAATAACTCACTGCCTGACCTACAACACAAAATAGACCGCCAACCCAAAATGCCTTTATACAATTTTTCAGAACTGGTCTTTTAATTTCATGTTTTTGCTGTATTTGTTGATAATTTTGCTGCTGGGGCGTCATTTTCTTTTGCTTGCTTGCCATCTTCTTCTTCCTTTCTTACTTTAAGTCTTCTGTCATTTTAATTATTTCCTTTAATCGTTTTTCGGCTTGTTTTTTTGTAAATTTTTCTGACTTTATTTTTTCCTCCAGCCTGACTGCCTCTAGAAAAATTTTATAATCACTGGATACTGTAAATTTCTCATCCGGATATTTCTTTTCCAGCTTCTTAGTTACTTCTTTTTCAATTTTCTTCATCCGAAATCGCTGAAGATGTTTCACTTTATACACGACAAGGATATCTTTTTCCCCTTTTACAATCGCTATATCATACAGCTGTGGAAAGGTCTCAACATCCTCTTTAATACTTTTCCCTAAGCTCTGTCCATCATGATCCGTAACCACTGGTCCGGGATTGGTTGTTTTCATAAGAGCTAACTGGCTGTCCTTCACCTCTTGGTTCTGACTACAGGAGGCAAGTACAAAAATGATAGAAAATAACAGCAAAGGACGAATGGTAAACATATATTTTTCTTTCCCTTCTCGATAAAATCAACATTCATTAGTACCATATAGTTTTTTCGATATCATCTAAAATTATGACTAAATTGGAATTAAAAAACTGCCGGAGTTTCTCCAGCAGTTTTTACCATTTATTTACTCTTCTTTTTTCCGCAGCCGCAGCCTTGTTTTTTAACCAAATTAGAATTTGCAGACTTACTCTTTTTTACATTTGTTTTTCTCTGCTTCATTTTCTTCTCCCCTTTTACCACCGATTTATTCTCTCTAGTAAGATATGAAAAAAAGACTGACCTTGTCTAAACAATATTCTTATTTTTCAATAATTCGCTGAATAATTGTTTCAATCAATGAGGCAATACCCGCGATTGCCAGAATCAGAATAATCGGGACAGAATATACTGGGAAAAGGAAAAAAATTGCGACAACGAGTGCTGCCATCCAAATTCCGGTGCACCAGTAGCAGCTCAAGAGTTCCCCCATGAAATGCTTAAAACCTCTTTGCTTGGGTGAATAATAAACCTCTAGTTCTCCCACTTCATTTTCCATTTCAACTTCATCGAAAAAAGGAGCTCTTAAAAATTCAGTAATTTTATCAAAAACCAATAATCTTGTCAGCCTAAAGCTGGCAAAGGACAAAATCAATAACTGTAAAAAGGTGATATCCTTCATATAACAAACCTTCCCTTCTTCCTTAATTCATGCGCCTAATTTTGCTAAATAAGGCAATTGTCCGTAACCCAAATGGCCGTCATGAAATATGTTAGTAATGTAAGATATATATATTAGATTAAGGAGGAAAAATAAATGGGTTGTGGAAAATCTCACCACGATATGGGTAGTGGAAATTGTGTATGCCAAGTAGTTCGCGCAATTAATGATCTCCAACAAGCTGTCGCCGCAGAAGAATGCCAGCCATGTACCAGCTGTTTTAACGAGCCGCTTGGTTCACTGGTATCCCCTGCAAATGCAGATACACGGGTGTTTATGCTTAAAACAGCCGATGGAACACCATTTAGTGCATTCTTTTCACAAGATGGTAATCCTTTTTGCTTATCAGTTTATTTCCGCGTAGAAGATGTTTTCGATAATTGCTGTGCAACACTTCGAGTTTTAGAACCTACAAACATCACAGGGACCACTGAAACTCCAGTAAATCTTCTCAATACTACTACAAAAGGCGGTTCCGGATGCTGCGTTAACCTTGGAGCTTTATGCGAAGTCAACAATTTCAATTCAACAGATGAATGTGTTACAGTTGATTTAAGCTGCTTCTGTGCTATCCAATGTATCGCCGATGTAAACTTAGGAATTTGCGATTAATAACGAATCAAATGGCCAGTCGTTAAACGGCTGGCCCTTTTCTATTACCTTTTTAATCCAATCATGATGATGTTTTGTATTTCATCAACCGGAATTGTTTTGGTTGTTTTATTATGAAATTGAATCGTGACTTCATTATCTTCGTAATCAGTGAGATATCCTTGGTAATTTCGGTTTGCAGCAGTATAAAAAACACATGGGATAGGCGGAAGGACTTTTGGAATATTGAGCAGGTAGTCAATTCTTTCAGATATATTCATCTCATTAAATGGTTTGACCCGCTTTAAGGCAGGATGTTTTGTTTCTTTTTGCTGTAAAACAGCCTCAGTTTGGGTGTCTTCAAATCTTTCCAGTTCAATCGGTATAGGTTCCTCAAATTGATCTATATTTTTTAATGGCTTTATTGTCTTTTCTTCTATCCCCTTCTCTTCCTCTAAATGTTCGTTTCCACCAGGTTTGTATGTGTATACTTCCTGCATATTAGAGTTAAGTGGTGTTCTTTGGAATGTCTGATTAATAAATAGCAGCGGTCCCCTGATTTTCTTTTTGGGCATCAATCTCACCTCCTGTCACATCTCTACACTCTATATGTATGCTAAATGCCTATACGCGTTAACGGTAATTTTCCAGTACCATGCAAAAAAGCCAGTAATATTCCCGGCTAAAGAGCGTAACTCGAAAACCAGGATACCAGGTTTCAAACTTCCTGACCTCACTTCTTCATTTTCATTAAACTAATTTGTAAGGGAAAAAAATAATAAAAGTTCAATACAACTTATCGATGTATAAAAGCACATTTTACTCTTGTTTGTAATTCAAATACTAGGGCACAATGAATGAATAATAGTAAATGTTATTTCAAATATAGTATCAGATGCTAAAACCATATATAATAAAAATGTAGATAATTAACTAACAATAATTATTTTGGAGGATGAAATGGAAGATTTACTAAAATTAGAAGGAAAAAACGTGGTTGTGACTGGGATTGCCAACGAGCGGAGTATTGCTTGGGGCATTGCACAATCTCTTTACAAAGCTGGTGCTAATGTAATTTATACATATCGTTTAGACAGATCCCTGCAAAAATTGACGAAGCTATTAGAAAAAAACGGGCATCCCACAGATATGATTTTCCAATGTGACGCAAATGATGATGAAAGTATTCACAAAGCTTTTACGGAAATTGGCGAAAAAGTGGGGGTCATACACGGACTAGTTCATTCCATCGCTTTTGCACACGCTGAAGATTTACATGGAGAGTTTATTAATACTTCAAGAGATGGTTTTGCCTTTGCACATGATACAAGTGCCTATTCATTAATTGCCATTGCAAGAGAAGCTAAACCTTTTATGACAGAAGGCGGTTCTATTGTCACTATGAGTTATCTAGGCGCCCAACGTGCAGTAGAAAAATACAACCTTATGGGGGTAGCAAAAGCAGCTCTTGAATCAAGCGTAAGATATTTAGCTCTTGAATTAGGAAAAGATGATATCAGAGTAAATGCTATTTCAGCTGGGGCAATTAGAACACTTGCAGCAAAAGGCATTCCTGGCTTTAATGACATCCTGAGGATTATTGAAGAAAAAGCACCTTTAAAACGTAATGTTACACAAGAAGAAGTTGGAGATATGGCAGTTGCGATGTTAAGCTATCTATCACGAGGCGTAACAGGAGAAATCGTTTACGTTGACTCCGGCTACAATATTATTGGTTAATATTAGGATACTAAAAAAAGACCGAATGCGGTCTTTTTTTAGTATCCTTTAATATACATCCATTCCTGTTTACAGTGTAACTTCCAATTAAAGGGTTGTTGTCTTAAAAATCCCTAATAAAAACTTTTTGCATTCTCACTGAATTCTAATTCCCTTTTCAGTTCATCAACATATTCTTTTGAACCAGTAACAATTAAGCGGTCAAACATCTGCAGCTCCGTATCGCCATGAGGTACGATTGAATCGTTTCCACGGAAAATACGGACAATAATAACATCTCCAGTAAATGGGAACCTTCTTAAAGACATTCCTTCATACTCTTCATTCTTCATAACAATTTCATAAAGTCCAGTATCTTGGTTTGTCAAAATATTAATCACATTCGGTGATTCAATCATTGCCCGAAGTAAAGCCTTTGTGGACATAAAGGAAGAAAATACCTCAACTTGGTGATCCCGCAGATTTTTCTCCAGTTCGGGCTGTTCAATTCGGACAATTACGCGCGGAACGCCTTTCTCTTTAGCGGCAATGGCCAATCTTGCATTTAGTTCTTCATTTCCAGTTGAAATAACTACCACTTCAGATTGAAATACCCTCGTATCTTCTATGGTATCTAACGAATAATCTGCAATGTCCTCGATTTCAAACAGCGAATTATTAACCGGCTTTTCCGCCTTCTCTATTTTAGGATGATAAAGAACTGGATCATATAATCCGGATTTTAATTCCCTAGATACTGGTAAAGTAATCTGATTAGCACCAAGAAATGAAACCGGAATTTTTTTATGAACTACAGTCTCTTTCGGGAATAACTTTTTAAACACAATTGGTGTCAAAATGGAGGTAATCACGGCTACTAAAATTAATGTTCCTTTCATTTGTTCGGTAATTACTCCAATCCTTTCACCTATCGTTGCAGCTGCTATAACCAGCGATAATGTCGAGGTTAACAAAAAGACAGATGAGATCACTGTTTTTGTGTCATACCAAATTTTAAGCAGGTATACTGGAATAAGTTTAGAAACCAATAAACCGATAAGTAAGAGTGGAATTAGCAGCAACAGCTTTTTTTCACTAAGCAATGACCAAATATCAAGTTCTACTCCGACCATTACGAAGAAGATTGGAATTAAAAACCCATATCCAAATGAGTCAAGCTTATGCACCAATTCTTGATTTGGTGATAATAGTGAAACCAGGACTCCCGCCAAGAAAGCCCCCAATATATTCTCTGCCCCTACTGTTTCAGATAAGCCTACTAAAACAATAATCAAGGTAAAGACAGCTCTTGTACCGATTTGTACCGTTCCAGTTGACAATGTCTCGACAAAAGTACGGCTTTTGAACATTTTTCCAAGAAAATAAAGGATGATACCAGCAGCAAATAGGACAAGGAGCAGCCATGTATTTTCATGGTTAGGTTCATAAATTGAGACAAAAACAGCTAATAAAATCATAGTTGCTAGGTCTGCTATGACGGCTATTAATAAAATAATTTGACCAATAACTGTCTTCATTAAATGTGCCTCTTTTAGTGTTGGCACAACCACCCCCAATGAGATGGTGGATATGATCAGCGTCATGAGAAAAGCATTATCAATGAAACCTGCCAGTACGAATAAATAGGATAGACCTAAAGAAAGGACAAAAATACCGCCAAAAATAATCGAAGATACTGCAAATGAGTTTGGTTCCTTTTTGCCATTTGGGAGAATTTCACGCTTTTTTCCACCGGTAAATGCAGAGAAGTCAATCTCTAAACCGCTCAGAAACATTAGAAAAATAAAACCAAGTGTTGATAGTGTAGAAAGCCACATGTCTTCGTGAACAATATTAAATCCGCTCTTTCCTAAGATAAGACCCATAATAATTTCTGCTACAACAACGGGTATAAAATTTAATTTTAAACGATGTAAAATAATGGGTGTTAAAAACGCCATTGTGACCACAATAAGCAATGAAGTGATTGAAACATGCTGTTCCATTTTACGCCTCCTCTTAAAAGCCTAACATTAAATTTATTTTAGAAAAAATAAGGTGGCTTGATTATGAAAATTGATATTATTGGTGATATTCACGGATGCTATCATGAATTCAAGGAACTTACAAGTCAACTTGGGTATAAATGGGATAGTGGAATCCCTCTCCACCCAGACAAACGAATCCTTGGATTTGTTGGTGATTTAACAGACCGCGGGCCTGAATCGCTGAAAATGATCAATATTGTGTGGCAGCTTGTGATGGTGCAGAAAAAAGCTGTCTATACACCAGGAAATCACTGCAATAAGCTGTACCGTTTCTTTCTTGGCAACAAGGTTCAAATTACCCATGGACTTGAAACAACTGTGGCTGAATATGAATCATTATATAAAAAAGACCAGCAGTCCATTCGTAATAAATTTATCCAGTTGTATGAAAACGCTCCTCTTTATGCAGTTTTAGACAATGAAAAACTGATCATTGCCCACGCAGGAATTAAACAGAAATACATTGGAAAGCAGGATGCAAAGGTCAAACAATTTGTCTTTTACGGAGACATTACCGGAGAAAAAAATCCCGATGGTACACCAGTTAGAAAAGATTGGGCCAAAAACTATACAGGCACATCATGGATTGTCTACGGTCATACACCTGTAAAGGAACCAAGGATGATCAACCATACCTATAACATAGACACTGGTGCAGTATTTGGCGGCAAACTTACGGCATTAAGATATCCAGAAATGAAGTTAATTTCTGCCCCTTCTACTATGCCATATCTCGAGGAAAAATTTAAACAATTTGATTAGAAAAGCTAAAAAAGAGGCTGCCTTCTAGTCAGCCTCTAAGAGTTGAAACAAATCATCAGGAAGCGGTGCGGTAAAGCACATTTCCTCCCCTGTAAATGGATGTTCAAATTTTAATTTTTTACAATGCAATGCCTGGCGGTTTAATTTCCTATTAATAGGACCTCCATATAAATCGTCACCAATTAGCGGGTGTCCGATGAAAGCCATATGAACCCTGATTTGATGAGTGCGGCCTGTCCCTAGGTTTAGCTCTACATGTGTAAATGATGGAAATCTTTCAAGCACATGATAATGGGTACATGCATACTGACCATCTTCACGAACTTCCCGTTCAATAATACTGCTATCTTTTCGTCCTATAGGGGCTGTAATCGTCCCGCTGGAATCTGCTATATTGCCGCTTGCGAAGGCTTCGTAGGTCCTTTCCACCTTCCTTTTACGCTGCATTATGCTAAACAAATGATGTACATGACGGTGTTTAGCGACTAAAACAATTCCTGACGTATTCCGGTCAAGCCGCGTAACTATATGGGGAGCTGCACCCAAACCTTGCCTTTGATAATATCCAACAAGGGCATTCGCTAAACTGCCAGATGGATGTTCCCTGGATGGGATTGTATTCATTTCCGGCGGCTTATTCACAACTAGAAGAAATTCATCCTCAAATAAAATGGTAAGCGGCAGTTCCTCTCCTTTGGCACCCTCGCTGGGTATTTCGGGAGGAAAGGCCACCATTAGTTCATCACCAGTTTGGAGAACATATCTAACATTTACATCTTCTCCGTTTATACGGATACTTCCGCCTTTAAATTTTATATCCGTCAATGCCGTACGTGAAATATCCTCATTTTTCAAGAAATCCTTGATCTGTAATCCTGCATTTTGTTCTTTTATACACCACTTCAAATTAAATCGTGATGTCATCTGTTCTCTCCTAATACAACCTTAATCTGAAATAAAAGAATCATGAACTCTTTTCCAGAATGGGAACGGACGAAAACGGGCAAACCGTATTTTTTCTTCTGGAACCCTAAACTGGATCGATTTTACGTCTTTATGCAGTAATGTTAAATGATCAATGGTTACCTGAAAATCAGAGCGGTTTACCGGTTTTAAAAGGCAGGTATGATGTGCCGGGAGTATTAGCGGAGACCCGACTGTCCTAAATACTTTATTGTTGATTGAAGCCATCTCTGCCACCTGGATAGCAGAAATAGATGGATGAATGATAGCCCCGCCAAGTGCCTTATTATATGCGGTGCTCCCGGATGGCGTCGATACACACAATCCATCTCCCCTGAAACGTTCAAAATGCTGTCCGCGGATTTCAACATCGATGACGAGAGTTCCATCAATACTTTTAACTGTTGATTCATTTAGGGCTAAATACCTTGCTTCTTTGCCGGCATGAGAGTAACGGATGATGACCTCAAGAAGCGGATATTCCACTACTTGAAAAGGAGTTTTGGCAATCGCAATGACAAGTTTTTCGATTTCGTCAGGGATCCAATCCGCATAAAAGCCAAGATGACCCGTATGAATTCCAACAAAAGCCGTTTTACTCAGCCTGCTGCTGTAACGGTGAAAAGCGTAGAGTAAAGTGCCATCCCCGCCAATCGAAATTACGATATCAGGCTGATCTTCATCATAAGATAAATCAAAGTCGAGTAAATACGTCCTAATTTTATGCATCAATATATTTGATTTTTGATCCCCTTTTGACGTAATCGCAAATTTCATATCTTTACTCCTCATTTAAATACTTTTAATTTTTCTCTTCCTGCTTCAATTCTTTTTTTCTTGTAAAAAAAGCCTGTGCCTCTTTAATCTCACCGCGTATTAATGACATTTCCTCATCCAAACGGAAAGCTGCTTCTGCCGCCCTTTTAAGCCGCATTTGAATATCGGAAGGAAATACACCTTTATACTTATAGTTAAGAGAATGCTCAATGGTCGCCCAAAAATTCATTGCCAGCGTCCGGATTTGTATTTCTGCCAAAATTTTCTTTTCCCCATGAATAGTTTGGACTGGATACTGAATGACTACATGATAAGAACGGTAACCGCTTGTTTTTTTATGAGAAATATAATTTCTCTCCTCCATTATTTCAAAGTCGTTTCGGTTTCTTAGTATTTCCACCACCAAACGAATATCCTCTACAAACTGGCACATAATCCGGAGTCCTGCAATATCCTGCATTTCCTCTTCTAATTTATCAAGCGGTATTCCTTTTTGATTTGCCTTATCAAGAATACTGGCGATTGGTTTCACTCTGCCTGTAACGAATTCTATAGGTGAATGATCAGAGTCAAGGTAAAATTGCCCCCTCATACCTTTTAATTTTACTTTTAGTTCATCAACTGCCTGTTTATAAGGAGCTAAAAATTGGTCCCAATGCTTCATTCAATCCACCTCGATGCAAATTTAAAAAAACGATAGCGCCTCGGTCAGCATCAGGCATAGCAAATGTACTTCTGCCCTGAAAGCCTCTCTTTACATTTTAGTGCAGAAGATTATTTGCCTACGAGGTGCTTGGCGCTGAAGCTGGATAATTCATATATTCAAAAGATCTGTACTATTTTTAAATGAAAAGTTATGTAAACTTGGCTGTTGATTTTTGCTCGACAATGAAGGTTTCTCAAGCATTGGCATCACACGAATAAAAGCGATAACTGTTTGAAGGAGGCACAAGCGGTTCGAGGACGTTTCGTAAGCCTCCCCCCTGGCACGTACTTCGCAGGACATTGATATACATCTCTGAATCCACCGACGCACCGAAGGAAATGCGTTAGCATTTACGAAGAGTTTTACTGCCTTTTGCTGCAATCAACAGAATAATAAAAAATCAACACCACTCTTTAACAGAGGTGAATCAAAAAATATCTTCTACCTTTTGGACCATTTCATTTCCATAATTACTATTACCTTTAATATTGCTGATAATGAAGTCTAATTCCTCTTGAAACTGAACTAGTTCCAATTCCTGATCAGTTCCCTTAAGATAGACTGGCAATGTTCTGTCTATACCCGTTTTAATGACTGTCCATTGCTGTTCTGGTATAACGATATATGTATAATCCTCTTGGTCCTCCATTAAATAGATAAAGGAGCAATGTTCAGAATCGACGAGGATTTGTCCTGCTGGTATTAAACCCCTAAGTGAGTCAGATACTTCTAATTGAAGCTTCATTTCAGTTATACTTGCATTTGTGATAGTTATTCTTTGCTTCATCTTCTTCCCCCTAACGTTTAACACCCTTATTTTAGCATATTACAGCCAATTCTCCCAAGAATTACAGTGGGGAGTGGATGGAATTTAAATGAAAGGTTGATTATATTGACACAAAATATAGAAATAGAATTTAAAAATATGCTTACAAAACAAGAGTATGAAAGGCTGCTGAGAGAATTTCATATCGAGGAATATCAAATTTTCTCACAGGAAAATCATTATTTTGATACAGCTGAATTTTCTCTAAAAAGCAAGGGTTCTGCATTACGAATCCGTAAAAAACAAGACCAATTTGAAATGACACTAAAGCAGCCGCAACAAGTCGGGTTACTCGAAACAAATCAAATGGTAAACCAAAAAGAAGTATCAAACGCCATTCAGTCGGGTGTTCTTCCTCCCGGAGAAATTGAAAAAATAATTGAAAAAGAAGGGATTCAATTTCCTAAAATTAAATACTTCGGTTCTCTTCTCACAAATCGTGTCGAACTAAAGTATAAAAATGGACTGCTTGTCCTTGATCACAGCATTTATTTAAATAAAGAGGATTTTGAGCTTGAATTTGAAGCGGCAGATTACCAAGAAGGGAAAGGAGTTTTCAATGAACTGTTGAAGCAATTTGAAATTCCAATCCGGAAAACGAAAAATAAAATCCAACGTTTTTATGAGCAAAAATATTCACAGGACAGCAATTTATAACCTTTTGTTCTTCATTTTTATTTCTTTTAAAACCCTGGTTCTTTGTACACATTAATAATATGTGAACTTCATGATTGGGAAAACTAAAGCAATTAATTTGTGATATGAAATGGGCATTGCTACAATGAACTTACGATGAATAACACCCCAACGTTCGGGTGAAGAAATTGATGGTGACATTTCGTGAATAACTCTTGGTATCTTGGCTCAAAAAAAAATTGTTACTGCCATGATAAAAAGCCGATTGAAATTTACATGTTTATCGACCCGCTTTGCCCTGAATGCTGGGCCCTTGAACCTATTATAAAAAAGCTGCGGATTGAATATGGGAGATATTTTTCATTAAAGCATGTTCTAAGTGGAAGATTGGCAAGTTTAAACCTTAGCAATAAAAAAAATTACGAGAACCTTGCTAAAGTCTGGGAAAAAACAGCGAGCAGATCGGGGATGTCCTGTGATGGAAGCCTATGGCTCGAGAATCCAGTAGATGCTCCTTACAATGTTTCACTTGCCTTAAAAGCTGCAGAACTGCAAGGAAGACGTGCAGGGATTCGTTTTTTACGCAGGATGCAAGAGGTTTTATTTCTTGAAAAACAGAATATTTCTGATTTGGATGTTCTTGAAGAATGTGCAAAGGGTGCGGGATTAGATGTATCGGAATTTGTAAATGATATGCATTCCGAAAGTGCCGCGAAGGCTTTCCAATGTGACTTAAAAATAACGACTGAGATGGATGTAACTGAAATCCCAACATTAGTTTTTTTTAATGAAAATGTGGAAGATGAGGGCATTAAAATTACCGGCTCCTACCCGTATGAGGTATATGTTCAAATACTTGAAGAAATGCTTTCTGAAAAACCAGAAAAAGCATCTCCTCCTTCATTAGAAAGCTTTTTAAAGCATTTTAAATTTGTTGCATCCAAGGAAATTGCAGTTGTTTACAATATGCCAATTGCCCAGGTTGAAAAAGAAATGAAAAAGCTGCTTCTTAAACATGTAGTGGAACAAATCCCCGCAAAATATGGAACATTTTGGCGGTATTTGGAAGAAGAATAGTCAAAAATGGATATATATCCTGCTCATTTTTATGGTGAAAAAAAATGCCTTGCAACAATCGTTGCAGGGCATTTTTCATAATACGAACAAAGGGGATGGGAGAAATTTTTCACGGTCAAACAAAGGGGTTTATGTTTGTTGGTGATCAACTTCACGTATTCAATATAGCATTTAGGTGAAATAAGAACAATAAGATAGCGTCCATTTCACACAATTGTCAAAAAGTCATAATTCTTTGAGCTGGACAATAGACTTGTAGAAATACTGTTTAAATGAATCCCTTTTAAAGGTGGAATCTTAATCGTGAGGAAGTTACCTTACATCGTGATGGCCCTCTTTTTTGTTGTCGCTTTTTTTCTTCACATACTAGCCCTTATGAAAATATTTTCTTTATTGATCAGCGTGCCATTATTATTCCTCTCTATTTTAGTTCTGCTGTTATACATAAATAACAGCAGAAAATTTAAAGGATTTTAAAAAGGCTGGCACCCATTCTGCGCCAGCCTGCTTCTTAATTATGAGTTAACAGCTGCTCCAATTCCCCGAGCTTTTCCTCAAACACTTTAAGTGCATTTTTAACCGGAGCTTCACTCGTCATATCAACTCCTGCTTTTTTTAGCACCTCAATTGGGTAATCAGAACTTCCAGCACTAAGGAAATCAATATAGCGTTTTACCGCAGGCTTTCCTTCTTCAAGGATTTGCTTGCTTAATGCCGTTGCCGCACTGAAACCAGTTGCATATTGATATACATAATAGTCGTAATAGAAATGCGGAATTCTTGCCCATTCCAGACCAATTTCCTCATCGATTACAATTTCGTCTCCGAAATACTTTTTATTAAGATCATAATAAATTTCTGTTAAGGAGTCTGCCGTTAAAGCTTCATTATTTTGTGCTTTTTGATGAATTAAATGTTCAAATTCAGCAAACATCGTCTGGCGGAACACAGTACCACGGAATCCTTCTAAATAATGATTTAAAAGGTAAATCCGTTTTTGTTCATCATCAATTGTTTTTAAAAGATAATCATTCAGCAGTGCTTCATTGCAGGTTGAAGCGACTTCTGCAACAAAGATTGAATAGTTTCCATATGGATATGGCTGTGATTTCCTTGTATAGTAACTATGCACCGAGTGGCCGAATTCATGTGCTAAAGTGAATAAATTATTCACATTATCCTGCCAATTCAAAAGGATATATGGATTTGTTCCATAGGAACCTGACGAGTATGCACCGCTGCGCTTCCCTTTATTTTCATGAACATCTACCCAGCGGTTTTCAAATCCTTGTTTTAATACATTTGCATAGTCCTCGCCTAATGGGGCTAGACCTTTTAACACAATGTCTTTTGCCTCATTATATTTAATTTCCATTTTTACATCTTTCACTAGCGGCGTATATAAATCGTACATATGAAGCTCATTTAACCCCAATACCTTCTTACGTAAGCTTACATACTGATGTAATAGATGGAGATTTTCATTTACCGTGTTCACCAGATTATCATAAACACTTTCAGGTATATTGTTTGCTGAAAGTGCCGCATGTCTGGCAGAATCATATTTTCTTACCCTTGCATTGAAATTATTTTTTTTCACATTGCCGCTCAATGTGCTCGCAAACGTATTTTTAAAATCTCCATATGTTTTATAGACTGCTTTAAAAGCATCATGTCTTACTCTTTGGTCACTGCTCTCCAAGAACCGGGTATAACGGCCATGGGTAACCTCGACCTCTTCACCATTTTCATCTTTAATAGCCGGAAATTTCAAATCGGCATTATTCAGCATTCCAAATGTATTGCTTGAGGTATCCATTACCTCGCCTGCTTCAGCTAATAAGGCTTCTTGCTCCGCACTTAACACATGGGGTCTTTGCAGATTAATTTCCTCAATCGCATGCTCATATAATTTTAACTCCGGTTTTTCATTCAAAAAACCACTGACTTTATTCTCATCCAATGAAAGGATTTCCGGAACAATGAATGCCAATGCACTAGCCACCTGGGAATATAGATTTTTCATCCTGTCATCTAATCCCTGGTAAAAAGAATTCGTTGTATCTTGGTCATATCTCATATGTGAATATGTATATAGTTTCCCAATTCGTTCTAGAAGCTGATCTTCATATTGAAGTGCTTTGTAAAAAGTATCAGCGCTTTCACCTAATTTTCCTTCAAATTCCTTAATTCCAGGAATAAGTCCTAAAACATCCTTGAATTCCTTTTCCCATTCCTCATCACTTGCAAAGATATCCTCCAGTCTCCACGTTTCTTCAACTGGGAGTTCACTTCTTGCTGGAAGGGATTTTACAGCTGATTCATTTACCATTTAGTCATCCTCCATTCTTAATAATTTCGGAATACAAATTGTATTCCCAATACTATATTCTTTTTATCAGGTCCTTTTTCCTTTTTAATTTTGGAGAAAAGACATATACCTAACTATATTATACCCAATGCACTATTTTCATTTATTGGTTTTGCTCTTATCCTTTTATTTTTTGATGGAACTCAAAACTTGCCATTTCCTTCTCATGATTTGACTTCGGTATTTTTATTCTCTGTTGAAGCTGAAAAGTCGTTTCGTTAAATTTCCCCAAAATCCCTAAACGCTCTAGTATATAAAAATAATCTAATACTGGTTCCATAAAAGACACATTATTAAGCTGCGGTAAAGAACGGACCATAATCTCTTTTCGCTTTATTCTCTTATTCATATGGAAACTAACTTCGTTAACAGTTAAAAGATCACCCGGCTTTTTATTCAACAGCACATCTAACATCAAGTAGGCTTGCCAAACAATCGGTGCAGTGTATATATAAAGGGAATGCGGCACAGGAAGGCCAATTTCCGGCGGCAATAAAAATAAATTCATATTTCGGTTATATAATTCGTTTAGAAAGGAATTAGAGCGTGCCCCAGGGGTTTGGGTCCAGTTTATTTTAAACCGGTTTAATTCTTTTTCCCAGTTCGTAAATGCAACTTTCTTAAAAGGGTTTGACGGATTCAATAATTGTTGAAGTTTTATTTGCTTTAGCGGGTTGGCATCATGATAAGTAAAGGCATTTTTTATTGAAAAAGGAACAATAGAAGCCAGGAAGTGGAAGCAGTGCTTTTCGGGGCAATAAGCAGGAATATAAAGCTTTCCTGTCTCTGATGGCCGTAAAAATAGATAATGAAAATTAGATAATGCTGCAATATTTCTTTTCTTAACTTGCAAATGATGGTTTGAAATAATCCAAAGAGGTATGTAGCCATTTTGAAGATATGTTTTTGTCCGTTTTGAAAAGACTTGCTCAGGCAGAAAGGAACATTGGAATTCCAATGCATATTTTTTTCCTTGATACTGAAACATAATGTCAGGACGCTGCTCAATTTCCCGATCGTAAAATTCCAATATCGCAGGTATATTTTGTCCTATCAGCCAATGATACAGCTGGAGCTTTCCTTCCATATGTCTTTGGGTTTCGCCGTCATATGATTCAAAACAAGCCGCTCCCTGTTTATGTGCAAAATGGAAAATCCGCTGGTCGCCTATTTTAAGGACAACCTCCTCCCCACAGACAGGACAAATAAATTCTTCTTTTTCCCGGATTAATAACAGTGTTTCCTTCTTGTATTCATTTCCAAGACACAGTGTTTGTCCAGTTTTTGTGCATGCTGTTAACATATAACCCCCCCTTTATCTTACTTAGATATTCGACAAAAACCGCAAAAATCCTTTGAATAAATCCTTCAAAAACTGGAGGACACGGAAAAAATACCCTTTATAGGAAAATGACTTTTTAACTTTGTTGTTGATTTTCTCTCCTGGCAGCTTTGCTTTCCGCTGGCGTGCTGGTTACTCCGTAAGTATGAAATCAAATATCCATACAAATCAAAAAAATTTCAAGATTGCTGCTATTTTAAGAAAAAGTCAAAAGAGCGGTATAAAATAGCCGCTAAAAACAACGAATTAAAAACAGACAAAGGTACAATGTTGCAAATCCTCGGGTCTCGTTAGCATGCAATTGCAAGGTACACGGCAATATTTAGGTGAATATTAAAAAAATATTGAAAATAATAGACCAAAGATAGGCCAAAATAGCCCAATTGCCTAAAAAAGGCGACTTAAAATTCACATTTATGAATTTTAAAGCCGTCCTTATTAGTGGTTTGAAAATTTTGGAGAAAAACGAAGGTTTCTCAGTGTCCTCAAAAACTGACGGGTTTTAAAGGAGCGGCGATAGAAGTCTGGCAGTTGATTCTAAAAGACGGTAACCAATATGCCGTTGTTCAAATGTCTCAAACTCAATTTGTTTTGAATATCTTAGGTCACTTTCATATTCCTTAACAAGTTTTTCGGTACTGTTAGTCCGGAACAAGAAGGCATTGACTTCAAAATTCAAATGAAAACTTCTCATATCCATATTAGAGGTTCCAATAGATGCTAATTCACCATCCACCAGGACAATCTTACTATGCATAAAACCGCGTTCATATTGATAAATTTTCACACCGGCTTCAAGCAATTCTGGAAAGTAGGACCTGGATGCATGAAATACAATGCGTTTATCAGGACGGTTAGGTACCAGCAGCCTCACATCAATATCGCTTAATGCAGCTATCTTTAAGGCTGAAAAAATATCCTCATCAGGAATAAAATATGGTGAAGCAATCCAAACTGATTTTTTCGCAGATGTGATCATTGAGAAAAAAATATTCTTAATAATACTCCACTCATTATCTGGTCCACCGGCAATCAGCTGTACACCGCCATGACTGTAATGGTCAAATTGCGGTGATAAATACTCAGCCGTCAAAAAACTGTGGTTGGTCATGTAATACCAATCTTGAAGGAAAATCAGCTGGAGCGTCCTGACAGCCTCTCCTCTTAACATTAAATGCGTATCACGCCAAAAGCCAAAATCTTTATCTCTTCCTAAATACTCATCACCAACATTTAAGCCGCCGACAAAGCCGATATTGCCATCAATCACTATAATTTTTCGATGATTACGAAAATTAAACTTATTATTCAAAAACGGAAGTTTTACCGGTCCAAAAGGGACAGTTTCTACACCCGCAGCTTTTAAATCATTGATATATTTTTTAGAAAGCTGCCAGGAACCAACAGCATCAAACATGAATCTAATCTTGATACCCTGATTTGCTTTCTCAATTAAGATATTTTTTATTTCCTGCCCAATCTCATCATGTCGGACAATATAATATTCCATATGTATATGATGCCTAGCCCTTTTGAGTTCCTGGATAATATGACGGAATGTTTCATCCCCATTTGTCAAAACCTTTGTAGCGGTTTCAAAGGAAATTGGGCTGTTTCCGAGCTTTTGAGCCAATGTAAATAATTGTCCATGATGCTCACCCATTAAGGCTCTTTTCTCTTCATTTTTTGGGTCATCTTCACCCTCAACAGTTAAAAATGCCTGTTTATCAAGAAAAAACTTTTTCCGGAACATTTTTTCTTTACGGTAATTCCGGCCAAAGAGAAGGTAAAAAATAAAACCTGCAAACGGAAAAACGCCAAGAACAACCAGCCATGTAATGGTTTGTGAAGGGTGCCGGTTTTCTAAAAAGATGACGAATCCTATAAAAATCACAGATAATGAAATCATGACGCTAAGAAATCCAAGGACTCCACTCTCCAACCGGTCACGGAAGAAAAATAATAGTATGGATATAGCCAGTAGAAAAATGATTACCCTTACCGTGTTTTTCATTTTCCACACCTACCAAATCATTCAATATGTAAAATACCGATTCCATATAGATGAAATCGGTACTTTAGTTAGTTAAAATGTTTTCGCAATTCTGCAAAAACATTATCTGCAATTATTTCTTTCCCATACTCCTGAATTCGGTGAATAGTCAGCTGTGTTTCATATCCATACTCAAGCAGGACACTTAACATATCATCAATTTCTTCTTCTTCAAATAAATCTTCAGGGAATTCAACATATAAATAATATTTTCCTTCAAAGTGATACAGTTTTGTCACCATGCTGTCTAAGCCTGGCCGGGAACTCAAACTGATTACATCCTCAAAATCTTTAAAGGCAAGTATGAATTCTAAAGTATCATCTTCAAGGATATCGTCATCAGAATAATCAGGATTAAAATGCTGATCTAAAATCTCTTCGATTTTTTCATCAACAGGCAAATCTTTAAGTTTACCATTGGGAATAGGCAGTTCAAACTTTTGTCCATCCTTGGATAACTGTGCTCTTGTGACTAAAACCTCTAAACCCTTGTCAAGAGCTTGAACTTGTATCCAAAGCGGCCCCTCCATAGAGAATTCTTCTTCCTCATGGACCTCATCCATCATTTCCCAAAAGAGTTCTTCGCTTCGTTCGCGATTGTACCAAATTTCCTCACGATCAAAGCCTCTTTCCTCTATATCAACGTAGGAAATATAAAATTTTACTGTATATTCATTGATACGCTCAATCTCCATATTTACCTCTCCCCTCCATTGTCCATATTGAAGGGACAAAATACCCCCAGGCAGATAATGCTACATAGTATTTACTCCCATAAAGAGGGTTATTCCATTAATAGGGGATCCTCCCCTTCTGAAAACTAAATACCCCTGTACTCACATTTTATGACAAAATCATTATTAAGGGAAATAAAAAAGCCAAAAATAAGGCAAAACGATTAATCTGCCTATTTACTTAGAAAAGCGTCCTGACACTTCTCCAAAGACTATCGCTTTCAGTCTCGCTTATCCTTGTGGAGCAGACAGCTTAAAAGAAGATTTTGGCTTAAAAAAGTATACTAGATATTCCCTTTATTGTAGCAAAAAAAATAAAAAACCACAAATAGTTTATAAAAAAAAAGCCTCTTTTGTAAGAGACTTTTCTTTGTTAATTAACCATCCGCTGCGCTTCACGCAATTGAAAAGTTCTAACCTTTCTAGGCAAGAAACGGCGGATTTCATCTTCGTTATAGCCTACTTGGAGGCGTTTCTCATCAATAATAATTGGACGTCTTAGGAGTCCAGGATTTTCTCTAATCAATTTAAATAAATCTTGAAGAGGCATAAAATCTAAATTAACATCCAATTTCTGAAATGTTTTTGATCTTGTTGAAATAATTTCATCTGTTCCATCCTCCGTCATTCGGAGAATTTCCTTAATTTCTTCCATTGATAAAGGTTCAGAGAAAATATTTCTCTCTTTATAAGGAATTTCATGTTCTTCCAGCCAAGATTTTGCTTTTCGGCATGATGTACAACTAGGTGAAGTGTATAATGTTACCATTTTGTTCTTCACACTCCTCTTTTATTTACAATCCACTATATATATTGGATTTACCAGAATAGGTTATATTAATAATTAAAATTATTATAAATTAAAAATTTATATTATTAATTATACACTACTGCATCTTAAAAAGGTATCCCTTTTTAAAAAATATTGAGTTCATCCCAATAGTAATTATTGTTTGTCCCACTATATTAAACGAATTATATCAGGAAAAGTTTCACTTTTTTAATTATTTTTAGCTAAAAATTTTTCATGTTACTGAAAATCTTTATTATAGTGTTCGTTTCTAACCATTATCTTTTAAGGGTGATATTTACATTAATTTCTTCAATTCAAATATTATAGTTCATGGTACTTTTTATAAACAAAGATATTTTTTCTCATTCTCAATTACGATTTTAAATGAAAACGCATACACAACTTAATAAACTTTCCTCTTTCATTAAACAACAAGTTCTTTTAAAATAAGATGGAGGGATATTTAAATATTATATGAAATATTTAATAAGAATAATGGAGGGACTGCAATGGCTGCTTACATAACAGATTTGGTAGTTGTCGCCTTGCTGATTATTGGAATTACGGCATTTATGGGTGACATTACAAATGGTATTGGGGAAAGATTATTTGGCGGAAAGCGCCGAAGTGAATATGTTGATCAAAATGCCCGTTTCCAAACTGGATGGAAAGCTGTCGGCGGGAAGAAAAAATAATAAATTTGCCAAAGGACAAAATCGCTATTGATTTTGTCCTTTTTCTACAGAACACATAAACTTATTATTTATTCTTCAACTTGGCATAAACCTTCCTCTTCGGTTTTAATTTTGGTTCAAAACTTGTCTTAATCCAGGGTGTCCGCTGGTATGTGGACTGAAAATGATTTTTTAAACCATTTGCTAATAAACTAAAGGAAATCGTGATGATTAACAGTAAAACCAATGGAACATATAAAATATATGCCGTATGACTATAGATATTTTCCCGTGCTGAACCGACTAATCCGGCAATTTCTTTAGTGATGGATAAATAGATATTGTTATCCGGCCGGAAAATAGTTCCGCCGATGAAAATCTTCATTAAGGCAAGCTGTCCCATCAGTGCAATAACTTGAACAATTTCTAATATAAACATAATCAGCAATGATTCTTTTAACTGTGGAAAGACATGGCGCCACACTATACGATGCCGGCTTGCCCCTAAAGTTTGGGCTGCTTCAATAAATGTTGATTTAAATATTTCATTTGACTTTTTTCGAACTGAAGAAATAATGCTTGGAATACTGATAATAGATGCAATAATGATAAAATAAAAAATTAATACAAATGAATTTACTTCAGAATTAACACTAATTGGTGCAAGAAAGAAAAACAGAATAAGAAAAAGCGGTATATAACTCCATGCATTTTCAAATGCTTGAATCCATTGAGGCACTTTTCTCCATGTACCAATGTATAACCCCAAAAAAGATCCAGCTGCCATTTTAATCACGGTGATTGTAATGGAAATAACGAGTGTATATCTGATGCCATAAAGAATCATTGAAAATAGATCATACCCCCATCGGTCAGTTCCTAGAGGATAATCCATTGACATAAAGGGTTCAAGTGGAGGACCAATAATTTTCCCATCTACATAACTGGTTCTAAGTGTATCTGTTATCGTATGCGGTGCTATAAACGGCCCAAATACCGCAAGGAAAATGAGAATGGCCGTCAAAGCAATTCCAGTATATAAAGTAAAATTGATGGATAAAAATTTATTCATAAATAAATCCCCGTTTGAATATGTAGAGTACAAATCTAATTGACATATAAATGATGAATGAAATCAAAAGCATGGAAAATAAGCCGATTGCAACCGGCTGAAATTGATTACTTTGGAAGATAAATTTCGTAATTCCTGGTACATTAAGCAGATATTCAATAATAAATAAATTGCCGATTGCCAAAGAAACAACTTTTGTTAATTCTGCAATGATAAACGGCTCGATATTTTTGTAAACATGCTGAAAGTTTATGTAATTAGTACCCATTCCTTTAGAAACGGCTGTACGAATATAGTCTTCAGCACTTGTTTGATAATACTGAACGGCGATTAATTTGAACAAATAAAGAGTCGGCGCTATAGCCGTTAATACCATTGGAAACCAGATATTGAGTACACCTGATTCAGGACTGAAAGCAATAATTCTTACTCCTGTAACTTCGTATATTTTTATCGCTAACACCAATGAAAAAATAATTAATATAAAATCAGGGATTGCTGATAATACATTTAGCAGCATATGAATGAACCGGGTTATCCTCAATTGGCTTAAAAATATCCCCAACATAAGACCTATTACAATCACTGACAGAACGCCTGCAAGCAATATTGAGAAGCTGGTTAGAAAATAACCAAAAATATCGTCTGAGATATACCTTATTTGATTCCCTATTTGATATGTACCAAGGCTTCCGTTTAAAATCTCGTTCATAAAATCCCCAATTCCTTTACCAAGGCCGCTCCAATTCCATGAAATATTCTTCTCAGCAGGATCAATTTCTATTATTGATGGAATGGCAGCCAGAAAGATGATGAGCAGGAAAATGAATAGGACCTGCTGCAAAATTTTCATCGTAGTCCCCCTTATTCACTATATTGAAATATAATGTTACTTTTTATTTTCCTGTTTTTTTGCACAATCGTCAATAATATTCGATATATTTAGAAAGTTAAATATAAAAAATAATACGGTCTATTAAGACCGTATTATTTTTTATATTGAGTTTTATATTGTTCAAATTCCTTTTCTGAACAGAAAACCAAATGCCCAGGCGCTAGTTCCCTCATTTCAACTTTTTCGTTTTCCTCGTAGTGATGGGCTGCTGGATCATATAAAATCCGTCGGCGGGTTCTTTCTGATTCAGGATCTGGCAGCGGTATAGCAGATAACAAGGATTTAGTATAGGGATGCATAGCATTTTTATACAATTCATCGGCTGGCGCCAGTTCGACCATTTTACCAAAATACATTACCCCGATTCGGTCGCTGATATATTTTACCATGGATAAATCGTGGGCTATAAACAAATATGTCAATCCTTTTTCACGCTGCAGTTTCTTCATTAAGTTAACAACTTGCGCTTGAATAGAGACGTCTAAGGCAGAAATCGGTTCATCAGCAATAATGAATTCAGGCTCAACCGCCAATGCTCTGGCAATTCCAATTCTCTGTCTTTGACCTCCAGAGAATTCGTGCGGATAACGATTGGCATGCTCTTTATTTAAACCAACTGTCTCAAGCAGCTGGTATACCCTTTCCATTCGATTTTTCTTCCCTTTAGCTAATCCATGGATGTCAATCCCCTCAGCAATAATATCAGCAACTGTCATCCTTGGATTTAAGGAAGCATATGGATCTTGGAAAATCATTTGCATTTTACGGTTGAATTTTTTCAATTCCGATTTTGACTTTTTGCCATGAACGTCTTCACCATTAAATAAAACTTGGCCGCCGGTGGCATCATACAGCCGGATAATCGTCCGGCCAGTTGTCGATTTGCCGCAGCCTGATTCACCGACAAGGCCCAGCGTCTCCCCTTTATAAATATCGAAGGTAACATCGTCCACCGCTTTTACTTGGTTGGGACGGCCAATATTAAAATACTGTTTTAAGTGTTTGATTTCTAATAATTTTTCCGCCATTTAGTTCCCCTCCTTCACGAGAATCGGTTTTTCAAAGGTAGAGGACAATTTTCTCATTCGTCTTTTGACTGCTTCCGGCGGTTCCACTTTTGGTGCATCCGGATGCAGCAGCCATGTTTTAGCAAAGTGCGTTTCTGAAACTTGGAATAATGGCGGCTCTTCCTCAAAATCAATAGCCAAAGCATATTTATTTCGTGCCGCAAAAGCATCCCCTTTTGGAGGATGTGTTAAATCCGGCGGTGTACCAGGAATTGCAGTAAGTTCCTCTTCATGGCTGCTGTCCAAACTTGGCATTGACGCAAGTAAGCCCCATGTATACGGGTGGCGTGGATCATAAAAAATTTCATCTACAGTGCCTATTTCAACAATCTGTCCGGCATACATAACTGCCACACGATCGGCGACATTTGCTACAACACCTAAGTCATGTGTAATAAAGATAATGGAAGTATCCATTTTCTTTTGTAAATCCTTCATCAATTCAAGTATTTGAGCCTGAATTGTAACATCCAATGCAGTTGTTGGTTCATCAGCAATTAAAAGACTTGGATTTGCTGCAAGGGCGATGGCAATCATGGCCCGCTGCCTCATACCGCCGGAAAATTCATGTGGATATTGATTAATTCTTTTTTCCGGCATCGGGATTCCAACAAGTCTAAGCAATTCGA
The DNA here is from genome assembly GCF_023715155.1 of Neobacillus mesonae. Lineage (GTDB taxonomy): Bacteria > Bacillota > Bacilli > Bacillales > Cytobacillaceae > Neobacillus > Neobacillus mesonae_A. Next base: position 27,942 of record NZ_JAMBNQ010000025.1, read on the forward strand.
CTGCCCGTTCCTTCGCTTGATGCGAACTCATATTTTGGTGTTTAAGCAAAACTTCTGTGATCTGATGTCCGACCTTCATTGTGGGATTTAAAGAAGTCATTGGGTCCTGGAAAATCATGCTAATTTCTTTCCCGCGGATCTTTTCCATCTCTTTATCAGTTTTCTTAACGATATCTTCACCATGAAATAAAATCTGTCCACCGGTAATTTTTCCTGGCGGCATTGGAATCAGTTTCATGACCGTTTGATTCAATACTGATTTTCCCGAACCAGATTCTCCTACCACTGCAAGAGTTTCACCTTTAAAAAGATCAAAAGAAACACCACGTACTGCTTGTACTTCTCCTCCATACACTTGGAATGAGACTTTTAAGTCTTTTACCTCGAGTATCTTGTCCATATTCTCACTCCTTATTCCGTAATCGTGGGTCTAAGGCATCGCGCAGCCCATCACCGATAACGTTAAATGCGAAAATGGTTAAAGCAATTAAGACTGCCGGGAAAAATAAACGCCATGGGTAATACTGAATGGAAGCCAGTCCATCATTAGCCATTGTTCCCCAGCTGGCAAGCGGCGGCGTTAATCCCAGCCCAAGGAAACTTAAAAAGGATTCAGTAAAAATAGCTGATGGAATCGTTAATGTCATTGTAACCAAGATTGACCCCATCGCATTTGGGATTAAGTGCCGTCCCATAATCCGTGATACACTTGCCCCTAGAGTTCTTGCAGCTAATACATATTCCTGGTTCTTTAGTGATAAGACTTCCCCGCGGACAATCCTCGCCATATTAATCCAGCCTGTAATTGTCATTGCAATAATCATTGTTGTTAAATTGGCCCCTAAAACAACCATTAATAAAATAACAAGCAGTAAGTATGGAACACCATATAAAATATCTGCAATACGCATCATAATTTCATCAACACGTCCGCCTTTATAACCGGCTATTCCCCCCCATGCTACTCCAATAAAAAAGTCAATTAAAGCTGCCATAATACCTATAAACAGAGAGATTCTGGCCCCCTGCCATGTACGGGCAAACATGTCCCGTCCTAAATCATCAGTACCAAACCAATGGGTTGATGATGGCGGTTTATTCGTATTCATTAGATCATTTGAAGCATAATCAAATTTAGTCATATATGGTCCAAAGATTGCCATGAAAACAAGGATAATCAACAATACAATTCCAAACATGGCAAGCTTGTTTTTTCGGAAACGAATAAAAACATCCTTCCAGAATGAAAGGCTTGGCTTTGAAATTTTTTCAGCATCAGATGCTTTTACGCCAACAATTTGAAATTTCTCTTTTGAAATTTGCTGCATAATTACTCTCCTTTCTTCCCGCCGGCCAATTTAATACGTGGATCGATCAGTCCATAGGCAATATCGACAAGGAGAATAGAAACTAATAATAAAATACTGTAAAACACCGTAACACCCATAATGACGGTATAGTCTCGGTTTGAAATACTTAAAACAAAATGCGACCCTAAACCAGGGATACCAAATATTTTTTCAATTACGAAGCTTCCTGTAATTATTCCTGCAGCCAATGGACCCATATAAGAAACAACTGGAAGCAGCGCATTCCGTATCGTATGCTTCATAATCATTGCCCCTCTGCTTAATCCCTTTGCCTTAGCAGTTTTGATATAGTCGTTGCTTAAAACTTCAAGCATGCTTGAACGAGTTAAGCGAGCGATAAATGCCATTGGTGTTGCTCCTAAAGCAAGAGCTGGCAGTACGGTATGTGAAAACGTTTCCCACCTTGCAACTGGAAAAAGGCCTAACTTAATGGCAAATATATATTGTAAAAATGTAGCCATGATAAATGATGGAACAGATATACCAAATACAGCAATAATCATTGCCGTATAATCCTGCCATTTATTGTGCCTTAGAGCTGCAATAACTCCCAAAACAATTCCAACCGCAACGGCAAATAATATTGCCTCAAGTCCCAAAGTTAAGGAAACTGGAAATCCATCATTGATTAAATCATTTACGGTCCGGGATTCATATTTAAAAGATGGACCAAAATCCCATTGAACGATTCTTACTAGATAATCCCCATATTGTACGTACCAAGGTTTATCTAATCCATAGTGTTCATTAAGGTTTGCCTCAATTTCAGGAGGTAATTTTTTTTCGGAAGTAAATGGGTTTCCTGGTGCTATTCTCATTAAGAAAAACGTTGCAGTTATGATAATAAGAAGAGAAACAATCATATACAGCAAACGTTTGCTAATATATTTTACCAAATGGCACACCTCCAAATTTTACTAAAAAGGCTTAATCAGAAACGAAGGTATATAGGAATAATTCCCATATACCTTTGTTCCGAATAAAATTCTAATTGGATTTATTCAAAATGAGCCCATTTAAATTGAACATCACCTAGACCAGATATTACTACGTCTTTAAGGTTTTCATCTTGAACCCAGGTATTTGTGTAGAAATAAATTGGTGCTACAGGCATTTCATCCATAAAGATAGCTTCTGCATCTTTTAACATTTGTAAACGTTTTGCTGGATCTGATTCAGTTTGAGAATCTATCAACAATTGTTTGAATTTAGGATTTTCCCAGTTTGTATCATTGTTACCGCCTTTTTTATCACGGAACAATTCAAGGAAGTTGATTGGGTCGTTGAAGTCACCCAACCAGCCCATACGGCCGACTTGGTAATCGCCATTATGAAGTTTGGAAATGTAAACTTTCCATTCCTCATTTTCAAGTTTTACATTAATGCCAAGTTCTTTTTTCCACATATCCTGAATTGCTTGAGCAATCTTTTGATGCCCTTCATCAGTGTTATATGAAAGTGTGATTGTTGGAAGTTTAGATGCATCGCTTAAACCTAGATCTTTTAATCCTGCTGCTAAAAATTCCTTAGCTTTTGCAGCATCGTTATCCTTAAAGTAACCTTGTTCATTCTCTTTAATCATGGATGGCGGTACGGCTGCCATTGCAGGGATTTGACCACCTTGAGTTACATTTTCTACAATTGCTTTACGATTAATTGCATAAGCAAGTGCTTTACGGATATTTACATTATTCAATGGCGGCTTTTCGGTATTAAATTTATACCAATAAACCCCAGCGATTGGCTGCGTATGAAGTGAACCATCTTTCTTTAATTGAGGAAGAAGATCTTGCGGCAGCTGACCAAGCGGCATACCGGCCCAATCTAGTTCACCATTCTTGAACATATTAAGTTCAGTATTGTTATCATTAATCATGTCCATCGAAATTTTTGTTAATTTTACAGTATCAGCATCCCAATAGTTTTCATTTTTTTCTAGGACGATTTTGCTGCTATGCTCCCATTGAACCATTTTGAAAGGTCCATTGGATGTATATTGGTCACCGGCATCTTTATACCAGTCTTTATTAGCTTTTGCAATTTTGCTGTTAACTGGAGAATAAGTATAGAAAGCTGTCAGCTCCAAGAAATATGGAGTTGGGTTTTCTAATGTAACTTCTAATGTTTTGTCATCCAGCGCTTTTACGCCAAGTGTTTCAGGTTTTGCTTTGCCTTCATTAATTGCCTGGCCATTTTTCACATAATACAGCTGGTAAGCATATTGTGATTGATTAGCCGGATCAACCGCCCATTGCCATGCATAGACGAAATCTTCTGCAATTACAGGATCCCCGTTTGACCATTTAGCATCACGAAGCTTGAAAGTGTATGTTTTTAAATCGTCGGAAACTTTAATGTCTTCCGCTGCAGCAGGCTGAGGCTTTCCGTCTTTATCTATTCGTGTTAAGCCTTCATATATTTGTCTAATTACACCGCCTGATGTTGAATCATTTGCCAACCCTGGATGTAAGGAAAATGGCTCAGTCTTAATATTAAGACGAAGTTCCTGAGACACTTTCTTCTTACTGTCTGTTTTGCCTTTATCGCCATCAGCATTATCTTTGCCGCCTGAACAAGCAGCCAAGAACATGCTTAATACCAGCGATAGAACCAAAAGTAGTGAAAGTTTTGATTTCTTCACTTTGTAGACCTCCCTTTTCTATTTTTCTGAAAAATTACTACATTGCCTATTATACCTATTTTAAAATTATTTGTACATTACTTTTTGAAAATTGGTTTCATTTATTTCATAAATGAAAATTTTTTAAGTCTTCTTTAAAGAGTGAAGTTTTTACAGATTAAGATTTTCATTTATTTCCAACGTTATAAAACCCTTTAATACCAATGGATTCAATATATTTCCCTCCTGCTTCTAAAGCCTCCATGGCAACGCTTACAGATTTTTTCTTTTTTTTACTTTTGGATAATCATTTCCAAAACAATTTCCTTATTATGTTATTTTAATATATCTTTTATTGCCCCCTTTAACGATTATTTTTCGTAACTTGAAAATAAATATGTGTTTCATTTATAATAGGTATTATTACATTTATGAATTATAAGCGATGATAAAGATTAGTACGTATTTTGAATTATTTCAGAGAGTTTGTGGCTGGTGGAAACAAACATAATCAAATACGGAATGGACTTTTGAGCTTCCCTTTGAACCCCTTTAGGGCAGTAGAAGGAGACGTCATTCCTGCGTTAGAAGGATACCTGATAACTACTTAAATCAGGACTTAAGAGACTCGGAAGAACTGAGTAATTAGGGTGGTACCGCGAGCCATTCGTCCCTATGTAACGGGATGAGTGGCTTTTTGTATATATATTTAGGAGGAAAAAAATATGAAAACAATATTTTCCGGAATTCAGCCAAGCGGAACGATTACTCTTGGCAACTATATCGGGGCGTTAAAACAGTTCGTAGATTTGCAAAATGATTTTAACTGCTATTTCTGTATTGTGGACGAACATGCTATTACAGTGCCACAAGATCCGCAAAAGCTGCGGAAAAACATTCGCAGCTTAGCAGCATTATATCTTGCTGTGGGACTCGACCCTGAGAAAGCAACTCTATTTATCCAGTCAGAGGTTCCTGCGCATGCACAAGCCGGTTGGTTAATGCAATGTATTTCGTACATTGGCGAGCTGGAACGGATGACGCAATTTAAAGATAAATCAGCAGGTAAAGACGCAGTAACAGCTAGTTTATTAACTTATCCGCCTTTAATGGCTGCAGATATCTTACTGTATAATGCTGATCTTGTCCCTGTTGGTGAGGATCAGAAACAGCATTTGGAATTAACCAGGGATTTGGCTGAACGATTTAACAAAAAATATGCAGATATTTTAACCATTCCTGATATCAGCCTTCCAAAAGCTGGGGCACGAATTATGTCTCTTCAGGACCCTTTGAAAAAAATGAGCAAATCTGATCCTAATTTAAAAGGTTTTATCTCACTTCTAGATGAGCCAAATCAAATTGTAAAGAAAATTAAAAGCGCTGTGACTGATTCTGAAGGAACCATTAAGTTTGACCGAGACAATAAACCAGGTGTTTCCAACCTGCTTACCATTTACTCTATTCTAACAGAAAAGCCTGTTTCAGAAATTGAAGAAATGTACAGCGGCAAAGGCTACGGTGATTTTAAAAGTGATTTAGCTGAAGTTGTCGTCAATTATTTGAAACCAATTCAAGAAAGATACTATAACCTTGTGGAATCAAATGAATTAGATGAGATTTTGGACCGCGGTGCTGAAAAAGCTAATGCTGTTGCGGGTAAAACGCTTAAGAAGATGGAAAACGCAATGGGATTAGGAAGAAAAAAACGTTAAGAAAAAAAACTGCTTCAAAAGGCATCCTATACCTTTTGAAGCAGTTTTTTAATTTACTTTTGAACCATTTTCCATTTCCCAAAGTTTTTCGAAAAATGGCTGCCCTTTAATAATATTTTCGCAAAAAATTTCATGTTTTTCTGACCAGCCACATTTAATTTCTTCAAATAACTGTTCCCATGCCTCTTCAAAATTCATTTCTTGGATATGAGAATAACGCTCAGGACACCATTCAGTGTACCAATATCTGACTTCGGCTTCATTGTTTGATGAGAATAGTTGATCAAGTGCCATAAATAATAACTGCTTTAACTGCCGTTCTTTTCTAGTTAATCCCCTCATTAACTCTGGATCCGGCGATAAAATGTGAAAATCCTTTACTTCACAAGGTCCGCTAAATTGATATTCTTTTGCCTCATGTGATGCAATCATTTCATATACCAGCTGCTCCTGCCTTGGAATTAGCCTGCTCTTGCGGATTGGAATATTATAACCGATTGTGTCAACAGCTAAAATTCCTGTTCCATCTGTCACTACAAAGCAATATTCAAGCTGGATTCTTTCATGATTTTTTCTTAGATATGCTTTTTGGTAAATATCATCTAATAGCTGCTGTGGTAATTCTGACAAGTCATTCTCAATGTATTGAAAAAGAATGGGTTCAACTTTTACTAGAGGAACTTGGTCAAGCAGCTCAACAGCATCATCTTTACGCCATTCATGAAAGTGGCAAACATTATAACCGTTCTCTTCCCCTTCAAACCAATTTACCCATACATCATGAAGATATAACATTGTACAACCCCTCACTTCAAGTAACTATTTGTCACTCAGTATGGTCAGAGGGCAGTTAATTTATTCCTGTGTATATATATTTTGGTTGAAGTATTTATTGCTTTATAGTCATTTTCCAATAGTGTACTAAAGGATAAAGCAAAAAAAATCTACCATGTTTGATGGTAGATTTTTTATCTTCTTGATTTGGGATTGAAAGCATCCTTTAGACCTTCGCCAATAAAATTTATGGATAGAATGGTGATTGTAATCATTAAAGCAGGAGGCATCCAAATCCAATATTTGAATTGAAGAACATCTGGTTCATTTGCTGAATTTAACATATTTCCCCAGCTCGGTGTCTCCTGCGGCACACCGAAACCAAGATAACTTAAAGCAGACTCAATGACAATCATGGTAGCAAACGTAATTGTTGCTTGTACAATGATTGTGGATAACACATTGGGCAATAAATGCTTTATTATTACTTTTGCAGGGGTGCAGCCTATGGATATAGCGGCAGTTATATATTCATTCTCTTTTTCAGAAAGAATTTTGCTTCTTACAATTCTAGCAATCCCTCCCCAATACAAGAAACTGATTACAGCAATCAAAACCCATAACCCGCTGACTCTTCCAAATAAGATGGCATTTATGACGATTACAATGACTAGAAAAGGAAAATTTAAAATTAAATCAGTAAATCTCATTAATAAATTATCTACTGCTCCGCCAAAATATCCCGCAATAGAGCCAATGAGAGTTCCAAGAAAAATGACAAAAAAGGTACAGCTTAATCCAACTAAAAGAGAGATTCTGCCCCCGTAAAGTAATCTTGTAAATACATCACGGCCTGCTTTATCGGTTCCCAGCCAATGTTCTTTGGATGGTTCCAAACCCATTTGGCCAATATTAATTCTTGATACATCTGCAGTGGTAATATAAGGCGCAAGGAAAGAAAGGATTCCTACTATCACTAAAAAGAAAAGACTCGTCATGGCCAGTTTATTTTTTGCAAACTTTCTTCGGGCCATCGCCCATGGGGATAAACTCTTTTTCGGGGGCCCCGCATTTCTTTTTGGATTTTTCTGTGTCACAATTTCCAAGTTTTTTCTCCCCCCTAATCTAACCTAATTCTTGGATCTACAACACCATATAAAATATCAGCAACTAAATTGCCCAATAGTGTTAAGAAAGAGAATAACATCGTCAATGTCATTAAAACAGGATAGTCCCTTGTTCCTACGGATTGAAGGAATAACTGCCCTAATCCAGGATAGGTAAATATGGTTTCCGTAATGATTGCACCACTTATAATGGCAACAATATCAAACCCTAAATATGTGATAAGCGGGATAATTGAATTTCTCAGAATATGGACATTATAAATCTTTTTTTCCGAAGTTCCTTTTGCCCTGGCTGTACGGACAAAATCCTTTCTGCTATTTTCTATAATATCATTCCGCAAAAACTGAGTATAACTGGCGATATTTAAAAATCCAAGAACAACTGCGGGTAAAAAAACATGATGAAGACGGCTTAGCCAATATTCCAATGTCCCTTCCGTCACACCAATATCTACCGAACCATTGGACGGAAACCACCCCAGCTTAAAGGAAAATAGGAAAATAGCAAAAACACCTGCAACAAAGGCCGGGATTGACAAACCTAAATAATTTAATCCGCTTATAAAGTTATCCCCCAGCGTATATGGTTTTCTTCCTGCATAGGTACCCATAATAAAAGCCAGGATATAAGTGATGATAATTGAAGTAATGCCAAGCATAATGGTATTCGGCAAACGCTCACCAATCACTTCCGAAACATCTATTTTAAAACGCGTTGACTTTCCAAAATCCCCTTGAACAAAATTTCCAACCCAACGAAAATATTGCTGTGGCACCGGGTCATTATACCCTAATTTTTCCCGCATTTCTTGGATATATTGCGGGTTTGTATTTCTTGGGTCGATTTCACCTGAAAGAGAGTCTCCAGGCATTAATTTTGCCAGGGTGAAGACAATAACGGAGATCAGGAATAACATCGGAATCATGCCCAATATTCTACGAAATGCATATTTTAGCATGTGCACTCTCCTTGTCTATAAAGTAAAACTAGGTAAACACAGGGATAATTAATTAAATGGGAGAGGCTTTATTTCAAGCCTTCATCCCATTTAAAGTGTTAGAACTCCTAAATGTATGCGTTAACATACTTTTTTCATTCTGCTGGAATTATTGTTGAATCCACCATTCGTTTGGACGGTTATATCCAGATACATCAAAAGTTACACCATGTACACGTTTGCTTACAGCCATTGTTTCTTCAAGCTCGGCGATTGGCAGGATTGGCAATTCTTTCATAAATAATTTTTGCCATTCGATATAAAGGTTTTTACGTTTTTCTGTATCTGTTCCAACAACACTGATATCGAGTGCTTGATCTAATAATTTGTCACTGTCAGCATTTACCCAGCGTGCATAGTTCCAAAGTGATTTCGAACCCCAAAGCGGAGTTGGATCTGGATCAGAACCAGTTGACCAGCCGCCGAAGAATACTTCTATAGACTTATCAGCTTTTTCAAGCATATCGTAGTATAGATTTGCGTCTGTCATAGTTAATTTGGTTTTTAAACCAACCTCTTCCCAATATTGAGTCAATGCTTTTGCACGAGATTCAAATGTAGGGTTTTGAGTTGCATAATGTGAAAAGTTTACTACAAATTTCTTGCCATTTGGGTCTTCACGGAAACCATCTCCGTCTACATCTTTATATCCAGCCTCATCCAATAACTTCTTCGCTTTTTCCGGATCATAAGCATATTGCTCCAATTGATCATTTGGAGCAGCAATCCAGTGATTTGTTGGAATTGGGCGGTTTACAGGTTTCCCTACACCAAAGAAGAACGCTTTTACCCATTCCTCACGGTTAATGGCATAGTACATTGCTTCACGCAGTTTCTTATCTTGGTATTTCGGCTCATTCATGACGTTTTTCTGGCCATCCCAAGTACCTAAACGGAACCCAACATAGTAATAGCTTACGCCAGGATATGTGATTGCATTGACATTATCCAGTGCTTTCACTTGATCAATAATGCTTGGATGGAACGATGTCATATCAAGCGTCCCATTTTTAAGTTCCCCAACCGAAAGAGAAGGGTCAATTACTTTAATTACAACCTTTTCGATGTGCGGCTTTCCGCCAAAATAATCATCAAAGCGCTCCAATTCAATGGATTCCCCTGGTACAATTTTGGTTACTTTAAATGGTCCTAAACCAACTGGCTTAGTACGAACTACCTCTGAACTCATCATGTCTTTGACAGCAATTCCTTTAAATGCGGTACGGTTCATTGGGTAAGTCCAAAGGTTATCCAAGTTATTTACCCGTGCTTTATCAAAAGTGATTTGAATATGATAATCATCAATCACTTTAATCCCTTCGATTTTATCCGATTTTCCATCGTGGTAATCTTGGGCTCCTAAGATTGTTCTTACATTATCATATCTTGGTCCTTCATAATCTTTGCTGGCAATTGTATAAAGAGAGAACTCCCAGTCTTTGACTGATAATTCATCACCGTTATGCCACTTAACCCCTTTTTTTATTTCAAAATCAAATACTTTATTATCTTCTGTTTTCCAGGAAGCGATATATGGCTGCGCTTTCAGATTCTCATCATAGTCAATTAGATTTTCATCAAAGAATTGAAGTACATAATCATCCGTTACATTTCCGTAAAAAGACCAGTTGAACTTTCCTTCTGGTGCAGAGTCCAGCGCATAAACTAATGTTCCGCCATCTTGCGGCTTATCAGCTGTTTCGCCGGACTTATTTCCTTCATTTTTGCCCGGCTTTTCGTTTGTCCCCGCTTTGTCTTTGCTGCTGCAAGCCGCTAAGAAAGCTGAAAGAACCAGCATTAAAGCAGCTAGCATAAACATACTTTTCCTCTTCATTTGATTCCCCCCTAATTTTTTGTCTGAAATCATTGCCCAGCTCGAGCGCTAAAAGCGCACTTTCGCTTTACTAATAAAGATGGCAAGCAACTCTATGAGATGGTCTCACCTCCTTTAATACGGGTTTGGTTTTTGAACACTCTTCCATGGCCATCGGGCAGCGTGGATGGAATGGACATCCAGACGGAGGATTAATAGGGCTTGGCACATCCCCTTTCAGAATGATCCGTTCTTTCTTCTGCCTTGGGTCTGGAAAAGGAATCGCAGAAATTAATGCTTGTGTATATGGATGAAGAGGTTTGGAGTATAAACTATTTTTATCTGCAATCTCTGCCATATTACCTAAATACATGACTCCAATTCGATCGCTCATGTGTTTAACAACACTTAAATCATGAGCAATAAAAAGGAATGTTAAATCAAACTCTTTCTGTAAATCTTTTAATAGATTTAATACTTGCGATTGAACGGAAACATCAAGGGCTGAAACCGGTTCATCAGCAATAATTAATTTAGGTTTAAGGGCTAAGGCCCTGGCTATTCCAATGCGCTGACGCTGACCCCCAGAAAATTCATGGGCATATTTATAGTATGCTTCTGGCGGCAGACCTACTTTATCTAACAGGTCTATTACCTCTTGTTTCAGTTCTGACTTACTCTTTTTCATAAAATTGTAGATAGGCTCTGCAATAATATCCCCTACCATTTGCATCGGGTTAAGTGAAGCATACGGATCTTGGAATACCATTTGCATGTCTTTACGAATTTCACGTAAATGCCTTCCAGTAACATTTGTAATATCTTTACCATCAAACAGAATCTTGCCTTCTGTCGGTTTCAATAACCTTAATATCGTTCTGCCGGCAGTTGACTTTCCACACCCAGACTCTCCAACTAGTCCTAACGTTTCTCCTTTTTTAATCTCAAAGGAAATATTATCAACCGCTTTTACATGTCCAACTGTGTGTTTAAAGAATCCGCCTTTTACAGGATAATAGGTTTTCAGGTTTTTAATTTCTAACAGATTTTCAGATTGAGAGGAATATGTTCCATCATTTTTAGATAATGTGTTTGTACTCATTTATTCACCCCTTCACGTGGTTTACTGGTTTCATATAGAAGACAGGCAGCTTCGTGTCCAGGGTCAGTCTCTCTAAGTTCCGGGGTGATTGTAAAACATTCAGGCATCGCCTTTGGACATCGATTAGCAAACCGGCATCCGGTTACCGGCATATTTGTAAGTGAAGGAACAATACCTTGAATTGAACTAAGCCTTTCCTCCTCATCATCCATTTTTGGAATCGCACCTAAAAGTAATGTTGTGTATGGATGTTTAGGATTATAGAACAATGTATCAACATCCGTACGCTCCACAATCCTTCCGGCATACATAACCATGACTTCATCACACATTTCTGCTACAACACCAAGGTCATGCGTAATAAGAATGACGGACATATCATTTACTTCTTGTATATCTTTAAGTAATTCTAGAATTTGTGCTTGAACGGTAACATCCAATGCCGTTGTAGGCTCATCGGCAATCAATAACTTTGGCTGACAGGCAATCGCAATGGCTATCATTACTCTTTGTCTCATTCCACCTGATAATTGATGCGGATATTCGTCAACAATCTTTTCGGGGCGCGAGATACCCACACTTTTCAATAAGGCAATAGCCTTTTGGCGGGCTTCCCGTTTGGAGATTTTTAGGTGGTTAAAAAGAACTTCCATTAGTTGATACCCAATTGTAAAAACTGGATTTAACGATGTCATCGGTTCCTGGAAAATCATTGAAATATCTTTCCCGCGTATCTTATTAATCTGCCCCTCAGACATCTTTTCTAGATTTAGCCCATCAAAAGTGATTTCACCTGATGTAACCTTGCCAACTCCTTTTGGCAGTAATTGCATAATAGACAGACTCATGACGGATTTTCCGCAGCCTGACTCCCCTACAACGCCGACAATTTGCCTTGGTTTAACGGTGAACGATACCTGATCAACAGCATTATAATATGTACCATCAATATCAAAGGCAGTCTCTAAATTTTTTACTTCGAGCAGAGGTGCTTCTTTGAGTAATAATTTTTTTTCGCTCATAGTACACCCACTTTTTCATTATTGTTAATTTTGCTATATTTAAATAGAATTCTATTACAGAATTATTTAAATTGCAAGATTTTTTTGTATATTTACTAATCAGCAGTCATTGCCTATTAAAAAAAGCCTTTATTCATAAGGCTTTTTAATTAAATAGATTCCTTTTATTGATAAATCTGGTTGCAGGTATATTGAAAGTTAATTTTGTAGAATAACTTTCTGTTTGATAAAATTTATTTACAATATTATATCCTGCAGCATAACCAAGTAAGAGCGGTACTCTCCCTCCGCCATATAATAACTCATCATGAATCCTTTCGTTTTTTTTCTTACCCAGTTTTTCTTTCAAAAAGCGGCTCCAAAAAAGAGACATTTCCCTTTCTGTATAAATATGACACCAATTGGCCAAGTATTCCTCCCCACAATGTTTTAATACGGCATATTCCGCCAGCCCCTCAATGATAATAGAATCGAGAAGCGTATAATCTTCCATTTTCCTATTTAATGACTTTAACCTGCAAACATGATGATATTCATGAACTATCAATGCTTCCAGTTCTTTTGGGTCGTCATAATGTGACAAAAAGAGAAACATTTTATCTGGAAATGATACTCCTGCTTTATTTCTCTCCTCTCGTCTGAAAAATAAACCTCCTTTTTGCTCAAGTGGAAAGAGAAATACAGGTATATCAGGTCCTGCCCATTTATCTTTATATTTAGAAAATATTTTCTCCACTTGCTCCCATGCTTTATCCTTAATCATCAGCTCCTTATTCTGTTTTGTTCTCCAAGAAGGACGGTACATTCCAAACTTAATAAGCTGATTATAAATTTCACTTGAATTCTCCCCTTTAAAGTACGGAAGGAGTTTTTCACAAATTTTGACTGGGTGATCGAAGTCCTTTTTTAACCATTCATCCGTTCGGATGATCCCCATCTTTTGCACCCCTTTATATTCATTACTGACTAATTACATTTTATGAATGATTTAAAGGGATGTTCTAGTTAGCATTAAAAACAAAAAGGCCCGGCTTAAAACGAATCAAGCCGGGCAAGTTTATTATTGATATTTTTTAAATACAATAGTTGCGTTATGGCCGCCAAAGCCTAATGAATTACTCATTGCTGCATTTATTTCCTTCGAACGTGCTGCATTTGTTACATAATCCAGATCACATTCCGGATCAGGAGTTTCATAATTAATCGTTGGCGGAAGTATGCTGTCTCTCATTGCTAGTACAGTAAAAATCGCCTCTACGCCGCCGGCTGCACCAAGTAAATGACCTGTCATCGATTTAGTGGAACTCATTGGTGTATTATAAGCATTTTCCCCGAAAACCTCTTTTATGGCAAGTGTTTCAAATTTATCATTATAATCTGTACTTGTACCATGAGCATTAATATAATCAATATCCTCTGGTTTTAAACCTGCATCGTCAATGGCCATCTTCATCGCCCTGGCTCCGCCTTCACCGCCGGGAGCTGGAGCAGTAATATGATAAGCATCTCCAGTTGCTCCATATCCCACTATTTCTGCATAAATTTTAGCACCGCGAGCCAGTGCATGTTCTAATTCCTCCAGGATGACAATCCCGGCACCTTCACCAATTACAAAGCCATCACGGTTTTTATCAAACGGCCTGCTGGCTGTTTTTGGGTCTGGGTTCGTGGAAAGTGCTTTATTTGCACAGAAACCTGCGACAGACATCCTCGTAATCGGCGCCTCTGCGCCTCCTGAAACCATCACATCAGCATCACCGCGCTGAATGACTTTAAAAGCATCACCAATAGAATTTGTTCCTGTTGCACAAGCTGTAACCGTACATGAATTGAAACCCCTTGCTCCAAGAGTAATCGAAACCTGACCGGTGGCCATATCAGGAATCAGCATTGGAACAAAGAACGGGCTGACCCGTCTATATCCTTTTGCTAGGAAAGTTTCAAATTGATTTTCGAAAGTTTCCATCCCTCCGATACCTGATCCAATCCAAACACCAACACGGTGGGAATTTTCTTCGTTAATGGTAAGGTCTGCATCCTTTACTGCCATAAGAGCACTGGCAACAGCGAACTGTGTGAAACGATCCATTTTCCTTGCATCTTTTCTATCAATGAATGCTTCTGGATCAAAATCTTTCGCCTCACCAGCGACTTTGGCAGGATATTCATCAGCGTTGACTCTTGTTAAAGGTCCAATACCAGATTTTCCGGCCAAAATCCCTTTCCAAGTTGTTTCAACATCGTTACCAAGTGGTGTGACCGCTCCAACGCCTGTTACGACAACTCTTCGTTTTTCCATTTGTACATTCTCCTTTTCTACATCTTTTCCTATTTACCTTTTTTATTTATCTATATCAGTACTTTTTGTATCTATTTCCCCCAGCGAATGGCAATCGCACCCCAGGTTAAGCCGCCGCCAAAGCCGACCATTACAATTAGATCATCATCCTTTATTTTTCCTGCTTCTACTTCTTCAAAAAGTGAAATCGGAATCGATGCGGCTGATGTATTTCCATACTTGTGAATCGTTTTTGACATTTTTTCTTCAGGGAGTTCGAGTCTTTGACGTGAAGCCTCCATGATTCGGATATTGGCCTGATGTGGAATTAGGAAATCAACGTCCTCCTTTTTCAATCCTGCCTTCTCAAGTACATTAATACAGCTTTCACCCATTTGTCTTACAGCAAACTTAAATACTTCACGGCCATTCATGATAATGTACTCATCTTGATATAGGTGCTTACCGCCTGTACCATCAGCCCCAATTTCAAATGAGAGAATACCGCGGTCACCTGATACTGGTCCTAAAACAGCTGCACCAGCACCGTCTCCGAATAATACAGCAGTATTGCGGTCAGTCCAGTCCGTAATTTTAGAAAGCTTTTCGACCCCTACGACAAGAACATTTTTATAAACACCTGATTCAATAAATTGTTTTCCAGTAACAACTCCATACATAAAACCAGCACACGCAGCACTCACATCCATTGCGGCTGCCTTCTTTGCACCCAGTCTTTCCTGAATTCTGCAAGCAACCGATGGAAATGGTGAATCAGGTGTTACTGTCGCCACTAAAATTAAATCAAGATCTTCAGGTAAAACGGCCGCATTCTTAAGCGCCATTTGGGCAGCCGAAAAAGCCATATCCGATGTATCTATATCATCTGCGGCAATTCGCCGTTCTTCAATCCCAGTTCTAGTTCGAATCCATTCATCAGATGTATCCATCATTTTCTCTAAATCATGATTTGTTAACACTTTTTCAGGTAAATATCTGCCAAGTCCAATAATACCTGCTCTCATATTTTCCATCTCCTTCAATTTTAAAAAAACATCTATTCCCCTAGACTATTATATCAATTATTATGACTTGGTACTAATTTTACAAAAGAATTATTGATTCCGCAACTTTTTCTTGCCCTCCCTCTCCGCTAATGTACATTCCGTTTTATTTCTTTATCATATTTTAAATAATAAGAGACTATACGAAAGGAGCAGAAGAAATGGATTATCTGGAATTGAACGAACTTGATGAAATCACCCCCGCTCAATATGCCAATGCAGAAGAAACAGAGAGCAAAAACATAGAATCCCGGGGGCAGCGGGAATCATTTCAACCGGAGCAATATACCCCAAAGGAAATCGAAGACCCCTTTACCGCTCTTATGTTTGGTAATAGAAGAGCGGAAGAACATAAAAGACAACTTCCCGCAGACCAGCCATTATATCACCCATATGGTTTTTACTCTAATATTGATTTAGACGCCATGTTCGGTCATATTGATACATTAATTGAATCCTTCCGGGGATTAAAGCCCTTATTTCAAAAGGTTTACCCTGTTATTGAACAATATATAAAAAAGAAATAAGCTGCCACATTCCATTGGCAGCACATTTTTTTTAATTTTCCACTTCGGTACGGGCATCTTCTAGACCAAGCTCATAAGCCTCTTGCATAACTTTCATAAATAAACCCATAAACGGTTCTATTAACTCCATCGATAATTCAACACCAGACTTGTCCAGCTGTTCTTTTGCTTCTGGTAAGTGTTTCATCGCAATTTGCATAAATTGTAAAGATTTATCTTGACTCATCTATGTATCTCCTTTTTATTTCGGTAATTTTCCTGTAACCTTATATGTTTCAATATTACGATCCATCTTTTGAATAAATTGTGCATCAACGAGAGGACTATATTTTCCAAGAGAGATTACATCATCTTGAAAATCAAAAAAAAGATTGCCTGATTTAAGATTGTCTTCATTGAATTGTTCAGCTACTTTTTCATAAAGTTTGTCAACCTGCTGAATGGTGCTTGTTAAAACAGTATTTTCTCCTAAATCAGACTGTTCTGAAACATATCCTATGACATACAATCCACGTTCTTTGACCCTTTCGATGACTGGAACATTATATCCGTCACCAGCCGGGTAAATGACATCAACCCCTTTATCCATCATCTTGTCAGCTAATTGAACGGCTTTTTGATTGTCATCCCAATTCCCAACATAGTCAATGCTGACTTTTATATCTTTCTTTTCTGCCATAGCACCTTGGTAAAAGCCCTCTATTTCCGGCTGCCACTCATAAGCCGCCAGTACCCCTACATGATTTAACTTGGACATATGTGCCGCAGCCATGCCTCCAAAATACCCCATTGCATAGGCCTTGAAACTAAGGCTGGTTGTGTTCGAATTTTTGGCGTCCCCATTAAAACAAACAAATTGAATCTCTGGATAGTTTTTGGAAATATTATTAAAATATTCACAGTACTCTGAGCCATGGCCAAATATTAAATTTATCCCTTTTTGGGAATATTCCTTTACAGCCCGGTCAACAGCAGGTTGAGAATTTATTCCTTCCTTATAAAAAACATCCACACCAAAATTTGCTTGAATTTTTAACATTCCTTTAAATCCTTTTGTTCCCCATACTTGGTCATTGATTGTTTCCGGGACTAACAAACCAACATTCTTGAGCTTTCCTTTAGCTTTCGGTCCACTGCACCCTCCAAGCAATAAAAGGCATAAAAGAATTATTCCGAAACGACTTAGCATCTAAATGCATCTCCTTCGTACGGCTGCCTTTTCTGTAACTTAATTTCCTATTCTTATCCTTACTTATCAGTTCTTATCCTTACTTATCAGAAGAAACATTTTTTATATTAATTCTAACCTCTGTTTCCTGAAATGAAAAGATTATTTTCAAAGGGCAGGTTTTTAGCTATAGAGAATAAAGATAGTATACTAAATAATTATCTTTTAGTGATACAATGCAATTTCACATATTCCTTTTGAATTGAAAAAGCCTTGGCTATCGGGGTAATATTTTTCACATGAACCCTTGTAACAGGGCTGTTAATTTGAATTGATTCCCGGTTCATCCCTTTTAATAGTCCTTCATCCAAATAGGCTGCACATTGCTGCCAATACCCTTTCCTGCCGCTTTCCAATAAATAGCGGCCAGGTTTCCCCTCATCTATGATCTCTACAATTGTTTCTGCTGCATCTTCAGCAAAGAGAGCGTCTTCTGTCCATTCTCTATCTGACAATGACACTTCTCCTTTTTGAATAGATGAAACAATAGCCTGCTGAAACATAAATACCTGTGGCTGCCATGGTCCAAATATCGCTGGGAGATAAATAAATTGTATTGTATCTTCTCCTCCCCGCGTTTTTTCTAAAAATCGGTCAATGGATGGTATTGATTCAGCCAAAGCTTGAATTGGTGCAATAATAATAATATTGGCTTCATCTTTATACTGGTCCAAATATTGAAGGACTGGATTCAAAACCCTTTCATCATGTAAGATTGATTCCTCTCCAAGCATAAAAAGATCATATATTGAAAGGATCATTTTCTCCTTATTTGATTCCTTTTGTTTACTATCTTTCCATTCAGAAAAAGAATTCTCTGTAAAATTTGCATTTCTCCCTATTTCTAATCTTTTCTCATCAAGGAATTGCTCTGTCTTTGTATCGATATGAATACCATTTACTTCAATCCCCTTATTCAAAAGGGTTTGACATACTTGAAAGCTGACAAAGTTGTATATTCCTAAAATAGCAGCCTTGTCCATACAATTACCTCCTCAAACTAACCTTAATGTATCGTATGCGTTACATTAAGGAATTATTTCTTTGAGGAGGCTGGTGTTAGAGTTCTGATTCATTAGCATTGAAAAATTTAATGCAGATTTTTCCTATCTGTAGTTTTTTTTCTGGGAGGATAAAGGTTGGATTAATGTCTTTAGAGTTGAATATCTTTTTGTATTGTTTTGATTGGTTATATGCCCTGCCTCCCGATAAGACGTGAATAATCTTAACAGGCACTGCAGCATCAAGATCGATTTGATCCTCCATACTGAAAATTTCCTGTTCAAGTACAGATTGTTCTGTTTCATATGCTGTTGTTAATTCCCTCATTAACTTTTTATAAAAAAATTTATGTTCCTTTTCATGCTCTATATGATGCTTTAATGATAAAATCGGATTTAACAAAATCAGCGACCGAATCGATCCAGCCATTTTTTCTAAAAGTTTAACTGCAACAAGAGCACCCATTCCTTCCGCAATAACATGAATTTTAGTATTCAAAATTTCACTTCGGATTACTTTCTCATAAACCCGATGTGCAAGCTCTACTGCTTTTTCACTCCCCCAATTCCGTCCATAAAGATTAGAGGAAAAAATGGTGTACCCTTTATCTCTTAAATCATTTACTATTGCTTGTTTTCCTTCATTCTGCGTCCAAAAGCATTTATCTTCATCCACAAAATGTCTTTCGTCACCAATGATCAAAACCCCAAATCCATTAGGTCTTGCCGGGTAATAAATAATGTTCCATTGGGTATCCATCATAAACTTGCGACTTTCCATCGGTAAATCTCCTTTTACATATTTCCTCAAGCTATTGTATGCTAGTTCACAAAAGATGAAAGGGAGATTGCCTATTAACGTGGTGTTTCATCAATATTAAAAACATTATTTATTATTTTGATTGGTTATGGTAATATATAAGCTGATAATATTAGGCAGGTGAAAAAATAGTGCGATTTTTTTGGACCTTTTTCTGGTCGTTTCTTTTAGTGGAAATGCTTGCATATGTAGTAAGTTCGATGTCAGGTGCAGCATTTGATTTTGCATCAGCTGCTGTTATTTCTCTAGTTGTATCTATTTTACTTTTGATTGCAGCATCTACGATTCCGAATCAGCCTGTGGAAAAACATTAAGGTAAAAAAGGTCCTCCTTGAAGCATCTTTCTGGAGGACCTTTTTTATTTGTTTATCCCGCATGAACGGGCAGTAAGACCGCCGCTTCAAGGCTTAATGCAAACAGAAAGTATAATTGTATATGGGATTCAACTGCCGCATGCGCCAAATTGGTGAGATAAAGCGAGACTTGAGGCCGTGCTTTTTGGCGGCTTAGTTGCACCAATCGGGTTCGTACTATCTCTTTATCCAGGCATCAGCCTTGATATTAGAGATAGTAGAACGGGACTAACAATCAGCGGGGATAAAACACCCCCGCTGATTGAAGTTTCACTTTATCTGCTGATTTTTAAAGTTAATTCGCCATTATCGGTTGTAATTTCTACTGTTGACCCATCAAATACCTTTCCTGCAATGATTTCACGGGCCAGTTTTGTTTCAATATTCCTCTGAATATACCGTTTCAACGGTCTTGCACCATAATTTGGATCGAATCCATTTACAGCTATAAATTCCTTTGCATCTTCTGCAATGGAAATCTGAATTTGCTGTTCTTTTAACCGCTTTTCCAGTTCTTTTAACATCTTAACAACAATCTTTTTAATCTCTGCTAAGGACAATGGTTTAAAGAGAATGGTTTCATCTATCCGATTTAAAAATTCAGGTCTGAAATGTGCCCTTAATTGGCTCATAACCTTCTCTCTTGCTGCCGAAGAGATATCAACTTCATTTTCAGTACGTTCTAGTAAAAATTGCGACCCTATATTGGATGTCATAATAATGACAGTATTTTTAAAATCGACAACCCTGCCCTGTGAATCAGTAATTCGTCCATCATCGAGAGCTTGGAGCAGGATATTGAACACTTCTGGATGTGCTTTTTCAATTTCGTCCATTAAAATGACAGAATAAGGTCTTCTCCTTACTGCCTCCGTTAATTGTCCGCCTTCCTCATACCCTACATATCCAGGAGGTGCCCCAATTAAACGTGATACAGCATGTTTTTCCATATATTCGGACATGTCAATTCTTACAATATGTTCTTCACTGTCAAATAAAGATTCTGCTAAAGCTTTGGCTAATTCCGTTTTCCCTACTCCTGTCGGTCCTAAAAATAAGAATGATCCGATTGGACGATTTGGATCTTTGATTCCAGCACGAGCCCGCAGTACAGCATCCGCGGTCAAATTAACAGCTTCTTCCTGCCCAATAACACGTTCATGAAGGATAGATTCCAATCTGAGCAGTTTTTCCCTTTCCCCTTCTACTAACTTTGCGAGAGGAATACCTGTCCATCTTGATACGATATTGGAAATCTCTTCACTCGTTACCTCTTCCCTAAGGAACTTATCATCTTTTTCTGCATCTTCTTCAAGCTCTTTTAATTCCTTCTCTGCCATTGGGATCAGACCATGACGAAGCTCAGCTGCCCGGTTTAAATCATACTTATCTTCAGCTTGTTCAAGTTCCCTGCGAAGCTTTTCAATTAGCTCTCGTTTTTCTTGTAATTTAGTAATATTTTGTTTTTCCTCCAGCCATTTTCCCTTCATTGAATTGGCCTGATCTTTTAAATTGGCTAATTCTTTTTGCAACGATTCAAGCCTTTGTTTGCTGACTTCATCTTGTTCTTTTTTCAATGCTGCTTCTTCAATTTCTAATTGCATGACCCGTCGCGTTACCTCATCAAGTTCTACCGGCATGGAATCTATTTCTGTTCGGATCATGGCACATGCTTCATCAACAAGATCAATAGCTTTGTCTGGCAAAAATCGTTCCGTTATATAGCGATCGGATAAAGTTGCGGCTGCAACGATTGCCTGGTCATGGATTTTCACACCATGATGCACCTCAAAACGTTCTTTTAATCCCCTCAAAATAGAAATTGTATCTTCCACAGTAGGCTCCTGAACTAAAACCTGCTGGAATCTGCGCTCTAAAGCAGGATCCTTTTCAATATATTTCCGGTGTTCGTCTAAAGTGGTTGCCCCAATACAATGCAGTTCCCCCCGGGCCAGCATCGGTTTCAGCATATTTCCTGCATCCATTGCCCCATCTGTCCTGCCGGCTCCGACTATGGTGTGGATTTCATCAATAAAGAGCAAAATCCGCCCTTCACTTTTTTTTATTTCATTGAGTACTGCTTTTAATCTTTCCTCAAATTCCCCTCTAAATTTTGCGCCGGCTATTAATGAACTCATGTCTAACGCAAAAATAGTTTTATCCTTTAATCCTTCCGGGACATCTTTTCGAACAATCCGTCCTGCAAGGCCCTCGACAATTGCTGTTTTTCCAACACCAGGTTCCCCGATTAGGATTGGATTATTTTTAGTTTTTCGAGATAATATGCGAATGACATTACGAATTTCAACATCTCTTCCAATTACTGGATCAATCTTTCCGGCTCTTACTTCCGCCACAAGATCCCTTCCATATTTTTTTAGTGCATCATACCCATCCTCCGGATTTTGTGAAGTCACTCGTTGGTTCCCCCTTATTTCTTTAATCGTTTTTAATATATCATCAGCTGAAAAACCAAATGATTGGATCATACTTTTCATCTCTGAATCATTTGAAAAAACCGCTGCTAAAAGAATATGTTCAACAGAAATATACTCATCAGAAAATTTACCAGCAAATTCTTCGGCACTTATAAAAAGCTTTTGCAATTTATTTGTTATATAAAGTGTTCCCTGCCGTGCTCCGCTTCCGCTAACTTCCGGCTTTTTGGAAAGGGAATCCAGTAAACGTTCTTTAACCTGCCTAGATGGCAGGCCTGTCCTTTCTAAAATAGAAGTAATCAAACTATCATCTTGATCCATTAGGGACAAAAATAAATGGGCCTCATCAATCTCCTGATGGTTTTTTTTAATTGCAAGCGATTGAGCGTTCATAATACCTGTTTGTAATCGCTCCGTCATTCGGTTTAAATCCATATGACTCACTCCCTTTGACCTTTCTTGACCTTTATCTTTATTATAGAAAATCATCCGCCAATTGTAAATTAGAAAAGCGTAAGTGCCTTTGGAACAAGCACAGCCTTTTCCTGCGATGATTTTACTTATCAGCTTCCCTTTGTGGTCTGCCCGGATGAGACCATGTTCTTTTGCATGGAAATCGCTTTTTGAAATTAAGAGCCGAAGGTGATTTAAAGATGATAACTGTCTGTACGTTCTTACGAAGCTAATGCAGTTGAAGCCTTTCTTGCGGTACTGGACAAATTAAAAAGTTGAACACATATAAATGCTGGTAATTAGATAAAGCCATCCATTTTAGGATGACTTTATCTTTTGGCACATCATGGTTTCCTTTGATAGGTCCATATACGCTCATCATTTGAGTTTTCTGGAAAAGGATCTCCAGCCTTAAGCTTTACTTTCTTTGGATTGACAACGTTGTCTCCAGTATCTCCAACTTCAATATACACACCATTATTAGGCGCTTTATTTCCTGGCTTAAATTGACGATTTTGTCCCATACTATCCCTCCTTACTTTTTACACTAGTAGTATTTCCTTTTCATACAAGTCCATTAAAGGAATTTCTTTCTTTTTTTGTTTAACATTTTTATTACCCTGTCGTCTTTTTGACGATTGTATGAACTTATTTCAGGATTATTGATAATGATTATTTATTAACAATATAATTACAGTAATATCTTGAAAAAATCCAAATCTATTCTTATGGCTTTTTCAATTAGATACGTACCTTATAAAGGTGGTTGGATGCAAATGATGAAAGAAATTCCGGTCAAATTGTCACGTCTATTTGAGACGGTTCATCATGTAAAAAAGATTGAAAAAGGAACCTTTTTATTCCGTGAAGGGGCTGTGGCAGACGAATTATATATTATTCAAAACGGTATCCTTCAACTTAGCAAAATCATCCCAGATGGCCGGGAGCTTACTTTAAGAATGTGTAACAGCGGTGATTTTGTTGGTGAATTAAATTTATTTTCCCCCTCCTCAAAGTATTTATTAAGTGCACGGGTTTCAGAGAGCGGGGAAGTAGCGGTTATTTTTAAGCGTGATCTTGAGGATCAATTATCACAAAATCTTCCCCTTGCCTTGGAATTTATTAGCTGGATGAACCTGCAATACAGAAAAACACAAACAAAGTTTCGCGACCTTGTTCTGCATGGAAAAAAAGGGGCATTATACTCTACTTTGATTCGTTTTAGCAATAGTTATGGGACGGAAGCAGATACAGGTATCATCATTAATGTTCCCTTAACGAACCAGGAATTAGCCAATTTCTGCGGTACCTCGCGTGAAGTAGTTAACCGGCTTCTTAGTGAATTAAGGAAAAACGGCGTCATTTCCATCTCAAAAGGTATGATCACGATACATGATTTGAATTTTTTAAAACAGGAAATTGATTGTGAAGATTGCCCTGTTGAAATATGTAAAGTTGATTAAATAAAAAAGAAATGCCAGCCATTACTTTTGTGACCAAACACGTATAAATGGCTGCATTTCTTTTTTATTTTATCTTATCCCTCATTTATTTGAACAAAAGCATAATCCCCGCTTTGGGTTAGAGGAATTCTATTCTAATACATACTGCAGCTTAGTTTACAATGAAAGGACTATTAAAGTTTTTCAGTGCACATCCGCGAGATATAGCTGCTTGTACTTTCATTATAAATGCAAAAGCAGGGAACATTCAGTTCGGATAGAATGTTTTCTTTCATTTCTTCCTGCCAATAGACAACCGCTTTCACATTTTCTAACGTTCTCAACAATTCAATATCAGCTGTTTCCTTAATCATGACAATCTTGGGATATGGCATGAATTTATATCCTTCAATCAAAATAATATCGGGTTGAAAAAATTGTAATAGTCTTACTTGTTCTTCTAAACTATAATGACCACCTTCTGCTTGAAGGATTAATCGTCCATCTCCTTCTACAATCGCAGCAGCTGCCCCGGAATTTATATATTTTGCTGAATCCTTAGTATTGGAAATATCAGGTTTCCCTCCATGACCATGATGTTTAATGACCGTAATTTTTTTCCCGGTTTCCGTAAGTTCTTGAATCAGCTTATTGATCAATGTCGTTTTCCCGCTATTTTGAAACCCCGTTACTTGGAATACGAACGGTTTTACCAAGGCCATTCACTGCCAGTCTGGTCTTCAAGCAATAAAACATCCACCTCAGAACCAGCTGTAAACCCTCTCGTTCCCCCTGAAAGGACGGTTAATGAATTGGCACCAGAAAGACTTGTAATAATATTGGACTTGTCCAAACCGCTCGGAGTTACTTTAAGTCCCCCTTTTTCAAAATAAAGGGATGTTCGAACAAATCGTGTAAACGGATTTGCCTTTGGAAAGTCAGATTCAAGTACAGCCTTTTCTTTACGTAAATGCGGGTTAGGACAAAAGAGCATGGTTCGAATAATCGGTCTTGCAAATAACTCGAAGCCTACATAACTGGCTGATGGGTTTCCAGAAAGGCCAAACAACAGTTTTCCATTATGATGGGCAACTGTCGTCACACTTCCAGGGCGCATAGCAATTTTATTAAAAAGTACCTCAGCTTCTAATTTTTCATAAATGGCTGGAAGAAAATCAAAGTCTCCAACTGACACTCCCCCGGTTGTTATCAGAATGTCGACTTGACCCAATGCATTTTGAATAGCTGAAAAACACGTATCAAATTCATCAGGAAGGTTTCCTAAAAATTCCACTGAACCTCCTGCTCTTTCGATTTGGCCTGCAATCATATGGGAATTACTATTACGAATCTTCCCTGGGACGATGGGTTCATCTACTTTTAATAATTCAGTTCCTGTTGCATATAAGCCAACAACAGGTTTTTTTGCGACAGGAACATGTTTATATCCAAATGCAGCCAAAATTGCCATTACTCCAGGATTAATCCTAGTTCCTTTTTTTACGAGTACTTCCCCTTCCTTCGTGTCTTCACCGCGAAAAGAGACATTTTCACCCTTTTTGAAACGGCGCTTAATGGACATAAATGGTGTTCCATTCTTTTCATATGTATGGGTAACTTCAAACATGACAACTGCATCTGCACCCTTTGGCATCATAGCACCTGTCATGATTCTTACGGCTTGATTCGGGCCCACTGTTTTCTCAGAAACGAATCCTGCACCAATATGGTCTATCACCTCAAATTCAACAGGATGTTCCATTGATGCCTCGCTTGAATCTAGCGATCTAATGGCAAATCCGTCATAAGGTGCTCGATCAAAATGCGGAACATCATTAGTGGCAATTATATCCTCAGACAAATAGCGGCCAAAGCTTTCTTCAATTAATACATGTTCGACTGTACCTTGTAATTGACAATCCATAATTTTTTTTACTGCATCAGCTACAGGAATTGGCTGTCTTCTTTCAAACATTTTATCGGCTCCCATCTAAAAACAGTTAACGATACTTGTATCTTTGCTTCTTTCATTATAAGCCTACAAAAAACTATATGTTATATCAAATATCAACCTTTGAAGTTTTATAAAAAATAAAAAATCATATCAGATGTGTGATACAGGTCACCTAATTTCTTTTCCGAATGGATTATCCTTAGTGTAAAGAAAGCACTAGCATTATAGTATAAAAGGAGGATTTATCAATGACTTTCCCAATTACAGCTGACTCTTTAGTTAAAGATATTGTCAATGAATTACCCAAAACAAGTGATGTATTTAAAAAGAACCGGATTGATTTCTGCTGTGGAGGCAATATTCCTTTATCAAAGGCTGTTTCCGAGCATAGACTTAATATAGATGATCTGTTAAATGAATTAAAAGAGGTATTTAATAAATACGAAAATGCCGAAAAAGATATTGAAGTTTGGACAGATTCTGATTCTAACACAATCATCGACCATGTGATTCAAAATTATCACCGGGTATCAGAGGAAGAATTAAAGAATCTCAGCCCTTATGTCACAAAAGTCAGCCGTGTACATGGTGACAATCATCCGGAATTATTGCAGGTCAATGAACTATTCCGGGAATTTAAACAAGAATTACTTGAACATATGGAAAAAGAAGAAGCAATCGTGTTTCCGTTAATTAAAGGGCTTGAAGATGGCACAGTTGAAAATCGCGAGGAAGCAATTAACTTAATTACAGAACTAGAAAAAGAACATGACCATTGCGGTGAAATTCTAAGGCAAATCCGCTCCATTACATCGGACTATGCCTTGCCATTTGATGCGTGTGGAACTTACCGGTTAGTATATGCCCGTCTGGAAGCATTGGAAGGTCTCACTTTCATGCACGTCCATCTAGAAAATAATATACTATTTCCAAGATATATTTAAAAAAGTGAGGGTGTCCCAAAAATCAAAATTTTAGGGGCAACCCTCCTTTTATTTTTACTGTTCTGAATCTAGTCTGTTGATTTTCCGTTCCAGGCGCTTCGCTTTCCACGGGCGTGCCGGCGAGCCTCCTTGTCGCATACGCTCCTGTAGGGTCTCCCCTGCCCCGTACTCCCGCAGGACACTGAATTGACATCTTTGAATCCTCCCACACGAAGGAAATGCGTTATCTGCACGCATTCCCCCCAATCAACAGAGAGGAAATAGTAATGTTTGTGCAAAAAAGTAGGGAAATTATTCCATTTTGTATAATGAAGTTACCACACACCATAACACCTGAAAGGAAAATTTTCTTATGTATATGAATTATACCACTACCGGACAATCGCGTAACGGGGTCTTATTTGTGTTGCACACAATTTGAAAAAATGGGCAACATCCAATGAAAAACAACAAAAAACGGAGAAATAAACAGGGAGAAATTCTCTCCTCTTCACTAATTTTATCCAATAATATCCAATGAATTATTTTAAAGAAAAGGGCTGAACTCGAAAAGTCGTTTTGAACGACCTTTTGGGTCAGGCTCATTTTTTATGATATAATTTATAATTTTTGACTTTGAAAATTGTCAATATTAGCTTCACACGAAGAATAGGCATAGTTTTTTCAAGTAGCATCCAGCAAGTACCATCCTCAAACCTGTAAAAAGCAATTGCCTTAAGCAGCTAAAAGGACAAATAACCTTCGTCTCTAAAAGTCAAAAAGCGGATTTCAGGGAAGAATGTTATTTGCACTTTTTGAGCATACCATTAGGGAAAGCTGGAAAGAATAGCAACCCCTTCGGAACAAGCTGTGCTTGTTCCGAACGTGCTTCCGCTTTTCAAATTAACCGCCAATATATGACATTTCAATTTTTTTACGATTCTTGCTTGTCTCTTCGGTCCGTTCATCTGAATATCGATCATGGCGGCCATTCCAAATGGCTGTTATCCGATCAGCCAACTGCTCATCCGATGCACCATTTCGCATAAAATTCCTAAGATCATGACCATTTCCATTAAATAAACAAGTAAAAATTTGTCCATTAGCCGAAAGTCTTGCACGCGTACAGCTCGAACAAAATGATTCCGACACAGACGTAATGAATCCTACATTCACTTCCTTATCTTTGTACCGGTATAATTTTGCTACCTCCCCATAATAGGCCGGATCCACTGGTTCAAGTTCAAAATGTTCTTTTAACATTTCGTAGATTTGTTTTTTCGTTACAACATCATCCATTTTCCAGCCATTGGTTGAACCAACATCCATATATTCAATGTAACGCAGCTCTAAGCCGTTATCTTTACAATATTCAGCCATTGGAATAATTTCTGTATCATTCAACCCTTTTTTTACAACCATATTAATTTTGACGCCAAAACCTGCTTGTTTTGCTGCCTCAATCCCGTTTAGGACAGGGCCAGTGCTCACACCGCGGCCGTTAATCTTGCCAAACAGCTCATCATCCAAGCTATCAAGGCTGATATTGACCCGTTTTAACCCAGCATCTTTCAAACTTTGTGCAAATTTGGGCAGAAGCACCCCGTTTGTTGTTAATGCAAGGTCACTCAACCCATCTATGTTTGAAAGCTTTTCAACAAGTAAAGGTAAATCCCTTCTTAACAAAGGTTCACCGCCCGTTAAGCGGATTTTTTCCACCCCTAATTTGACAAATATTTTTGCCACTCTCTCTATTTCTTCGTAAGTTAATAAGGCGCTTCGGGGTAAAAATTCAAAATCAGATCCGAATTTATCTGCAGGCATACAATATTGGCAGCGAAAATTACAGCGATCAATTACTGAAATCCGCAAGTCCCTTAATGGTCTATTTAATTTATCTTTAATAATGTGTTTTTCCATTAATTATCAACTCCGATAAATATAGAAGCATGTTTTAACCTATTGTATCAAATGTTTAAGAAAAAAGACTGTAACTTTAACATTATTTTCACGTTATAAATAGTATTCCAAATAATTCCACCTTTATTTACCAAATAAGTTTTCACTATATTGTCATTGTTTACGTAATCCATTGAACAATGATTACGATAAAATATAATTAACGAACAAATGCCTTCAAGAACGATATCTATTAGAGGTGACGAAAATTGACAACTGCTATTAAACCAACACAATCAATTGAAATAAAAGAATTATTAAAATTTGCAGACCGGACGTTTAAAAGCGAACGAGGAAGATTTCTCTTTCAAGAAGGAATGCCCGCTGAAGAACTATATGTGATTATTTCTGGGAAAGTTCAAATCAGCAAAATTACAGCCGATGGACGTGAACTGTCCTTAAGAATTTGCGGAGAAAATGATATTTGCGGAGAGCTCACCCTTTTTTCAGACAGCCCCAAATTTTTATTAAGTGCTAAGGTTCTAGAAGAAGGTGAAGTGGCTGCCATTAAAAAAAATGTACTTGAAAGTCAAATCTTTCAAAACAGTAAGCTCGCCTTTGAATTTATGAAATGGATGAGCGATCATTTCCGAAAAACTCAGACGAAATTCCGTGACCTCGTTCTCAACGGAAAACGAGGTGCGCTTTTTTCTACACTTATCCGTATGACCAACAGCTATGGTGTGCAAAAAAGTGATGGAATCCTAATCGACCTGCCTTTAACCAATCAAGAGCTGGCCAATTTCTGCGGCACTTCCCGTGAAAGTACAAACCGAATCTTGAGTGATTTAAAACGGGAAAATATCATTTCCGTCAAAAAGGGCAAAATCTCCGTATTGGATTTACAGTATTTAAAAAATGAGATTGGCTGTGAAAACTGTCCTGCTGTATATTGCAGTATTGAATAAACTTAAAGCTAAAGTCATTTACTGTTTTTGCCTGCTTCCCCGCGTATTGGAAGGCGGGGTGCCTATTATTGGCACTCCGCCCTTTTATTATTTAACCAATAGCTTTTTATGACTGTTCCTGTTTCTCACGCATAGCCTTTGGAATGTAAACACAGAAAGGTTCGCTTTCAAGGTAATCTCCTGTCATTGCATATGCTCTAGATCGCGAGCCGCCGCAAACATAGCGAAATTCACAAACACCACATTTCCCCTTAAACCCATCAGGATTTCTTAACGATTTAAAAATGGGTGATTCCCGATAAATTTCAGCAAGCGGTGTTTCACGAACATTTCCCGCCTTAACTGGCAGCAGACCGCTAGGATATACATCTCCAATATGAGAAATAAATACGAAGCCATTGCCATCATTAACCCCTTTTGGAGCCCTGCCAAGCCCATCAATTGAACCAGTTAAACCCTTTTCCGTTAAAGCTGACAAGTAGTTGATCTCATCTTTCTTTTCTTTTGATTCCCGCATTTTTTGCTGGATAACAACGCGTCGGTAATGCATTGCCTCTGTCGTTTTTATATCAAATGAAACACGTTTGCTTAAGTCGTAAAGCCATCTTAAAACCTTCTCATGCTCCACAGGTGATATCATATCCTTCACCTGTCCTCTCCCTGTCGGAACAAGGAAAAAGACACTCCAAAGAACACAATCTAATTCCTCGACCAACTTAGCCATTTCATCAAGATGCTCATAATTGTATCGCGAAACAACTGTATTAATCTGAATTGGCATTTCCAGTTCGTGTAAGAATTTAATTTTTTCCATGGTTAAGTCAAACGAACCTGATGTCCCGCGGAAATGGTCATGAATTTCTGCTGTCGGTCCATCCAGACTGAATGCCCAGCGGGAAAGTCCAACTTCCTTCGCCTTTCGCATCGCTTCCATTGTAACGTTCGGTGTTGCACTTGGAGTCATTGAAACCCTGACACCTTTCTCTACTGCGTATTTGGCTATATCGAATACATCCGGCCGCATGAGCGGATCGCCTCCAGTAAAGACAAGCATCGGATTATTCATTTCATATATTTGATCGATTAGATTCTTTCCCTCTTCAAACGTTAACTCCCTAGGGTCTCTTGTATATTGTGCATCTGCACGGCAATGCAGACACTTAAGTTGACATGCACGGGTAAGCTCCCAAATTACAATAAAAGGATCTTTATTAAAATCTCGGCTAAAATCCACTTCAAAACGCCTCCTAATACAGCTATCAGAACCTTAATAGCCTTGATACCTGTATTATAAAGGTGTCTATGTTATAAAAAAGTGAATTTCCTCACAATACACATCTTGATATATGTCCAATTTGTGAAACTAAAAAAACAGCAGAATCTGCTGTTTTTAAGAAATCGTTAAAACTTCGTATTTTGCTGCAAGATCGATAAAGTCTCCCATGCCGCTTATCTTTCCTACAGTTAATTTTTCGCTGACACCATAATGGTCTGCACATGTTTTACATGCTAAGATAGGAACACCTTTATCCTCCAGCTCTTTTAAATGAACGGAAACCAAAGACTCATCTGTCATGGTTAAAACTCCGCTATTCATACAAAAGACAGCTGCAGGGAGTTCTTCCCGCTGTTTTAATAGGGTAAAGAATGTTTCAAGAACATTTTCACCCAGTACTTCATCACCTCGTCCAAGTTGCTTGGAACTGACTAAAATAACTTTATTTTTCATTTGATTAAGACTCCTTAACGAATACCTAAAGCAATTTTCGCATAGCGTGACATCATATCTTTATTCCATGGCGGGTTCCAGACAATATTAACATCTACATCTTTTATTTCAGGAATATCAGCAAGTGACCGTTTGACTTGGTCCACAATTGTCCCGGCAAGCGGGCACCCCATTGCAGTTAACGTCATAGTAACGTCTAATTTCCCTTCATCATCCATCTCAAGGTTATACACTAAACCTAAATTTACAATATCTATCCCAAGCTCGGGGTCAATGACAAGTTCTAATGCCCCCATTATATTCTCTTTTAATTCTTCATTCATATTTGACTCACTCCTTTTTAATGTCATCACCATTATATCAAAAGAGATATATTCTTCCTATTCAAGCATAGTATATCGATTTTTCCATATCAAGGGTGTGAATTTTTTTACAGTTTAGCTGTAAACTTGTTAACATAGTTAATATAGTACTAAAAATTTTTCTGCACTTTACAATCGTAGTGTATCATGTTTTTATAATTAATCCTAAATAGCTGCTTTTAAAATTTTTAGATAAAGCGAGGGAGCTTCCTATGCCACAAAAACACTTAATTGCATTAGACCTTGATGGGACATTATTGAAGGATGATAAGACAATTTCCACTAAAACAAAAAATGTACTGCAAAAAGCTAGAGAACAAGGTCATGTTGTAATGATTGCAACAGGAAGACCATACCGCTCAAGTGAAATGTATTATAAAGAACTTGATTTGGATACACCCATTGTGAATTTTAATGGTGCTTTTATGCATCATCCGAAGCTGTCAAGCTTTGGGTTTTATCATGAACCGCTTGATTTGAAAGTCGCAAAAGATATTGTGGATGCATGCCGCAGCTTTCAATTTCACAATATTATTGCTGAAGTAATGGATGATGTGTATTTCCATTATCATGACGAAAAATTATTAGACATTTTTAGTTTTGGGAATCCGAACGTAACGACCGGAGACTTAAAGAATTACCTTCATGACTCGCCTACAAGCATGCTGATTCATACAGAAGAAGAACAGCTCCAGAAAATCCGTAATCATTTGGCTGAAGTTCATGCTGAAGTAATAGAACAGCGGAGCTGGGCTGCACCATGGCATGTAATTGAAATTATTAAGTCTGGACTTAACAAAGCTGTTGGATTAAAAAAAGCTGCCGATTATTATGGAATCCCGGCAGAAAGGGTTGTTGCCTTTGGTGATGAGGATAATGACTTAGAAATGATTGAATATGCAGGACACGGTATTGCTATGGGCAATGCGATTAATCTCCTTAAAAATATCGCCAATGACGTGACATTAACAAACGAAGAAGATGGGGTTGCTGCCTATATTGAGGATTTACTGAATCTTAAATAATGGACAATTTCACCAATTGTTCATCCAAATGAATCCCTATTTCTTGGAGCATACTATTTTATGAGGCAGTGATGCTGCTTCAATAAGAGCTTTTTAGCATATTGGAGGGATTCGAATGGGTAGATCGAACAAATCACGACGCTTCATCCAGCAGGGAAAGGATTCCGTTAATAAGCATGCTGAAAGAATTCCTTATAAAATGACCTATGCGGAAGCGGAGGCTCGGAAAATGTCCAATGTAGAAGACTCCTCAATTGGAGGATTTTAACCATGGGTAACCAATTATTCCAAGAAGCCAGAAGATTTGTGGAGATGGCAAAAGACGCCGGCCCAGAGTCTCGTGAAAGTGCAGTTGCAAAAGCTAAGAACGCATTAAGTTCCGCATTTGCTAACTCCACTTTTGCAGAGCAAAGACAGCTCCAAGAAATGCAACAAGAGCTTGATCAAATCACATAAGAAAAGCGGGTGCAGCTTATGGGCCGCACCCGCTTTTCTTTTATTCTAATCTCTCCAGAACAAAAGGAAATATATTCTTCTTCCCCTCGTTCCCTTTTTGATAAAGATATATAAGGAGGGAAGCATTATGCGGCAGCTTTCCCCTTGGAAGCGTAACTTCAAATTGAAATGGAATCCATTTTTCTTGGCTTTTTCTAATTTGAACTTGTTTCTCTTTTACATATTCTTTATGCCCGTCTTCAACCGTGTAATACCATTTTTCTTTCGTACGTTTTACTTCACCTTTGACTAAATAATGCCCCTGAGTGCCCGAAACCATAATATGGCGGAGGTTTCCACTTTTCTCCAACGCTTGATTCATTTTTTCCCTCGCATCGACATGCACATTCACCAAAGAAAATAGAAGTACAGATAAACATATAACTATACGCATCCCAGACCTCCTTTTAGATTAATCCCTTCGGAAGAATCCATATACATCAGTAGTTTGAACAATATTTGTAAAGGCATTAGGGTCCACATCCTTAATGACTCGCTCTAAATCAAACAACTCGTAGCGGGTAATGACAATCATCAGCATTTCCCTTGTTTCATTTGAAAAAGCACCCTTAGCGGGAATCATCGTAATACCTCGTACAAGTTTTGCGTGAATCGCCTTTTTCATTTCATCTGCTTTTTTCGTAATGATAAAAGCAGTCAGTTTAGAATATCGAGTATGAATGGTATCAATTACTCTGGTAGAAGTATAAAGGAAAACAAGAGTATAAAGGGCCTTTTCCCAACCATAAAGGTATCCTGCTGTGAGAATGATAATGCTGTTTAAGGCAAACATATAAGACCCGATTGGTTTATCTTTCATTCTGGATAAAACCATTGCAATAATATCCAGTCCGCCAGTAGAAGCACCCCATTTCAAGGTAATGCCCACCCCAACCGCAATGATGACGCCGCCAAATACGGCATTTAATAAAATATCATGCGACATCTGTTTAACAGGTATTAATTCTAAAAAAAGGGAAGAAAGAGCGACACTGATAGAACTGTAAATCGTAAATGATTTCCCTACCTTTTTCCAAGCAAGAATGGCTACAGGAATATTCAAGATAAACAGCAAATAACCAATGGATAAATGGAAAGGTGTATAATCTGTTAACACTTTAGAGAGTAATTGGGCCACTCCAGTAAACCCGCTCGAATAAACATTGGCAGGAATTAAAAATAAGTTCATTCCCAGTGCCGTTAAAAAGGCGCCAATTATGACAATAATCATTTTTTTAAATTCTAGCAACAAAATGCATTCCCCCTTAACATTTCTCATAGTCATTAGATAATTGTAATTTTAATTTGAAACAGATAAACTAAAGCTTGAAAATGATTAGTTGAAAGCAGGTGAGCTTCATGCAGGTTAAAATACTAGCTGACAGCGCATGCGATTTACCTTTAGGTTTTTATGAAGAAAACAATGTCATATTAATTCCTTTAAAAGTTTACATTGATGGTAATGAATATGAAGATGTAAAGAGTATTGATTCTAAAGCTGTTTATAATGCTATTCGCAGCGGAATTGTTCCAAAAACTTCACAGGCCTCCCCGCTTTTGTTTGAAGAAATCTTTACGAAAATGGCTGAAAATAATGAGGAAGGAGTTTATATTGCTTTCTCCTCAGAATTATCTGGAACATATTCTACCGCTGTTATGATTCTTAACCAAGTGAAGGAAAAATATCCAAATTTTAATTTAACGATTATTGACACTAAATGTGCTTCACTTGGGCAGGGGATCATTGTAATGGAGGCAGCAAGACTTGCAGCCAACAATGCTTCTCATGAAGAAATTGTAGAAATGGTACAATTCAGAAGTGAACATATGGAACATCTTTTTACAGTAGAAGATTTGGATTATTTGGCTAAGGGCGGCAGACTCTCCAAGGCATCGGCTTTTCTTGGCGGACTTTTAAATATTAAGCCTGTTTTAAATGTAGAGAACGGCAGACTTGTTCCAATTGAGAAAATCCGCGGGAAGAAAAAAGTGTTCCGCCGATTGATTGAGTTGATGCAGGAACGCGGCGCCAACCTCGACCAGCAGGTGGTTGGTATCAGCCATGCTGACTGTGAAAATACCGCTTTAGAAGTAAAAGCAATGATTGAAGAGGAGTTTCATCCAAAGGAAGTCTATATTTCCGCCATCGGGTCAGCTATTGGAGCCCATACTGGTGCGGGAACAATTGCTATTTTCTTTTTAAACCGGCTATCAAAATAAAGGAGTGAGGTGTCTGCCTCACTCCTTTATTTTTCAGCTCCAGCGCTTAGCCCTTCTAGTTCAAAAGGTTAAGAATAACCTTTGAACGGCTTAATATAATGTTTGTCAGGGCTGACCCGGCACTTTTTGCTTTTCCTATTTATGATCGGTCTTTTTAGAGTACTGATTTTTTCCAGCTTGACGATTTCTTTCACGCATCATATTTTTTTCATGACGTAATGCATTATTATCCTGTGCTTTTTTGTCGTTATCTGAAGTATGCGGCATACTCACTACCCCTTTCAAATGCGTTTTCAAAAGTTAGTGTCTGCCAATTTGATAGAGGTTATGTAATGAAGTTGTTTATGATTCCTTCTTTTCGTAAGTCCAGCCGTTTTCCTGGTATACCCGTCCTTCTTTCATCAGCTTCCCTAGTGCCCGTTTAAAGGCTGCTTTACTTAATCCAAAGCGCTCCTGAATATCTTCAGGCATACTTTTATCCGTATACGGCATTGCCCCGTTTCTGCTCATTAAATATTCATAAATATGTTCAGCATCAAGATCAAGTGCTTCCTGTTTTCGTGCGAGCAGCGATACATTAATTGTTCCATCTTCCTTAATATCGATAACTCGTCCCTCCACTTTTTCACCGAGCCGAGGCTCCTGTTTGCGCTGGGATTCATGAATAAATCCTTTTAAACCTTCAAGAGTATACATCCAGCTGCCAACTTTTGCAGTACGGTAAATATACCCTTGGACATTTTTGTTAAAGCTTTCTCTAGTTGCTTTCATTGAGATGGATTTGATTACCTGGTCATTGGCAAGCTTGGCATATAAGAGATAATTACGGTTCACTCGTAACGTTATGAAAAGCATATCCCCCTCTTTTGGCCAGACAGATTTATGGGCAGGGAGATCCTCCTTCCCCAACAAAATATCCTTCTTGAGCCCAATATTCATAAATACACCAATTTCAGGCTTTACATCTGATACCTTCACCCAAGCATACCGTCCAACTGCAATTTCCGGAATAACGGTTGATGCTGCCGGACGCCCTTCAGAATCGACAAATAAAAAAACTTCAACCTCTTCTCCTTCCTCAAACTCACGATCAGTTTCATTTATATGTAATAAAACATCCTCATTCCCATCCGTTAAAAAGTAGCCAAAGGGTGTTTTACGAGCGACTGTTAAAATAGTGGTTTGTCCAACTAGTTCTTTTAATGCCATTTTTTATTCACCTTTCATATTGAAGCTTTTGCTTTCAGTTGTAAAACTAGTGCTTATTTTACTATAATGTAGGCATGAAAGGAAATCTTAACAATTAATTCCTGCCAATAGATAGAATGGAGGTCCTGTCATGTCAAAAGATGGTTCATTTGATATTGTATCCAAAGTTGACTTTTCTGAAGTATCAAATGCGATTATGCAAACAATGAAAGAAATTAGTACTCGATACGATTTTAAAGGCAGTAAAAGTGAAGTTTCGCTTGATAAGGAAGAATTAGTCCTAGTCTCGGATGATGAGTACAAAATGGAGCAGCTGAAAGATGTACTGCTTGGAAAATTAATTAAAAGAGGTGTGCCGATAAAAAATCTCGATTATAGTAAAATTGAAAAAGCCTCAGGAGGTACCGTACGCCAGCGGGCCAAACTTGTTCAAGGCATTGATAAAGAAAATGCTAAAAAGATCAACACTATCATCAAAAATAGCGGTTTAAAAGTTAAGAGCCAGGTACAAGATGATCAAATTCGTGTCATCGGAAAAAGCCGTGATGACCTGCAAAAGATCATTTCATTAGTTCGTGAAGCAGATTTAAGTATTGATGTTCAATTTATTAATTATCGTTAATATGACCGGCATAAGGACCATTCCTTATGCTTTTTTTCATATTTCTCTCCTTTTTTCTAAAACTAACTAATATATAAAAATTGGAGGTTGAAGTATGAGCAGCAATCAAAATCAACAAAAAAGAATATTTCCGCCGCAGCACCAAAATCAGCAGCCCGGAATAGAAAGTGAAATGAACCCCAGGCCTAAATCTGTTGACCCCAAGTATAAGGCATCTGGAAAATTGGCAGGCAAAACAGCGATTATTACTGGAGGTGACAGCGGCATAGGGAAATCTGCAGCCATTTATTTTGCTAAGGAAGGTGCGGATATTGCCATAGCTTATTTAGAGGAACACCAAGATGCTAAAGAAACCAAGGAGCTTATTGAAGCCGAAGGACAAAGGTGCCTGCTTTTTGCCGGGGATGCAGGAAATGAGGCTTATTGTAAAGAAGTCGTCAATCAAACCATTAAGGAATTTGGAAAGCTCGATATTTTAGTGAATAATGCGGCGGAACAGCATCCGCAAAATAGTCTGCTAAATATCACTTCGGCTCAGCTGGAAAAAACATTCCGCACAAATATCTTTTCTTATTTTTATATGACAAAAATGGCTCTTCCTTATTTAAAAAAGGGAGCCTCTATCATTAATACGGCATCTATTACAGCGTACAAAGGGAATGAACAATTACTTGATTATTCTGCAGCGAAGGGTGCAGTGGTTTCCTTTACCCGCTCTTTAGCCGCCTTACTGGCGGGACAAGGAATCCGTGTAAATGGAGTAGCACCAGGACCTATTTGGACACCCTTGATTCCCTCCACCTTTTCAGCTGATCAAGTTGCTGTGTTTGGGTCAACTACTCCTATGGGACGTGCCGGAGAGCCTTGCGAACTGGCTCCAAGCTATGTTTTCTTGGCATCAGATGATTCTTCTTACGTCAGCGGCCAAATGTTCCATGTCAACGGCGGAACGATTGTTAATGGTTAAAATGGATAAAACGCAGCGGAAATTCCGCTGCGTTCGTTTACTCAATCTTGTTTCTCTTCCTTCTTTTAATGATAAAGTATAGAAAGATAAAAACTAAGATATAAACAGCTATTAATGAACCGATAAGAGTGAAATTAATTCCTGATTTGTCGGTTAAAGCATAGATTTCTGAATTATCCCGATCCATAATTAGAATATATTGTCCCTTATGATCACGTACAATATCTCCTGCAAGCAGCCCGCGAAGTTCTTTACCGCTTTCCAGCTGATCAGCAGTCAATGTTACTTTTTGAGATTCGCTTGAATTGTTAATGGCAACAACCGCTGTCTCCCCTTTAAACATACGTTTATAGACCATCATTCCATCCTTGTTATAAAGCATTTCAAACGTACCTCTAGTTAATGAAGGCAGCTCACTTCTTAATCTTCCAATATTGGTAATGTAGTCTATCAAATCTTTCTCGGTACGAAAATTCATAAGCCTTCGGTTATCAGGAGTCTCTGTACCATTTAAAGCTATTTCCGTACCGTAATAAATAATAGGAATGCCTGGTGTTGTATATAAATAGGTTAATGCTGTTTTCCAGCGAGAACCTGGAAATTGTCGTTTATCCACCATATCGTGGGTAAATCTTACAGTATTTTCGTTATCCAGAAAATTTGCCAGCCATTCTGACTTTTGTTTTTTCCCAAAATCAATAGTATCTGATGGAAGTATATGGTCCGTTGTTTCAAACACTTTGCGTAAATCTTGACTGCGTTTAAAGTCAAAAACACTGTCTACTCCGGCGGCTTGATATTTTTTCACTTCTACAGAGGTACTATTCGAGGGTATCCCTAATAAAAAGAAATTCTTTTTTTCATCCTTTACTGCTGTAGAAAAATCCCTCCAAAAACTCATTGGGACATGATTGATTTCTGGAAGACTGTATCCATCAATATTGGTTTTCTCAATCCACCACTTGGCAGCGTCAATTAAATATTTGCTTACTTCCGGATCTTCTTGATTTAAATCCGGCAAGCCGTCAACCCATCCATTCTCCACTTGCTGCTGATCATTCCAATCCTTAATTTCCTGCTTAGGATGGAACCAATTCTGTTTGTCTGCCTCATTTATCCATGGATGATTTTGTGCCACATTATTCGCAACAAAATCAACAATCACCTTCATTTTGCGCTTATGTGCTTCCTTAACCAGCTTTTGGAAAGTTTTCATTGAACCAAAGTGCTCGTCCACCTTATAAAAATCTGTAACCCAGTATCCATGGTAGCCATTCTTTGCATTATCAAAAATAGGAGTCAGCCGTATAGCTGTAAATCCCATATCATGTATGTAATCCAGCCTATCAATAATTCCTTGGAAATCACCACCATTGTAGGAAAGCAAATCTTTTGCATTTACATTTAAATCGTTTTGTGTATCGCCATTATTAAAACGGTCAATCATAATGGAATAAATTGATTCATCTTGCCACAGACGGCCTTCTTTTGTTACCTTGGCAAAGGCAGATGGAACAGATGAACATAATAAAAAAATAATTAAAACAGGTATAATGCGTTTTATCATAAACTTGCCTCCTCTTAGAAAAGCGCAAGCGCCTTGTTCAGCAATGTTCTTCTACTCTAAAATCCAGTTTTAGACTTTTTAGGGAAGAAGGTTATTTGACCACGAGCTGCTTAAAGCTGTCGCTCCTGCGCAAGATACTCGAGGAGCTTATTCGAGGATGAAAACTGGCTAGGCTGCTTACGCTGGACCATTTTCAAAGTCTAAAAAATTGATATTTTTTTACTTTGAAAAAGGAAGAGTCTCCCTCTTCCCTACCCCCATTTTAATCTATGAAAGTAGTTATTCCAAATTTTATTTTTCAAAACTTTGTTGATTTCCAATTGCCTGCCCATTTTTTATAGGCTGGTAACATGACAAAGTATCATAATGAACCGGAGGAGAATACTGTAAAATAGGGGAATTTTCAAAATCAGTTATTTTTAATAAATTGTAACCAAATATAATGAACACCCGCGATTAGACATTTACCGCCTTTCCTCCCCGTCCTGCCCTCATAAAATTCCATCTTTATCAGGTTATAAAATTCCAGGAAGATGTCTAAAAAGAAAAATGAAGCATCTGGCACGGAGGTAAACGAATGAATCGACAACAACGAATGCATCTTTATGATATTCAAAACAGGGCCTATACAGAGGGAACTGTGGAACAAATTAATGATCAATGGATATTTTTTGATGAAGAAACGGAAGAGGCTGTTATGCTGGAGGATTTTCTTCAGCAGGAAATTGAAATTTTCCGGATGAATCGTTGGAAAAAAGGAGTTCTATATGAATCAGGAAAGATCCGCTCTGGCAACGAAGTAATAATGCTCCGTGACCATGATGTGGTAAGGATAAGAAAACATTTAATATATTCACTTGAAAGACTTTTAGAGGGAATCAACGATGATGCCTTCTTCCAATTTGTTACTACTTTAAACTCATTGAATTTTTCCATTTTTGATTGTATTTATTGTTATAACCATTTATCCTTTCTTTCTGACGAAAATCGAAAAGACGGAGTCAATTTTATGGTCTTCGATAATCAAGATGAAATTTGTAATGTTCAGCACCATTTCTGCTACTTTGAAAAAGTAAATGACCGCTTTGAATTTACGATGAATACGGGTAAACGATTGGTTATCGAAAAAATGATTTCATAAAAAAAACAAAAGGCATGCATGCCTTTTGTTCAGACTGTAAACAAACGGAAGAATTTCGAGTTTGTCTACAGTCTTTTTTCTTTTAAAATAGAAATAGGTAAATAGTGTAGGTTGATTTCCACTCCGGGTGGACGCTTTTCGCGGGCGGGGCCGAGCCGCTTCCCTCGCTACGCTTAGTCCAGGGTCTCGACTTTCCCGCTTTTCCCGCAGGAGTCGCCACCCTCCGCTCCAATCAACTTCAACTTTTTAAACATTGGATAAAAACTTTCGAGGTGACGTACCATGAT
This sequence comes from Neobacillus mesonae, assembly GCF_023715155.1. Classification (GTDB taxonomy): domain Bacteria; phylum Bacillota; class Bacilli; order Bacillales; family Cytobacillaceae; genus Neobacillus; species Neobacillus mesonae_A. The sequence goes on from NZ_JAMBNQ010000025.1 coordinate 69,455, forward strand.
GACGAGAAACCAATCAAATGAACGCGGACATTTAGAATTGAATGCTGACAATTGATCAAATAGTTCCTGAAGATCATTTAGTACGCAAGCTAGAGCCAGCTATTGATTTTTCGTTCATCTATCCCTTGGTTCAACACCTATATTAAGGGATTGGTCGTCCAAGTATCGACCCCGTAATTTTGTTTAAGATGTTCTTCATACAATACATATTTGGCATACATTCCATGCGCCAAACCATAAATAAAGGCTGTTTTCGTAAACTATGTTGTTATGCCAAGAAAAGCGGTGGTTTATTCAATTTAGGAATAAGCGGACTCTGCGAAAAAGCTGGATTACAGGATAGCCCCCTTGGAAGTAAAAAATAAGCGG